>NZ_CP150177.1:3025000-4059496 GCF_037964975.1 Bacillus sp. EU52
TTCTTCGCGTTGCTTCGAATTAAACCACATGCTCCACCGCTTGTGCGGGCCCCCGTCAATTCCTTTGAGTTTCAGTCTTGCGACCGTACTCCCCAGGCGGAGTGCTTAATGCGTTAGCTGCAGCACTAAGGGGCGGAAACCCCCTAACACTTAGCACTCATCGTTTACGGCGTGGACTACCAGGGTATCTAATCCTGTTCGCTCCCCACGCTTTCGCTCCTCAGCGTCAGTTACAGACCAGAGAGTCGCCTTCGCCACTGGTGTTCCTCCACATCTCTACGCATTTCACCGCTACACGTGGAATTCCACTCTCCTCTTCTGCACTCAAGTTCCCCAGTTTCCAATGACCCTCCCCGGTTGAGCCGGGGGCTTTCACATCAGACTTAAGAAACCGCCTGCGAGCCCTTTACGCCCAATAATTCCGGACAACGCTTGCCACCTACGTATTACCGCGGCTGCTGGCACGTAGTTAGCCGTGGCTTTCTGGTTAGGTACCGTCAAGGTACCGCCCTATTCGAACGGTACTTGTTCTTCCCTAACAACAGAGCTTTACGATCCGAAAACCTTCATCACTCACGCGGCGTTGCTCCGTCAGACTTTCGTCCATTGCGGAAGATTCCCTACTGCTGCCTCCCGTAGGAGTCTGGGCCGTGTCTCAGTCCCAGTGTGGCCGATCACCCTCTCAGGTCGGCTACGCATCGTTGCCTTGGTGAGCCATTACCTCACCAACTAGCTAATGCGCCGCGGGTCCATCTGTAAGTGGTAGCCGAAGCCACCTTTTATGTTTGAACCATGCGGTTCAAACAACCATCCGGTATTAGCCCCGGTTTCCCGGAGTTATCCCAGTCTTACAGGCAGGTTACCCACGTGTTACTCACCCGTCCGCCGCTAACATCAGGGAGCAAGCTCCCATCTGTCCGCTCGACTTGCATGTATTAGGCACGCCGCCAGCGTTCGTCCTGAGCCAGGATCAAACTCTCCGATAAATGGATCACAGGTTAAGTTCACCGCATCCTGCGGCGACACCTGCGTGACCTGCGTCGTGCAGACCCTAGTTTGACTGACTACGCACATCGCTGTGCGATTTTTAAAAACTGAATTAACAGGTACGTTTTGTCTTGTTTAGTTTTCAAAGATCATTTCGTTACTTCTCAATGAATCAATGAAGCAGCTTTACTAATATAACATTCAGCTTCTTTTTTGTCAACAACTTTTTTCAAGTTGTTTTGAAGCATCTAGTTTGTGTCCGCTGTGCATCAGCGACGTTTAATAATATAACACCTGTATTTATTTATTGCAATAGTTTTTTTAAAAAAATCTATAAAACAAATAAACTATAATCCTCGCCATGATTTCTAAAGCGTGTGTATCATATAAGTTTCTTAAAAGAACATATACATCAGTCATGTGATCTTGTTGTTTTTTTCGTTTTCTTGTATAGTAGAAACGAACTAAATACTGATGACCACAAGGGGAGCATTAAAGCTGAGAGTGAGCGGTTTCGTTCTGACCCTTTGAACCTGTTAGTTAACGCTGGCGTAGGGATGTGGCAAAGTCAAATGAATTGCAGATCGTAAAGCAGTGCGTGGAACTTTTCTCATCCTTCCGCGTGCTGCTTTTTTGTTGTCCTTTTGGTTGTCTGTCAATGGAAGGAGATAGATATGAATCAATCTAAGCAACTGGTTCGCCTTGTTGAAATTGCCATTATGACAGCGGCAGCCGTTATTTTAGACATTGTCTCAGGAATGTTTCTTAGCATGCCTCAAGGAGGCTCGGTCTCCATCATGATGATTCCGATCTTTTTAATTTCGTTTCGCTGGGGTGTCAAAGCAGGTCTTACTACAGGTTTGTTGACAGGTCTAGTACAAATAGCAATCGGAAACTTGTTTGCTCAACATCCTGTACAGCTATTGTTAGATTACATTGTCGCTTTCGCAGCAATCGGCATAAGCGGCTGTTTCGCTTCTTCAGTCCGTAAAGCCGCTGTATCAAAAACAAAAGGGAAATTGATTGTTTCAGTGGTAAGCGCAGTTTTTATCGGCAGTTTGCTGCGCTATGCCGCGCATGTCATTTCAGGAGCTGTGTTTTTCGGCAGCTTTGCTCCAAAAGGAACACCGGTATGGATTTATTCTTTAACTTATAATGCGACTTACATGGTACCTTCATTCATTATTTGTGCAATTGTCCTATGTTTATTATTTATGACAGCACCCCGTTTGCTTAAAAGTGACAAAGCGTAAAAGTAAAAATCCCCCAGCGAATTCCGCTGGGGGATTTTTCGTTATCTGTTAAGAAGCGTTTTTAAAGCTGAAAGATCCGGCCAGCCAAGACCTACTTCTTTCAGCCTTACTCCGGCAATTTCAAAGTTGTCCTCCGCTACTCTTTCAGGTGAATAGGCCTGATAAAATATAATCGAGGGATTCTGCTCAATAACCCAAACAAACATACTTGAAAAACCATGTTGAAGCAAAAACTCCGCTCCTTTTGCTAAGAGCGCCCTGCCTGCACCTTGCCGCTGGCGCTCTTCCAGAAGATAAATAGCGTATAACTCGCCGTCATAGCCTTCTTGTTCAGAGCGAATAGGTCCAAATGAAGCAAAGCCGAATACTGAATCCATTTCGTCCTGAGCAACAAATACTCCTTTTAACGAGCGACTTTTCCATTTGTCTTCAAATTCCTTATAGTTCAGGCTGTTTAAATAATCAATCGGGATAATTTCGTGGTATGTTGTCCTCCAGCTGTCTACATGCACTTTTGCAATACCCTTTATATCCTCTAACTTCGCTTCACGTACAGTTACCATACGGTTCTGTCCTTTCCTTACTCTGATTTTTGGACCGTTTTGGCTTCTTTGATTTCATTTGTTAATTCATTGATGCTTTGTTTTACGTTTCCTTTTCCTGAAAAGTTCTCAAGCATTTCTTTTACATCGATTCCCGAGGATGCTTTTAAACTTTCTTGCAGACTTGACATTAAGTTCGTCGCATAGCTGGTTACTTTGTTTGCTCCGCTTGATTCACCGCTTCCTCCTGTATCGACAACGGTGATTTTATCAATATTTGAAAGAGGTGCCGCTGCTTGTTTCGCGTATTCCGGAAGCATTTTGACAATCATATCGAAAATCGCCGCCTGCCCGTACTGTTCAAAGGCGGCCGCAATTTTCTCTTTTGCTTCCGCTTCTGCAAGACCTTTCAGGCGGATAACCTCTGCTTCTGTCTCTCCTTTCGCTTTTTCCGCTTCTGCTTTTGCTAGCCCGTCAATTCTTACTTTTTCCGCCTCAGCCTTTGCCATTGCTTCAATACTGTACTTCTTGGCATCGGCTTCCGCGAGCTGTTTGGCTTTCTCAGCTGCTGCGGACTGCTCAACAGAATAACGGTCTGCATCGGCTTTTTTCTTTACCTCTGAGTCGTATTGACGTTCACGGCGAAGAATTTCTTTTTCTTCTAGTTCTATTTGTTTTTGGCGTTCGATAATTTTAACCTGCATTTCCTGCTCTGTGACTTGCTGGCGCGCTCTGGCAGTCTCTAAATCATATGCCTGGTCGGCATTCGCTTTTGCCGTATCTTGTTCTCTGCGGAATTCAGCCATTTTGAGCTGATTGATTTTTTCAGCTTCAGCGATTTCCGTCGCCCGTTCAAGTTCTGATTTTTTTGCGTCTTTATCGGCTTCTGCCCGCTTAATTCGGGTTTCTTTATCAGCCTCTGCTGTCGCGATATCAGCATCGCGTTTTACTTGGGCAATTCTCGGTTTCCCTAATGATTCAAGATAACCGTTTTTATCACGCACATCTTTAATGGTAAAGGAAACAATCACAAGCCCCATTTTCGCGAGGTCCTGTGAAGCGACACGCTGCACCTCTTGAGAAAATTTCTCCCTGTTTTTATAGATTTCTTCAACTGTCATTGAGCCGAGAATGGAACGAAGGTGGCCTTCTAAAACCTCCCGCGCTTCCTGCTCACGGTCGTCTTTTGATTTCCCTAAAAATTGTTCGGCCGCTGTAGCGATTTCTCCTATAGAACCGCCGATTTTAATAATCGCAGTTCCATCGGCCATTACTGGCACTCCTTGTTCTGTATAGACTTCAGGTGTCGAAACATCGAGTTTGCTTGATAATAAGCTTAGCGGCTCTGCCTGCTGGAAGACGGGAAGGACAAAGGTTCCTCCGCCGCGGACGATTTTAATACGGTTGCCGCCTTCATCGACATGAACATTTTTATTGCCCAGATAGCTCCCTGTTACAATTAACGCTTCATCAGGCCCTGCTGTACGATACTTCGTAATAAACACAGCTATTAGTGCAATTAATAAAAAGAATACAACTCCGATGATCATTATAATCGGCATTGTCATATCAAATTCCTCCTTTTATGTTAAATGGGTTCATGCGGAGTAACCGAAAGAACTCCGTTGTTAATATCTACGACTAACACCGTTGTCCCGTAACTGATCTGCTGATTATCAAAACTGACCGCTGACTTTGAAATGGTCCCGCCTATCCCTTCTATGACCACTTCACCAAACCCGTCAACCGGCACAGCTGTAATCACTTTACCGAGTCTTCCTCTGAGATCATCTTCTCTATATGCCAATGATTCTTCTGCAGATGATAATGGCACCAGTACAAAGATGTGAAGCAATACCACCAGCATGATCGAAAGGATGCAAGATAAAAGCGCAATCAGCAAGCTTGACAGAGGCAATACAAGTTCACCTATATATCCGCCCGCTGAAAAACATGTAAAAAATGAGAGCACTAATGTCGGATTAAGAAACGGAATGCCTTCTGACAGCCCTGAAAATACATCTCCGAAAAACAGGAATAACAGCGTAAGGCTGCCCGCAATAATAAGCGTATAAAGATACATTGTTTGTATAGGTACTCCAAATAACTCCAACTTCCTCATCCTTTCTTCATCAATGCATTGATGAACGGCTGCCGTTACCATTTATACGAGACACCTCGGGAAAAGTTTCAAAATTTTAAGACAAATAACCCATTTGAAGTGCTTTATAAATGATAATTGCTTATATATATGGTAATGTCATTTTAGGAGGAGATATGATGAGTATCTTTAATGAAGCCAGATTAGAAACGTGGAACGAATTGAAAGGACTTTCTGACGAAAAGCTGAATCAAAAGCCTTCTGCTGAAGAATGGAGCATACGGGAAGTTCTTGACCATTTGAAAAAAATCGATATGACCGCACAAAAAATGTTGAAGGAACGTGTAAAGGACGCTCCGATTAAAGAAATTGAAGAAAAACCGCTTGAGGTAGCACAGGACAGAAATAATAAACGGAAAGCCCCGAGTCATCTTGAGCCTGCGCATGATTTTATTTCAGGCAGCCAAATGAAACGTGAGCTTGATGTGGTAAGAGAGCAGCTGACTGCTGCGATTGCCTCTCTGAAAGAAGAAGATTTTGAAAGAGTGCTTCCGCATCCTGTGTTTCAAGAGCTGACTGTCAGACAGTGGATCGATTTTATCGGCCATCATGAAAAACGGCACCTCAGCCAAATGAAAGAAATTAAAGAAAAGATAGAAAGGGCCTGATTTAATCAGACCCTTTCTGCTTTTCGTTTGACTTTTCGCTGATAGGAATGAACTTCTATTTCATCACCTGTGTAAACAGCACCAGGTCTTTCCACAATACAGACAATCCCTCTAATGCCCAGTGCGTGGCGGACGAAAGCCGACGCCAGCTTCGGTTGGTCCGGATAATAAGACTGAATGACTTCTCCCGGCTGGATACAAGGATCATTTTCGCCCTCACACAGCAGAGCCGCTCCGCTCGGAAAAATAATCCGGCTTCCTTCTTTTAATGAAGTAAGATCTGGCATACCGCTGACTGCCACATTCGCCCCGAGCCATTCCGGCAAAATTCTCGGCACTCCCATTTTTAAAGCGATTTCGTTGCATTCCTCTATTGAAACAATTGAAATTTGTCTGCGGTTGAAAATTTCAGTCCCTCTTGAAAACATTGGTTCTCTGGCTCCCGCTTTTTTGGTCAGGCCAAAATGCAAGTCGCCGGGGATGCCGCCATAATCAAAATCAAGCTTGTCCATTTGCTTTGTTACGAAGCTTTCTGTATCTGCGATATATAAGCCTTCCGCTTTTGCAGTCATCCGCTTCCACATCAGCTGGCACCTTCTTTCTTATCTAAAATTTCCACCTATGCTTCATTATCCCAAAAAATCCCGCTCTGTAAAGGAGCGGGATTTTGATTATACCGTTTTAGGCGTAAGGTTAAAGCAGCGCTTGTAGATCCAGTTGTATGCTTTTTCATTTAAATCTCTAGGGTTTCCGAAGGTTTGCGGATCTTTCATTGCTTCTTTAGACAAGCGTTCGATCATATCAGGTGATACTCCCTGCTCTTCTAAAGTCGGCACTTCTAAATCTTCGACCAGATCATACATCCAATTGACAGATGCTTTCGCAGCTTCTTCTGTTGTCATCTTGCTTGTATCAATACCGAACGCTTTCGCAATACGCGCAAACTTCTCAGGATAGCCCTTCCAGTTGTATTCCATGACAGGGCCCATCATCGCCGCTACACATTGTCCGTGAGCGACTGGGATAATACCGCCAAGCGTTTGGCTCATCGCATGAGCCGCGCCCGCTGATTCACTTCCGTAAGAAAGACCGGCAAGCATCGCTGCCTGCGCCATTCCGTACCTTGCTTCCAGATCCTCTCCGTCAGCAAATGCCCTCTTAATGTAATGAGCGGCATACTCAATCGCCATTAGGGCAACCGCATCCGTGATTGGCTGTGCAAATTTCATTGTATAGCACTCAATGGCATGGGCGAGCGCATCAATTCCCGTCATAGCTGTTACATGCGGAGGCATTGAAACATGAAGCTCAGGATCAATGATGGTCAAGTGCGCTGCAATCAGCGGACCGCCCGTGTTGAATTTGAATTCTCTTTCTTCATCTGTGATAACCGCCCATTGGGTTACTTCTGATCCTGTTCCAGCTGTAGTGGGAATTGTCGTCAGCGGAGGAATGCGGTTTTCCAGCGGTTTTTTCCCATCTGCCGCTTCATAATCAAGCACGCTTCCTTCGTGAGTCGCTTCTACTCCGATTGCTTTTGCTGTATCCATGGAGCTTCCGCCTCCGACTGCCACCAAACCATTACAGTTCTCTTTTTTGTAAAGCTCAGATCCTTCATTCACCAGACGGACAGGCGGGTTTGGCTCAACTTTATTAAAGAGCACCACTTCAATGCCTGCTTCTTTAAGTGATTCGATTACAGGATCAGCAACACCGGCTTTATAAATCCCTGGGTCTGTGACAAGGAGCGCTTTTGAAACGCCCAGTGCAGCTACTTCCTCACCCGTATGCTTGATGGCTCCGATTCCATGCTTAATCACAGTCGGAATTTCAAATGTGTGGAATTTCTGCATGCTTTCTACCTTCATATTTAATGTCATCATCAATCTCCCCCTCTTATGAATTAAACCAGTTAACCGCTGCCGGTTTTGTATTGCGGTATACATGTTTGACTTCTGTGTATTCTTCAAGGCCTATTTTTCCAAGCTCGCGTCCGAACCCGGATTGCTTATATCCGCCCCATGGCGCTTGTGCAAAGTACGGATGAAAATCGTTGATCCAAACGGTTCCCATTCTCAAGCGGGCTGCTACCCGTTCGCACTTTTCAATGTCTTTTGACCATACCGCTCCAGCCAAGCCATAGATGGTATCATTCGCAAGCTCGATTACCTCTTCTTCAGAGCTGAAGGTTTCGACTGTCAATACAGGACCGAAAACCTCTTCCTGAACGATTCTCATGTCAGAATTACAGTTTGAGAAAATAGTAGGTTCATAGAAAAAGCCGTTTTGAAGCTCAGGATCTTCCGGGCGTTTGCCTCCTGTCTCCAGCTTCGCGCCTTCCTCTATTCCGATCTCTACATATTTTTCTACCTTTGCCCTGTGCTCCGCCGAAATAAGCGGACCGCTTTCTGTCTCAGCATGAAAACCGTTTCCGAGTTTTATGCGTTTTGCCCGTTTGACCAGCTCCGCCAAAAATTGATCATGAATGGCATCCTCAACAAGCAAGCGGGAACCTGCAGAGCATACTTGGCCGGCGTGGAAAAATACAGCGTTTAAGGCCTGATCAACCGCAACTTCTAAATCCGCGTCCTTGAAAACAATATTTGGGTTTTTCCCGCCAAGTTCAAGGGCGATTTTTTTGACGTTTCCGCTTGCCGCCCGCATGATTTTTTTGCCTGTTTCAATTCCGCCCGTAAATGAAATCAAATCGACGTCTTTGTTTACGGCAAGCTCGTCGCCCACTGTGGCTCCCGGTCCAAGAACAAGATTTGCGACACCTTTTGGAACACCGGCTTCTTCCATCAGCTTAAAGACTTTGATTGTCGTCAGCGGCGTAATCTCACTCGGCTTCATGACGATTGTGTTTCCTGCGGCCAGTGCAGGGGCGATTTTCCAGCTCGCTTGAAGGAGCGGATAATTCCATGGAGTGATCTGGCCGCAAACCCCGATTGGCTCCCTAATAATTTTGCTTTCTGAATCAGGAATCGGAGATGAAATGATCTCTCCGCCATCTTTGTCTGCCAAGCCGGCGTAATATTGAAAAACATTGGCGATATCGTCCATATCGGCCTTGCTTTCTTCGAGTGTTTTTCCTGTATCAAGAGATTCAAGCTCAGCCAGCTCCTCAAGATCGCGTCTGATTAATTCCGCAATTTTCAGAACAATTTTTCCGCGTTCAAGCCCGGATAGCGATGACCATTCTCCTTTGTCAAATGCTCTGCGTGCGGCTGCGATTGCTTTGATGGCGTCCTCTCGCCCTCCCTCGCTTACAGTTGCAATTTCTTCTTGATTAAATGGGTTGATAATACTGCGGATCTGTTCTTTTTCGGCACTGATCCATTCTCCGTCAATGAATAATGTTTGACTCATATAAGCCTCCTTGACGTAAATAAAGTTTGTTAAATAAAAATTTAATGTTTTTAACAACCTTAATCTAACATATGGTTTTTAAACTGTCAAAGTCCCATTTTGATTTTTCTTTTTGACTTTTCCTCATGTTTCGTTAAGATAAAGAACATAAAGAAATAACTTAACGAATTTAATTTTCTAAAGGAAAAGAGGGTCAGTATGGATGAAAATCCAGAATTTGCAGCTATAGAACAGGCTCGGGATCTTGTTATTGACTCCATTGCTGAAACGATGGATCTTTACGGAATTACCCGCAGTGTCGGGATTTTATATGGGACGATGTATATGAGGGATGAGATGACGCTTGACGAAATGCGTGAGGAGTTGCAAATGAGCAAACCAAGCATGAGCACTGGCGTCAAAAAGCTTCAAGACTTAAATGTAGTGAAAAAAACATTTCACCGGGGCATCCGCAAGCATACATTTGTGGCTGAGAAGGATTTCTTTAAATTTTTCACAAATTTCTTTCCACCTAAATGGGAGCGGGAGGTTCAAGTGAATGTAACAGCGATCGAGGAAGCTCAAGCTGATTTACAAAAGGTTTTATGCAAGGAAGATCTCGATGAGGATATCAAAAATGAAGCACTGCAGTTATATGATCAGCTGGAAAGCTCTAAAGCTTACTATGACTGGCTGAAACGGCTTGCTGAATCGGTGCAGACCGGAGAAATTTTTAAATTTATACCGGTCGAAACAAAGTAAAGCAGAAAACGCCTGGGAAACCAGGCGTTTTTTTGATGTAACTACTACAAATTTGAAAAATACGGGAAAAACACCCCATTTACTTCCAAAATATTTGATGGTAATTTTATGTAGGTAAAATTTGTATTTGGCCTTCAGAGGAGGTGAAAAGCGGGCAGGCCTGTTTAATTTATCATTTTTTAGGGGGAATTTTGTTATGAAACGCAAATTATTATCTTCTTTGGCAATTAGTGCATTAAGTCTCGGATTACTCGTTTCTGCACCTACAGCTTCTTTCGCGGCTGAATCTACATCAACTAAAGCTCATACTGAATCTACTATGAGAACACAGTCTACAGCTTCATTGTTCGCAACAATCACTGGCGCCAGCAAAACGGAATGGTCTTTCTCAGATATCGAATTGACTTACCGTCCAAACACGCTTCTCAGCCTTGGCGTTATGGAGTTTACATTGCCAAGCGGATTTACTGCAAACACGAAAGATACATTGAACGGAAATGCCTTGCGTACAACACAGATCCTCAATAACGGGAAAACAGTAAGAGTTCCTTTGGCACTTGATTTGTTAGGAGCTGGCGAATTTAAATTAAAACTGAATAACAAAACACTTCCTGCCGCAGGTACATATACTTTCCGTGCAGAGAATAAATCATTAAGCATTGGAAATAAATTTTACGCAGAAGCCAGCATTGACGTGGCTAAGCGCAGCACTCCTCCGACTCAGCCTTGCGGTTGCAACTAATGTAAAAGACCGGTTAACGCCGGTCTTTTTTGCGTTTTACCCTCCCCTTTTTCTCTAATTCCCGTTATCTTTTTTCTGGTTTAAAATTTAAATTGACAAACACTAGAAACAGGAGTAAATTCTTGAGTGTTCAATTTCATACAGTCTCTTTTACCGCTTAATCAAACACGAACGGGGGAACCAACGATTGGCTGTTTTTTTAACAGCCTTGGGGTGAATCTTACTAAGTAAGAGGGGGTACTCTGAATCCCTAATCCGACAGCTAACCTCGTAGGCGTATACAGAGAGGAGGTCTATTATCGACCATTCTTTGCAATGGTCTTTTTTGCTTCAAAAACGTTAATTCACTAAGGGAGATATGAACATTGGGAAGAATTAAAAATAAGCAATTTGCCGTGATCGGGCTGGGCCGGTTTGGCGGCAGCATTTGTAAAGAACTTCATAGAATGGGGCATGAGGTCCTTGCGGTTGATATCAACGAAGAAAAGGTCAATGCATATGCTTCTTACGCCACTCATGCGGTAATTGCCAACGCCACCGAAGAAAACGAATTGCTTTCATTAGGAATACGCAATTTTGAATATGTGATTGTTGCCATCGGAGCAAATATTCAAGCGAGTACGCTGACCACCCTATTATTAAAGGAGCTTGATATTCCAAATATTTGGGTAAAGGCTCAAAACTATTATCATCACAAGGTGCTTGAAAAAATCGGCGCTGACCGCATTATTCATCCTGAAAAAGATATGGGGGTTAAAATCGCACAAAGCCTTTCAGACGAAAATGTTTTGAATTACATTGATCTATCTGATGAATACAGTATTGTCGAGCTGCTGGCTACGCGCAAGCTTGATTCAAAATCGATTATTGACCTGAATGTAAGAGCAAAGTACGGCTGCACGATCCTGGCCATTAAACATCATGGAGATATCTGTCTTTCCCCCGCGCCTGAAGACATCATTCACGAGCAAGATTGCCTGGTGATCATGGGCCACAAAAAGGATATTAAACGTTTTGAAAACGAAGGGATGTAGACAAAGGTGACACTTCAAAGGGATAAAGTGATCAAATGGGTTCGGTTTACACCGCCTCAAGTGCTTGCCATTGGTTTTTTCCTTACCATTATCATCGGGGCTGTCCTATTAATGCTTCCGATTTCCACTACGAAGCCATTGTCATGGATAGATGCCCTTTTTACTGCGGCTTCCGCTACAACTGTTACAGGGCTTGCTGTTGTCGATACCGGTACTCAATTTACGGTATTCGGGCAAACAGTTATTATGGGGCTGATTCAGATTGGCGGGCTTGGATTTATGACATTTGCGGTCTTGATCGTCATGATATTAGGAAAAAAAATCGGCTTAAAAGAACGAATGCTCGTCCAGGAAGCCTTAAACCAGCCGACAATCGGCGGTGTCATTGGCCTTGTCAAAGTCCTGTTTCTGTTTTCGATCAGTATTGAATTGATAGCAGCACTCATTTTATCCATCCGGCTTGTACCTCAGTACGGCTGGTCATCCGGCTTGTTTGCAAGTTTGTTTCACGCAATTTCTGCTTTTAACAATGCCGGGTTTTCGCTGTGGCCTGATAATTTGATGAGCTACGTTGGCGATCCTACAGTAAACCTCGTGATTACTTTCTTATTTATTACAGGAGGGATCGGATTTACGGTTCTGTTTGATGTGATGAAAAATCGGCGTTTTAAAGCTTTTTCTTTACATACAAAGCTCATGCTTACAGGAACGCTGATGTTGAATGCGATTGCTATGCTTACGGTCTTTATTTTAGAATACAGCAACCCCGGCACGCTCGGCCACCTGCATATAGTGGATAAACTGTGGGCGTCCTATTTTCAGGCAGTGACGCCGAGAACCGCAGGCTTCAATTCTCTAGATTTTGGAAGCATGAGAGAAGGAACAATTGTATTTACTTTATTATTGATGTTTATCGGAGCAGGAAGCGCATCAACGGCGAGCGGCATTAAGCTGACTACGTTCATCGTGATTTTAACATCTGTTATTGCTTACTTGAGAGGTAAAAAAGAAACGGTTATTTTCCGCCGTTCCATCAAATATCCGATTATCATTAAAGCTTTAGCTGTGAGCGTCACCAGTTTGTTCATCGTGTTTTTAGGGATTTTCGCCCTGACGATCACAGAAAAAGCGCCATTTCTTCAAATTGTGTTTGAAACCTTTTCCGCATTCGGAACTGTCGGCCTTACGATGGGGCTTACTCCTGAACTGACAACAGCTGGCAAGTGTATCATTATTGTCATCATGTTTATCGGAAGAATTGGTCCTTTAACGTTCGTGTTTTCATTCGCAAAAACAGAGCAATCAAATATCCGTTACCCTGATGGCGAAGTGTTTACAGGGTGATATCAAAAAATCCGGCGTGCAGTCGCCGGATTTTTTTATGATTCGATATGAGATTGATTTTGTCTTTTTTCCTGTTCCGCGATGATTTCGTTATCCTCCGCATTATCACGGGTCACTTTTTGTGTAAGAATCGCACCAACTGCTACAAGTATCATAACAGCGATGTAATAACCTTTTTCATTGAGTTCCAGATTATCAGCATTATAGAGTCCGATACTAAACAAAAATACTCCCGCAAAAAAAGTAAAATAAGCTAATACTGTAAAGGCAACCGTGTTTCTGCGTCTATATTTCTGCACCTTTGTTCCCTCCCGAAAGCATAGTTAAAAAGTGATAACTTCCGTGGAATATTATACCTCAAATTCCCCGGATTGGAACAAAGAATTAAAAATACCAGTAAAAAGGGCTTAGGTTGCCTCCTTTATTTCAACAGCTGAATCATCAATCCAGCCAATAAGTTTATCATTGATTTGGAATTGGTACCATACAGACTGGCCTTTCTGTTTTTTAGACACAACCTTTATGTCTTTGCCGACGTAAGATTGGGCAGAGGTAAGCCTTATGGACCGATCATCAGTAGAAGGCTTGGACCATACGTCTTGAACGGCACTGTCTTTAATAGAGGCGTTTAAATCCACAGATTTGAGGGATGGATTTACCTCATCGTACTCATCTAAATCGTATTTTTCCACAATAGCACTGATTTTGTCAGCGTAGTCAGGGTCTGTAGCATATCCTGATGTTTGCAGGGCGGTTGCCGCTTCCTTATAATTCCCTGCCTCAAGCACCGGTTTATACTTCTTTTTATTCCACGATGTGCCACGGACGAACAATTGGGCGTGATCATCCATAGATTCAAAAAACGTGCTGTATTTTCGAAACTTCGCGCGAATGGTTTTTCTTTTCCCTTTTTCAACTTCGTCCGTTTCCATCGTGACATGATGGCCTTTATAATTCCCTTTTACGCCAAAAAGGTTGTTGGCCTTAGCAGCCAGTTCACTGTTCCCCCAGTCCGATTCGAGAATGGCCTGAGCAATTGTAATGCTGGGGAGAACATGGTATTTTTCATACAAAATTTGGGCATGTCCGGACAGACTGTCTATAAATACTTGCTGTTCATCGATTTCTTCAGTTTCTTTGGATGTTTCAATCGGTTTTGATAAAGTTGTCGCTAAAACAAACAGAGCTAGCGGAATCGATACAATGAAAAATAGTGAAATCAAGAGTTTACGTTTTTTAAGTTTTTTACGGGCCATGAAAACCTTCCTTCGAATTAAAAGATTACGAATGTAAAAGAATCTACCTTTTAGAATTTTACTTGCACTTCTAATATTTTTCAATTCTTTAGGGATAAAGTTGGGAAAAGATTGCAAAACAAAAACCTTTTCGCTCAATGAAAAGGTTTTTACCATGTTTCTATTTTTGTAAATTTCTGAGTGCATTCCGATATTCCGTATCATTTATTACTTTATATGATTTGACAGTTGCCTTCGACAAACCTTCTGCTGAAACGGCCGGTTTTTCCGGAGCTGTTTTCGCTTTATCATGTGGTTTATGTGCCAGCTTGTGCCCCATTCCAGTGGCATTCATACAAAATGACAGGCAGACGAGCAGCACGCTAAGGATAAAAGAAATGAAGAAGAGATCATGATAAGCAGTCATCATAGAATCCTGTACCGAACCGCTTTGTCTGGCAGCATCTTTTTTCGTGAAAAAGCCGATGAGAATAGGAACTCCCATATAGACAAACAATCTTAAAAACTGAACAGCTGTCATTCTCTTGACCAAATCAGGCAGCGGGCCTCCCATGGCAGCTCCCATCAGCCCTGCGGCGACTGTCAGGCCTGTTCCCGCTGCAAGCATGATAAACAGTGCCGCGAACATATAAAGAGATGATCGATCCTGCATATGCAGCCATTGAAAATTCACAAAGACGAGAATGAGTCCGCCGATAATACCGAGCATCCCTGGTCCGACTTTATCGTATAACAGAGCGCTTAAAATGGCCGCGATCGCCACTCCAATTAAAAGAGTCAAGTTTAAAAAAATGAGATGCTCCTGAGAAATATCATACATTTGACGGAGCAAGCCTTGAAAAGCAGACAGGCTGACAGCTACCGTTATCGTCCCTGCAGCTATGATCAATAAGCCAAGCACCGGTTTTGGCAGCAGCATCAGTTTAATAGATATGAATGGGTTTTTCACTTTATATTCCACAATCAATAGACCAATGAGCAAACATAACGTCACCCCGAAACCAATCCATACATAACCCGATAACAGCCCCCATTTTTGCAGAAAAATGAATGAAACCGCTGAGGCTGCGGCAAGGAAAACAGATAAAAGAATTCCCGCATGATCAAGCGGCTGTTCTTGATCCGACGCCCCGTGATGCTCGTCATGAAGAAAGAAATAGCTCACCGCGACACCGATCAGGGACAAGGTGCCAAAGATGAAAAACAGCCATCTCCAATGCCCCCAGCTTGTTGCAATGGTTCCAAGGATTGTGCCGATGATAACAGAACCATAGAATCCCCCGATCAGCACAAGCAGTGCATAGTTCCTGCGTTCAATCGGGAATGACAGTACAAGCATTGGAATCATAATCATCAGCATGACGCCTGTTGCCTCCCCCTGTAAAAAGCGCCCTGCCGCCATCCATGCAACATCGCTTGAACATGCGATGAGCAGTGAACCTAGTATAAAAACAGGTAATGAAGCCAGATAGACGGGACGAGCACCGAATTTTTTCCTCAGCAACGGTCCTGCCGGAACTAACAAGGCAAAGGCCATATTGCCGATCAATATCGGATTTACTGATGTGAAGACACTTGTTCCAACCGCTTTCTGAACAAGGCCTTGAACTGATGACAATGCCGTGTTAGACATCAATCCCGGCCCGACCGCTAAGACGGCGAGCAAAGAAATCACCCAATAGTGTTTTGTCTTCATGTTGTCATCCCTTCCTATATGAATACATGTGAAACACATCATTTTTTGAAAACAAAAGAAGCTAATAGATTTTGCATACCATTAGCTTTCATTCTAATATTCTCCCTTTCAGGGGAAATGATATTATTTTATTATAATTATGTGAATGAATGAGCATATAATCAAATATTATTTCAAATCGATTGTGTTTTGTCAATGGAGTAAATTTCAAGCACAACATAGAAAGCTTGAAAGCTTTTCCCCGATATTGTGTCTAGAACTGCACTTATGAATCCCTGCTCGTTCCCTCAAGCGAATTAAAGCAGGCCGTTTTAATCCTTTCAATCCACTATTCCAACTAATAAACTCGAATAAGTTGGTGATAAGACAACATTTTGCCCCCACATTTTTTTTGTTCACTGGGCGTTTGCCGCCTCTAAATTGTATATGGGTAAATACCATGAATTAACCTATGAAATACCAATGTAAGGAAATTCTAAATATTCCGGGAGGCAAAAACGAATGGAACTGTATGAGTGTATCCAAGACATTTTTAGCGGCTTGAAAAATCCATCGGTTAAAGATTTAGCAACGTCTTTAAAACAAATTCCAAACGCAGCAAAATTAAGTCAACCGTATATTAAGGAACCAGACCAGTACGCTTACGGCCGAAATGCCATCTATCGAAATAATGAATTGGAAATTATCGTGATTAACATTCCGCCAAACAAGGAGACAACTGTACATGATCATGGTCAATCCATTGGTTGTGCAATGGTGTTAGAAGGAAAGCTTCTTAATTCTATTTATCGCTCAGCCGGCGAACACGCAGAACTCTCCAATTCATACTTTGTCCACGAAGGAGAATGCCTTATTTCAACCAAAGGTTTAATTCACAAAATGTCTAATCCCACATCCGAACGAATGGTATCTCTTCATGTCTACTCCCCTCCTTTGGAAGACATGACAGTCTTTGAGGAACAAAAGGAGGTATTGGAAAATTCATGATTGACAGATAAACTGCTCACTTTGACTTCGCTCAACTGGAGGATTCAGAGAGTGAAACCTTTTCCTCAAAACAAAAAAACCCTTATAGAATAAGGGTTTAAAGGTATGGAGCCAAGGGGGCTCGAACCCCTGACCTCTACGCTGCCAGCGTAGCGCTCTCCCAGCTGAGCTATGGCCCCGTATGTAATGTCATGTTTATTATAGATGATTTTATTTTGAAAAACAAGCTGTTTCCTCTTGAATTGACAGAAAAAATAAGGCTCGTAAAAGAGCCTTATTTTCGACTTACATCATGATCAAAAGTAAAATCACACCGAGAATAATTCGATAGATTGCAAATGGGACAAGTTTGATTTTGTTAATCAGCCTTAAGAAGAAACGGACGACAAACAGTGCGACAACAAAGGCACAGATAAAGCCGACGATGAAAAATGGCATCAGATCCGAGCTTAAGCTGTCCCAATGCTTCACGAGGCTTAGAAAGCTGGCTCCCATCATGATCGGCATCGCCATAATAAACGTAAAGTCGGCTGCAGCTCGGTGGTTTAATCCGAGAATAACACCGCCGGAAATGGTTGAACCCGAACGCGAGAAACCCGGCCAAAGGGCAAGACATTGGAATAAGCCGACGGCTATCGCCTGTTTATAGGAAATGCGGTCAAGTGTGTCTGTCGCTGTTTTCCGCTTATTGACCCAGTCAGCAAAAAGCATGAGGATTGCCCCGGCAATTAAACCGATGGCCACAGTTTTAACGGAAAATAAATATTCATCAATGTAATCTTCAAACAAAAAGCCGAGAACAGCTGCAGGCACGAGTCCGACGGCAATTTGGGCAATGCTTAATTTATGTCCCTGCTCCTGGTCGCTTGTGATATTTTTTTTCAAGCCGAGTAAGTTTAAAATTCGGTCTTTAAACACGATAGCTACTGCTAAAATGGAGCCTAGCTGAATAACCACCTTGAATGAGTTAGCAGCTTCTTCTGACATCAGATTACTTGATTTAAGCCAGATGTCGTCTACTATAATCATATGTCCTGTCGAAGAAACCGGCGCGTACTCTGTTAATCCTTCTACGATTCCTAAAATGGCGGCTACAAACAATTCCCATAGAGTCATGATTTTGATTCTCCCCATTAGACATTTATTTTTTTACATAACGGGAGCTTCCCATAAATGGAAAGCCCGTCTTATATAACTATAAACGAAAATCACACTTTATGCCCCGGCGTATTTTCATTTTTTTCTTCATCGTATAAATGTGACCGCATTTTAAACCAGTCAAATAAATGTGTCGTAATGACTTTGGCAACCGCATAGCCGGGAATCGCAAGAATGATTCCAACAACGCCAAACAGCTTGCCGGCTGTTAACAGCAGAAAAATAATCGTAATCGGATGGATGTGAAGGTTTTTTCCCATAATTTGCGGAGAGATCAGCTTCCCTTCAATCAGCTGAACAATGGTCCAAACGATCACCAGCTTAAGCAGCATGAGCGGCGATGTCACTATGGCAATGATAATCGCAGGCGTAATGGCAATCGTTGGCCCTAAATATGGAACGATGCTTGTGCAAGCCGCAATGACTGCAAGCAATGAAGCATAATCCAGCCCGATAATCAAATAACCGATAAACAGCAAAAACCCGATACAGAAGCTGACAATGATCTGGCCTCTGATATAAGAGCTTAACCGATGATTCATTTCGCTTAAGACTGTATATGTCTGTTCTTTCAATCGAGTCGGCACAAACTTCAGTATGTAGACTGGTAATTTTCTTCCGTCTTTTAGCAAATAAAATAGAATAAACGGAACCGTGACGATCGAAATGATAATCTCAGTCAGGGCGCCGATAAAATTCCCAACACCGGTAAAGGTGCTGTTCACGATCGTCGCTGCCTGATCCGAAACCTTTGTAGCAAGATCAGATATATTAATGTTCATCGTTTGCTGGGCTTGATTGACGAAGTTGCTGCCAATCAGCTGTTTCGTCTGATTTTCAACGACGTCCACATATCTCGGGATATTGTCAATCAAACTCATAATTTGTTCTTTTAAGAAGGGAATGATGGACACGATCGTGATCGTGATCAGCCCGATAACCAATAGATATAGCAGCAATATAGAATAGATTCTTCTTATTCTTCTTCTCTCCAGAAAATCGACGACTGGGTTTAACAGATAAAAAACAATGCCTGTCAAAATAATCGGAAGTGATATCGTTTTGAGCAGAACAATAATCGGGGTGAAAATAAATGATGTTTTTGTAAATACTAGAATATTTAAACCAATCAGCAGCAGCACAAGCAAAAATAAAACAAACTTATTATCCAAGAAGAATCGCTTGAATCTGCCGCTCCATGTTTGCAACGTCTCCACTATCGTTCCTCCGTCATACATAGTTTAATTAAATTGTACACTATCGTCCCTATAATGAAAAATAAAAACCGTTAATTGCTGGAAAAGCTTTCACGGTTTTAACATTCTATTTATATCTATCATGTGATTTTGTTCTTTTTAAGCTATAATTTAGCTATATCATACAAAAGGAGCGATACGAGTGATACGTTTTGCAATAATAGGAACCAACTGGATTACAGACCGCTTTCTTGAGTCAGCAGCGGATATCGAAGATTTTCAGCTGACTGCTGTTTATTCAAGATCGGCTGAACGCGCTGGCGAGTTTGCTGCTAAACACAACGCTGCGCATGCCTTCTCAGACCTTCAGGAAATGGCGGCGAGCGATTGCTTTGATGCCGTATACATAGCGAGCCCGAACGCTCTTCACAAGGAACAAGCCGTTCTCTTTATGAACCATGGCAAGCATGTGCTTTGTGAGAAGCCATTTGCTTCGAATACAAAAGAAACAGAAGAGATGATCTCAGCGGCTAAGGCAAACGGCGTTGTTCTCATGGAAGCAATGAAGACCACTTTCCTGCCGAATTTCAAAGAGCTGAAAAAACACCTGCATAAAATCGGCACTGTCCGCAGATTTACCGCAAGCTACTGCCAGTATTCCTCACGGTATGACGCGTTCAGAAGCGGAACTGTTTTGAATGCGTTTCAGCCTGAGCTTTCCAATGGGTCATTAATGGATATTGGCGTCTATTGTATTTATCCGGCTGTTGTGTTGTTTGGCGCGCCGAAGGATGTAAAAGCAAACGGATATGCTTTATCCTCCGGAGTGGACGGAGAAGGAACTGTCATTCTGTCTTACGACGGGTTCGAAGCTGTTCTGATGCATTCCAAAATCTCTACTTCCTATGCCCCGGCTGAAATCCAGGGTGAAGACGGGACGATTGTAATCGATACGATTCACCGGCCTGAACGTGTTGAAATCCGCTACCGGGACGGCCGCCTTGAAAACATCGCGATCCCTGATCCTAAACCAGCGATGTTCTATGAAGCAGAAGAATTTGTCACGCTCATAAAAGAGAATAAGCTGGCATCTGAAGAAAATACATTTGAACGGTCTTTGACCACCGCAAAAATTATGGAAGAAGCAAGAAAGCAAATGGGGATTGTATACCCTGCTGATCAAGCTTAAAAAAATCCGCACGCGCGCAAATGCCGCGGCGGATTTTTTATTAGACAATCGGAGAAGATGCCTTCCTTTTTAAAAGCACCTGTTGTTCATATTCTTTGATGTCATGAAGCCATGCTTCTTTTACCGGAACGCCCATTTGCTCACAGTAGGAATCCCAGATGGCTCCGAAAGGATATGTTTTGAATTCCTCCATCAGGGCCAGCCTTTCTGTATAGCGGCCCTCTTCCTGCAATTGTTTTAAATATCCGTTCGGGAGAAGCAGGGCATACAATAAAGCTTTGATCATATTTCTCGTTCCGATAGTCCAAGCGGCTACACGGTTAATGCTGGCATCGAAAAAATCCAGACCGATGGCGACCTTCTCAAGAGCCTGATTTCGTACAATTTCAAGAGAGATTTCTCTCAATTCATCATCCAAAACCACTACATGGTCGCTATCCCAACGAACAGGCCGCGATACGTGCAAGGCAAGCTTGTCTGTGTAAAGCAGCATGGACGAGATTTTGTTCGATACCGTCTCAGTCGGATGGAAATGGCCTGTATCAAGTAAACAAAGCTTATGGTTCGTCAAAGCATAAGCTAAATAAAATTCATGAGATCCGACAACATATGATTCGGAGCCAAGCCCGAACAGCTTGCTCTCGATTGAATCAAGATTATGTTGTTCACTGATCTCCTCTGCGAAGATCCGATCCAGTGATTCTTTTAGTCTTTTACGCGGTGTCAGCCTATCACTCGGGATATCCTTATAGCCGTCGGGAATCCAAATATTCGTCAAGCAAGGTGTTCCTAATTCTTTCCCGAAGTATTCCCCGATACGGCGGCAAGCGATGCAATGCCTGATCCAAAATTCTCTGATATCCGGATCAGGGTGTGAAAGGGTGAGTCCGTCAGCCGCTTTCTCATGCGAAAACAAGGTTGGATTAAAATCTAAACCGAGACCAAGGTTTTTTGCCCATTTCACCCAGTTTTCAAAATGCTGCGGCTTCAATTCGTCACGTTCTACCGCTTCCCTGTTTGTTTCTGCGTATATCGCATGCAGGTTTACGCGGTGCTTTCCAGGAATGAGAGAAAGAGCCTTCTCCAAATCTCTTCTTAATTCTTCAGGAGTTTGCGCTTTTCCGGGATAATTGCCAGTCACGTCAATTCCGCCTGAAAGCTCGCCCTTATTTACTTCAAAGCCTTCAATGTCGTCACCCTGCCAGCAATGGATCGAAATGGGCACTTGCTCTAATTGCCGAAGCGCCTCTTCAACATCAATTCCCCATTTTTCATATGCCTGTTTTGCACTGTCATAATTGGCTTTTATGGTCATACGGCTCTCTCCCTTTATCAGTTTTTTAATCCAAATAAAAAACTTCCTTTAGATCTATCGCAACAGGACTGAAATCCGAATTTGTTTTCATTAATGGCGCCATCGATTTCCACCATCTTTGGCAAACTTCCGTGTCCGCCATCTTTCTCCATTTCTCTTCATCCTCTATTTCTAAATATGCAAAAAGCCTGCCTGTTTCCTCGTCTAGAAAAATGGAATAATGGTGTGCTCCATGAGCTTTGAGTGCTTCTGCCATCTCAGGCCAAATGTCATCATGCCGCTGTTTGTATTCTTCGTACTTGTCTTGATGGACAAACATGATACTGGCTTTTCTTTTCAAACTTTTTCACCTCTTCATCATTTAGATAGCGCTTTCAAAACAGTTTGCTGAAATGACTGAATGATCGTGCTTCTGTCAATGTCTTTAGGTGTAAACACTTTGATCGAAAAGGAATTTCTGACGACTTGCCGGGCTTCTTTTATGTCTTTGACTTCTTTGGCAGCAATCATTTGCATCAAAAGATTTCCGGTGGCAGTTGCCTCTATCGGCCCTGCATATACCGCTTTTCCACTCATGTCTGCCGTTAATTGATTTAAGAAATCATTCCGGGCTCCGCCGCCGATGATATGAAATTGCTCGATCGGTTTTTCTGTGATTGTTTCGAGCTCTTTGATGGCTATCGCATAGATGATGGCTAAATTGCTGTAGATGCAGCAGGCAAGTTCGCCTGCAGTACGGGGAATCTTTTGGCGGGTTTGTCTGCAATAATGTTGTATTTCCTTTATCATGTTTTCTGGATTCAGGAATCGTTTATCATTTAAGTTTATAAATTGCTGGAATGGTTCTGTTTTTTCGGCTTCTTCTGCAAGCTGCTGGAAAGAGTAATCTGCTTGTAACTGCTGTCTGACTTCTTGTATCACCCACATGCCGATAATGTTTTTGAGAAAGCGAATGGTGTTGTTTGCGCCGCGTTCATTTGTATAGTTGTTTTCTAAAGCAAGATCAGTTATTATCGGTGTTTTGTTTTCAATCCCGATTAACGACCATGTTCCGCTGCTGATATACGCCCAGCCATCATTTACTCCTGGCGCTGCAATGACGGCCGAGGCCGTATCATGTGTTGCGACTGTCATCACCTTGCACGCCGGGAGATCATAATCCGGGAACCACTCATTTCTTAGCTTCCCGAGTTCACACCCCGGTTCAGTCAGCGGGGCAAATTGCTGTTCCTGAACGGACACGGCTTCAAGCAATTCAGGATCAAGATTTCCCGTTGAGGCGTTTAAAAGCTGTGTTGTGGACGCGTTTGTGATTTCCGTTACTGCTTTTCCGGTTAAACAATAGCCTAAATAATCAGGAACCATCATAATTTTGTCTGTCTTTTTCAGCAGCTCACGGTCTTCTTCATACAATTGATAGATCGTGTTGAAAGGCTGAAATTGTATTCCTGTTTTTTGATAAATTGCGGCTTTTGAGAGGGTATGTTCCAGTTTGTCTATTGTGTGATCTGTTCTTCTATCACGGTAGGAGATTGCTTCCCGCAACCGATCGCCTTTTTCGTCCAGTAAGACATAATCAACTGCCCATGTATCAATGCCTACGGTGCAGTGTTCATACCCAAGCGTCTTTACTTTTTGCAGTCCTTGCAGGATTTGTTTTAGCAAATGATCAATATCCCAAAAGCAATGCCCGTCTCTTTGACTGAAACCGTTAGCGAACCTGTGAATCTCTTGTATGTCAAGCTTCCCTTCATTCAGTTCACCTACCATGATTCTCCCGCTTGATGCGCCTATATCAATGGCAGTATAAATCATCCTTTCACCCTCTCTTCGAAAGAGGAACAGCTGTCACCTTCACCTTTTTGTCCTCAAGAGCTTTTACCGATGCCGGATCAAGTCCAGAATCCGTAATTAGGCGGCTGACATCTTGCAGCGAGGCTATATGTGAAAACTCGCGGTTCCCCCATTTGCTTGAATCGGCCATCAAAATGGTCTGGTCCGATCTTTCAATCATCCGTTTTTTGAGCAGCGCCTGCCACTCATTTGAATCACTCATCCCGTTGTGTACGTCAAATCCCTTACATGACAGAAAGGTTTTATTGACATGATAGGTCTCTAGTGAACGCTCTGCTAACGGGCCGGCAAACGATAATGATTTTTCCAGCAAAATGCCGCCTGTTGAAATGACTGATATGTTTTCTTTATTGCTGAGTTCAATAGCTGCTTTCATTGAGTTTGTAATCACGGTGAGCTCAATGTCAGGGAGTATTTTTGCCATGTACCAAGCGGTTGTGCTTGCATCGAGAATGATTCGGTCTCCGCTTTTTACATATTTGGCCGCTTCGTGAGCGATGGCTTTTTTTTCGATGACATTCGTGATTTCCCGTTCAGAAAAATGAATTTCTGATTCCTTCTGCTGAATACTGACCGCTCCTCCGTGGCTCCGGCTCAGTTTATGTTCTTTTTCAAGCTTTTCAAGATCACGCCGAATGGTTTCCTCTGTGACTGAAAATATGTCACTTAATTCGGAAACGCGGATGCTTGAACGCTTATTTACTATTTCCACTATTTTTTGCTGCCGTTCTGCTACTAGCATCGGTAACGCCCTTCCTCATATCGTAGTCCGTCTTATATTTTTATCATAGCATATTTCTAACGCGTAAAAGCAGCAGGGACGCCGCCGTCTACCGTGATCATGCAGCCCGTTGTTTTTTCGGCTTTGGAAGAAGCGAAGAATGCAATGGCTTCGGCAATATCCTCCGGGTAAATATTGACGAGCAATGCTGTCCGTTTCCGGTAATGTTCCTCCAGCTGATCCGGTTCAATCCCGTACGCCGCGGCTCGTTCCTCCCGCCAGCTTGAACCCCAGATTGCCGATCCTTGAAGAACTGCATCAGGCAAAACGGAGTTGACCCTAATGCCGAATTCTCCGCCTTCTGCTGCGATGCATCTTGCTAAATGGGTTTCAAGCGCCTTAACCGAGCTGTAGGCAGAGGCGTTTTTTCCCGCATAAACCGAATTTTTCGATCCGACAAATACCATGCTTCCGCCTCTATTTTGATGTTTCATCTGTTTAAACGCTTCACGGGCTACAAGGAAATAGCCTGTTCCTAAAACATTCATATTAAGATTCCATTCTTTTAGACTTGTTTCGTCAAATGGGCTTGATGTGGCCAGCCCGGCATTATTGACGACGATATCAATGCCGCCGTAAGCAAGCGCCGCTCGTTCAAAAGCTGACTGTACGTCTTCCTCCTTTGTCACATCCATTTTGACAGCCATTGCCCGTCCTTTTCCATATGCATCGTTTATTTCCCCGGCAATTTTCTGTGCGCCTTCTATATTCAGATCAGCTACGATCACGTGCCCTCCCTCAGCTACAAATCGGCGGCATGCTGCACTGCCGATTCCGCCGGCTCCTCCAGTTATCAACGCTACTTTTCGGGAAAATTCTGCTTCCGGCGGGGCCAGCGTGAGTTTATATAGTTCGAGCGGCCAATATTCGACATGGTAGGATTCATTTTCATGTAAAGAAACAAATTGCCCCAGAGCGGTTGCTCCTTTCATTACGGCGATGGCCCTCCGATATAAATCCCCGCTTACTTTAGACATCGCATAACTTTTTCCTGCATTCACCATTCCGATTCCCGGAATCAATATCACCCGCGGGGCGGATTCAAAGATTTGATCCCCATCCTGCTGATTGCGTGTAAAGTAAGCCTGATACTCTGATGTAAAGGTCTCGACTCCTGACTTGATCAGATCTGCAAGCTTGTGCACATCTTGAGTTTCCGGATTCCAATCAATGTACAGCGGAACCCGTTTTGTGTGAACAAGGTGATCCGGGCATGCCGCACCGATTTGCGAAAGTGCTGACGCTTGGACACTGTTTACAAATTCCAAGACATCGTCATGATCATCATAGGAAAGGATCATTTTCTTTTCTTCACTTACTGCTCCTCTGATCACAGGCATGATGCCTGCCAAGATTTGTTTTCTTTTATCCTCCGGCAGCGGCTGATACCTTTTGCCTCCGAATACCTCATGCTGATTGATACGATCGTTAATATACTGCTCGGCTTCTTGAATGATGGATATCGTTTTTTGATAACATGTTTCAGACGTCTCTCCCCAAGTGACTAAGCCGTGTTTCTCCATTAATACAAGCTCGGCGTGGGGATTGTTTGCTACGCCTTCAGCGATCATTTTAGACAAAGTAAATCCAGGACGGACGTATGGCACCCATACAAACCGATTTCCGTAAATGTCTTCAGCGATTTGTTTTCCATTATCCGCACAGCATATGCTGATAATCGCATCTGGATGGGTATGGTCAACATGTTTGTATGGCAGAAAAGCGTGTAATAGCGTTTCAATTGAAGGGCGGGGATGTTTGCTGTCTATCATACAATGAGACAGGTAGTCTACCATTTCTTCATCTGGCATTTGGTCCCTTTTAATCAGCGGGCGGATATCATCTAATTTCAAACCGGTAAAGTTATGCGCTTTCATTGCTGCCAAATCCGAACCGCTTCCTTTTACCCACATGACTTCTATTTCACGGCCTCTAAAATCCTTTTCCGTTGTTTTCATAGATGTATTCCCCCCGCCCCAGTTGCAGACAGTGCGGTCTGACCCGATCAGATTGGACCTGTACACCAATTCCTCTACACCTTTAGGCAGCCGTGCAGCTCGCTCTGAATCCCATATATGTTTCGCCATATTTGATATTCCTCCATCCCCTTTTATTTGTATCCGTTTTCATTATATATGATTTCTGTTTGTTTTTGAATTGTTTTTGTTTATTTTTGCTTTTAACAAAAAAGAAAGCAGCAGATATGCCGCTTTCTTTTTTCATTATGATTCTATTTTAAATTTCTTCGTAATGTCCTGAAGTTCTTCCGCCATGTTTGCCAACGTTTCCGCTGAAGAGCTGATTTCTTCCATGGACGCAAGCTGTTCTTCCGCCGAAGCTGCGATATCCTGAATGCCTGCTGAGCTTTCTTTCGCCACTGCAGAAATATCTTCAACAGCACTTGACACTTCCTGTGATCCGGCTGACAGTTGTTCAACCGTCGCGTTCAAGTTTTGCAATTCGCCGGAAATTTGGGTTGTCATCTCATAGATTTGTTTAAAGCTTTCCGCTGTTTGATCCGTAATCTGCAAGCCTTCTTTCACTTCATGATTCACGGATTGGAACATTGAAAGTGAGGTGCTGATTTCCCTGACAATCTCTTGAATTAATCCTTCAATTTCCTTGGCGGAGTCTGCTGATTGTACAGCAAGTTTTCTAACCTCTTCCGCAACTACTGAGAAACCTCTTCCGTATTCTCCCGCTCTTGCCGCCTCAATCGCAGCATTTAATGCAAGCAGGTTGGTTTGATCAGCAATGCCATTAATCACATTCAAGATGCTTGTGATATCTTGCGATTTTGTTTCAAGGCCCTTCACAACCGCTTCCGCTTTTTGAACGGATTGGTCAATTGTTTTCATCTGGCCGACTGTATGCTCCACCAGCTTTTCTCCGCTGCCCGCTGCCTCAGAGGACTGAATCGATGATTTCGTAATGGTTGAAGAGGCCTGAGCCACTTTTGAAATCCCCTCGTTCATTTGAGAAAGATGATTTGAGCTTGTTTCCAGTTTCTCGCTTTGTGCCTCGTTGCCATCTGAGAATTGTTCGATGGCAAGTGTAATATGTTCAGTTGCCTTGCTCGTTTGGGCTGCGCTTGCCGTCAGCTCCTCAGAAGATGAAGCAACGTTTTCTACAGACGTTTGAATAACGCCGATTACAGAACGCAATGATGCAGACATTTCATTAAAGCTTTCGCCAAGCTGGCCAAACTCGTTTTTCGAGTGAATGTCAATGACTTCTGTGAGATCTCCACTGCTGATTTTTGCAGACGTTGAGACAAGTTTTCTTAACGGCTTGGTGATGGCACGAATAATATAGAGTATGAGTATGCCGCCGATTACAATTGACACGCATAGAATGATAACCGCAGTGTTCAGCACCGGACTTGAAGCATCTTGCAATTCACTGACAAAATATGTGCCTGCGATTTTCCAGCCAGTCAGTTTATTTGTCGTAAAGGCCATTTTCTTTTCTTTGCCTTCGAATGTATATTCAAATGAGCCTTCTTTTTTGGAATATACTTGGTTTGTCCAATCGCCGGATCCAGTTGTCCCCGGCTTAATGGTCGGATGGGCGATATATTTTTTGTTGCCTGTCGTAATAAATGCAAAGCCTTCTTTACCGATTTTGATTCTTTGTGATGCAGTAAGCACTTCATCCAGGTTTAAATCAAGCGCTATAACCCCTGAACCGTCTTTTAATTGTTTTGAAATTGTGACAACGATATCTCCTGTCGCTTCATCAGTATACGGTTCTGAGAAAACAGCTTGTCCTTTTTCCGCAACCGCCTGTTTGTACCAGTCACGTCCTGTCGGATCGAAACCTTTCGGAACACCGCTATCCGGATATTTATAAAGCTTCTTATCTTCTGAAGCAGCATAGATTGCGCCTACATCGTCGTTAAGTGTCGTGTACTGCTTAAATTTCTCTTTCAGTAATGTTTTGTTTTTGCCTAGCAATATGTCTTTATCGACTGTCTCACTATAATAATCTATTGCTTTCACTTTATCTTCTAATTTATTTTGCAGCGTACTGTTTAGTTCTTCAACATTTCCCTTTGCACTGCTTATGAGCTCTCTGTCTAACGCGTTCCAAGCTGATTGATAACTGAAATATGCTAAAACCCCAACCGGCAAAATAAGCACTGCCAGAAACGCAGCGATTAGCGGTTTGCTGATCGATGGCTGTTTGATCCAATGTATGAATTTTCCCATTCTTGTTGACTCCTCCTTTAAGATAAATCTAATATCGTCAAACTAGGATAAAAGGTTTAATAAAAAAACTAAAAAAAACACCCAAGCGTAACAAGCTTGGGTGTTAAGGCTTATTATTCGATTTTGAATCGTTTGGTCATATCGCGAAGCTCTTCCGCCATAGACGAAAGGGTCTCTGCAGACGAGCTGATTTCTTCCATGGAAGCAAGCTGCTCTTCGGCTGACGCCGCGATATCTTGTATATGCGCTGAGCTTTCTTTTGAAATCGATGCAATGTGCTCAGACGCTCCCGAAACTTCTTCGGAGCTGGCAGAAAGCTGCTGAACCGTCGCACTCATATTTTGCAGTTCGCCGGCGATTTGGTTCGTCATTTCAGAAATGCGTTTGAAGCTCATTTCTGTTTTATCTGTGATGTCAAGTCCTGTCTGCACCTCTTGATTGACAGATTGGAACATGCCGAGTGATGTATTGATTTCCTTCACAATTTCGATGATTAATCCTTCAATCTCTTTTGCTGAATCTGCTGACTGTACTGCCAGTTTTCTTACTTCTTCCGCTACAACGGAGAAGCCGCGGCCGTACTCGCCTGCGCGCGCTGCTTCAATTGCTGCGTTTAAGGCAAGCAGGTTCGTCTGGTCTGCGATGCCGTTGATCACACGCAAAATGTTTGTAATATCTTTCGATTTCGTTTCCAATCCGCGTACGACTTGCTCCGCTTCTTTAACGGACTTGTCAATGACATTCATTTGGCCGACGGTTTGATGAACAAGCTTGCCGCCTTCACTTGCAATTTCTGTCGATTGAACAGATGAATCAGTGATCACTTCAGAAGCTTGAGCCATATTCGTCAACCCGTCATTCATTTGATAAATGTGCTCTGCTGCCGTTTCAATGTTTTCGTTTTGTTTTTCATTGCCGTTAGAAAATTGTTCAATCGCCAATGTAATGTGCTCTGTTGCCTTGCTCGTTTGCGCAGCTGATGCAGTGAGCTCCTCAGAGGAAGCGGCAACATTATCTACCGAATCCTGGATGGCGTGTATGAGAGAACGAAGTGACGACGCCATATTGTTAAAGCTTTTGCCGAGCTCGCCCAATTCATCTTTTGAACGGATATCAATGGTTTCCGTCAAATCTCCCTCGCTGATCCGCTTAGAGGAACCGACAAGCTGTTTCAGCGGTGTTGTAATCGACCGAATGATCAAAGTCATGACGATAATCCCTATGATAATAGCTGCGGCCAAGACAATTAAAGCAAGGTGAAGGACAGGCTGGGCTGCCTCATGGATTTCATCCAAATACATGGTGCCGCCGATCTTCCATCCCGTCAACTTGTTTGTGTCAAAGGCCATTTTTTTCTTATCGCCGTCCATGGTGTATTGAAAATCGCCTTTATCAGCGTTCAGCATCTTATCGAGCCAGTCGCCTTTTAATTCAGTTCCTGATTTTTCATTAGGATGAGCGACAACTTTTTTGTCCTTCGTCATGATAAATGCGTAGCCTTGTGTGCCGATGTTGACTTTTTTGGTTGTTTTCAACAGATTTTCAATCGTCATGTTGATTGCGATAACGCCTGAACCATCTTTTGTCTGCTGGGCGATTGTCACAACCATCGTATTTGTAGAAGCAGTTTTATAAGGATCTGTCACAACGACTTTTCCTTTATTTGCAACCGCTTTTTTGTACCAGTCGCGTTCAACCGGATTATAGCCGCTTGGCATCGGAAGATCCGGATAGCGGGTAAAGTGTCCTTTTGTGTCGCTTGTATAAATGGATTCTACATCCTTGTTAAGGCTGATATATTGTGAGAATTTCTCTGCAATGCTTGCATTGCTTTTTGCATTGTATTTCTCTTTTGTCAGCCATTCGCTGAAATAATCAGCACTGTTTTCTTTTTCGCCGATGCTGGTGTTAATGATTTCGTTTAATTGCTGTACATTTTCCAATGCGCTCCCCATCATCTGTCTGTCGAGTGAGCTACTAGCCGATTGATACGCAAAGATCGCCAATATAACAACCGGTATGATGAGGATCGACAGAAAGGAAACGAGAAGCTTCCGTGTAATTGATCTTTGTTTTATGAGTTGGAGTATTTTTTTCATCATTCATTTCTCCTTTTTTATGCTACCCTTCATATCGGCTGGAAATGGGTAAATATATACAGCAAAAAAGAAGAAATTTAACAAAAGTAACTAATTTCCCATAAATAAATAGTATTTTAGACCTATTATTTATCTACTTTAAATTGTTTTGTCAGATCACGGAGTTCTTCAGACATTCTTTCAAGCGTCAGTGCAGATGAACTAATCTCCTCCATGGATGCCAGCTGTTCCTCAGCTGAAGCAGCGATATCTTGGATGCCATCCGAGCTTTCCTTAGAAATGGCTGTGATATCATTTGAAGCTGCGGAAATTTCTTGAGCTCCCGCTGACAGCTCCTCAACCGTCGCATTCATGTTTTGCAGCTCGGAAGCAATTTGATTGGTCATTTGCGATATATGTTTGAAGCTCTGTTTAGTTTCATCCGTCATGACAAGCCCTGTTTCAACTTCTTTGTTTACGGACTGAAGCACGTTCAGTGATGTGTGAATTTCTTTTACTATTTCTCTGATCAGCGATTCAATTTCTTTTGCCGAGTCAGCCGACTGTACCGCGAGCTTTCTCACTTCCTCAGCGACGACTGAGAAGCCCCGTCCGTATTCACCCGCTCTGGCCGCTTCAATGGCGGCATTTAAAGCCAAAAGATTGGTTTGATCCGCAATACCGTTGATGACACGCAAAATATTTGTGATATCCTTTGATTTGATCTCCAGCCCTTTCACCACTTGTTCCGCTGCTTTTACGGAATGGTCAATTGTGTTCATTTGGCCGGCTGTTTTCTGGACGAGTGTCTCCCCTTTACTTGACACTTCTGTTGAATCTGCGGATGTTTCTGTAATCACTGCTGCTGCCCGCGCCAGCTCTGCCAATCCGTCATTCATTTCATTAATTTGTTCGGTTGTCGTTTCTATTTTCTCGCTTTGGCTTTCGCTGCCGTTTGAAAATTGCTCGATAGCCATCGTAATGTGCTCAGTGGCTCTGCTTGTCTGGTCTGCCGATGCAGTCAGCTCTTCAGACGATGAGGCAACGTGCTCTACTGAGTCTTTGATCCCGTGAATGAGCGAGCGAAGCGAGTGTGCCATATGATTGAAGCTCTCGCTCAGAACGCCGAGTTCATCTTTTGAATTGATTTCAATCGTTTCGGTTAGATCGCCTTCACTAATTTTTTCAGCGGATGCGACAATGCGTCTCAATGGCTTTGTGATGGATCGAATCACAAAATAAATCGCCGTCATTCCAGCTGCGATGGCAATCGCCAGAACGATTGAAGCCATGATCAGAACCCTGCTTGCAGCATCGTGAATCTCGTTTGCATACATCGTGCCGCTGATTTTCCAGCCTGTTGTTTCGCTTGTTGCAAATGCCATTTTTTTCTTTTTGCCTTTGTACGTATATTCAAAGTCCCCGCTTTTATCCTTGTAGAGCTTATCAACCCAGTCCCCTTTTAGCTCTGTTCCCGCTTTTTCTCCGGAGTAGGCGATGACTTTCTTGTTTTGGCTCAAAATAAAAGCATAGCCTTCTTTTCCGATATTGATTCCTTTCGCGGTAGTGACTAAGTCATCAATTTTCATATCAATGGCGACAACGCCTGACCCATCCACCGTTTGACGGGCGATGGTGACGACCATTTTTCCTGATGAAATCGATTCATAAGGCTCAGTGACAATTGTTTTGCCTTTATTGGCCATTGCTTCTTTGTACCAATCTCGTTCCAAAGCATTAAAGTCGCTTGGCATGTCAGCGTACGGATAACGTGTGAAGTCCCCGTCTTTGCCGCTTGAAAATACCGCAGCGACATTATCATTCATTTGGATAAATTGTTTAAACTCCTGTTTCAGCTCTGATTTCTTTTTATCCTGAAACTTTTCTTCTGTAGCCCAATCGCTGAAATACGCGAGGCTTTTTTCAGTCGTGCTGATTTTATCATCGATGATGTGATCTAATATCTGAACATTTTCCTTTGCGCTTTGCGTCATCTGTACATCAAGTGAGGCAACTGCTGATTGATAAGCGCTAACCGAAAGGGCGGTTATCGGAACAATTAAGATCAGCAGGAAAGAAATAATAAGTCTCCTTGCAATTGATGATCTGCGAATAGTGGTGAGTGTTTTTTTCATTTCCTTTTGAACCTTCTTTCAATAATTTACAAATTATATCGGCAGATCTTCCTTTAAATTACATTGAAAATGGAGGAAAAAATGAAAAATAGTTCTAAATTCACCTGTTAAACTAGGACTTTATTATTGTTTACCATATAAAAAAACAGCGCTTTGATAGCGCTGTTTTTCGATTTTTACTCGATTTTAAATTGTTTCGTCAGATCGCGAAGCTCTTCTGCCATCTGCGCAAGAGTCGTCGCTGAGGAACTGATTTCTTCCATGGAAGCAAGCTGTTCTTCAGCTGATGCGGCAATGTCCTGGATGCTTGCCGAGCTTTCTTTCGACACGTCTGCAATGCCACTGACTGCTGCTGAAACATGCTGTGAACGGTCTGACAGCTGCTCGACGGTGGAATTCATCGTCTGCAGCTTGCCCGCGATTTCGTTTGTCATGCTGAAAATGCTCTGGAAGCTTTCTTTTGTATTGTCTGTGACAACAAGTCCGGACTGTACTTCCTGATTGACCTCTTTAAACATGTGAAGAGAGGTTTCGATTTCTGCGACGATTTCTTGGATCAGCTTTTCGATTTCTTTTGCTGAATCGGCTGATTGGACAGCCAGCTTGCGCACTTCCTCCGCTACGACAGAGAAGCCGCGTCCTGATTCTCCAGCACGCGCCGCTTCAATGGCTGCATTTAGTGCAAGCAGATTTGTTTGGTCAGCGATTCCGTTGATGACTCTCAAAATGCTTGTGATGTCTTTTGATTTTCCTTCTAAGCCTTTGACAACAGCTTCAGCCTGCTGAACAGATTGATTAATCGAGTTCATTTGTCCGACTGTCTGCTGCACAAACTTCTCACCCGTTCCGGCGATTTCCGTTGATTGGATAGATGCCTTTGTAATATCTGACGATGTTTGTGAGACTTGCTGGAGTCCTTCATTCATTAAGTTCAGCTGATGAGAGCTGGATTCAACCTTTTCGCTTTGCTCCTCGTTTCCGTTTGAGAACTGCTCAATCGCCATCGTAATATGCTCGGTGGCTTTACTCGTCTGCCCGGCAGATGCGGTAAGCTGTTCGGAAGATGCGGCCACATTGTTCACCGAGTCCTGAATAGCGCTGATCAGAGAGCGGAGAGATTGTCCCATTTCATTGAAGCTTTCCCCAAGCTCTCCAAGCTCATCCTTTGAATGGATTTCGATCGTTTCGGTCAGATCCCCCCTGCTGATCGTTTTCGATGATTGAACAAGACGTTTTAACGGTTTTGTAATCGAACGAACGATAAACAGAATTAAAATTCCGCCTGCCACAATGGAAGCAATCAGCACAATCATTCCTGTTGTCAGCACAGACTTTGAGGCATCCTTAATTTCATCCATATACATTGTGCCGGCTATTTTCCAACCAGTCAGTTCGTTTGTAGTATAGGTCATCTTTTTATCTTCGTTATTAAGAGTATACTGGAGTTCACCGCTGTCATTCGCATACATTTTGGCTACCCAGTCGCCTGAAAGCTTTTCTCCAGCCTTATGGTTCTTGTGGGCGACATAGGTTTTGTTTTTTGTTGCAATGAAAGCATAACCTTCTTTTCCGACCTTGATTTGTTTCATTTGTTCTAACAATTTATCAATGGTAATATCCATGGCGACAACGCCAGATCCGTCCTTCAGCTCCTGTGCAATGGTAATGACCATGCTTCCGTCACTCGCAGCCACGTAAGGATCTGTCACGACAATTTCACCGCCGGCCTTCATCGCATCCTGGTACCAAGGCCGTTGTCTCGGGTCGTATCCTTCCGGCAATTTTTCTTTTGGCGCTTGTACATAAGTGCCGTTATCTGCGCCCCCATAAATTCTGGCTACTCCTTGATTAATAGATACATATTGTGAAAATTTAGCTTTGATCTCTTCTTGATTCGATTTCCCTTTGAATGCGGATCTTTTAAGAGATTCACTGAAAAAGGTGACTGCTTTCGCTTTTTCTCCCAGATCATTTGTAACAGTTGTATTAAATGTATCGACACTGTTTTTCGCATTTCCCATAATTTCCTGATCCAACTTTCCGCTGGCGCTTCGGTAAGAGCTAAATTCTAATATAAGAATAGGGATAATGAGAATCGCAATAAATGAGACGATTAATTTCTTTGAAATAGACGGTTTCTTCAACCAATTGATAAAAGTCTTCATGTCACTTGCTCCTTCAGGTTTGATACAGTATATATCGGCTGCTTAAAAAAGTTTTAAAATAAAAATGGAAGAAGTTCTTTTTGGCTGTCTTCTGTCTTTTTAACTTTCATTGCCCAAGCTCTTTGCATATCTTATAAAAAACAAGGGGGGCTAAACATGATTATTGTATCAGGACAATTGCTCCGTCCCCAGGATATTGAAAATTGGCAGATTGATCAAAATCTGAACCCGCTGTTAAAAGAGATGATTGAGACGCCTGTTCAGTTTGATTATCATTCAATTGCTGAACTGATGTTTGAGCTTAAACTGCGGATGAATATTGTAGCAGCGGCAAAGACGCTGCACAAAAGCGGGGCGAAGTTTGCCACTTTTTTAAAAACATACGGGAATACAACGTATTGGAGAGTTTCACCGGAGGGCGCCTTGGAGCTGAAATACAGAATGCCGCCTTCAAAAGCGATTCGGGACATTGCAGAGAACGGCCCGTTTTATGCGTTTGAATGCGCAACCGCAATCGTTATCATTTATTACTTGGCCTTAATCGATACAATCGGTGAAGATAAATTCAATGCCAGCTTTGACAGAATTATTTTATATGACTGGCATTATGAGAAATTGCCGATATATACGGAAACAGGACACCACTTTTTCCTTGGAGATTGTTTGTATTTTAAGAATCCTGAATTTGATCCGCAAAAGGCGCAATGGAGAGGCGAAAATGTGATTTTACTGGGGGAAGATAAATATTTTGCCCATGGTCTTGGAATCTTAAACGGAAAGCAAATTATTGATAAGCTGAATTCTTTTAGGAAAAAAGGAGCCTTACAGTCAGCCTACCTTCTGTCTCAGGCGACCAGACTGGATGTTCCGTCTCTTTTCCGCATCGTCCGCTAAAAAGCCCCATCGCCTATTTTCGGGACGATGGGGTTTCAAATGCCTTTCGTTTTCGATAGAAGGGGGCTGTGCCGAAATATTGGTTCGCAGCCCACTCCATTTTTTCAAGGTCGTTTCTTGTCACGATTGGATCCAGGCTGCTCCATTTGATAAAGCGGACAAAATAGTAGCCTTTGATAGGAGCCATTGTAACTTTTGAGTGAGGCCAGCCTTCAAATACAAACTCAATTTTCCCTCTTTTTTTATAAGAATATTGAAGAATGTTCATATCTGTCACCTCAGTTTATCAAGTTACGTTCGGCAAAGCTCGGTACGTTTACATCCATTGATTGACTATCCCTCATGCAGGCTTTCCTGAAAACAAAGGGTGAGGCGCGTGTCTCTTTCCCGCGCTTTTTATTTCGCATATGGACGAATGCCAAGCGCGCCTTCATTCGATAAAGCCGCAGCGTGGTCGGGTGTGACAGGCCCTCCGGCTATCGGCGCTTGTTCAGCGATCATGCTTTTGTCATAAAAAACAGCCTATTATCCCATTATTTTGATATAGCATGTCCGGGTGCGAGGGCCGTCAAATTCGCAGAAATAAATGCCCTGCCACGTTCCAAGAATGAGCCGGCCGTTTTCCACAATGACATGCTGTGAAGCTCCGACCGTACTCGACTTCATGTGTGCAGCTGTATTGCCCTCCATATGGCGGTCCAGCTCATGTTCCCACGGATATACCTCATCAAACCTTCTGAGCATATCTTTTTTGACGTCCGGATCGGCATTTTCATTAATTGTAATGCCCGCAGTCGTATGCGGACAGTAAATCAGCGCTGCGCCGCTCGTTATACCTGTTTCTTGAAGAAACGCTTCCACCTCCCGGGTGATATCAATCATTTCATCTCGTTTGGTTGTTTTGATTTGCAGTGTTTTCAGCATTTGTTTCTCCTTTCGTTTGTCCGCTCTCATCGCTTAATTCGTTCTGTGTTCTTTTTTTTCCTGTTAAACCGCTCTCATAAACCCGATAAAACAAAAAAACTCCAGTCTAAGGCTGGAGTTTAGCACCATAGATATATTCTTGCTTCATACGGCTTTAAGAGTACTGATGTCATATGCTTGTGCGGCTCTGTTTCAATATTTGACAAGACGAGTGCATCTGATGACAATGGCAATCCAGAGTGCCTGAACAACGCCGGTGTTCCTGTCAGATTGGCCGCAATCAGTGCAGTATGGCTCTCGTTTTTCCGAAGATATGCAAAGATTTGCTGATCTTCCGGTAAAATGAGCTCGTATGTCCCGTTAATAAAAACATCATATGTTTGGCGCAGCTTGATCAAGCTTTTGTAAAAATGGTAAACGGATGTTTTATCGTTTTTTTGCGCCTCGGCATTCAGCCATTTGTAATTCTCATTGATTCCGATCCACGGTTTGGCCTCAGAAAATCCGGCGTATGGACCTGCATTCCATTGCATCGGCGTTCTTGAATTGTCTCTTCCCTTTTTCCAGACAATCTTCATCACATCCTCGTGTGATGTGCCTTTCGCTGTTTTTGTTTCATACAGGCGTTTCATTGCGACATCATCATAGTCCTCAATAGAGGGAAAAGCCACGTTCGTCATCCCGAGTTCCTGTCCCTGATAAATAAACGGTGTGCCTTTCATGAGAAAATAAACAGCGGAAAGCGCTTTTGCACTTTCTTTCAGGTACACTCCGTCGTCTCCCCACACAGAAACTGAACGGGGCTGGTCGTGATTCTCCATAAACAAAGCATTCCAGCCGATCCCTTCCAGACTGTCCTGCCAGTCAGTTAAAATTCGTTTAAATGCAACGATATCAATACTTTCATTGATCTCTACATCCCACAGGCCGAGATGCTCAAATTGAAAAATCATGCTGAATATGCCGTTTTTTTCTCCAGCCCAATCAGCTGCTTCTTTTGCAGCGACGCCGTTTGCTTCACCAACTGTCATAATCGGATAGCGGGAAAATGTGTTTTCCTTCAGCTCTGTTAACAAATCCATAATGCCGTCAGCATTCATATGATAAGGAAAGGAAGGGACATAGTCCAATCCCTTTGGATTCGGCATGTCGGGAAGCCCTTCTTTTTTCTTAATATGCGTAATGGCATCCACCCGAAATCCGTCAATTCCTTTATCAAGCCACCAATTGATCATGTCATAAACGGCATTCCTCACCTGTTCATTTTCCCAATTCAAATCAGGCTGTTTTTTATCAAAAAGGTGCAGATAATACTGGCTTGTCTTTTGATCATACTCCCAAGCCGGCCCGCCGAAAATGCTTTCCCAATTGTTGGGCGCTTTTCCGTTTTTGCCGTCTTTCCAAATATACCAGTCGCGCTTTTCCGAGTGTATGGATGAACGGGATTCTATGAACCATGGATGTTCGTCGCTTGTGTGGTTCACAACGAGATCCATAATCAGCTTCATCCCCAGATCATGAATGTCACCAAGCAGTTCATCAAAATCTTCCATGGTGCCAAACTCGCTTAATATGTTTTGATAATCCCGGATATCATAGCCATTATCAGCATTCGGTGAGTCATACAGCGGGCAAATCCATATGACGTCAGCGCCCAGCTCTTTTATGTAAGAAAGCTTGGATCTGATTCCTTGAATATCCCCAATTCCGTCGCCATTTGAATCTTTAAAACTGCGGGGGTAAATTTGGTAAACAACGGCTTCCTTCCACCAAGCCTTTTTCATACAGCCTCTCCTTCCCAGTGTACCGGTCTTATATATCCTATGTAGAAAAAAGGCTTCACAGCATTGCTTTTTAAGAAATGACTTGATGACACAAAAAACAGCCGTTCGTTCCCCGGCTGTTTTTTATTAAAAATCAGTTTTTTTAATTTCTACAAAACGGATGTGATGATCTTCGGCGTCGAGGATTTTAAATTCACAGCCCTCCGCGTGTATCACATCTCCTGCTTTCAGCTCCATTTTTTGCGTTAGAAGCCAGCCTGCAATCGTATCAATTTCTTCATTTTCAATCGCAATGTCGAGAAGGTCATTCACTTCGTCTATTAGCGCTTTTCCATCCATCACATAATGGTGCTCGCCCTTTTTCAGGATGTGCGGTGTTTCATCCTGATCATACTCATCGCGGATTTCCCCGACGATTTCCTCTATAATATCCTCTACAGTGACAAGCCCTGCCGTTCCCCCGTATTCATCTACGAGAATCGCCATGTGAATCCGCTCCTTCTGCATGCGGATTAAAAGCTGTTGAACAGGAATACTTTCAATGACCCTGATAACGGGCCTCATGATTTGCTCCAGCTTTATCGGCTGGCCGAGAAAATAAGCTTTAAACATATCTTTGCTGTTGATGATCCCTAAAATATGATCCTTGTCATCTTTGATGACAGGGTAGCGTGTATACCGTTCATTAATGATGTGATGAATTGCCTCTTCAAGCGACTGCTCCAGAGAGATAACCGCAATTTCTGTCCGCGGAATCATAATCTCTCTCGCTACCCGGTTGTCAAATTCAAAAATCTTATTTACATAGCGGAATTCAGACTGATTGATTTCTCCCTTTTCATAGCTTTCAGAAAGGATCAGCCTTAGTTCCTCTTCGCTGATGACAACCTCATGCTCCTTTACTGAATGAAAGCCAAACAATTTCACAAGAAAGCTTGCAGAGCCGTTTAATGCTTTAATAAACGGGTACGTGATTTTATAAAACCAGATCAGCGGCTTTGCAATCCATAAGCTTACAGCTTCAGCTTTTTGAATAGAAACCGTTTTTGGGGCAAGCTCCCCCATCACCACATGCAAAAAAGTGACGATGATAAATGCAACTACAAATGTGACAATGTGGTTAAATGGTTCCGGCATGCCTGTCATTGTAAATAAGGGATGAAGAAAACGTTCAAATGTAGGTTCACCAAGCCATCCAAGGCCGAGGGCTGTAATCGTAATCCCGAGCTGGCAGGCTGATAAATACTCGTCAAGATTGGAGATGATTTTATGTGCGGCTAGTGCTCGGCTGTCACCGCTTTCGATGAGCTGATTGATTTTTGAACCTCTGATTTTGACGATCGCAAATTCCGCTGCAACGAAAACAGCCGTAATGCCAATCAAAACAAAAATGGCGATCAATTGTAAAATAAGCAAAAAAAGCCCTTACCATAAATGGTAAGGGGCCACCTCCTTAACGTTAATTCTCATCACGACCGTTTAAGAAAATCATCACAAAACGAAGTAGTTCAAACAGGGAAACCAGGGCGGCGGCCACATACGTTAAGGCAGCAGCACTCAGCACTTTATTTACCCCATTTTCTTCATTGTTTCGGATGAATCCTTCTGACACAATAATCTGCTTCGCACGTGAACTTGCATTGAATTCGACAGGCAATGTAATCAGCTGGAAAAAGACAGCCGCTGAAAACAGTATGATGCCAAGCCCGATCAAATTCAGGCTGCCGAGAAGCATGCCTCCTAAGAAAAGCAAAGGAGCTACACCGGATGCAAAATTCACGACTGGGAAGATTTTATGTCTCAGCACAAGCGCACCATATGACTCCTGATGCTGCAAGGCATGTCCGACTTCATGGGAAGCTACGGATATGGCGGAAATTGAGCGGCCGTAATAGACCGGCTCAGATAAACGCACCACCCGTCTTGTCGGGTCGTAATGGTCTGTTAAAGTGCCTCTTACCGGTTCGACCGGCACGTCGTAAAGACCGTTTATATCTAAAATCCGTCTTGCCGTTTCTGCCCCTGTACGTCCGCTTGAGGCTTCCACTTTTGAATATTTTTCAAAGTTGCTCTTTACTTTAAATTGTGCCCAAAACGACAATCCCAATGCGGCTATTGTTAAAAATATAAACAGCATTTTTCCATCATCCTTTTTCCATGATCATTTCTCTATTACGATTATTTTAATGAGTTTTCTTTCCCGTGTACAGAAATGCGCTTTTTCTTCCGGCTTGGAGCACACAATCCAATCAGCAAAAAGAACAGGCCTGCTGAAAACAAATAAAAGGCAAAACTGCCGGCCAGTTCTTTCAGAAAATGAAGCCAGGAGAAGCTGCCGGAAAAGTGATTATATGAATTCAAATCGAAAATAAACAAAATCACCGCGGATGCCGCCAGCTGCGTACCGATCAAAACCACGATCGTTCTTTGAAAGATCGTCATCTTTTTCATCCTTTTTGTTTTAGTTTATGGAGAAATCCGGTTTTATATGTTTTGTACATTTTTTGAAAAACATCACCGGAAGTGGGACATACTGTTAGAAAAAAGCACGGGTGTGATGGAAGCTATGAAAGTGACGAGTGAGGAAAAGGAACAGCTGAGCACAGCAATCGACCGAATGAATGAAGGACTGGACGCGTTTATCCAGCTGTATAATGAATCGGAAATTGATGAACCGCTTATTCAGCTTGATGATGATACAGCCGAGTTAATGAAGCAGGCCCGAGATAAGTACGGCCAGGAAAAGCTAAATGAGAAATTAAATACAATTATTAAACAGATTTTATCCATCTCAGTATCTGAAGAAGGAGAAAAAGAATGAAATCAAATCGGATATTTATTTCATGGCTCAGGTGGCCGTTATTTATCCGAATCGGGGTTATTATTTTATGTCTGATTCTTTTGTTCGGCCAAATCATTTATATACTTGAGCCTAAGCAGTTCACTTCGGTATTCGAAGGCATTTGGTGGGCTGTCGTTACAGTTTCGACAGTCGGTTATGGAGACTATGTGCCGCACACGCCGCTGGGACAGGCAGCCGGAATACTGCTGATTTTGAGCGGAGCAAGCTTTGTCACAGCATATTTCGCTACGTTATCAGCGGCCGCATTCAGCAGACAGCATCGCTACATCGAAGGAAAAGTTGCTTACAAAGGCCGGGACCACATCATTCTGATCGGGTGGAATGAAAAAACAAACCGGCTTTTGAAGGACCTTCAGCTTGCCGCCCCTTCCAAAACAGTCGTACTAATCGATGAATCCTTAACAGAAGGCCCGCTTATTGAAAACGTTCATTTCATACGCGGGCACGCTGCCGATGATGGGACACTGAAACGGGCCAATATTACTGAAGCGGAATCAGTGATGATTACTGCCGATCAGTATAAAAGTGAAACTGATGCTGATATGCTGTCAGTGCTTACTCTTTTATCAGTTAAAGGGCTTAATCCCCTTGCTTACTGCATCGTCGAGATTTTGACTGACCGTTTTGTCACCAATGCGGAGCGGGCAGGCGCAAACCAAATCATCGGAACTTCAGAATTTATCAGCCGGGCGATGCTGCAGCATTACCAAGTCAAGTTACGGCCGTCTAAACAGCAGAACGGAATCAAGCTGACACTTGATCAGCATGTGGAGCTTCTTGCTGTTCCTGACGAACTAAAGGGAGCGGCTTACAAAACCTGTGTTCTCTATTTCCTTGATCACAACACAACAATTATAGGCGTACAAAAAAAGGAGGGGCCGATGCTTTCCCCTCCTCTTACATACAAGGTGCTCGAAACAGATCAATTCCTTGCCATCTAGTGTAACAAAACATCCTCCAATTCTTTCACGAGAGAGGCGCCGATATCCAAAAATGCCGGATCAATTTCCGCGTCCCGCCTTTCCGGTTCGGAAAATTGATTAAACAGTGATTGGAAAGGCCCTCCCTCGGCGTGATCGTCAACATCCGCCTGAAACACCTGTCTCAGCATGAATGGCGTTCCGATCCGGACGGCCGCCCCTCGTTCATCGAGACTGCCCTGTACCGCATTGACGGGAATTCTTAAAAATAAATAGCCGTCTCTATCATCAATTTTATAATCAAAGTAGCCATGATCGTATTCCCAGCCGCCGTTTATCACATAACCGAGCGGCTTCATCACTTGTTCCAGTTCTTGAAGCAGAAAAGACTGCCCATCTATCGCGGAAGGTATTGGTATCATCAGAATGCCCCTTTTTTCACTTATCCTGTCCCGCCGAACAAGACTTCATTCAGAGGCGCCTACATGGAAATCGTTGTTTCTTTCGCGCGGCCAACAGAAAAGAAAGCGCATTCAATTAAGAAGTAAACAGCCATTGCCGCTGCAAGCCATACAGCTGAATCCCAAGACACATAAACAACCGTTGCATAGAGTCCTAATTTAGTGAAAAGAGTATGGGTTCGTTTTAAATGCAAAATCCGATGTACCGCATCGGTAAAAAGGGCAAGCGGCAAACCAATGAGAAGAAAGGCGTGGATGAAAAAATGTGAAAGCGTGCCGCCAAAGCTTGAAGAAAACTCTGTATACACGGCATCAAAGGAGATAAGGAAACTTAAAATAGCTGCAGAAAAACCGGCAATGATGAGATGTTTAACCAATTGTTTCATGAACATCAGCACCTTTCTGATTTTATAAAAAGCCGACCGGCAAATGCCAGTCAGCTTTCTCACTTTAATCTTCCAGACGTTTTTCAAGCTCTGCTTTTTTCTCTTCAAAGCCAGGTTTGCCGAGTAACGCAAACATATTGACTTTATACGCTTCTACACCAGGCTGGTCAAACGGATTGACGCCAAGGAGGTAACCGCTCATCGCGCAGGCTTTTTCGAAGAAATATACAAGATATCCAAAAGTATATGCATTCAGCTCAGGAATGTTAACGATTAAGTTCGGAACATTTCCGTCTGTATGGGCAAGCATCGTGCCTTGGAATGCTTTCTTATTAACGAAATCAACGGTTTTACCTGCTAAATAGTTCAAGCCGTCAAGATCGTTATCCGCTTCCTCAATTGTCAGTTCATGTTTAGGCTTCTCTACGTTCAGGACCGTTTCGAATAAATCTCTGCGGCCTTCTTGTACATACTGGCCTAAAGAATGAAGGTCTGTTGAATAGTTCGCTGAAGAAGGATAAATGCCCTTCTCATCTTTCCCTTCGCTTTCTCCGAACAGCTGCTTCCACCATTCCGCAAAGTATTGAAGCGCCGGTTCGTAGTTGATGAGCATTTCAATTGTTTTGCCCTTATTATAAAGGACATTGCGAACAACCGCATATTGGTATGCTGGGTTATCTTCCAGTTCAGATGTTGCAAAATCTTTGCTCGCATCCAGGGCGCCTTTCATCATGTCATCAATGTTGACGCCGCTGACAGCAATCGGCAAGAGACCTACAGCTGTTAAAACTGAATAACGGCCGCCGACATCGTCAGGAATAACAAATGATTCGAAGCCTTCTTCGTTAGAAAGCGTTTTTAATGCGCCGCGCTCTTTATCAGTTGTTGCATAAATCCGCGCTTTCGCTTCTTCTTTACCGTATTTCTCTTCAAGAAGCTTGCGGAAAATACGGAAAGCGATTGCAGGTTCAGTTGTCGTACCTGATTTAGAAATCACATTAATAGAGAAGTCAACATCTTCAAGAAGATCCATGACGTCTCTCATATAAGATGAACTGATGTTGTTCCCGATAAAAATGACTTGCGGATTGCCGCGTTTTGCTTTTGGCAAAGTGTTATAAAACGCGTGATTCAGCGCTTCAATCGCTGCCCGCGCTCCAAGATAAGAACCGCCAATGCCGACAACAAGCAAGACATCAGAGTCAGATTTGATTTTTTCCGCACTTTTTTTGATGCGCGCGAATTCTTCTTTATCATAATGTTCAGGGAGGTCCACCCAGCCTAGAAAATCGCTGCCCGCGCCTGTTTTTTCATGGATATTATGGTGTGCTGTTTTTACAAAGTCCCGCAGATATGTAAGTTCATGTTCGTTGAAGAAAGTCAACGCTTTTGAGTAGTCAAAGCGTACATGCGTCATTGCTTGTCCCTCCATAACGGTATAATGTTTTCATCTTTCACTTTATATGAACTTATCTGTGAAATCAAGTCAAGAAGAAAGGGCGGAATGACTGGATTCCGCCCTTTGAGTTTATAGAGACGCGCGAAGGATGGCAAGCACGTCATCTTTGTTCAATTTTTGGAAGTTGCCGAAGCCGCCGTGTTCCATTTCCTTGGCTGCGATATCAGCAATCAGCTCAAGCTTTTCTTCTCCAATATTGTAATCAGCAAGACGAGAAGGCGCACCGAGGCTTGTCCAGAACGCAGACAGTTTATCGATTCCTTCAAGCGCAATTTCTTTATCTGTTTTGCCTTCAGTATCAATGTCAAACATGTTGAGCATGAGGTTTTTGAAGCGGCCTACATTTGTATCAAGCGTGTATCTCATCCAGTTTGGGAACAGTATTGCCAAACCGCCCGCGTGCGGAATATCATATACAGCTGAAACAGCGTGTTCCATTGTATGAGAAGCCCAGTCACCGAAGTATCCCATTTGGAGCGTGCCGTTTAAAGCAATAGTACCAGCATACAAAATCGTTTCACGAAGTTCGTAGTTTTCCAGATCTTCAAGAAGCTTAGGAGCTGTTTCGATGACCGTCTGCAAAACAGCAAAGCACATTCTATCCTGAAGCGGCGTGTTTTCAACATTGTGGAAGTATTGTTCGAATACGTGGCTCATCATGTCAACCATGCCGTATACTGTTTGATTTTCCGGAACGGTGAACGTATTTTCAGGGTCTAAAATTGAGAAACGCGGATGAGTGACATTGCTGCCCCATACAAATTTCTCGTTTGTTTCCCAGTTTGTAATCACGGAATCAGGGTTCATTTCAGAGCCTGTCGCAGCAAGCGTTAAAACAGTGCCAAACGGCAGCGCATCCTCCGCTGTTACTTTTTTGCTGAAAATATCCCAAGCGTCGCCATCGTATTTGACGCCAGCTGCGATTGCCTTTGTACAGTCAATCACACTGCCTCCGCCGACAGCAAGCAGAAAATCAATGTCATGCTCTCTGCAAAGCCCTATGCCTTTTTCCACTGTTGCAAGACGCGGGTTCGGCTCTACACCTGACAGCTCATGAACAACAGCGCCCTCTTCTTTTAAAATGCCTGTGACTTGATCATAAAGGCCGTTGCGTTTAATGCTGCCGCCCCCGTAAACAAGCAGTACATTCTTGCCGTATTGTTTGAATTCTTTTCTTAATTGATCAAGCTGACCTTTTCCAAAAATCAGCTTTGTCGGATTATAATAAGTGAAATTTTCCATAGTAAAACCTCCAAATGATGCTGGTAAAAAACAGATTTTCCATTGTAACATAAGTTGACAAAAAGAAAAAGGGAAGCAGCCAAACGGCTATTTCCCCTTTTTTATAGAGATGCTTTCAAAATTGACAGCACATCTTCTTTGTTGAGTGATTTAAATTGGCCGAATGTACCGTTAGCCATTGCCTTGTCAGCAATTGTGTCAAGCTGCTCATCATTAATATCATAATCAGCAAGACGGTTCGGAGCGCCAAGGCTTGTCCAGAATGCGGACAGCTTATCGATACCTTCAAGGGCAATTTCTTCATCCGTTTTACCTGCTTCTTCAACATCAAACACGCGAACTGCAAGCTGTTTCATGCGGGCAGGGTTTTCAGACAATGTGTGTCTCATCCAGTTCGGGAACAGAATCGCCAGTCCGCCGGCATGCGGAATATCATAAACGGCTGATACTGCATGTTCAATATTATGAGTAGCCCAATCCCCTCTTGCCCCCATAGAAAGCATGCCGTTTAATGCGATTGTTCCTGTGTACAGGATCGTCTCACGCAATTCGTAATTTTCGAGATCATTGATCAGCTTAGGCGCTGTTTCAATGACTGTACGCAGAAGTGATTCACACATGCGGTCCTGATACGGCGTGTTTGATACATGATGGAAGTATTGTTCGAATACGTGGCTCATCATGTCAACCATCCCGTAGATCGTGTGGTTTTTAGGTACTGTGAATGTATTCACCGGATCAAGAATCGAAAATTTAGGGAATACGAGCGGGCTGCCCCAGCCGTATTTTTCTTTTGTTTCCCAGTTTGTAATAACAGATCCTGAGTTCATTTCTGAACCAGTCGCAGCGAGAGTCAATACCGTTCCGAATGGCAAAGCATCTTTTGGCTGATGCTTTTTCGTAACGATATCCCACGCATCACCATCATACTTTGCTCCTGCGGCAATCGCTTTTGTACAGTCGATTACGCTTCCGCCTCCGACAGCCAGCAAGAAATCAATGTTTTGTTCTTTACAGATGGCAACACCTTTATTAACAGTCGACACACGAGGATTCGGTTCCACACCTGCTAATTCATGCACGGTCGCTCCGGCTTTATTCAGCTGTTCAATCACTTGATCATACAGGCCGCTGCGTTTAATGCTGCCGCCTCCGTACACAAGCAATACGTTTTTTCCGTAAGGTTTGAGTTCCTCCGGAAGTCTTTCCACTTCGCCGCGCCCGAAAATTAATTTGGTCGGATTCCAGTATGTAAAGTTTTGCATGACATCTCCTCCTTAGATTTTTTATTATGCAGAATGTCCTCACCACATGTAAAGCAATCAGCTCTCACCGATCAGCATACCAGATGGTTTTATTTTGCAAGATGCTGGGAAAGAAGCTGATATAAGCGAGGGCAGGCCAGCCTCATATGGAGAATGCATGTATAGATTCTCCAATATGTCACAATCTATAACTGTTTTAATAATTCATGGAGGAGGTTGCAAAACATGAGTACCATTCAAAGAATTTGTCTTGTATTAACCATCATTGGCGCCATTAACTGGGGACTGATCGGATTTTTCCAATTTGACTTAGTAGCGGCTATCTTCGGCGGCCAAGGGTCAGCTCTTTCCCGAATCATTTACGGACTTGTCGGAATCGCCGGCTTAATCAACCTCGGTCTGCTATTTAAGCCAAACGAGGAAAGATCACGTGAAGAAGCAGCAAATCCTGAAATGCGATAGGATATCAATCACGCTGAAATAGGATTTTGCATGAAATCAAAAGCACCGAACATTCCTGTCCGGTGCTTTTTTTCATGCTTATTTTTTGATAAGGTCTTTGCGGTTGGACATTTCGATCCACTCTTCAAGCTTATCTTTTAATGTGTTGAAACCTTGTGGTGTAGAAGCTTCTTCGCTTACTTGAGCAGCTTTAGGTTTTCTTGGTTTGCTTTCTTTTTTCTCAGGCGCAGCTTGTGTCGCACGAATTGAAAGGCTGATTTTGCCTTTTTCTTCATCAACAGCAAGTACTTTTACTTGTACTTCGTCGCCAACTGAAAGGTGCTCGTTGATATCTTTTACGAAACCGTGAGTCACTTCAGAAATGTGTACTAAACCTTGAGTTTCTTCATCTAATGCAACAAACGCACCATACGCTTGTAATCCTGTAACTTTACCAGTGTAAACACTGCCCACTTCAAATTTTGCTGCCATTCATAACAACTCCTAAGTTAAATTAAATATCTGTTTATACGCAATTTAAAATTATATCACACATGTCTTATTTCCGCAAAGAAAACTTTTTTATAAAAAATCAGGTTTATGCACAGCAAAAAGGGGGTAAACTGAAAATACCAAAGGCTTTCTAGTATTCCCCCCTTTTATTGGATGCGAACAAAAGGTTCGTATCTTTTTTTATGTTGTTTTGTGCAGGAAGCGTTTCATTCTGACTAACGCTTCTTGAAGCTGTTCAATCGAGGTTGCGTATGAACAACGGATATATCCCTCACCGCTCGGACCAAACACACTTCCAGGAACAACTGCCACTTTTTCCTGCGTCAGAAGCTCCTCGGCAAACTGTTCTGAACTCATCCCCGTGCTTTTAATTGATGGAAAAGCATAGAAAGCGCCGCCCGGATGATGACAGCTGAGACCGATTTCATTGAGCGATTCTACAAACAGATTCCGTCTTCTTCGATAGCTTTTTTTCATTTTTTCTACGTCTTCCATGCCGTTCTTCAGGCCTTCAAGGGCGGCAAACTGCGCCATTGCGGGCGCGCACATCATCGCATACTGATGAATTTTAAGCATGGCATCCCGAAGCAAGGATGGTGCCGCGGCAAAACCGAGCCTCCAGCCCGTCATTGCAAATGCTTTTGAAAAGCCTGAGATGACTACCGTCCGTTCCTTCATTCCCGGTAATGCCGCTATACTTGTAAATTCCTCATCATATGTCAGCTCCGCGTAGATCTCGTCGGCTAAGACGATGACATCATGTTTTTTGGCAAACTCAGCAATCTCATTCAGCTCTTCCTTCGAATAAACCGAACCTGTCGGATTCGATGGTGAGCAGATGAGAATAGCCTTTGTTTTTTCAGTGACTGCCGCTTCAAAATCAGCAGCCGTTGCTTTAAATCCTTTGTCTGCCGTTGTATGAACGTGAACCGGGATACCGCCTGCCAAAGAAACAAGCGCATCGTACGCCACAAAACACGGCTCAGGAATGATAACTTCCTCACCTGGATTCACAATGGCGCGGATCGCAATATCCAAAGCCTGACTTGCACCCACTGTCACAATCAGCTCATTATCTGGCGAGTAGCTAAGGTCAAACCTGTTGCTCAAATAACGGCTGATCTCCTCCCGCAATGAGTATAAACCCGCATTGGCCGTGTATGACGTATATCCTTGTTCAAGAGAGAGAATGCTTGCTTCGCGGACATTCCACGCGGTAACAAAATCAGGCTCGCCGACGCCTAAAGAAATGACGCCTTCCATCGTTGCCGCCAAATCAAAGAATTTGCGGATGCCGGATGGTTTTATTTGTTGTACATAGTCTGATAAATACGAAGTCATTTACGGTGACACCACGATTCTTTTGTCGTCGTCTCCTGTTTCAAACACTTTGCCGTCATGCTTGTATTTTTTCAGGATAAAATGGGTTGTCGTAGATACAACTGAATCAAGCGTTGAGAGTTTATCCGAAACAAAACGCGCTACGTCAGACATCGAATTGCCGCGAATCACGACAGACAAATCGTATACGCCTGACATCAGGTAAACTGATTCAACCTCTTGGAATCGGTAAATCCGTTCCGCCACTTCATCAAAACCGACGCCCCGCTTCGGCGTTACTTTGACGTCGATCATGGCCGTAACGCCCTCATGTCCGTCTACTTTTCGCCAATCAATCATAGCGGAATAATCGATAATAACCTTTTCTTTCTCCAGTTTGTCAATAATTGTTTTTACTTCATTTACAGGGATGCCCGCCATCTTTGCGATTGTTTCTAAATCGGCGCGGCTGTTTTCGTCTAAAATTTCTAATATTTCTGTTTCTTTTTCTGTCAATTTCATTTGATTCACACCTTTGCAATGTCAAGAAATCTCATGACATTATATCACGTTTTTTGACGAATGCTAAGAAAAAACGAGGAGAAACTTCCGCTAGAATTTACAATTTCAGGGCATAATACAACCATCAAAAAAAGGGAGTGACACAGAATGGAGGCGGTTTCACCAATAAGGCGGTTTACGGTCGATGGAGTCAATGTATACTACGAACATTATCAAAATCCCGGCAGGCAAACGCTGGTCTGCGTACACGGTTTTTTATCATCTGCATTCAGCTTCAGAAAAGTAATTCCTCTCCTTCGGGACAAGTACGACATCATCGCGCTTGATTTGCCTCCTTTCGGCCAATCTGAAAAATCAAGAACGTTTATCTATACCTATCAAAACCTTGCTAAGCTTGTCATTGGGATTTTGGAGCACTTGCAAGTGAAGCAGGCTGTGCTTGTCGGGCATTCTATGGGCGGACAGATATCGCTGTCTGCTGCGCTCCAAAAACCGGAGCTTTTTTCAAAGGTTGTGCTGCTTTGCAGTTCGGGATATTTAAAACGTTCACACCCGACGATCATTTTCGGGACCCATATCCCGTATTTTCATCTTTATATCAAACGCTGGCTCTCGAAAGAAGGCGTGATGAAAAATTTATTAAATGTGGTGCATGACAAATCGCTGATTGATGAGGAGATGATTGACGGCTATGGCAGACCGTTTCAGGACGAGCAGATTTTCAAAGCCATGACAAGGTTTATCCGCCACAGAGAAGGAGATTTAGAACCCGAGCAATTGAAGAAAATGAACAAACCTGCTCTGTTGATTTGGGGCGAGGAGGATCGAATTGTCCCAATGGAGATCGGTAAACGGCTGCACGCAGATTTGCCTAATTCCGTGCTGTACTCACTTGGCCAGACCGGACATCTGGTGCCTGAAGAACGGCCTGAACTTGTTTCTGAACACATTGCTGATTTTATCAATTAAAAAAACCGGTGCTGAACCGGTTTTTTTAAGGCGTGCAGGAGCTGCTGTTTTTAATGAATAAAAGCTGGCCAGCCACTTCCCGGCAGCTGTCGATCGGCAGCGTTTGTTCAAAAGAAGTTTCAAATATTTGCTGAATGCTTTTCGCCAGCACGTCAGGATCGTCTTCATCATAGACTGCCTGCACGACATCAACAGCCTCCGTTTCGTAAAACTCTTCTCCATATTTAAACGGGTCCCATTTGGCAATGATCTTAATCATTTCCCTGACCGCTTGACTTTCTTCCATATTCATCACCGCTTATAATAAAATTTGCAGTTCTATCTTATCATAGTGAAGCTTAGAAGAATAAACATACATGAGGGGGTAACAGAATGAACTTTGATAAACGAGAAGAACGCCTTGGCACCCAATCTGTCAAATGGGACAAAACAGGCGAATTATTTGGCGTGACAGACGCACTCCCGATGTGGGTGGCGGATATGGATTTTCGCGCCCCGGAAGCGATAACTGAAGCGTTAAAAGAGCGTCTTGACCACGGTATTTTTGGTTATACAACTCCAGATCAAAAAACGAAGGATGCTGTGTGCGGATGGATGCAAAACAGGCACGGCTGGAAGGTAAATCCGGAAAGCATCACATTCAGCCCCGGCGTTGTAACAGCTTTGAGCATGGCGGTACAAGCTTTTACGGAGCCTGGCGATCAAGTAGTTGTTCAGCCTCCAGTTTATACGCCTTTTTACCATATGGTGGAGAAAAACGGCCGGCACATTTTACATAATCCGCTGCTAGAAAAAGACGGCGCATATGCAATGGATTTTGAAGATTTGGAGACGAAGCTTCGTGACCCAAGCGTTACATTGTTTATTTTATGCAATCCTCATAACCCTTCTGGGCGTTCATGGAGCCGGGAAGATTTACTGAAGCTAGGCGAATTGTGCCTTGAGCATGGCGTCACAGTTGTATCGGATGAAATCCATTCCGATTTAATGCTGTACGGACATAAACACACGCCGTTCGCTTCGCTCTCTGTCGATTTCGCTGATATTTCTGTGACATGTGCTGCTCCAAGCAAAACATTTAATATCGCCGGATTGCAGGCTTCAGCGATCATTATTCCTGATCGCCTGAAGCGCGCCAAGTTTTCCGCAAGCCTTCAGCGAAATGGTTTAGGCGGACTGAGCGCGTTTGCCGTCACTGCAATCGAAGCCGCGTATTCAAAAGGCGGACCGTGGCTTGATGAATTGATCACTTACATTGAGAAAAACATGAACGAAGCGGAAGCCTTTTTGAGCACCGAGCTGCCAAAGGTCAAAATGATGAAGCCGGATGCATCATACTTGATTTGGCTCGACTTCAGCGCTTACGGCTTGTCCGATGCAGAGCTTCAGCAAAGAATGTTAAAAAAAGGAAAAGTCATTTTAGAGCCCGGGACGAAATACGGGCCTGGCGGAGAAGGATTTATGCGCCTGAACGCGGGATGCTCTCTTGCAACCCTGCAGGACGGCCTGCGCCGCATCAAAGCCGCATTATCGTAAATATAGCTGTAAACGCCTTTACGTCTTCATTTGTAAAGGCGTTCTTAATAAAGGAATTTTATATTTTACTTCTAATATTTAGTGTTATAATAGATTCATATTTTATACGAAAGGATTTCACACGAATGGAAATTCTAAAAGACTATCTTCTGCACATCTGCTTTATTTTGTTTCCTATTCTTCTTTACCAAGTGTTTTGGCTTGGAAAACCTGCGATTCTTGTGCCAAAAATAAACAGCGGTTTGGTCACGCTCTTCGCCTGCGGCGCCTCCGTTTTATGCATTATTTTCCCGATTCATGAAATGGACTACATACAATACGGCCTTCAGATGATTCCCGTTATCATTTGTTTATTTTACATTAGTACCGCTTCCGGACTTACAGTCGCTGCATCTGTCCTATGTTTTGAACTGCTTTTTTACGAACCTTCCGCAATGTTTGTTTTCACTTTGCTGCCTTTTCTTATCATTATCCCAATCTTATTTCAGAAAAAATGGCCATTCATGTCCAAAGCGAAAAAACTGCTGCTGTCTTTATTGATCAGCTGCGTGGAGATTTTCCTATTTTTCGCCTCAAGCTGGATTCTATCCGCCTTGAATATTTTAAATTTTCAAAAATCAGGAATTTTCGTTTACGAGGCGGCAGTCTCAGGGCTTTTCCGCTCCAGTGTTCTTCTATTAAGCATCTATATTATCGAAAGCATCGCCGAAAATATCGCCCTGCGCTCACAGCTTATCCATTCTGAAAAAATGACGATTGTGAGTGAACTGGCAGCGAGCGTCGCTCATGAGGTCAGGAATCCGCTGACAGTTGTCCGCGGGTTTGTCCAGTTGCTTTTTAATGACGAAACCTTACAAAACAAGTCGAGTGTGGATTACAAAAAGCTTGTACTGTCAGAGCTTGACCGGGCGCAAGGCATTATTACAAACTATCTCGATATGGCCAAACAGCAATTATACGAAAAAGAGGTTTTTGACCTATCTGCCCTTATCAAAGAGACAAGCTCCCTTATGGTGTCGTACGCCAATTACAAGTCAGTAACCGTCGAGGCTGAAACAGAACCGGACCTTTTGATATACGGAGACGCAACAAAGCTGAAGCAGGCTGTCATCAACCTGATGAAAAACAGCATTGAAGCGGTTCCTCACGGTAAGGGGATGATCCACATATCAGCCAAAAGAAACGGCCATACGATCATGATCAACATCACAGACAATGGGGTCGGGATGACAGACCATCAAATGCAAAAACTCGGCGAACCTTATTATTCCTTAAAAACGAACGGAACGGGACTCGGCCTCACCGTAACCTTTTCCATTATTGAACATCATCACGGGACCATTTCATTTAACAGCAGCTTCCAAAAAGGCACTACGGTGACCATTAAGCTTCCCGCTGATCTTCCTCACTAGCAAATCGATTGGAACTTTAATAGAATAAATGCGAGGTGATGACAGATGAGCACGTTTGAGACAGGCTCTATCGTTAAAGGATTTTACAAAACAGGTGTATACATAGGAGAAATCACGGCTTGCAGGCCGCAGCATTATTTAGTGAAAGTGAAAGCGGTTCTTACCCATCCCGCTCAGGGAGACCTTCATCATCCAAAACAGGCGGATGTGCCATTTTTTCATGAGAGAAAAGCGCTCGCATATGGTGAACAGACCAATATCCCCCACCATATGGTGAAGCCTTATGACGGTGAAGTGCCGGATTATACCGAATCTCTGCGGGAGGCGACAGCACAGCTGAGAGCCAAATTGAATGAGGATGGTTCGGAGTGGGCAAAGCGCTCCCTTCATAATCTGGACATTTTAGAAAAAGAATATTTTAACCGGCCATAACCCAGTCTGACAAAAGATTGGGTTTTTTACGTCGCGCGCTTCAACAGTTCGGTTAAATCGATTCTTTCGCCGATTGTGGGCGGTTTTGGCTTTTCGAGATACTGCTTATCCTGCTCAACAAGCTTAAAAAGTTTATATGCTGTGAGAGCATCATCAAGCGCTTTATGATGGGTGCCGGTTCCGGAATCTCCATACTCTTCGGCAGCTTTCCATAAACCCGTCAATGTCCGGTCTCCAAAAAAGTTTTTGTATTCAAGCGATAAATCTCTCATTTCTCCCTTAAACGGGAAAGGGATATGGTTAAACATACAGTTTTGCTTCAGCACTTTCATATCCATGTTTCCCCACGTAATAATTGTGCTGTTTTTCTCAGGATCCAGCTCGTTTAGTTTACGGATGAAATCCTCGAATCTCATTCCTTCGTCTACCTGTTTTTGTGTTATTTTTAAAAATGATTTGCAGCGTTTCGTAAGCTTCGGGAACTTTTTCGGTCTAACATAGCTAGAAAACGTCTCAACCACTTCATCATCAATCGACTTTACAATTCCGGCTTCAATGATTTCCGGGAAGAAGTTTTGAGGACTGTACTTTCCGTCGGGCATTGTAAATTCGAAATCAATAATGAGTAAGCTGTTTGTCGTCACCTTTTTACACCTGCCTTTCCTCCGATCAGAAAATGCTATCTTTATAGTATATCAATTCCCCTTCTCGACATTTCTTCATTTTCTAAAAATAATGAATTTTCCCAGCCGCTTCGTTTCTTTTAAATTGTGAATCGTTTCTTTATAATTAGTAAGGAACCCGAAATAATAAGAAGGTGATGTTATTTCTATCCGTAAGAAAAACTTTGTCATTGTGTGGCTGGCGAACTTTTTTGTCTCCGCTAGCACGACGATGATCGTTCCTTTTCTCTCCTTATACATTGAGACGCTCAGCTCTTTTTCAAACGGCTTTGTGCAAAGGTGGAGCGGCTATGTGTTCGGCATTACATTTCTCATGGCGTTTTTGGTATCCCCGTTTTGGGGACGGTTCGGAGACAAACGCGGATACAAGAAAATCCTTATGGCAACCGGAACGGGCATTGCCCTCAGCATTTTCTTCATGGGCTTTGTTACATCGGTGTACCAATTGTTTTTTCTGCGTATGGCAATGGGTCTTGTAACCGGATTCATCCCAACATCTCTTGCGATGATTTCGGCACAGACTCCGAAGAGCTCAGCCGGCAAAACGCTTGGCACGCTGCAAATGGGGCAAGTGTCCGGAAGCTTGTTCGGCCCGCTTTTGGGAGGCATGCTTGCTGATCGTTTCGGCTTTACGTATACCTTTTTTATCACATCCTTTGTGATTTTCTCGTCTGTTCTTCTCGTGTTATTTGGTGTCAAAGAAAAGCCTCTTGCAGAGAAAACAGCCAAACGTACGTCTTACTCGAGAAAAGAAGTGCTCTCCTATATTTTTCACCAGCCGGCGCTGTGGGTCATGATGCTGTTAACCATGCTGATTCAAACAGGCAATTTCAGTATCCAGCCCCTGCTCGCTTTATATGTAAATGAGCTGCACGGACCTGTCAATCTTGCCTTTTTCTCCGGCATGGCATTTTCAGCAACGGGGCTCGGAAGTTTGCTGCTGGCTAGAAAATGGGGTGATCTGGGCGACCGCTACGGCCACCGCCGCATTTTAATCGGACTTTTGCTCGCCGCCTCTTTCTTTTTTATTCCGCAGGCGCTCGCGTCCTCACTCAGCGTGCTCCTTGTTTTCAGATTTTTATTCGGAATGGCAATGGGCGGTTTGCTGCCATGCATTACGGCAGCGATCCGCGTTCAGGCTCCCGGCAGCATTCAAGGTGAAGTTCTCGGCTACAATGTCAGCTTTCGCTTTTTAGGAAACGTGCTCGGGCCTCTGCTCGGCGGAATCATATCGAGCCACTTTACCATTTCGGCCACCTTTTACGTCACAGCGTTTCTCTTTTTCGCCGGCGCCTGCATGCTTTGGATCATGCAGAAACTTCGGAAAGATTCTTATGCCAAAGCAAGCTGATTCCGAGAAAAAACTGAGGAATCTTCTAAATTTAACCTTCTCGTAATCTCAAAAGAATGGTACGATATGGCTAGAATTTAGGAGAAAAGAGAGTGACCATGTTACGAAAAATAATCGGATGGATTTTGCTCCTTTGCATAATCCCATTGTTTGCATTTACAGTTATCGCTTCCGGAAAAGAAGTAAAACAAATGAAGTCCCTGGATCAGGTGCTTGATAAAAATATTAATCTGAAAGATATCAGCCTTGTTCAGAACAGCTACATGTATGACAGGGACGGCTCCCTTGTCTCGGAAATCGTCAGCGACCACGAAAACCGTGTGCTCGTTCCATTTAACAAGATTCCCGAGGAAGTCAAACAGATTTTCTTAACATCTGAGGACCGCCATTTTTACGAGCATAAAGGCTTTGACTTTATGGGAATGGTGCGGGCTACTGCTTCTAACGTAAAAGACAAGAAAATTGACCAGGGTGCCAGCACCATCACACAGCAGCTTTCAAGAAACTTATATTTGAGCCACGAACGCTCCTTCAGCCGCAAGCTGACAGAGCTCGCGTATTCCTATCAGCTGGAGAAAAAATATACGAAAAATGAAATTCTTGAAGCTTACTTAAATACCATTTATTTTAACAATGGTGTTTATGGCGTCGGTTCAGCAGCTCAATTCTATTTCAGCAAACCGCTGAAATCTCTCACAGTGGGAGAAATGGCTTTTATCTGTGCTATACCTAATAACCCTACATTATATGATCCTCTCAAGCATTTTGACTACACGAAAAGCCGTCAAGAACGTTTGCTTAAAGGGCTAAAAGATGCCGGGGTCATTACGGACAAAGAGCTGAAAAAAGCCGTAAAACAAAAAATCAAACTGGATGTTGAAAAAAGAGAAGACAAATATCCTGACTACGTTTCCTACGTCAATGATGAATTCACTCAGCTGGTGTCTGAATCAGAAGGCTTTGATAAACGCCTTCAAAAAGCATCAGGAAAACAAAAAGAAAAGATCGAGAACGAGCTGTCCGCAAGAGTCAGCACTCTGATGAAAGACGGCGTGAAAATTTATACTGCACTTGATCCGTACATGCAAAATCAAGTTGTGGCACAAATGAATTCCAAGCTCCCGTATGCGGACGTACAGGGCGGAGCGGCTGTGATTAATCACCAGACGCATCAAATCATCGCTCTATCCGGCGGGAAAAACTATCAAAAATATGACTTTAACCGCGCCTACCAGGCGTACAGGCAGCCGGGGTCTTCCATTAAGCCGCTTCTTGATTACGGCCCTTATATTGAACAGACCGGCGCGACAGGAAGCAGCACCATTGATGCCAGCAAGTTTTGCAGCAAAGACTACTGTCCGCAAAACTACAATAACCGCACTTACGGCACAGTGACGCTTGATACGGCGTTTAAAAATTCATATAATACACCGGCTATTAGAATGCTCGACCGCGTCGGCATCCAAAAGGCATTCAGTTATATTGAGCCGTATCATTTTGCCAAACTTGTCGACAGTGACTATCTTCTTCCGGCGGCGCTTGGCGGATTTACAAACGGCATGACGCCTCTTGAGATGACAAAGGCTTATACGACATTCGGCAACAGCGGAAGCTATACGCCGAGCCATGCGATTACAAAGGTGACAGACCTTAAAGGAAAAACGCTTTATAAATGGAATGATAAAGCGACTCAAATATTCAGCGTCCGCACGAACATGCAGCTGAAAAAACTGATGTCTTCCGTTGTGAAAAGCGGAACAGGGAAAAAAGCATATTTCAATGCGCCTTACATCGGCGGTAAAACCGGTACATCAAATGATTATCACGATATGTGGTTTGTCGGCCTGACTGATACGTATACAATGGGTGTCTGGGTCGGAAAGGATACACCGACCAGCGTTGAATATCTTCACAGCATCAGCCCTCAGCTTTCCATCTGGAAAGGAACGCTGCAAGCGGCTTATTAAAGGATCGGAGGGGATATGGAGTGACTTCAGAACAAATTCCAAATCGCGTTTTGCTGTTTGACGGTGTCTGCAATTTATGCAATGGAGCCGTGCAGTTTATCATTAAACGTGATCCGGACGGATTGATTTCTTTCACATCGCTGCAGTCGGAAACAGGACAGAGCCTGCTGAAAAAAAGCGGGCTTCCGACTGATCGGTTTGACAGCTTTGTCTTTATTGAAGACGGCCAAGTGTACACAAAGTCAACTGCAGCCATTAAGGTTTTCAGGCATCTGCGAGGCCCATGGCGGCTCTTCGTCCTGTTTTTCGCAGTGCCGAAGCCTGTCAGAGATATGGTCTATTCTTTTATTGCCAACAACCGCTATAAGTGGTTTGGCAAAAAAAATGAATGTATGCTCCCCTCCCCTTCTATTAAAAAAAGATTTTTACCGTAAATAAAAAATGGCTAGGAAGCTAGCCAACACAGATTGTTGACAAAATCCTAAAACGGCTTCGTTTTAGGATTTTGTCATCTTTTCAGCGTGATTGAAAACCTTTGAAGTCGACGAAGAGCGAGCATTGGATGTGAAACGGCAGGAACCTGAGAATCTAGCCGCCGTTTTATTGCGTACAGAGCACGAAGCGCAAATCTGACCACTAAACGCTGAAATGGCTAGCTTACACAGGTAAGCTAGCCATTATGCTATTATAAAGCTTGATAAATATGAACAGAATACCGATAACAAAGGTAAACCAAAACAGCAGTTCCAATAGAATGAATCCAACTAATGACATGAGAGAAAGCGTCGAATAAATCCGGTACACGGTAAACACAAAGTAAGCGAGCGTGACGACCGCAAACCAGATCACAATCCAAATGACATTTTGCAAGAGCACAAAGGATAAAATCCCGCCGCCCAAATAAATCATGGAACCCATTCTGAGTTTTTTCAGGTTGTTCCCTTCCGGATCATTAGCAAAAAACAGCAATGACAGCTCGGTCACGGTATTTGCAATTAATTTCAGAGCGGACAGAACCATAAAATATAAAAGTGCAAAGGCAGCAAATAACGCAAGCCTGATTCCTTTCTCTGAAAAATAATCGAGCATTCCATCATACATTCCAAATGAAGACAGCATCTTCAACGCATAAAGTGAAGTTGAGATGGATAAGGACGAACTAAAAAGCAGGATCGCAATCAGCGGAAAATATCCTGTCAAATAAGTATTTTTCATATAAAAAAGTCCCTTTCTATAATCTACCTCATTTATTATGGAGGACTTAAAACACATTGACAAGATAAATTATTCCATTTTTTCTCCTTTTTACGAATTACGGTCCCAAATCTTCACAAAGCAGCATTTTGAGAGTAAAGTAGTACGCAGGAATCATAAAACGTAAGGAAGTTTTATATGAAAAAAACATTAAAACTGCAAACCAGACTCACCATATTTGTTTGTATCGTTGTATTAATCGCATTGCTCATTACGTTTTTTACAGTCGGTGCCCAAACCACCAAACGAATTAGAGATCAGGAAAAGGCCACTGCGCTGCAGACTGCTGAAATGGTAGCTGAGGCGCCGATGACAGCCGCTGCTTTAGAAAGCGGAAAAAAACAAAAGGAACTGCAGAGCTACACAAAGCGGGTTCAGAAAATTACCGGCACGGAATTTGTTGTCGTCATGGATATGAACGGTATCCGCAAAACTCATCCTGACCCGAGCAAAATCGGAAAAAAATTCAGAGGCGGTGATGAGTCCGAGGTATTAAAAGGGCATGTCCATATCAGCACAGCCTCTGGCACGCTCGGGAAATCGCAGAGAGCGTTCGTCCCTGTCTACGCGGAGAATGGAAAACAAGTCGGTGCAGTCGCGGTCGGCATCACCGTAAATGAAATTGATGAAGTGATCAGCCATAGCTTACGGCCGCTTTACTTTATTATTTGCGTCAGCATCTTCGTCGGTGTGATCGGAGCCGTTATCGTCGCCCGTACAGTGAAAAATATCATGTACGGACTTGAACCTTATGAAATTGCGACTCTGCTTGAAGAACGGAGCGCGATGCTGGAATCGACGAAGGAAGGAATACTCGCTGTCGATGAACATGGCAAAATTAAACTTGCCAACGCGGAAGCAAAACGCCTATTCGTCAAAATGGGCATCAACACAAATCCCATTGATCAGGATGTAGACGACATCTTGCCGAAAAGCCGCTTGAAAAAGGTCATTGAGACAAAAAAACCTCTTCAAGACAGAGACGTCCGCATTAACGGGCTGGAGCTTGTGTTTAATGAAGTTCCTATCCAGCTGAAAGGACAAACTGTCGGAGCGATTGCAACATTCCGCGACAAGACCGAGGTAAAACATTTAGCTGAACAGCTTTCCGGTGTTAAAATGTATGCAAACGCACTGAGAGCGCAGTCTCATGAATTTATGAACAAACTGCATGTGATATTAGGTCTCGTCCAGCTGAAAGAGTATGATGATCTTGGAGATTATATTAAAGATATAGCCATACAGCAAAAATCAGAAACAAGTGAAATTATAAATGATGTCAAAAGCTCCGTACTGGCCGGTTTTCTGCTTGGAAAGCAAAGCTTTATACGTGAGCAGGGCGCAAATCTTGATATTGAATGCAACGGTGTCATCCCGAACGCGGCAGACCCTTCTGTCATCCATGAACTTATTACAATCATCGGAAATCTCATCAACAATGGCTTAGATGCCGTTGCCGATATGCCGAAAAAACAAATCACCATGTCCATGCGCTTCCATAACAGCATACTGGACATTGAAATTACCGATACTGGAGCAGGCATGTCTGAAGAAGACCAAGCCAAAGTATTTGAACAAGGCTATTCAACAAAGGGCAAAAACCGGGGATTCGGCCTTTATTTCACACAGCAAAGCATCGAAAATTTAAAAGGCCAAATGATCCTCACAAGCGAAAAGAATGAAGGAACGACATTCAGTATTCGCATCCCGTACAAACCGAAGGAGGAAAATCATGATTAATGTACTAATAGTTGAAGATGACCCCATGGTGGGTGAATTAAATAAACGGTACTTGAGCCAAATAGATGGCTTTCAGCTGAAAGGCATCGCTTCTTCCTTTCAAAGCGCTCTGCATATTTTAGGCGAGCACCATATCGACCTCATTTTGCTTGATATTTATATGCCGGGAAAAAACGGGCTGGAACTGCTGACGGAATTGAGAGCCCAAAATGAAGCGGTTGACGTGATTGTCATCTCAGCGGCCAGCGAGCTTGACGTGATCAAGAAAACACTTCGGTACGGAGCTGTTGATTATTTAATCAAACCGTTTGAATTTGAACGTTTCCAAACGGCTCTGTCTGATTACAGACGAAAACAAAAGGTGTATTCAACCCATCGCAACATGAGCCAAAAAGAACTGGACGCCGAGCTTTTTCAAAAGAAAGAAGCAACAGAAAAAGTGCAGCTTCCTAAAGGCCTGACAAAAAGCACGCTGAAGCTGATCTGGTCCAGTATCCAGTCATTTGAAAATGAATCTTTTACGACAGAAGACTTGGCAAAGCACACAGAAATCTCTCAAGTATCCATACGAAAATACTTAAAGTTTCTTGAAGATATACAGGTTCTGAATGTAGAAATGGCGTACGGAACGATCGGAAGACCTGTGTTTCAGTACAACGTCAACAACAGTAACCTTAACGGAATAAAGCAATATCTATAAGAAAACGCACTGCTTGCTTTGAGCAGTGCGTTTTTCTGTCATATCTCTTGCCAAGATGCTTGATTCTATTGTTGATAAGTTATACAAGAATAACAAAGGGCCTTTCACATTTTTAAGCAAACAATTCTAAAAATAGATACTTTTTAAAAAATTATGCGAAATTCTATTTATTTCTTATTAGTTAAATGATAAATTATGATTGGTAAGTTGATCCCAAAAAACTAAGTCATAAGTCTTACTTCAGAAAACGATGTCACGGTTTTCCGCCCGGAACGCCTTCCGCATCCTTCTCTTCCCCGCCTTTCGAAGGAAATACTCACACCACGCTTATTCAGGGAAGAATAGAACTGTCTCAGCGCATTCCATTTGTTATTATCAGAAAATTTTATCGATTCTAAGAAATTGTTCAGGACAGCCCATCATATGACTGGCCGGATCAGCTTTGAACCAAATTTTTCTGGGGGGTTATATCTTGAATAAACGAAAAATCGGATTGGCGATGTCACTTGTGATCGCAGCAGGCACCATATTAGGAGCATGCGGAAACAGCGAAAAAAGCAGCGGCTCCGGCGAAGGCAAAAACAAATTCAGTGTGGCGATGGTTACTGACGTAGGCGGAGTGGATGACAAATCCTTCAACCAATCAGCCTGGGAAGGCATCCAAGCCTTTGGGAAAGAGAATGGGCTGAAAAAAGGCAAAAACGGTTACGACTATCTTCAATCCAAATCAGATGCAGACTATACAACGAACTTAAATAAATTGGCGCGTGAGAATTTTGACTTAATTTACGGCGTCGGCTACTTAATGGAGGATTCAATCAGCGAAATTGCTGACCAGCGCAAAAATACAAACTTTGCGATTATAGATGCTGTTGTCGATAAAGACAACGTCGCAAGTATTACGTTTAAAGAGCAGGAAGGCTCATTTCTCGTCGGAGTGGCCGCAGCCCTATCAAGCAAATCAGGAAAAATCGGCTTTGTAGGCGGCATGGAATCAGAGTTAATCAAAAAATTCGAGGTCGGCTTCCGTGCCGGCGTGCAAGCAGTTAACCCTAAAGCCGTTGTAGAAGTGAAATACGCAGGGGGTTTCGATAAAGCCGATGTCGGTAAAGCAACCGCCGAAAGCATGTATAAATCAGGCGTAGATGTTATTTATCACTCTGCGGGCGCCACTGGCACAGGCGTCTTTACTGAAGCGAAAAACCTGAAAAAAGAAGATCCAAAACGCGATGTCTGGGTCATCGGTGTCGATAAAGACCAATACGCAGAAGGCCAGGTAGAAGGAACAGATGATAACGTCACCCTCACTTCCATGGTGAAAAAAGTAGATACAGTCGTTGAAGATGTAACGAAAAAAGCGAGTGACGGAAAGTTCCCGGGCGGCGAAACACTTACCTACGGGCTGGATCAAGACGGAGTCGGCATTTCTCCATCTAAACAAAATCTATCGGATGATGTGATCAAAGCGGTCGATAAATGGAAGAAAAAAATTATCGATGGATTGGAAGTCCCGGCAACTGAGAAAGAGCTGAAAACCTTCAAAGCTGAATAAGAATCGCAGGGATAAGGAGGTCGAGCCCTTATCCCTTGTTTTTCTTTTATTTTGAAATAAAGGAGCGGTCAATCAATGGAATATGTCATTGAAATGCTCAATATCCGCAAGGCGTTTCCAGGTATCGTCGCCAATGACAATATCAATCTTCAAGTCAAAAAAGGCGAAATACACGCGTTGCTCGGTGAAAATGGAGCGGGGAAATCAACATTGATGAATGTCCTTTTCGGGCTGTATCAGCCGGAGCGGGGTGAGATTCGGGTGCGCGGCGAGAAGGTGCACATCAACAGCCCGAACAAAGCGAATGACCTTGGAATTGGAATGGTGCACCAGCACTTTATGCTTGTTGACACCTTTACAGTTGCTGAAAATATTATTCTCGGGAAGGAGCCAAAGAAGTTTGGCAGAATTGACCGGAAGCGTGCTGGCCAAGAGGTGCAGGACATTTCCGATCGATACGGCCTGCAGATCCATCCTGAAGCAAAAGCAGCTGACATATCAGTCGGTATGCAGCAGCGCGCAGAAATATTAAAAACCCTCTACCGCGGTGCCGATATTCTGATTTTTGATGAACCGACGGCTGTTTTGACGCCTCATGAAATTAAGGAACTGATGCAAATTATGAAGAACCTAGTCAAAGAAGGGAAGTCCATCATCTTAATCACCCATAAGCTGAAAGAGATTATGGAGATTTGTGACCGCGTTACGGTTATCCGTAAAGGAAAAGGCATCAAAACCCTTGATGTCCGTGATACAAACCAAGACGAACTCGCCAGTCTAATGGTCGGCCGCGAGGTATCGTTCAAAACTGAAAAGAGAGCTGCTCAGCCGGGAGCGGAAGTGCTTGCGATTGACGGCATAACTGTAAAGGATACCCGCGGAATAGAGACAGTCAGAGATTTGTCTCTTTCTGTCAAAGCGGGAGAAATAGTCGGCATAGCAGGCGTCGACGGAAACGGGCAATCAGAGCTGATCGAAGCGGTGACAGGACTCCGCAAAACAGATTCAGGAACAATCACCTTAAACGGAAAACAGATCCAAAACCTGACGCCAAGAAAAATCACTGAATCCGGGATCGGGCATATTCCTCAGGATCGCCATAAACACGGTCTCGTCCTTGATTTTCCAATCGGAGAGAATATCCTGCTGCAAAGCTATTACAAAAAGCCGTATTCTGCATTGGGCGTTTTACATAAAGGCGAAATGTACAAAAAAGCACGCAGCCTGATCAGCGAGTACGATGTCAGAACGCCGGATGAATATACACACGCGCGGGCATTGTCAGGCGGAAACCAGCAAAAAGCGATTATCGGGCGGGAAGTAGACAGAAATCCTGATTTATTAATTGCCGCCCAGCCGACTCGCGGCCTTGATGTCGGAGCGATTGAATTTGTCCATAAAAAGCTCATTGAGCAGCGTGATGCCGGGAAAGCCGTTCTTCTCCTCTCGTTTGAGCTTGAAGAAATTATGAATCTCAGTGACAGAATCGCCGTTATTTTTGAAGGACGCATTATCGCCAGCGTTAATCCGCAGGACACCACTGAACAGGAGCTTGGTCTCTTGATGGCAGGAAGCACGCAAAAGGAAGCGGGGAAAGCAAATGGTTAAACGACTCTCTCATTTACTCGTGCCGCTCATCGCAATCATCCTTGGTCTTGCGGCCGGCGCGTTGATTATGCTTGTGAGCGGCTACAGTGTGGCCAGCGGATATTCGGCTTTGTGGAATGGGATATTCGGAGAAATCTATTATGTCGGAGAAACAATTCGGCAAATTACGCCTTATATTTTATCTGGATTGGCTGTCGCCTTTGCATTCCGAACCGGACTCTTTAATATCGGCGTCGAGGGCCAGCTGCTCGTCGGCTGGACAGCAGCGGTTTGGGTCGGTACGGCGTTTGATGGACCGGCATATATTCACTTGCCGCTCGCATTGATTACAGCGGCAGCTGCAGGAGGATTATGGGGGTTTATTCCCGGCATTTTGAAAGCGCGATTTTACGTTCATGAAGTCATTGTCACCATTATGATGAATTATATCGCGCTGCACATGACCAATTACATCATTTCAAACGTCTTGACAGATCATCAGGACAAGACGGGGAAAATTCACGAATCCGCCTCCCTCCGCTCTCCTTTTCTTGAACAGATCACCGATTACTCACGGCTGCATTTGGGAATCATCGTTGCCCTTCTCGCAGCAGTTATCATGTGGTTTATTATCAACAAAACTACAAAGGGATTTGAGCTCCGGGCGGTCGGGTTTAACCAGCACGCTTCCCAGTATGCCGGCATGAGCGTGCGGAAGAATATCATGACCTCCATGCTTATCTCCGGCGCTTTTGCAGGCCTTGCCGGAGCCATGGAGGGCCTAGGAACATTCGAATATGCAGCAGTGAAAGGCGCATTTACCGGCGTAGGCTTTGACGGTATCGCTGTCGCTCTTCTCGGGGGAAACACAGCCGTAGGCGTTGTACTGGCAGCATGCCTGCTTGGCGGGCTAAAAATCGGCGCATTAAATATGCCGATTGAATCAGGCGTTCCATCAGAGGTCGTTGATATTGTGATTGCTATTATTATTCTATTTGTGGCTTCAAGCTATGCGATTCGTTTCGTCATGGGCAAATTGAAGAAAAAGGGGGCGAACTAAGTGGACATTGTGCAGATTTTATCTATCATTGTCCCTGCCACACTCGTCTACGCGGCCCCGCTTATTTTAACTGCTCTCGGCGGCGTGTTTTCCGAAAGATCAGGTGTGGTGAATATCGGCTTAGAAGGCCTCATGATTATCGGGGCGTTCACCAGCGTGTTATTTAATTTATTTTTTGGTCCGGAATTAGGTGCCGCCACACCTTGGATTTCGCTCCTTGCCGCCATGGCAGCAGGCGCCCTGTTTTCACTGATTCACGCGGCAGCGGCGATTTCGTTTCGCGCCGACCAGACAGTCAGCGGTGTCGCCATTAACATGCTGGCGCTTGGGGCAACTTTATTTATCGTCAAACTGATCTACGGCAAAGCGCAGACAGACAAAATTCCAGAGCCTTTTTATAAGACGAAAATCCCCGGTTTGGGCGATATTCCCGTCTTGGGAAAGATCTTCTTTTCGGATGTCTATTATACGTCTATTCTTGCAATAGCACTTGCCTTTATTTCCTGGTTTATCTTGTTCAAAACGCCGTTCGGCCTTCGTATCCGTTCTGTCGGAGAGCATCCGATGGCGGCCGATACGATGGGAATCAACGTATATAAAATGCGCTACATCGGCGTGATGATCAGCGGATTGTTCGGCGGTCTCGGCGGCGGCGTATATGCCTCTACAATTGCGCTTGATTTCACGCACTCTACCATCTCCGGGCAAGGCTTTATCGCCCTGGCAGCGCTTGTATTCGGAAAATGGCATCCAATCGGAGCACTGGGGGCCGCCCTGTTTTTCGGATTCGCCCAAAGCTTAAGCATCATTGGATCGCTGCTCCCTCTTTTTAAAGACATACCAAATGTGTATATGCTGATGGCTCCTTATGTCTTAACGATTCTCGCTTTAACCGGCTTTATCGGGCGGGCAGACGCGCCAAAAGCCAATGGCGTACCTTATATTAAAGGAAAAAGATAAAACATTCTCCCCTGGGAAGACAATTCTCAGGGATTTTTTTCTAATCCAAAAGACCCTCTTAATTTAATTGTTTATTAGTTTTTTAACTTAAAAAAATATGAAGTGTTAACGCTTTCTTGTAGACTGTAACAAACAATACATGGGGGTGTATGACATGGGAGCAATTCCAAAAACGGGGACAATTTCACCTGAGCCAAAAGACTCACAGGAGAAAAACCTGTTTCAAAAAATCTGGTCTTGGGAAATCGGTGTGATTCCTTTGCCATTATACACAGTATTAGCTGTTATTATTATTCTTGCAGCCTATTACAATGAGCTGCCGGCAAATATGCTTGGCGGGTTTGCCATCATTATGATTCTTGGTGTGTTTCTCGGAGACATAGGCCAACGCATACCGATATTGAAGGATATTGGCGGCCCTGCTATTTTATCTTTGTTTGTTCCTTCATTTTTAGTCTTTTACAATGTACTGAATTCAACATCTTTAGACGCTGTAACCAACTTGATGAAAACGTCTAACTTCCTTTATTTCTATATCGCTTGCCTTGTTGTGGGAAGTATCCTCGGTATGAACAGAATTGTTTTAATACAGGGGTTTATTAGAATGTTCGTTCCACTGGTTGCAGGAACGATCGCGGCCGTTGCAGCCGGCATCCTTGTCGGATTTATTTTTGGCTATAGTGCCTATGATTCCTTTTTCTTTGTTGTTGTCCCGATTATTGCCGGGGGAATAGGTGAAGGAATTTTGCCGCTTTCAATCGCCTATTCACAAATACTGGGCTCATCCGCTGATGTATTTGTGTCTCAGTTGGTTCCAGCCGCAATTATAGGAAACGTTTTTGCTATCATATGTGCAGCCTTAATGAAAAAGCTTGGCGATAAGCGTCCAGATCTAAATGGGAACGGACGTCTCGTAAAATCTAAAAAAGCAAATGAGATTTTCAATCAAAAAGAAGCCGAAGCAAAAATTGATTTTAAACTAATGGGAGCGGGAGTTCTGCTCGCGTGTACATTCTTTATTTTTGGCGGGTTATTGGAGAAATTCATCTTCATCCCGGGCGCGATCTTAATGATTATTTCAGCTGCGGCTGTCAAGTATGCGAATATTCTTCCGAAAAAAATGGAAGAAGGCGCTTACCAGCTTTATAAGTTTATTTCTTCAAGCTTTACATGGCCGCTGATGGTCGGTCTCGGCATCCTCTTTATTCCGTTGGATGACGTAGCGTCTGTGATTTCTATTCCGTTTGTCATCATCTGTATTTCAGTTGTTATCGCGATGATTGGTTCTGGATATTTCGTAGGCAAGCTGATGAACATGTATCCGGTTGAATCCGCAATCGTTACCTGCTGCCACAGCGGCCTCGGCGGAACAGGTGATGTTGCCATTTTATCAGCATCAGGAAGAATGGGCCTTATGCCGTTTGCCCAAATTTCAACCCGTCTCGGCGGTGCAGGCACAGTTATTTGTGCGACAGTGCTGCTTCGTTTTTTCACTTCATAAACAGAAAGAGTTCCGTTTTATGCGGAACTCTTTTTTTATTTATTCACAATCCGAATATACTCTCGGGGACCAAACGGCAGATCCCTTGATTCCGTCTCACTCATTCTGGCTGACAGGTGGTGCTCCAGTAAATACAGCTCCCACTCATCACTAGCCGCCACACCGCTGCGCCCGTCATATTGATTCAACATGAATGCCCCTGCAAATACTGAGCAGAATAAACCTGAGCACATCACGACTTTTCTTTTCACATGACCAGCTCCTTTCCTTCAGCTTGATCAGGATTGATTTTAAATATACAAATAACCTCTTTTTTGTTAGACTTATTTTGAGGTCAAAAGAACTCATAAAAACCCATTACAGCAGTTCGAAGCGTGGCAGCTTGCAGAAAAGTGCGATATAATTTGGACTAGGTCGTTTGACCGTATATTTCATACATAGCGCATTTTTCAATTGAGAACGAGAAAAGGAGGTCTTATCTTTGCAGCTCTTACATCTTGCTATTTTATCGCCTTTTTTATTTGCTTTTATCATTCCCTTCTTGGCAAAATACGCAAAAAGAGTGCATACGGGCTGGTTTGTGTTGATCTTGCCCGTCTTGCTATTTATATACTTTCTCCCAATGATCAGGATGACACAATCTGGAGAAACACTTCGATCGGTATTAGAGTGGATTCCGTCACTCGGCATTAACTTTACCGTTTATATAGACGGCCTCGGGTTATTATTCGCCTTACTGATCACAGGCATTGGCTCTTTGGTCACTCTTTACAGCATTTTTTATTTATCGAAAGAAAAAGAACAGCTTGGGCCCTTTTATGTCTACTTATTGATGTTCATGGGCGCCATGCTCGGCGTCGTTCTAGTAGACAATGTCATGGTTCTCTACATGTTCTGGGAGCTTACAAGCCTTTCATCCTTTTTGCTGATCGGCTATTGGTATAAGCGGGAAAAGTCGCGCTATGGCGCAGCCAAATCACTTTTGATTACGGTCAGCGGCGGGCTGTGCATGCTCGGCGGATTTATTCTCCTTTATTTGATAACGGATTCCTTCAGTATTCGAGAGATGGTTCACCAGGTTCAATTAATTGCCGGCCACGAATTGTTTATCCCGGCTATGATTCTCATTTTATTAGGGGCTTTTACGAAATCAGCGCAATTTCCTTTTTACATCTGGCTCCCTGACGCGATGGAAGCTCCGACGCCTGTCAGCGCTTATCTCCATTCAGCTACTATGGTAAAAGCCGGCATTTATGTGATTGCGAGATTCAGTCCTATTTTCGCCTTTTCAGCTCAGTGGTTTTGGATCGTGTCCCTCGTTGGCCTCTTTACGATGGTTTGGGGTTCATTCCATGCCGTGAAACAAACTGATTTAAAATCGATTTTGGCGTTTTCAACCGTCAGCCAGCTCGGCATGATCATCTCCATGCTCGGAGTCAGTGCCGCGGCCCTTCATTACGGCCATACAGAATATTATACAGTTGCCGCTATGGCTGCCATTTTCCATTTAATCAACCACGCAACCTTTAAAGGAAGCTTGTTTATGGCAGTCGGGATTATCGATCACGAAACAGGCACACGGGATATCCGGAAGCTAGGCGGCCTGATGGCAATTATGCCGATTACATTTACCATTTCCTTAATCGGGACATTTTCAATGGCCGGCCTACCGCCGTTTAACGGATTTTTGAGTAAAGAAATGTTTTTCACAAGCATGCTTCGCGTGACACATTTTGACCTGTTCAACGTGCAGACATGGGGCGTTCTGTTCCCTCTTTTCGCCTGGATCGGAAGTGTATTTACGTTTATCTACAGCATGAAATTGCTGTTTAAAACATTCAGAGGAAATTACCAGCCTGAACACCTTGAAAAACAGGCTCACGAAGCGCCTGTCGGCATGCTCGTACCACCGGTCATTCTTGTCGCTTTGGCTGTCAGTCTCTTCTTTTTCCCGAATATATTGTCGTACACCCTGATAGAGCCTGCGATGAACTCAATCTATCCGACACTGCTTGCCGGCCATGAGAAATTCCACGTTCACATTTCACAGTGGCATGGGATTACAACGGAATTGCTCATGACTGCGGGTATTGTTGTGATCGGAACAATTGGTTATTTGTCGCTGAATAAGTGGAAAGGAATCTATAAACTGTTTCCTTCGAAACTCACACTCAACCGGTTATACGATAAGCTTTTGACTCTGATGGAGAAAGGCTCTTACCGGATCACAAAACAATATATGACCGGGTTTTTAAGAGATTATTTGCTGTATATCTTCGCTGGTTTCATCATTCTGATAGGCGGAGCTTTTGCCATTAAAGGCGGATTTTCATTTAAAACGGAAGGCATGGCTAAAATCGGTGTATACGAAATCATTTTGACGCTTGTCATGATCAGCGCCACAGTGGCGACTGTTTTTGCTAGGTCAAGACTGACGGCGATCATTGCACTCGGTGTTGTCGGTTATACGCTTGCATTGTTTTTTGTCATTTTCAGAGCGCCGGACTTGGCATTGACTCAGCTCGTCATTGAAACGATTTCTGTGGCACTGTTTCTGCTTTGCTTCTACCATTTGCCGAAACTGAGGCTGAAAACAAAAACGAGAACGTTCCGGATGACGAATTTTATCATTTCTTTAGGCGTCGGTGTTATCGTTACTCTGCTCGGTATCGCATCCTCAAGCCAGCGGACAAAAGACAGCATTGCGTCCTTCTTTGTCAAACATAGCCACGATCTCGGCGGAGGGGATAATGTCGTCAATGTCATTCTTGTTGATTTCAGGGGATTTGATACAATGTTTGAAATTACGGTATTAACAATAGCCGCTCTCGGCATTTACAGCATGATTAAAACAAAAGTAAAAGAGGAGGGGAAAAGCGGTGAATGAACAAAAAACAAATGACTTGATTCTTCAAACCGCGACAAAGCTTGTATCCTTTATCATTTTGCTTTTCTCTTTCTATTTATTTTTATCAGGGCATAACGCGCCCGGAGGAGGCTTTGTCGGCGGACTGATCACGTCCTCTTCCATCGTTCTCTTGCTTCTGGCATATGATTTAAAAACCGTGCGTTCCCTTTTGCCTGTCAATTTCATTTATGTCGCGGGAGCCGGCCTTCTGCTCGCTGTATTAACAGGCGTTGGCTCCTTTGTCTTTGGGTTTCCTTTTTTAACCCACACATTCGGATACTTTCAGCTGCCGATCCTTGGGAAAACGGAGCTCGCCACAGCGACGATATTTGATTTAGGCGTTTATCTTGTTGTCGTAGGCATAACGATGACCATTATTCAAACGATTGGAGAGGAAGAATAATGGAAATCTTAATGGCTGTATTAGCCGGTATTATTTTTATGGCTGCCACGTATTTGCTGCTGTCTAAAAGCCTGCTTCGCGTCATTATCGGAACAGCACTGTTAAGCCATGGCGTTCATTTAATGCTTTTAACTATGGGAGGATTAAAGAAAGGCGCTGCTCCGATTTTGAGCGAGCATGCCAAATCATTTGTCGATCCGCTTCCGCAAGCCCTGATTTTGACCGCAATTGTCATTTCTTTTGGCGTTACGTCATTCATACTCGTCATGGCCTTTCGCGCTTATCAGGAATTGAAATCGGACGATATGGATCAAATGAGGGGAAATGATCAACATGAATAATTTTGTTATTTTGCCAATCCTGATCCCGCTTTTGTCGGCTATTCTTCTGATTTTCATGACGAAGAATCTTATGCTCATGAGAATCTTCAGCACGGCGGCATCGGCCATCGGGATTGTGATTAGCGGCATACTTGTACAGACTGTCTTCACAAAAGGTATCCAGACACTCAGCCTAGGCGGATGGAAAGCGCCGTACGGCATTGTGCTTGCCGCAGACCAATTCGCCAGCCTTCTCGTTCTCACAACAGCGGTCATCGGTTTATTGGTTGGGCTTTATTCCTTCCGTTCTGTCGGTGAAAAACGTGAGCGCTCCTTTTACTACTCCGGCGTTCAGTTCTTGCTTGCCGGCGTCAGCGGAGCGTTTTTAACAGGCGATTTATTTAATATGTATGTATTTTTTGAGCTTCTGCTTATTGCTTCCTATATGCTCATTGTATTAGGCGGCACAAAAATTCAGCTGCGGGAATCCCTTAAATATATTGTGTTTAATATCGTATCGTCTGCCCTGTTTGTCATAGGGGTCGGCTTTTTATACGCTGTAACCGGCACGTTAAACATGGCGGATCTTAGCGTGAAAATCAGCGAATCAGGACAAACCGGGCTGATTACTGTGATTGGTGTCCTGCTGCTTTTGGTATTTGGCATGAAGGGCGGAATCTTCCCCCTCTACTTTTGGCTTCCAGGCTCTTATTACGCGCCACCGGCAGCAATCTCCGCGTTGTTCGGCGCTTTGCTGACAAAAGTCGGGTTATATGCGATTGCGAGGGTTTTCACATTGATTTTTATTCACGATACAGCCTTTACCCATCAGCTGATGATTTGGCTGGCGGCGCTGACTGTGATTTTTGGTGTCATCGGTTCACTCGCTTATTCGAATGTCATGAAAATTGTGATCTATAACATTATTACCGCTGTCGGCGTGATTTTGTTCGGTGTGGCAGTACACACCCCCGCATCCATTCAGGGCGCGATCTACTATCTGATACACGATATGCTGATTAAGGGCGCTTTGTTTATGCTGGCGGGTACGCTGATCGCATTGACTGGAACTGCGAACCTGCATAAAATGGGCGGGCTGATCAAACGCTATCCTGTTCTTGGATGGATGTTTTTCATTTCTGCTATTTCTCTTGCAGGCATTCCGCCACTGAGCGGATTTGTCGGCAAATTTAAAATTGCGGAGGGCGGCTTCGCAGAAGGTGAATTTACGATATCCATGCTGATTCTGCTTTCGAGTCTGCTCGTACTGTACTCTGTGCTGAGGATCTTTATACATGCGTTTTGGGGCGAAGAAAAAGAAACGCCAAAACCAAATCATCGAACAGCTAAAGGACTTCTTTATCCGGCAGCTATTTTTCTCTTGCTGTCTCTTCTCTTCGGGGTGGGTACAGAATGGGTGTCGCCTTACGTTGATCAAGCGGCCGAGACGCTGCTGAATCCGGAAAAATATATCGAAGCTGTTCTGAAGGAGTAGATCGCATGGCATTTCAAATTTTATTAAATGTGTTTCTCGCTTTTTGCTGGATGTTCTTAAGCAACAGTCCAAGCGCCGCAGGATTCATTACAGGCTATATTCTGGGAATGCTCTCTCTCTTTTTCTTCCGGCGCTTTTTCACTCGCCAGTTTTATCTATGGAAATTGATTTCTATCATCAAGCTCTGTTTCATTTTTATAAAGGAACTGTACCTTGCTAATGTCAGTGTGATGAAATCAGTCTTATCTCCAAAACTGAATATCAGACCGGGTATTTTTGCTTTTAAAACTGAACTGACGAAGGACTGGGAAATCACCCTGCTTTCTCTGCTCATTACATTAACGCCGGGAACCTTGGTGATGGATATTTCAGATGACAGAACAATACTTTATATTCATGCAATGGATATCGAGGATGCGGAAAAAGCGATTTTTGATATTCGGGAGTCATTTGAAAAAGCCATACAGGAGGTGAGCCGGTGATGTTTACGCTGATCCTGCAAATCGCGCTCGGCATTATGGCAGTGTCTACCTTTTTGTATGTCATTCGTGTCATTAAAGGGCCGACTGTGCCTGACCGGGTCGTGGCTCTGGATGCAATCGGCATCAATCTGATCGCAATCACGGCGCTTGTCTCCATCTTGCTGAAAACAAGTGCGTTTTTAGATATTATTTTGCTGCTGGGGATTTTATCGTTTATCGGAACGATCGCATTTTCCAAGTTCCTGGAGAAAGGAGAGATTATCGAAAATGATCGAAACCGCTAAGGTCGTTGTGGCTGTATTCATTTTGCTGGGTGCTCTTATATGCCTCATTGCTTCATTTGGCGTACTTCGCCTTCCCGATGTGTTTACACGCGCTCATGCTGCTTCTAAAGGCTCAACATTAGGTGTCAATATGATTCTGCTCGGTGTCTTCTTCTATTTGTGGTTTGTGACGGGGGAGCTCTCCGCTAAAATCCTGCTTGGAATTCTCTTTATCTTTATTACGTCGCCTATCGGCGGGCACTTGATCTGCCGTGCTGCGTATAACTCCGGCGTCAAGCTTGATGAGAGAAGTGTGCAAGATGACTATAACGGAATCAGAAACTTTGTGATTAAACGAAAAGAGGATTCTTATTTATAAAAATAAGCAGCCGGACAGGCAGAGTTCCGGCTGTTTTTTTATTTCTTGATGACAGCCAGCGTGCATCTGGATATACAGATCAGCCTCTCTTGCTCGTCATATATGTGAATATGATAGACAATCGTCGTTCTGCCTATATGAACGGGCTCGGCTATCGCCTTTACCGTTCCTTCCTTTACAGATTTTAAATGGTTGGCGTTAATCTCCAAACCGACACAAGCTTGCGTTGTATGATCAATCAGGTTCTGTGCACCTGCGCTCGCCGCGGTTTCCGCCAGGGCCACTGAAGCGCCTCCATGCAAATATCCGAACGGCTGTACCGTCCGATGATCCACCGGCATGACCGCAACGCATCGTTCCGCTGTGTTTTCAACAATCTCAATACCAAGCGCTTCAAGCAATGTGTGCTTCATATCCATCTCTACACCCCCCAACATTTAAAGTACACCGTCTGATTTCGCAATCAAAACCGCTTCCGTCCGTGAACCGACATTCAGCTTATTGAAAATCGATGTCAAGCTGTATTCAATGGACCGCTTGCTTAAATGAAGGGCATCTGCGATTTCTTGGTTTGTAAATCCCTTTTCAACTTCTTGAAGAATCAGGCATTCTCTAGGTGTGAGCACATCTTGTTCTTTTTGAGAGGAAGGAGCCGGCTTTGTTTTTTGCTGAGTCATCAGCTGTTTAAAGTAAGCAAAATCGACTAAAATTTCTCCGTTGAGTACGTGGTATATGTATTGGGTGATCTTTTCTTTAGATTCCGTTTTGCTGATGGCACCGTGCAGACCCGCACGAATCGCTTCCTCGAAATAATCCTCGACCTCATAACCGGTATACACGATAATTTTACAATGAGGATTCTCTTGTAAAATCTGTTTAGAAAGCTCCATCCCATTGACCTCGCCGCCTAGATTCAGATCCATTAAAATGAGATCATATGACGAGAAATCATGCTGCTTGATAAACTGTTCGCTCGGTTCAGGACTGAGACAATCAACAGACAAATTCGAATCCGTTTCCAAAATTGTCTTGGTGCCTTCCATGACAGCCGGATGGTCATCAATCACTAGTATCTTTTTCATGTTTTCCTCCCTTTTACTCACTCTTTTCCATTTTATAAAAAAGACTTGGCCTGTGCCAAGTCGTTTCCGTTATAAATCCATTACAATTCGATTTCAATATCAGCCTTAAAGCCCTTTCCTTCACTTGTTTCAATCCGAAGGCGCCCATCTAAAGCCCTGACTCTCTCCTTAATGCCAGAAAGCCCCATGCTCATGGAATGCTCAGTATTCTTTTCCTGATCAAACCCTACGCCATCATCCTCATAATGAAGAACGATTTTGTTTTGAATACTGATGAGCATAATCAGCACATCCGTCGCCTGAGAGTGCTTGACCGCATTAGACAGAAACTCTTGAATGATCCGGTACAAATTCAGCTGCGAATCCAGATCAAGGGAAGCCGTAAATCTCCCGGTATTTAAACGAATATGAAACGGAACCCGCTCCTGCTGCTGCGCCACCAGCTTCGACAGCGCCTTGACCAGCCCAAGATCATACAGAAGCTGCGGCCGCAGCTCATGACACGTCTCCCTCGTCATCGAAATCACATCAGACATCTGCTCATTCATCTGTACAAGCTTGTCCTGCACCTCTTCACGGCACGGATTATCATCCTTCTTGAAATCACCCAAAAACAGCTCACACTGGCGTTTTAAGGAAATCAAATCCTGAAGAACCGAATCGTGGAGATCGCGGGCGAGATCCGAGCGTTGTTTTTCCTCGATCGTGTACATGAGTTTTTTGAGCCATACGGGGTTGGATTCTTGTTGTTTTAAATCCTCAAGATGCACCATCAATTCTTCGATTTTCATAACGTTTTCCAATGAGACATTTGTATAAAATGCTAATGTTTGAAGCCATGCAATTTCATCCCTTGTTAACTTAAAAGTATTATAACTTGAGAAACAGAGTACTAAAAATGATCTGTCTCCTCGTTCACCTATTTTAATAATAAAACCTTGTTTAAACTCTTTAATTTTACCGATATCACCAGAAAAATTTTTCACATATTGCTCATGATTTTTATAAGTCAGATCTTTAAAGTTGTTCTTACTAAGAAGGGTGATTTCCCCTTTAGAATTATCATACACGCAAGCATTATCTATGTTTAATACTTCTAGGATTGTATTTTTAAAGTGATTAAGTACTTGATCTACTGATGATGCTTGCTTAATCAACTGAGTAAATTTAAAAATCCCATCTTGATAATTAAATTTCTCTGTAAATCTTTTCAACTTGAAACGAAAATCAATGATTTCTTTAAAGTAAAAAACGGCAAACATAAGAACATATATTGCAATTGTTAGTTTAACTAAATAAAAGATATCCTTTGGTTGCTGAATGTAATTAAAGATGGTCACTACGATAATAGTAGGTGTAATGGCTAAAAAACCGTAGTACTTAAGCCGCCCCACAACAAAGTCGATATTATAAAGTCTATTAGTCATAAATTGATATACTAAAGAAAAAGGTATAACAAGTGTAAAAGCAGCCAAACTAAAAGGTGAGACATACTTCTCGAAAAACACATATGGAACAGCAAAAAAGACAATAAACGGACTGAAAGAAAAGATATTTGTATAAGCAAGGACTTTCAAAATTGACTTTTGCTCTTTTTGTTTAAATTTTCTTATCCCTTTATGGATAAGAATCGATACAGTAAGAACTAGGACAAAAAATGAAATCAAATTCAGATTAGACAAAAAAGCCGAAGATTTTAATCTATTACTCAGAACGTCCTCTAATAAAAGATTTATTAGCGGGAGCATATACATAATGATTAAAATCTTCTTTTCGAATAACTTTGTTCCTAATTCTATAAAGTATTTATATATAAAATGAATATATAACACCGGACAACTGACTAAAGTAAGAACAAGCAGATAAGTGCTTATCTCTTCACCTCTTCTTGCTCCACATGCACTTACATACGCTACTGATACAAATAACAAAAATAAAATTAAAATATAAGCAGAAGTTGATTTTCTTACTTTATTTATTCTATAAATAAAAAATATACAAAATAAACAGATTGAATAAGATATTACAGGAATGAGATACATAAATAAATTTTCTTCACTGATTAGGCTTACATTTTGTAAATGAAATGATTTATTATCTCTCTCAACAATTAAACTTTCTACATTGACCAATCTTCCACTTTTTAATTGAATATCACTGCCTTTCTCCCCATTTACTTCAAGAATGATATCTCCCTTTTTCACACCTGAATAATATTCATCTGTATAATCTAAAACATTGGTGACCTCTAACTTACCCTGTTCATTTATCTTTACATCCGCACCTACGAAGATGTTAAAAGCAAAGCTATACGAGAGGTATATAACATAAATAAAACTTAAAATGATAAAAACTAGAGACAAATATTTATAGACGTTAATATATCTGTACATCACATCATCCCGTAATTAAATCAAACTTTTTCTTTTATCATCCTCAAAAAAATTACTAATAGCTTCTATTGGAGGCCACTTGCTTGTTCTTGGCACCTCTCCTTGTTCAAACGCGTATAATATTGCTTTCTTTTCTTTTTCATTTATATTTAGCAAGGTTAAGTTCCCATTCTTAAATTGATCAAACGCTTCCGGGTTGTTTACTAGATGGCTAATGATTTTATCAATATGTTTCAAATTAAATCCCCCTTAATAATTGAATAAGTAATTTATTTTTTCTTTGTTCATCTAATCTCAGTTTTTTGAATGATTCCTTAAAATTTTCCACTGCTAAATTTTTTATAACATTCAAATATTGTATTACACCTGATTCTCTTAACTTTCCCTTCAAATCTTCCAAATTATTTATCATATGATTTTCTTGCGCATAAAAATTTAATAAGTCAATTGATGATTGGTTAAATTTATTTTTAAGATAATTGAAGGCAAGCGTATGTCTAGTTTTGAAGTCATTATTGTTAGGGTAATAAAGTCCATAGTGATCATTTGCAATTTGCTCGACTATACCTAAATAACGTGAATACTCCTCAACTGTTTCATTATATTCTCCAGTTGCCAGATATACACCAAGAATACTGGGCAATGTTACCAGAGAACCCGACTTAAGTTTAATCATTTCAATATACTCTGATTCTGATGAGGCTGTTAAATTCAAATCTACATGTTGTCCTTGTAAAGATTGGAGTGAATATTGCAAAGTAAGGCTTAAAAGTTTTGGATGATTTGAGACTGAACCTATTACTTGCAGACTTAATGTATAAAGTGCGGTAGCTGCGTTAGTTGCTATAGAAGGATCTAATTTCATCCAAGAAGCCTGAAGATTGTCCTTATCCTCAATATCGTCAAAAATGTCCGCAGATAAAATTAAAAGTTCTATACCTGACGCCAATAACTCAATTGCTTTGTCGTTTTTTCCATCAAATGCTATGTAATGGTAATAAGCCAGTTCTGCAAATGAAAATTGTTTTTTTTCTTTGATAAAAGAAATGAGCTTCACTTTTAAGTCCTCATTTAAAATATTTTCATCCACAATCTCCTTCATTTTCTCCTTGATCCGGACAGAATCTAAACATATCTGCTCAATAACGACTTCCCCCCTCCCATTCCATTTTACTAAATGGGACATTTAAAGGACAGCAGGTTTTTCGTTTTTTAACAATCATATAATACTTTATCCATTTATTGTATCGGTAGAACGAAAAAAAAGACTTGTTTCCAAGTCTTTTTCACGAAATTTTCATTGCATAATTGTATTTATCGAGTTGATCAATGCTTTTGTTAATGTTTCGTAATGAATCTGTCGTTTCTTTAATATCAAGTTCGAGTCGGAATAACAATTGTTTTACTTCTTCAAGTTTCTTTTCCATCGTTTCCACACTCCTTTTTTTGAAAGATCAATGAATTGTGTATGGTGAACGAGTCCTAGGTATTTGATCTGTTACTAATAGTGTATCTGCTTTCGGCTTATTTTTCACCGAAAAGTATACAAAAAAGTCCTGCGTGACACCGCAAATCTAAATAGGTCCTTATACTCAAAGGAATCACAACAAGAACGGGACTATCTTTCTATGTGAAAGAGCGTTTATATGTGCTGAAATTGAGAAAGATTCTTAATCTCCTTGATTTTAACGGGTTTCGCATTTTCACTAAGCAAGACTATAGTCCTTCATACCGTATTTTCAAAATTGAATATGCGATTCTTGGCGTTTCCTGACCGACAAACACCGAAAAAGACCGCAACGCTAAAGTTGTGGCCTTTTCGCTTTGTCATATTCGGCAATTAGGGATCTATACATATAGAAACATCCTTTTTTGCGAGGTGCTCCCATGAGATATCGTTATCCCTGGTTTTACGTGTATCCGTATGAGGTACGCCGTCCGCCCGCTCCTGCCAACAATATTGATACCTTTATCCGTTCAGCGAGGCAGGCCGCAGGGATATTTGCGGATGCCCAGCTCGTTCTCGGCCGCATTGCGGGCTCGCGGGAGCTCTCGCGCCGCATTCTGACCGCAGCCGAGCAGTCCGATAAACAAACCATCAAGCGCCTGATCAAACAAATGGGCGTCCGGCATGAAGTGGATACGGTCTTTAATCCCGACGGCATCTATATCAGCCTTATCGGAACGCAAAGCCGAATCATTCTTGCTTTGCGGTGGTCAGAGGACCGCAATCATTTTGCGTCCATAAGATTATGACACCATTCCAGAGCCTCAAGATAACATTCATACGCTTCTTCTTTGTCGAGTTGATTGCCTAATTCCGAGCAAGTGTCCCAGTTGTTGCTTTCAATTAATTTCACAAGCTCAAGCATTTGGTAGTAGTCGTTTTGATGGCCTAATAATGCTTGCCCGACTTCATCTTTTAAAGGCAATTCTTGAACAATTTCCTCTATTTCTCTATGCAGGAGGGTGTCTATGAGAGAAAACATTCCGATCAGCATATAAGAAGCTGGCTGCGGCCGGGATGTCTTTCTCGCCAGCAGTTCGCAAAGCTTTGCTCTTATCAGAGAAATCTTAATGATTTCGTGCTTGCTGGAATGCCCTTTCCTGCTTAAATCCTTAAAGGAAAGAATATATATCCACCGTTTGATTTCATTAAATCCCAGCAGCATAATGGCCTGTTGAATGCTTTCAATTTTCTGGCTCAAACGGCTGTGGGATGAGTTTAAAAATTTTAAAATTTGATAGGACAGTGATAAATCCCGCTCTATGTACTCTGTCACACGCTTTATGTTAGGCTGCTCTTTACTCAGTTCGTTAAGCAGTTCATAGTAAGAATAGAAATGAGTCGATAGGTCATGCCCGCTGATGATGCGCGGCTCGCTGAAAAAGTAGCCTTGGAATAATTGAAAGCCGTCTTGGACCGCCTGTTTATATTCTTTTCGGGTCTCTACTTTTTCCGCTAAAAAAATCAGGCCGCGGCAGCCGTAGGTTTGCAAAATTGTTCTGCGTTCCATTCGTGTTGTTTTGAGAAAATCAATTTTCAATATATCAATATAGCTCATGAGTTTTTCCAGTAAGTCCTCATCTTGCGGATTTATTGCATAAAAATCATCAAGCGCCAGCATATACCCCATTTTTTTCAATTCTTTGCATCTAGAAATGAGGGCCGGCGTGATCGGTATATCTTCAAGGATTTCAATGACAAGCTGTTTCGGATTGAAGGAGGTGGGAAGATTCGAAAACATCAGGCTTTCCGTAAAATTAACAAAACAGCGTTTCCCTTCCGTCAGCTTCTCAATTCCGATGTTTAAAAAGCTGTTGATCACCAAATCTGTTGTTGCCTGATCGCCGTCTTTAGCGCTATACACGTTCTCTTCGCTTTCTCTATACAGCAGTTCATAAGCAACAACCTGTTCTTTTCTATTAAAAATAGGCTGTCTTGCAACAAACACCCTCATTGATTTATCCCCCTTACAATACGCGCGGCTTTCACCCCTAAGTATATCAAATAATTTGACGAAAATTGTCTAAACATGAAAAATAATATATACATAAAGAAAACTGGCCCTTCGCGAATGAAAGGCCAGTTTTTCTTTATTCTTCCTCAAGCTCTTCTTCAATTCTGCTTTTCACTTCGTGGATCCGCTGCATTTTATTGCTCCAGCAGTCCTCGCTTAAATCAACCGGGTATTCCTCCGGCTTGCTGATTCTCTTATATTCCTCCCAAAGCAGGCTGAGGTTATCCTGCACATACTGCTGTATGTCTGAAATCTCAGGGTTTTGGTAGCAAAGAATACCCTTCTCAAAAATCAGCTCATGAAGATCCTTCGCATAAAAATTCGTGACAAATTTGCTGATGAATGTATGAACCGGGTGGAACATTCTGAGCCGCTTCTGATCATTCACCTGCTCATCATAAAGCGCAATATAGTCGCCTTCAGAATGATGGTTGGACTGATTAATAATGCGGTAGACTTTCTTTCTGCCCGGTGTCGTCACTTTTTCAGGATTGGACGAAATTTTGATCGTGTCAACCATTTTCCCATCTTCTTCAATGGCAACGAGTTTATAAACTGCGCCGAGAGCCGGCTGGTCATAGGCAGTGATCAGCTTCGTACCGACACCCCAGACATCAATGCGCGCTCCCTGAGCCTTTAAATTCATAATGGTGTGCTCATCCAAATCGCTTGAAGCAATCACCTTCGCATCTGTAAATCCTGCTTCATCAAGCATTTTCCGGGCTTTTTTTGACAGGTACGCCAAATCGCCGCTGTCCAGACGGATGCCAATGAAATTAATGCGGTCGCCGAATTCCTTGGCAACCCTAATCGCGTTCGGCATGCCTGAACGAAGCGTGTCATACGTGTCAACTAAGAAGACGCAATCCTTATGTGTTTCCGCGTATTTTTTGAAAGCTGTATATTCATCGCGGTAAGCCTGCACAAGCGCATGCGCATGTGTGCCGGAAACCGGGATGTTAAAGCGCTTTCCGGCTCTTACATTGCTTGTCGCGCTAAAGCCGCCGATTAAGGCTGCTCTCGCTCCCCACATGGCCGCATCCATTTCGTGCGCCCGTCTTGTTCCGAATTCAAGCGCAACTTCATCACCAATGACGCCTTTAATCCGGGCAGCCTTTGTTGCAATTAATGTTTGATAGTTCACAATGTTGAGCAAAGCTGTTTCAATCAGCTGCGCTTCTACCAGGGGTGCCTCCACCCTCATAATCGGCTCATTGTTAAAAACGAGCTCTCCTTCTTTCATGGAGTAAAGTGAACCTGTAAAAGATAAGCCGCGCAAATATTCAATAAAATCTTCATGATACCCGAGTTCATCCTGTAAATAACTCAAATCGCTATCCGTAAACTTGAAATTTTCCAAGTATTCAATGGCTTTTTCCAAGCCCGCAAATACGGCATAGCCATTTTCAAACGGAAGCCTTCTGAAAAACAGCTCAAAAATCGCTTTCTTTTCATGAATGCCGTCTCTCCAGTACGTTTCCGCCATATTGATCTGATAAAGGTCTGTATGTAATGACAGGCTGTCATCTTTAAATCCGTACTCTAACACTGTTTTTCCCCTTCCTTACTCTGCCACTTGCGCTCCGATGCTGTTTGCAAAATGGGAAAGAGCCCATGCGTGCCCCTCCTGATTAAAGCTGGCGACAGCTTGTTTATGCACAACAATCCGAAAACCTTTGTTGTATGCGTCAACAGCTGTATGCAACACACAAATATCTGTGCAGACACCGGCAAGGTGCAGTTCGCCAATCTGCCGCTCTCTGAGTTTGAGCTCTAAATCAGTTCCCGCAAAAGCAGAATATCTCGTTTTTTCCATGTAGTAAACATTAGGCTCATGTTCATGTTTCTGATATAGAGGCAAAAGCTTTCCGTACAGATCTTTTCCTTCCGTGCCTTTTATATTATGCGGAGGAAAAAGACGGGTTTCAGGGTGATATTGATCCCCTTCATCATGAGAATCTACTGCTAATACGACGTAATCACCGTTTGTGATGAATTCTTCAGTTAAATTGACGATCGCCTCTTCAATCATTCTGCCGGGCTCCCCGCAGGTCAATTTTCCGTCACTCGCCACAAAATCATTCGTATAATCAATACAAATAAGTGCTTTTTTCATAGCCGGCCTCCCCGCCATCAGTATGAGAACATTATATCTTATCTCCAGTTGTAAGTGAATTGCCATGAACAAAAAGACAAACGGTCCGTTTGTCTCTTAAGATTTCAGCACTGACCGATTATAAATGTCGTCCTGAATATATATCAATTCACGATTCACAGCGATGTCAGCCGCAATGACGATGCCTAAAGGCGTATGAAACTGAAGATCAGATACAATCTTGAAGGGCACTCCGTACCGGTTCGCCATTTGGATATAAGGAGAGTAAGACTGATACTGAAGCTCTCCATTAATCAAAAGGGTGACGTTATGGCTGTTTTTCAGCTCGTGCTCCGCCTCTTTATACGGTTTGCTTCTAAGCACCTGTCCTTTCGTCAGTGCCAAAACGACTCTTTCTCTTAGAGAACCTAAAAACAAGTGGCGCTCGTCAGGCTTTGTCTCCAAAGGCCCATACATTCCTTGCTGCAAATAGAGATCCATTTTATCTTCACTCAAAAGCCTGTCCTCCCGTCTTGTTTGTCTTCATTATCACCTGATCAGGCAGGAGCTAAACTTTCAAGCGCCGTTTACATTTCTGTTACCCAATGAATGATTTTTTTGGCCAGCTCACCAGCAGGGATTTCCTCTGTATGCCGGCGCAACGACGCTTCCAGCCGTTCAGGCAGAGTTGCTTTATCTTCTTCATAGGAAATGATCGTGCTCCACTCCAGCTGCGGTACCGCTACAAGCGTGCGCAGTTCTTTTCTGTTTTCATGCAGATACACGTCCGTGATCATTCCGGTTTGCGTATTGATATTTGCTTTTCTGATTTTCATAACATGACCTCTCTATTCAAAGACTACCCATATTATACAATAAAAAAGCAACAGCCTCTTGTGAAAAGGCTGTTACCCGTTAAACGAAACTGTTTCATCAGTGATATCGGCATCTTTGAAGAGAGTTTTACTCGTTTGGTTGTTAATCTTCACAAAATCACCAAGCTGAAATGTGCCTGACCCCGCCCCTGAATGAGCGACGCTTTTGGGCGAAATCGCAAATACGTCTCCAAAGCTTGCCGCGGCATTACCCGTAACTGACATGATATAAATCGGCCCCACAATTGCAGGCATTTCCCCACCTCCGCATTGATTTACAGCATCATATGCAAAGAGCCGCTAATGGTGCCCGCCTATTCAGCTGGCTTTGCGTTTTCCTCGAGTCGTGACCGCTGGCGCAGCTTGATCAAGCGGACAATATTCAGGAAGAACGCCTTCACTACCGCATAAACCGGCACCGCTAAAATCATGCCGAGAATTCCGCCGAAGCTTCCCGCTCCGATTAATAGCAAAATAATCGTAAGCGGATGGGTATTCAGCCGCTTTCCGATCACAAGAGGAGACAGCAGGTTTCCGTCCAGCTGCTGAACGATGACGACCACAATAATCGCAAACAGCGCTTTGGCCGGCGAGTCCATAAAACCGACAATGACAGCCGGCGCGGCACCGAGAAAAGGCCCGACATAGGGAATGATATTGGTAATCGCCATGACAATCCCAAGAATCAGGGCATACGGCAGTCCGGCAATTAAATAGCCGATAAAACACGCTGTTCCGACAAAAAGACAGATTAACAGCTGCCCCTGGAAATATGCCGCAAGCGTATCGGATAAATCTTTAAAAATCTTTAAGCCTTCTGTCCGATAAGAAGCCGGTAGAATTTTTACTGCCAAATGCGGAAAGCGGTGTCCGTCTTTCAGCATGTAAAAAAGGATAAATGGAACAGTAATAATAACAAGCGTGATGTTTGTCACGACACCAAACACCGCAGATAAACTGGACGTGATATTTTGCGGCAGGTTTTGGAGAAAACTTGTCAATGACTGTTCAATTTTTGATATCGATACATAATCCTGGTTCATCATCCAGGTAAACCATTGAGAATGGGACAAATCCTTTGTCAGCGCCTGAATCTGTTTTATATAATCAGGAAGGTTGTTAAACAGCCCTGTCACCTGTGAGGTGATGATAGGTCCGACTGACGCTGAAATAAAGGCAAGCAAACCGATAAACAGTAAATAGATCAATAGGATGGATAATGTCCGCGGAATTTTTTTCTCAAGCAGGCGGACGACCGGATTAAATATGAAATACAAAATTCCCGCAATTAGCATCGGGAAAAACAATGTCGAGATAAAAACAATAAACGGCTGAAATACAAATGAAACTTTTGTTGCTACATAAATAATCAGCAAAACAAATAAAATCTGCAATGTCCAAAAATGGACTTTTGATTTCAACAAGCTTTGTTCCTCCTAGTTTTTCTTTGTCTGTCAGATAAAAGAACTTATACCCCATCATTGTAACAAAAATGAACCCATATCAGAACTCTTAATATAATGAAAGGAGTGTTGGTGATGAAGGCCGTGACATACGATACAGATTCAGAACTGGCTTATATCTATGTTCTTCCTCCGAAAAGGAACAGGAATATACGGTCTGAGGAGCTTAAAGTCAATGATTGTATCCTGCTGGATATCGACCAAGACGGCAAAATTGCCGGATTCGAATGTTTTGGTGAGGCAGCACACCTCTGTGCCCCATTTGCCGGGAAATCCCGGCTATATGTAAAAGATTCAGACGGTTATCATTTTCGGGTCTGCCAGCATGCTTCAGTCCGTTCCTGCTATACAGTGTACGGCGTCACTTTCTGTTTTTCAGATGGTGACTATCAGGAATTTGCCGGTTTTGACCTTGACGGAACAATGTATCATAGTGCGTTTTTACAGCGCTTAACTGAAAAATAGGACGTCCCGGTGTACGCCTATTTTTCATGCGCAAGCACTGTTAGACCCGCTCACTGTAATCTGGGGTGACGGAAATCATGTGCTGGATTCTGATCAAACAAACAGAATTTCGGGCTCCTTCAATTGTGATATGGTCAGGTTTAACATCGATCAGTCTGCCTCTGACCGTATCTCGTACTGTCTGTATAACGAACCTTGAGCCGATGAGCTTTTTAATGGTCTGATAGACATAAGGATCGACTAAAGAGACCAGTTGCGGACTACCTTGGTTGACCATATTTTTATCCCCTTTGTGTGTTTTATCTCAGCTTATGCCGCGCTTATGGATAATGACACAGGCTTACCTGATAAAACAAAGGGGTGCGGAGATTTTAGGAGAATACGTTTGGAAGCGGTGTAAAGGAAGTATCGATGAAGCGGAGACAGCGAAGAAAGCTGGCGCTGTTCCGTACTTATACAGGCTTTATCACGGATGCCTGGGCTTGGTCGATTAATTGGTCCAGCTTTTCTATTTTTTTTCGTGCGGTTGAAGGATCAATTTGGCGGTAATGATGATGGCCGCCCGGCTCTTCATCCAGTTCGTCCGCTTTTTTGACAATCTGCTGCAGTGTGTTTTTATCTAATTCGCCTTCAGGCAAATAGGAATCTGTATGAAGCAAAATGGCTAGTGCAATCTCTTTTGCTGCTTTCGGTTCCTCGCCAAGCCGAATCAGAAGTTTATGCGCCCGTTCCGCCCCTTTAATGGCATGAATGTCATTTCTTTTGTATTTCTCATAATCCCACTTTCCGTCTGTATACCATTCATAATGGCCAATGTCATGAAGCAGTGCCGCTTTTGCTGCTAAATCAGGATTAATGTCAGCCTTCACAGACAGCCTGTATGCATGATAAGCGCAGGCAATCGCATGTGCCACGCCGGAACGCTGAAGATATTTTTGTGCAATTGGATGGGTGAAAACATCCATTAATGTAACCTTTCTCATGGAAACCCCTCCTTTAGATATTTTTAGAATCCTAACATAATTTGCAGAGAAACTCAATTCTTATGTCACATCATTTTGATCTTCTTATCATCATTGTTATACCCTAAAAGCAACGTTTCAGTCAGTATATGCGGCTGTTCAATAAAATGCGCTGGCTGTAGCCTTTTGTATAAAAAAAAGAGCAGAAAATATCTGCTCTACAAAAACTCTTTAATATCATAAATGCGGCCGTTTTCCGTCCCTTTTTCTAGTAAAGAAAGCAGCGTGCCGGCAATAAAGTCCGGACTGCGAAGGCTTCCTGTTTCATTTAATTTCCGGAATCGTTCAATGTGGTGGAAATCCTTTTTCGATGAAGAACGGATGACGGCCTGCATCTCAGTGTCCATCACTCCAGGTGAGAACGAAATCATGTTCACTGGCAGCTCTTCATCCTCCTGTTCAAATCCGAATGTCCTCGTAAACATGTCGAGCCCGGCTTTTGAACTGCAATACGCGCTCCATCCCTTATATGGATTTTTGGCGGCTCCTGAAGTAATGTTGACAATCGTCTTTTTGCCGCTGTATGAAGCAAACCGTTTTGTAAACAGCTGACTCAAAAGCACGGGCGCAGTCAGGTTCAGCTGATAATGGCGCTGAAGCTCGTCAAGAGACGCTTCGCCGGCACGTTTGATCGGCGTTACCATTCCGGCGTTATTAATAAGGGTAATACCAGAATAACGATCTGAATCGATGGATGAGAGCAATGTTTCAAATTGCTGTTCAGCTTCTTCGAGATTGATGAGGTCTATTTGATGCTGCGTTAGTTTTTCATGAGAGACATCCGTTTTCGTTCTGGATAAGGCATGGACTTCATGCCCCTTTTCTAAAGCCTGTAATGCAATGGCTTGACCCAGCCCTTTTGACGCTCCGGTGATGATATAAAGTTCCATTGGAAACCTCCTTTTCCGTTATTATTGTACGGCACCGCTTTTACACAACACAAGCACGCGGCCTACGCTTTCTTGTTTTCCTGCGCTGTGACTTTTGGGATGAGGAACACGATGCCTGCAATTCCGAGCAGGATCAGTACGACATAGATCATCGGCAGCAGCAATGATGATGTTTCTTGTTCATCTTCTGTTTCCGTTGATGATGTCTTTGTTATTGGTTTATCTGCAAATGTAATTCCAAGCTGTTTCGACTGGGCCGCAATCGTGTTGGAATCCTCGGCATTTGTTGATGTAAACAAATCTTTTATCAGCTCGGCGTCCTTGTCCTTCGGTTTATCAAAAGTGATATCCTTTTGTTCCTCAGGCAGTTCTGTTTTTTCTTCATAGTAGGTATCTTCATGCAAATAATTCGTATCGATTTCGATGTCTTTTTTCTCATACTGGTTTGGCGCGACATCTGTATTTTCTTCAGTTTGGGCAGCAGCTGCAGAGGGTATGAAAAGGGAAAAAGAGAGCATACAAATCATGATCCCCTTTTCCATGCTGCGATTACGCTTCATACGTTTCATCGCTTTCTGCTGTGTGTTCAGCCATCAGCCGGATAATCAGCGGCAGAGCCGCGGCAATCACCGTAATGATCAGCAGAACTGTTATTCCCATTGTAAACAAGTGCCCAGTACCGTACTGGATGTCGATATATACTTTCGAAACCGGATCTTCAAATGTAAAGTTCGGCATGATCAAATCAATAAGCGGTGCGACATAGAATAGGATCATTGCTGCTGAAGCAACCCAGCCAGGGATTGATCCGAATCTGAATGCCGTCCGGATGAAGGCAGAGCTTGCGACCAGCAATAGAATCGTAAACACCGACCACTTAATCGTCTGATCGTCCGGCAGTGAATAAATATTCAAGCCGAACAAGCTGATCATAAGTCCGACAAGGATATTCAGAATTCCGAATAACGCTCCTTTGACGAGAAGCGGTGCGTTTTGGTAATACGAGCTGAAATAGCCGATTAACAGACTGCTGATCAACACAATGACAAGGATGACAACCGGAGGTACCGTCTGAATTTTTTCTTCCGGAACCTCTCCGCTGATTTTAAGCGGATTCGCTAAGTAATCATATACATAGCCATTGTTTTGCCCGTCTACTAATGTATTTCCGAGTATGCCGTATACGTCATTTCGCACGAGTTTCGTGGAGGCGACATTTTTCCCCCAGTTGTTGTTTAAGGTGTCGGCTTTCGCTTGAACATCATTGACGCTTTGCTGCATGTTGGTTGTGTAATCAATGATGCCGGACTGGCGATCAGACAATGAACCCATCATGTCTGACATTTGCAGCACTTCCTGGCCGACCGTATCTTGGACACTCAGTGCCATGGTGCCAGACAGCCCATCGTTGCTGAACGTCGCAGATTCCTGTGTTGCGCCCGTTACAAGCTGTTCTGACGCTTTTGCGGCACTTTCAGAGATTTTCGTCAGTTCGTCGAGAACACCTGCTTGAGAGTCACGGATATAGCCGCTGTAGTCGTCCGCAAATTTGGTCATGCCGTCGATGAAGCTGTTAATATCCTCATCTGTTTGCATCGTGTTGTTTTTGAGAGCTTCCCAGCTGGCTGATTCTTCAGGTGTGAGAGCCAGGACTGATTTGACGTTGCCCTGCTGGCCGTCAATAGCGCCGGCTTTTGCAGCACTGTCAATCGTACCGGATAATACAGAGTCATAAACAGACAAATATTTATAGTATCTCATTAAAGCGGAGATGCTTTCTGTATTGATTTCTCCTGAAAATTGAAGCTGATCTTTATTTTCAAGCTCGCGAATCGCACTGTAAATCCCTTCAAACTCCCGCTTCCGTTTCGCTTCGAGATTTTCAAGTTTACCTTCGAGCTTTTTCACTTTGTCTTTCAGGTCATCAATTTCATCAGTGAGACCATTCATTTGCTCTGTTAGTTCCTCTAACTTCTTTTTCAACTCTTCATTATGAGCAGTTTCTTTTTCCTTCAGTTCTTCTTCAATTTGCTTGATTCGCTCAGACGCTTTGCTGAGCTGTTCTTTTGCTTTGGCGATATCAGAAATGTCATCGTTTCCTGGTTGCTCTTGGTCCCCAGGCTCCGTCGTATCTTCGCCGCTACCGGTATCTCCTGAATCTCCGGTTCCGCCTTCATTTGCCAGCTTGATAAATTGAAGGGCTGAATCAGAAGATGCAGTCTGTTCGGCAGATGTGCCCGTTTCAGTTTTTCCGCTGTCGGACGCACCATCAGAGGCATCGCCGTTCTGCTCCTGACCGTCTGTTCCCTTCTGCTGGTCTTGATCCTGAGTACTGCCGTCCGTTTGTCCGTCATTACCGGTATCACTGCTGTTATTGTCGTTCCCTGTGTCGCCCTGTGTATCATCGGGCTTTGTACTGCCCCCGTCATCAGGTTTTTCTGGATTATCAGTGGACGGATCGTCTGGTTCAGTACCCGGGTCCTCCGGTGTTGGGTCCTCTTTTTCAGGCTCCTTCAGATTGTCTGAAATATCCTGAATATCAGCAGCGATATTTTTCAGTTCTTCACGCTGTTTTTCAAGATCAATTTTGAGTTCTTCAGGATCTTCTTCTTTAGGGTCTTTATCTTTATCATTGTTGTCAGAACCATCGTCTATGACTGGGTCGTCCCCTTTCGCAACTGTCAATGCCTGACGTGCCGGGACAAGCAATTGGTACACCTGATTTAGTGCAGCCTGTCTTGATGCGGCCTGATATTGTTCGATTAAATTACTTTGGATTTTTGCCATGCCAAGTTCCTGCTGGGACACTTGCCCTTCCCTAATTTCCTGGGCGTTTGCCAGCACATTGCTGGTTTGTCCGAGCTGTGTCTTCGCTTGGCCGATCCCGGTTACCAACCCGCTCATGCGTTCACTGAACTGATTCGCCTTTTGCTGTGCCTGGATGGCATCCAGACCTGTCCGGATTTGCTGCTGTGTTGAATCCTGGGCTGCCAAAAGCAGCTTTTTCTGATTTTCTTGATATTCCTTGTATCTTTCAACTGTATCAATGAATTCTTTCAGCGTATTTTTGGCTTCCTCCGCTGTAGAAGCTTTTTCTTTTGTCGTGCCTTGCGCTTCATTCATTGATTTCTTCAGCTCATCGATTAAGTCTTTTTGCTGTTTGATTTCACCTGCTAAATCATTAGAGCTTGGTTTGTAAAAGTTGTACATGACATTCTGGAATTCAGATTCTTTATTGACGATTTTGTCAAATTCTCCTCTGATGTTGTCCACTTTTTGCGACACAAAGTTCCAGTATAAGGCTGACATTTTTTTGTTCATTGTCTTTTGGGCATCCTCAAGCTCACGCTGAACTTTTTCTTTGTTGACCGCATTCAGGTTATCTTGAATGCTGAATTCAAGCGTTGCTTTTTGTGGATGGTCTTTGTCATAGCTCAAAATGTTTTTTGAGAAGTCTGAGGGAATGTAGACGATCGCATCGTATTTTTTTGACGCGAGACCGGTCTCAGCCGCGCTACGGTTTACGACCGTCCACGAATAATCAGGACGTTCACCCAGAACAGCCGCTACTTCCTTGCCGAACTGGGCGGATTTGTCCTCTTCATCAGACTTTACCTCATCACTCAATACGCCAGTGTCTTCATTCACCACCGCGATTTGCCGGGTGGAATTGACTGCTTTTTTCGTCGGGTCGTCTCCGATAAATCGGAAAAACAACACCGGCAGCAGCAAAATGATGATGACGGCGGATATTAACTTGATCAAGCTTTTTCGTTGTTCTGTCATCTAGCACTCTCCCTTTCAGCAGAACATAAAGGAATTTGAACTTTTTGCTCCTTCCCGTTTTCCACAACATATCCGAAGCCCGGCTGAATCTCAGGCTCCTGTCTTTGGTACGGGAGAGGAATGACATTTTGCTCAGACTTTTTCATCAGCAGAATCGCGTGGCGGATTTGCTTCATCTCAGTCGTCAAGGAGTCATAGCCTTTTGAGAATTCGCTGTGGTTTCCGCCCGGGATAAAGCTGAACCCAAGATGAGCGTATGATTTCATGAAGTTAGCGAGACGATCTTGTATTCTCGTATCAATCGTCTGCTGGAATCTCGTTATCCCGTCAATCATCAGCACGACTTGTGAGAATCGCAGATTTTGTGCGTCTCCTTGGCGGACGGCTTCTACATACATGGCTTCTCTTGTTTTGAAAATGTCTTCTGCTGTTTCAATCCACTGCTCAATATCTTCTTTCGTTTCCAAATATGAAACATCTGATTCCTTCGCATAATGAGATAAGCCGCGGTCAATCGAGTCAAACAGGCCGATCATTTCGGTTTCATCATCAATCAGATGTTCGAGCATGACTTTTAGGACGTTTGTTTTCCCGCGCTGAGTTTGGCCTAAAATCAGGCAGTGCTTATGCTTGCCCAAATCAAAATAGACTGGGCTGACTGTTTCTTCATGAAGCCCGATCGGTACAGATAAAGGCTTGCGTTCCAGCTTGAAGCGGAGAGACAATTCTCTCGTAGACAAGCTCTCAGGCAGCATCGGAATCGGTGCCGGCTGCTCCATTGAAGCAAATCGCCCTTGAAGTTTCTGTACGTCTGATTTCAGCTCGTTGAACATGCCGATATCATCATCGGCGTCAACAGGCAGGAACATTTGCGCGAAATAAAGCTCTTCCTTTTGAATGATGACGCGTCCCGGAATCGGCTCAAGATTGAATTTCGGACGGCCGTAAATGGAATATCCTTCTGATTGATCCATGAGATAATGGACAACCTTTGTTTTCAAGTTATTTAACAATGACTGGCGGACAGCATTCACCCGCGTTGCTGTCAGCATAAAGTAGATACCCAAGCTTTGTCCGTCTCTGGAAAGCTGGACAAATTCCGATTCAAGCTCATGCATCTCATCCTTGACAATGTCAAAGTTGTCAATGGTGATAAAAATGAATGGAAGCTCTTCTTCGCTCAGCGCATTGTACATTTTGATGTGGCTGATTTCTTTTTCCCGGAACAAACGTTTACGGCGGTCAATTTCTTCTTTGATGCGAATCATGAACTTTTCAATTTTTCTTGACTGGTCCATCAGGAAGTAATCCGCGGTATGCGGGAGCTTCGCTAATGGCAGCAGCGTTCCGTTTCCGAAATCAAAGATATAGACATGAAGCTCTTCAGGTGTGTATACGTCCGCAAAACTCATCAGGAACGTTGCGGCTGCAATCGATTTTCCGTAGCCCGAAGAGCCGAAGATGCCGATATTTCCATCTTCCATCATCTTATAAGCAATTGGCGCCTGTCTTTGCAGATCAGGTTCATCGACATACGCAAAGTGGAAATGGTCTTTTTCGTCTGAAGGGAAAAGAGTGCGCGGAATACGTTCCGCAAGCGGCGGCAGCCAAGGGCTTGGCAGCTTCTCGATTCCCATTTCATCTTGGATGCGTTCAATTTCGTCAACTACAGCTTCGATTTCGGTTTGAACGTCTTTTTTCGCGTTATCTTCGGTATCAACCTCAGAAAGCGGGATCAAACCCGTATCTGTAACAATCGCGATTTCATCCTCAGTACCGTAGACTTCCTCTAAGTAAGGCGCCCCGCTCCATGCAGATTGGAACAGCTCATACACTTCATTGTTTCCGACCTGCAAATAGCCGCGGCCTGTTACGGTAATGTTTGCGGCATCGCTGTTTTTCAAAATTTCTTTACTGTCGGTGGCATCCTGGACCTTGAGCGCTACTTTAAAGCGCGAGTTACTCCAGATCTGGTCGTCGATGATGCCGCCTGGCTTCTGTGTCGCCAAAATCAAATGAACGCCGAGGCTTCGTCCGATACGCGCGGCACTGACAAGCTCCCTGATAAAATCAGGCTCCTCGCTTTTCAGCTCGGCAAACTCATCAGAAATTAAGAACAAGTGAGGCATCGCCACTTCTGCTTTCCCTTGCTTGTATAGCTTTGTATAGTCATTGATGTGATTGACTTGATACTGGTCAAACAGGCGCTGCCTTTTTTTCAGCTCGCTTTTAATGGAAGCAAGCGCACGCATACTGAAGTTTTTGCTTCCTTCAATATTTGTGATCGTGCCGAGGAGGTGGGGAATGTTGCGGAACGGCTGCGCCATTCCTCCGCCTTTATAGTCAATTAGTAAGAAAGCCGCTTCATGCGGATGAAAATGCACTGCAAGTGACAAGATGTAGGTCTGGAGAAATTCACTTTTCCCTGATCCCGTTGTCCCCGCAAGCAAGCCGTGCGGACCGTGTGCTTTTTCGTGAAGGTTCAGATACACAATGTCATCTTTCCCTTTATAGCCGATCGGCACTGACAGCGACTTCGACGATTCACTTGTCAGCCATCTTTGCTGAATGCCGATTTCTTTTACTTCCTTCGCATGAAAAAGCTCCAGGAACGATACCGTTTCCGGAATGGAATTCGTAATGCCGACCTGGTGGTTCAGCGTCCGCAGTGTGCGTGAAAACCGTTCGTTGTCCTCACGCTGATGATGATCGAGACGGAACGGAATTCTTACCGCTTTTTTCTTTTGTATTAAAATGTCGCCTTCATGCTCATTGATGTAGCGGACAAGAGTTGTAATGTTTTCCGACAAGCTTTCCTTTGTTTCCGCCGCGACAATTGTCGAGATGCCCAGATGCTCATGCTGTCCTTCTAAATATTCGAGAATGACATGCTCAGAGATCAGCTGCTGATTCGTGATGACAAATACAAAATGCGGTTTGAACTGCAGTTTTTCTTTGTCATCTTCGAGATCACGCTCTCTGATCAATTCGTAAAGTGAAGACAGGAGCTGATCTCGGGTTTGCTCATTATAAATAAATCCTTTTGCATAAATATGGGGCATTTGAAATTGCGGAAGCCACTTCATCCACTCCCAGTCTTCATACTCATCTTCATGAAAAATAAATACAAAACGCAAATCGTGATAGCTGTTAAAGAACGACAGCTGTCCGATCAGCTGGTGAATCTCATTTTTCACAATTTGTGATTTACCGACAAGCCCCATCGGACCTTCTGCCAAATCGACCGTCACCGGCGCATTGCGGATATCTTTATAGACGCGCTGCATGTGCTGCGATTTCTCCATGAGGTCATCGATATCACGATTCGCCAAGTCTCCGCCGCTCATATTGATTTCATAGCTTGACGGAACTGTTCCCGTCCCAAGCCGCAGCTGGAGATAATCCTTGCTTTCAAGGGATTTTTCCCAGATCCGGTCACTGATTTCACTTGTTAAGTATTTCATTTGTTCAAATGAAGGAAAGTGAAATTCAAGAACCTGCTTTTGCTTTTCAGCAAGTGCCTGAAGCTCTTTCCGCTTATTGTCTAAGTAAAGCTTATATACACGCTCCCGTTTTTCCTCGCGTTTTTTCCGCTGGTTTTTATCCCGGAAATATTGCACAGTCGAGGTAATGAGAGTCATCATAAACATCGCCAAAGAAACGAGTATAAATATGCCGCGCGGCTGGATGATGGCAACTACGCCCATCACGATCAGCATCACAAGCGGAGGCAGGATGACGAGCCACAGCCCTCTGTTGGTTTGATCGCTCTCCTGAGAGGGAAAACTGAAAGAAACGCGGTCATCCGGCAGATCGTATACCATCCGCGGCGTTCTTCTGTACTGCGGATATTTTTTCTGCATCTCTGTACTCGGTTTGACCGTTTCTGTTAACGCTGTTTCAAACTGGGCATAATGAACAATTTCTAAAAGGTCTTGTTCCGTCACCCTCATTTGCGTGAAGTTCCAGAATATTTCATCCCCCGGCTTGAGCGGCGTATTGGCGTTGATTTTCTCTCCGTTCAAGAAGATCGTTCCGCTTTCAGGGCGGACCGACCAGCTGCCGCCTGCACGAAGCAAAGAAAACGTGCTTTGTTCTGCAAATGCAAAATCTTGCGGATTCAGATAAATATCTGCATTCGTTTTTTCTGAGGAACATACAATTTCATCCCGATTTCCCGTAAAATAAACGGATTTCTCAGTTTCACTGCCCGTCAATATCAAGCGTATATCCTGCTGATCCGTTTGGAGAGTAAATGATATATCCGTCTCAATTGTGCCGAGACAATCATTTCCCAGGAAAACTTCGTATTGGCCGCCGGATTCCTTTCTTTTAAGAGAAACCACGCCGCTATTAAATGGAATGGTGCTGATCGTAACAGAATCCTTCACATCAGGCCCTATGGTCACCGGATGAGACGACGGGAGGTTAGACAGATTTAATTTTTGAACGTTATTTTGGTAAAAAACCCATAATAGACTCAAATGGCGAACCCCCTTACGGCCGAATGGCAGCATGCGATGACCTGCGCTTCATGTCTCACGTTATTTGTCATCTTTTTTCTCATCTTTCTTTTCTGTTTCTTTTTTCTCGTCTTCTTTTTTCTTCTGTTCTTCTTTTTTCGCTTTTTCCTCGGCTGCGGCTTTTTCTTCTGCCGCTTTCTCTTCTGCTTGTTTTTCTTCGTCTGTTTGTGTCTGTTCTTCGCTTGTATCGACTAACGATGTTTCAGAATTAGACTGTTTATTTTCTTGACGTTCTTTTTGGGCTTTTTCAAGCTCACTATTTACTGAGTCAAGTTCTTTTTGTATGTCTTCATCATTTGTATCCTCAGATAAAAGCTGCTGTTTATATTTAGCTAGGGCAAAGTAAATATAATCATTGTATTCAAGCTTACGGCCGATACTGATCGCTTCTTTGTATTCTCCTCGACCATAATCAATCCAATACAAGAAATGCTGAGGGTCTGATTGAAGGGTGACTAAGTTATTTTCTATATTTTTGGTTTTTGCACTCCCCAGGTTTTCGACCTCAACATAGGACGTCGCCAGCTGATACTGCACCGATTCAGGCAGGCTTTCCGCATCGTACTTGGACAGTGTGCTGATGACTTCACTGTACTGCTTGTTTAAGAACGCACGGTTGCTGTCCACTATCGCCTGGTGCTTTGGCTGCGCGAAAAATAAGGCGTACATCGAATAAATAAGTGCCGGTACAAGCAAAACAATGAGCCCCAGGCCGATATATCGCTGGATGTTCCACTTCTTTCTCGGGATATGTATGTATGTTTTTGCTTTGGCTTCGAGCTCATCAATATGGGTTCGAATCAGCTCGAGCAAATCATCATAGGATTCAGCATCTAATATCGCCTTTGCCTCTGCGGAGAACGTCAGCGTTTCATTGAATTTCAGGTAGTCTTCAAACGCAAAAGCGCCGTCAACTGCCAAAGCCGCTGCCGCTTTCAGCTCCTGCCATACTCTTTCCTCATCACGCTCGTAAGGAGGAATGCTTTCTTTTACTCCATAATGGAGAAAATAAGGCGTAAGCCCTTTATCGAATACAATGTTTTCAGGAGCGACAATCAAATTCAGCCTCGACAGATTGTGCTGCTGTACGGCTTGAACAAGCTGATAGGCAAACTGCCATTTACTTTTTTTATCCTTAGCTTTCATGAAGCGGAATGCTTTATAGGAGGAGGGAGGTTGGATTGTGATGATTACTTCATCATCCGTCACATCGATTTCTTTATGAAAAAATGGATTTATATCTTTGATCACGTTAGCTTCAAGACCGTCGAGAAGCTTTATTTTTTCCCGTTGAAAGGTAAATGTATAGCCGGCATCTGTTTTCTCGGCAACAGCTTCTAATTGGTTTTCTAAATATGATTTTTGTTTACCTGACATTCAACCAGATCCTTTCATAATATTTCAAGCCGGTCTCCGTTTGTAATGCCGCAATCAGACAGCTTGCATTCTCCGGAAAACACCTTATCCTTGTTCACCACTCTGATCCAGTGCCCTTCGCGCGGAGGCATAGATACGCTTTGGGCCTGCCAAGCAATATCAATTACTTTTTTCACCGGGTGGTAATCTGACAATCTGAGATCAAAGACACTGCCGTTATAATGTTTCAAATCTATTGTAATATCAATATACATTTAGGATCACCCTTACATAGAAAGAGCGCCGTCTTCTTTTGAATCAGGCGCTCCTTCCCTTTCATACTGTTATCCGCGGATTTGATTTGCGATGTCTTGGTCAGTAGACTCAAGTGTATTTGCTGTTTGATCAAGCTGCTGATTCACATCTTGAAGCAAATCTGACATTTTGATAAATGAAGGTTTGAGCTGCTCGTATTGATCTGCGAACGCTTCGCTTGAAGCACCTTCCCACATGCTTTTCAAATCAGAGATCATTCGGTTTAAACGATCAACCTGATTTAATACTTCTTGGCTTTCAACGCCGTATTGCTTCGCCATCGCTCTTAGCTCTTCGGGTGTGACACGAATTAATCCTGCCATATTCCTCATTACCTCCTGTGCCATCAGCCTAAATATGGGCTAATTCACTTATTTTTAGAACGTCATTATTATAAAAACAGTTTTTCGGCATAGTCAAACAAATATGTTTTAATTTTACAAAATGAGTCCAATGGTTTACCCCGAATCACTTAAAAATGACATATACTGTAAAGTAAATAGGTTTATTTTCTTAATCTTCTCTTCATTCTCCGAATAATCCAAAAGACCCAAATAACTCTCCAACTCCCAAAAAAAACCTTTCAGAAAATTTGATGCTACAGCACCATTTCTGAAAGGTTCAGTTTTTTCTTTCCTTAATTAGTCTCGCCTCCGATGACTTTCTTAGAAGATTAATAGGATAAGCTGTCGTATTATATGAGGCATACAACTGTCCTGCAAAAAGGCGATTACACCGCCAAATGTATATAGAACGTTTCTCTCATGAAATTGTTTTTTTGCTTCTGTTCTTTGTTGTTGATTTTCACAAACAACAACAATCATAATAAAAGGAAGGGGATGAGATGTCAAAGAGAAATCAAGCACGAAAAGTAGGGAGATTTATGACCATGCCGAATGATCCGTTTAAATATAGTTTTGACAGACTTGAAGATGTGGCTGATCATATCAGCGACGTTCTGCAGTGCCCGATCACCATAGAGGATGTTAACCACAAGCTGCTTGCCTACAGTACACACAGCGACTGCACAGACCCTGCCCGGACGTCTACCATTATTGGCAGAAGGGTACCGGAGAAGGTGATTAACAAGCTGTGGAAAGACGGGACAATTCCTGCTCTCTTAAAAACGGACCAGCCGATCAGAGTCAAGCAAATCGATGAAGTCGGGCTGAGCAATCGCGTCGCTATTTCGATTTGGAAAAACAAGCAAGTACTTGGCTTCATATGGGCGCTTGAGATCCAAAAAACATTGTCCGATGAAGATCTGCTGACATTGCAAATGGCAGCAAAAGCAGTGAAAAACAAGCTTCTCAAACTTCAAATCAGAAAAACGAAAAATGAAGAACGCAGCCAAGAATTTTTCTGGAAAATGCTGACCGGACACATCCATCAGGAGGATGATATGGCGGATGGGTTCCATAAGCTTGGAATGGCCGCTCCTTCAGAGTTCTCCGTTATGATCATCCGCATAAATGGCGAGCTGACTGAAAAAATCGAACAGCAGCTGCAATATTTACAGGAAACGACCCAGCAGGTTTACGTGCTGCTGGCGACCGTAGATTCCAATGAACTTATTATATTAACCTCACCCAAAACAGATCATCCTTTTCAAGATTTAAAACAGTTTGCTTTAAGTACGCAAAAACAGCTGAAGGAGCGGTATAAAATAGAAGACGTTTCTATCGCTTTTGGCGGAATATACAACTCTATTTCTTTTGTCTCCCGCTCCTATCAGGAAGCATTGTCCGTCTTAAAAACGAAGGAACGGTTCGCTGAAGAGACCAAACATCTTTTCAGCTTTTCTGAGTTAGGCATTTATCAATACTTAGATGTCTTAAATGAAAAACGGAAACAGGCGGGCCATTATAATTACTCGCTTTCCAAACTGGAACAATATGACCAGGATCACCAGTCAAATCTGGTAGAGACGCTAGAGCGCTTTATTGAAGCGGACAGCAACGTGAATACCGCTTCTAAGCTGTTAAATATACACGTTAATACGTTGAATTACCGCCTTAAGCGGATCAGCCAGATCGCTGAAATTGATTTGAAAAATGTGAATCAAAAATTCACCATCTATTTAGATATCAAACTTCGGCACATGGATTTGTGAAATTTCACAAATCCATGTTTTTTTATTTTCTTAATCAAACAAAGAATTTTCCAAAATATCAAGCTACACTAAAAATATCACAGGATACAGGAGGAGACAGATATGATCATAGGGGTTCCTAAAGAGATAAAAAACAATGAAAACCGTGTCGCATTAACACCTGGGGGCGTTTCTCAGCTCATTTCAAACGGCCACCGGGTGCTGATTGAAACAGGCGCGGGCCTTGGAAGCGGATTTGAAAATGAAGCCTATGAGTCAGCAGGAGCGGAAATCATTGCTGATCCGAAGCAGGTCTGGGACGCCGAAATGGTCATGAAGGTAAAAGAACCGCTGCCGGAAGAATATGTTTATTTCCGCAAAGGACTTGTGCTGTTTACGTACCTTCATTTAGCAGCTGAGCCTGAGCTTGCACAGGCCTTGAAGGATAAAGGAGTAACTGCCATCGCATATGAAACGGTCAGTGAAGGCCGGACATTGCCTCTTCTGACGCCTATGTCTGAGGTTGCGGGCAGAATGGCGGCGCAAATCGGCGCTCAATTCTTAGAAAAGCCTAAAGGCGGAAAAGGCATTCTGCTTGCCGGGGTGCCGGGCGTTTCTCGCGGAAAAGTAACGATTATCGGAGGAGGCGTTGTCGGGACAAACGCGGCGAAAATGGCTGTCGGCCTCGGTGCAGATGTGACGATCATTGACTTAAACGCAGACCGCTTGCGCCAGCTTGATGACATCTTCGGCCATCAGATTAAAACGTTAATTTCTAATCCGGTCAATATTGCTGATGCTGTAGCGGAAGCGGATCTCCTCATTTGCGCGGTATTAATTCCGGGTGCTAAAGCTCCGACTCTTGTCACTGAGGAAATGGTAAAACAAATGAAACCTGGTTCAGTCATTGTTGATGTAGCGATCGACCAAGGCGGCATCGTCGAAACTGTCGACCATATCACAACACATGATCAGCCAACATATGAAAAACACGGGGTTGTGCATTATGCTGTAGCGAACATGCCGGGCGCAGTCCCTCGTACGTCAACAATCGCCCTGACTAACGTTACTGTTCCATACGCGCTGCAAATCGCGAACAAAGGGGCAGTAAAAGCGCTCGCAGACAATGCGGCACTGAGAGCGGGTTTAAACACCGCAAACGGACACGTGACCTATGAAGCTGTAGCAAGAGATCTAGGCTATGAGTATGTTCCTGCCGAGAAAGCTTTACAGGATGAATCATCTGTGGCGGGTGCTTAATTCACAATGAGCTTGCAGAAAGATTTCTGCAGGCTTTTTTATTTTTTAAAAGGAAAAAAGAGACCATTTCACGAATTATGACTATGAAGTTGATCATAAAGGAGGATTCATATGGCTGTTCAGCAATATGGCGTGTTAAAAGGCATAGTCTTAGACATGAAGCGGGAAACAGATGATGACAGTCCTCATTTCCAAGTCAAAATGCTCGGTGAAGAGAATACGTATTACAGGTGCGCCATCAATGTGATGTCCAGTTCTGAGGAATCTGAAGTATTGTATTTGGCTGACGATCAGTTTGATTCGGGCTCAATTACCATCCTTCCGAACATGCCGTATGGATATACAAGGATCAATGAAGCAAACCGTGAAGTGGCACTGGATTATGTGCGGGGCAATTTGTTTGACCCGCGGGAAATGAAGCCTTTGCCTCATGAAATCACAGGACCTGATAATGATTTAAATGATTTTATTGAAACCTATATGAAGAAAGCACAAGATGAGAAAGCGCCGGTTTATATATTCGGTTCAAAATTCGGCCCTGAACAGGCTGCAGATAAAATATTCGGCTTTACCCCGACTAACGGAATGCACAATATCCATATGAATCAAGGGAATGCAATGGATACGCGCTGGAAAAAAGACAACGGCTCTTGGCATGACGGGGGTATTCTGATTCAGTTTGCAGATCAGTGGGCCGCTGTGTTTTTAGCGTTTTTATCCCAATCTTGGTGTACCGATGAAAACGGAAACCCGGTCAGAGATTGTGATCATACCCAAACGTCTGCGTAAGATTAGAAAAAGAGACTGCGGCGAGCAGTCTCTTCGGAAGATTGTTGACAAAATCCTAAAGCGTTTTTAGGATTTTGTCATGTTTTCAGCGTGATTGAAAACCCTTGAACTCTAGGAAAGGTGAGCATTGGAGCGGAGCGAATGTTCTAATTCGTGAGCACCAACGCGCAGACTTGACAACGAATGCGAGGGTTTATCGACACGCTGAAGAGACTGCGGCGAGCAGTCTCTTTTTGATACGATTACACATTTTCAACAGTCTTTAGGCTGTTTGGCCTCATATCGCTCCAATGCGATTGGATATAGTCCAAACAAGCTTCACGCCCTTTTTGCTCATGAACGACTGTCCAGCCGCTCGGCACATCTATAAAACCCGGCCATAGGGAATATTGGCCTTCTTCATTGACCAGCACCAAATATGTGCCATCCGCATTTTCAAAAGGATTTGCCATTCTATTTCTCCTCCCTTATTTATTCAACTCTTCCAGTTTGACAGCGAGAACCTTGCCGATTTGAGCCAGAGGTTCCGGCTGACATAAATCTTTATGACGGCAGTCGATGTCAATTTGTTCAATCTGTCCGTTAATATAAGGCTTCCACGAATCAGGTTCAATCGGATCAAACCATTCAGGAATGATTGTTGATCTGAAAAACAAAACATTTCCACGGAAGGTTTTCGGCTTATAGGAGCCTAAAATGCCGACAGAATTGACATACGTATTCTTCAAATTTAAAATGACCGTTTCATCCAAGCTCGCAAGCGCACTGCCGTCACTGCGAAGAATCTCAATCGCTGCTTCAAAATCTAGCGGTTTGTCCCCTAAGCTGTCCGGATCGTACCCGCCTAACGCCAGAAGGGCAATAAGCGCTTCCTCATCATCCGGCGCCTCTTTTATAGGAAGGAAGTGGTTTGGATAGGCATCCAGCATCACCAATAGGGAAACTTCTTCTCCTTGATTTTGCAGCTGGGTCGCCATCGCTTGAACGACATTCCCGCCCAGAGACCAGCCTAGCAGATGGTACGGGCCTTTCGGCTGAACCGTTCGGATTTGTTTAATGTAATCGGCAGCCATGTCATCAAGTGTTTTCGGAAGCTCCTCGCGCTGCCCGATTCCCCGTGCCTGCAAGCCGTAGATCGGATAATCCGTTCCTATATTCGTCATCAAACCGGCATAGCACCAGCTGAGTCCCCCTGCCGGATGAACACAGAATAAAGGAGGCTTGTCTCCGCTTGTTCGGAGCGGCAGCAGAACGTCAAGAGCGCTTTGGCTTGATCCCATTTCAAGTCTTTCAGCGAGCCCGGCTACAGTAGGTGCTTCGAACAAGTTGCCGATGCTGAGTTCAACGCCGAGTGCTTCACGAATGCGGCTCATGAGCTGTACAGCAAGCAAGGAATGTCCGCCTAAATCAAAGAAACGGTCATCAATGCCGACACGCGGCAAGTGAAGCACCTCCATAAAGAGGTCACAGAGAATTTCTTCCTGTGGCGTTCTCGGTCCTCGCCCTGTCACTGCCGCTGCGAAATCCGGAGCGGGCAGTGCTTTACGATCAAGCTTTCCATTCGGTGTCAGCGGCAATTCTTTCATCGTCACAAAGGCAGCAGGCACCATGTAATCCGGCAGTCTCTCAGCAGCATATCTGCGCAGTTCCGCCGTATCAAATGTTTCTTCCGAAGGGATGACATAAGCTGCTAACCGTTTATCTCCCGGCTGATCCTCACGAACGATCACTGCCGCATCTTCAAGCTGCGGATGCTGAACAAGCGCGGCTTCAATTTCTCCCAATTCAATCCGGAATCCCCGAATTTTCACTTGATGGTCTGCACGGCCGACATAGTCGAGAGAACCGTCAGCGCGGAGGCGGGTCACATCCCCAGTGCGGTACATCCGGGTGCCTGGAGGACCGAACGGATCAGCTATGAAGCGTTCAGATGTTAAACCAGGCCGGCCTAGATAACCTCGTGCTAACCCCGCTCCTGATACATACAGCTCTCCGGCAACACCCGGCGGGACCGGCTGCAGGCGTTCATCCAGCACGTATACACCAAGATCGGGAATGCCGCAGCCGATCAAGCTGTTTGCCCGTAAAGCTGCCATGCTTCGGTCTAATTCGATATAGCTCACATGCACCGTCGTTTCTGTAATACCATACATATTGATAAGCTGCGGTCTATTTTCAGGGTGGCGGTTGTACCAATCCTCTAAACGGCTGAGTTCAAGCGCTTCTCCGCCAAAAATGACATAGCGCAGACTGAGTGCCTGTCCGAGATCCGGCTGTTCCCGTTCCGCCTGCATAAACTGATAGAAAGCAGACGGTGTCTGGTTCAGAACAGTCACCCCCTCTTTGACAAGCAGGCGCAGAAACGCTTCTGGCGATCTGCTGACGTGGTGAGGCACGATTACAAGACGTCCGCCATGCAGCAGAGGACCCCAGATCTCCCACACCGAAAAATCAAACGCATAGGAATGGAACATGGTCCAGATATCATCTGAGCTGAAACGGAACCAGTGCTCGGTCGCTGCAAATAAACGTGTTACATTTTGGTGAGGAATCATCACACCTTTTGGAACACCTGTTGAGCCGGATGTATAAATGACATATGCCGTATTCAAAGGGGAAAGCGGCTGAGTCCTATCCTTATTTTTTGGATTACCTGCAGGGTACGTGTTTAGTTTCTCTGCCAGCTCGGGATCATCCAGCACGATTTTCGGCACGTTTTCAACTGGCGGAATGTGATTTGCAGCTTTAGTGTTCGTCATGATAAACGCAGGCTGGGCATCTTTTAGCATAAAAGCAATTCGATCAGCCGGATAATCCGGATCAAGAGGGAGATAAGCTGCCCCGGCTTTTAGCACCGCCAATAGGCCGACAGCCATTTCCAACGATCGGGGCAGTGCCAATGCCACAAATTGCTCCGGCCCGACACCTTCACTAATCAGCATTCGGGCAAGCCGGTTTGCTCTTTCATTCAGCTCTGCATAGTTCAGTGCCTGATTTTCATATACAACGGCAATGGCATCAGGACGTAAAGCAGCCTGCTTCTCAAATTGCTCTGGCAAACATGCGTGCGGAATCTTTTCAGATACACTTTGCCAATCAGTCACCATGCTGCTGCGTTCCTCTGGCGCAAGAATATCCAGATTTCCGATTTGCTCGTCAGGATCAGACTCGGCAGCCTCCAACAGGCGCATCAATCGGTCAGCAAGAGCCTGAGCAGTTTCCCGCTTGAAAAGATCAGTGCTGTATTCAAGCAGTCCTTCCATTCCGTTTGGTGTCCCGTCAGCAAGGCGATCTTCACTAATTTCCAGCGTCAAATCAAACTTGGCAGAACCGACACTGTTGATTCGCAGGCTGCTCTCCATATCAGGAAGATGCAGTTCAGCGTCCTGTGTGTTTTGGAACGCAAGCATGATTTGGAATAAAGGATGCGTCGCACGCGAACGAGCCGGATTGAGCACCTCTACAAGTCTCTCAAACGGCAGATCCTGATTGTCATAGGCGGCCAGATTCACTTCCCGTACTCTGTCTAGAAGCTCACGAAAGCTTGGGTCACCGGACGTATCAGTTCTGAGCACCAATGTATTAATGAACAGCCCTACAAGATCGCCCAGCGCATCATCATTCCGTCCCGCGATCGGACTGCCGATCGGAATATCGGTGCCCGCCCCGAGCCTTGTCAATAAAGCGGCGAGACCGGATTGAAGCACCATAAACAGGCTCACCCTATTTGCGCGAGCCAGCTCCTGCAATCGCTTGTGAAACTCGGGCTCAATACGAAAATGAATCGTATCTCCATCATGACTCGGCTCAGCCGGACGTGAATAATCGGTTGGCAGTTCAAGCTGATCAGGCAGGTTTTTCAAGGTTTCTTTCCAGAAAGCAAGCTGTCCGGCAATCAAGCTATTTGGATCATCCTCGTTTCCAAGCAGTTCTTGCTGCCAAAGCGCATAGTCTGCATACTGCACAGCAAGAGGCGCCCATTCGGGAGATCGTCCGTGGCAGCGAGCCGCATAAGCTGTCCCAAGGTCTCTGGTCAGCGGTGTTAAGGACCAGCCGTCCCCGACAATATGATGGACGAGAAGAAGCAGCACGTACTCGTCAGGACCGATCACAAAAAGCTCGGCACGAAAAGCAGGTTCAGCTGCAAGATCAAAGCTGTAGCGTACAGCTTCGGCAAGCCGATCAGAAAGCTCCTTCTCAGCAATTTCAGTAACATGTAACTCAGGATGGGCTTGATCAGCATCTAAAATATGCTGATAGGATGTCCCCTGTGATTCAGGGAAGATCGTCCGAAGGCTTTCATGACGGCAGACGAGGTCATAAAGTGCCGCTTTCAGCAATCCTTGATCCAACTCACCTGACAAACGGACAGTAACCGGAATATTATAAGTAGGACTCGGTCCTTCCAGACAATGCAGGAACCATAGCCGGCGCTGGGCAAATGAGAGCGGGATCTTTTCAGGCCGCTCAGCTCTCTGCAAAGCGGGACGTGCACTCTGCGCCAAATCAAGATGGGCAGCGAGTCCGGCTACTGTCGGTTCGTCAAAGAGCTTGGCGATACCAAGTTCGGCTCCCATTACCTCGCGAACGCGGCCCATCAGACGGGCTGCAAGAAGAGAATGGCCCCCAAGCTCGAAGAAACTGTCATCGATACCGACGCGTGCCAAACCGAGAACCTCTGCAAACAAGTCACACAATATCTCTTCCTGAGGAGTCCGCGGGGCCCGATCACTGACAGATGTGCTGAAGTCTGGTGCCGGCAGTGCTTTCCGGTCAAGCTTGCCATTAGGTGTTAACGGCAGCTCGTCCATCTCCACAAACGCCGACGGTACCATATAATCAGGAAGACTAGCCCCCATATAACGACGAAGCTCTGCAGTATCAATAGCAGCATCAGCGACTACATAAGCCGCCAATCGTTTGTCTCCCGGCTGATCTTCCCGTACGACAACCGCGGCCTGTTCAATGTGCGGGTGATTGGCAAGCACGGCATCAATTTCTCCAAGTTCAATTCGGAATCCGCGAATTTTGATTTGATGATCCGCCCGCCCGATATAATCCAAAGACCCATCGGCGCGCCAGCGGGCCTGGTCTCCGGTCCGATACATCCGAGTTCCCGGCGGTCCGTATGGATCTGCAACGAAGCGCTCCGCCGTTAAATCAGGACGATGGAAATAACCTCTGGCCAAGCCGGTTCCTGCAATATAAAGCTCTCCGACAACGCCCGGCGGCACCGGCTGCAATCCATTATCAAGCACATACACCTGCGTGTTCCAAATCGGTTTCCCAATCGGAGGAACGCCCTTCAGCCCTTCTTCAAGAAAAGCTGCGGCAGACCAAATCGTTGTTTCAGTGGGACCGTATAAGTTCGTGACTGAACAATGAAGGTCTTGAAGCGCCTGCAAAAGACCGCTCGGCAGCGCCTCGCCTCCTACAAGCACTCTAAGCCCCCGAAGTTTCTCAGGTTCACTCGTTACCAAAGCGTGCCACAGTGTCGGTGTCGCCTGCATAATGTTAATATCGAAATTTTCAATCATTTGAGCTAATGCCTGCGGCTCACGGATCGTTTCTTTCTTTGCGATCACGATTTGCGCTCCGCTAATCAGCGGAAGATATAACTCCAATGCTGAAATATCAAAAGCGACAGTCGTCACAGCCAACAGCCTGTCTTCTTCTCCTAGAGAAAATGCCTCCTGCATAGACAGCAGAAAATTGCTTAAGCTTTTCTGTGTCACAACGACTCCCTTCGGTCTTCCTGTTGATCCTGAGGTATAGATGATATACGCAGGATGGTCAAGCGAAACCGATACATCCTGATTTTCCGGCGAATAGCGTTTTATAATCTCCTGTGTAACAGCCTGATCAAGCACAAGCTCAGGTACAGCCAGGTCATCAGGCAGACTGGCTGCTATTTCCTCAGTCGTTATGATGCATGAAGGTTTCGCATCCTCCAGCATGTAAGAAATGCGGTCGGCTGGAAACTCCGGATCAAGGGGGAGATACGCCGCACCAGTCTTGAGCACACCAAGCATTGAAGCCACCATCTCAGGGGAACGCGGCAGCGCCAAAGCGACAAATTGCTCCGGACCAATCCCTTTTTCGATCAACAGACGCGCGAGGCGGTTTGCCTCTTCATTGAGCTTTCGATAGTTGACTTGAATGTCATCACACATGAGAGCGATACGTTCTGGCGTAAGAACTGCCTGCTTTTCGAACATGTCCTGAAGGCTGACCAGCTTCTCGGATTTTGCCGTCTCATTCCATTTAGAAATGACTTTTTCTTTCTCCTCTGGCAACAGAAGCTCCATTTGCCCAATCAGCATGTCCTCTCCGGCAGAAGCCGTTTGCAGCAGCTGCAAAATACGCTGCTGATGAAGCTTAATATCAGACTCACTGTATACCTCGGGATTCGCATCAACATCAATTCGCAGCCCGCTGCCGTCTGTTCTGTCATATACATTGATTGATAGATCATCAACAGGACCGGCTGAAAGATTATGCGTTGTGCCCCGGACGCCGGCAAAGTCGAGACCGTAATCAAACGGCATAAGATTGATTTGAGGGCCAAATAATCTATGATTTTCTCCTATCAATTTCAGATCGCGCCTAAGCTCTTCATGGCGATACTTATGATGTCGCCGAATACTGCGGATTTCCCGGGAAATTTGCTGAATCAGTTCAGAAAAGCTCATCGAAGAGCTTACCGTCAGCCGGAGCGGGAGAAGGTTCATCACCATAGCCGGTACATTCAGTGACGCGGACCCTATCCGACCCATCATGGGCAGGCCGAGCACAACATCCTCAGAGCCGGTCATACGGTGCACATAAACAGCTGACACCGCAATCATGACTTCATGCCAGCTTCCTGAGAAATAGCGCGCCGCTTCTTTTAACGCGTTTACATCAGACGGAGGCAGATATGCCGTATGACGAAGAAAACTGTTAGATGTTCTTGGCGCCCGATCAGCCAAGCTCACAACTTCAGGTGCATCTGCAAAACGGTCCAGCCAGAATTGACGATCCTTCTCATACTGCTCTGATCCGCGATAATCTGTATCCTCCTCCAAAATGGCCTGGAGAGACCCAAAGGAACGGCTTTTAGCTGTTTGTCCTTTTATAAGGGCAGTATATGTACTTGCCACACGCTGGGCTATCAGGGAAAAACCGAAGCCGTCGATCGCTATATGGTGAATGCGCTGATACCAAAAGAAACGATCAGGCCCGGCAATAAACAGAGCTTCATTGAACAAAGGGGCATACCCTAAATCAACCGGCTTTGCTAAATCAGCTTTCATCCAGTTTAATGCTGTTTTTTCCGGATCAGGCTCAGAGCTGACGTCAATGACGTGCAGCTGTACATCCGGAGACGGGTTTATCATCTGCCAAGGCCCGTCCATATTTTCACCGAAGCGGACATGCAGCGATTCCGCTTCCTTGATCACGTGCCGCAAAGCTTCTTCAAAAAGAGCAATATTGATTGGTCCATTGATTTCTATATATTCCGCTGTATTGTAGATTGGATTATCCGGATCAAGCTGCTGAGCAAACCATATGCCAGTTTGCGCCCCGGTCAAAGAATATTGAAGATCTTTTGTATCAGGCATCCGTTTGTTTACCCTCCTTTTATAAATAATCCGCGTTTGGCAGCACTTGCTGGCTGCGGGTTGTGAGCAATTTCTGCCATTCTTCGATCGTTGGGCGTTCAGCCAATTCCACGAAAGTCACCTCTACCCCTTCACGGCGCCATTGTTCCACCAATGTCATGATCCTTACCGAATCAAGACCTCGATCGAGCAAATCCTCTTGATTTGTGATGTCTTCCGGTGTTTCTTGTAGAAGCTCAGCAATTTGTTTACGGATATTCTCACATGTAAACACGTTCTTTTTGCCAGTGTTTGCTGACGTTTTTTGAACGTCTGCCGGCGCATTCTGCAGCTGATCAAGAAGACTGTCAGTCATCACGGTAAACGCACAGCGTCCAGCCGCATAGTCCAGCGCCATTTGATGTTTTTCTAATGAAAAATCAGCAACTGCATCTCCCACAAAAAAGGCTTTAATATCTTCCATAAATGCTTCGCATGCTGTAACAAGACAGCCGATATGGGCGTAAATTCCTGTAATGATCAGCTGATCGCGTCCCTCTTTGCGCATCATTTCAAGCAGATTCGTTCTCTTAAACGCGCTGTATCTCCATTTTGTCAGCACAAGATCATCATCCTCCGGTGCCAGCTCGGTTATAATTTTCTCCTCATAAGGACCGCTGTTTAATCCCGGGCCCCAAAAGTCTGTCAGCAGCGCACGGTCATCCGGATTTTGGCTTCCCGGCTGTGCGGTATAGACAACAGGAATCCCAAGCTGAACACATTGATTCTTCAGCTTTCGTATATTCGCTGAAAGCTCTATTACCGGAGATGCTTCCGCTGTGAAAGCATCGACAAAATAGTTTTGCATATCGTGTATTAATAGGACCGCCCGATTTGGATCAGGCACCCATGAGACTTTGTTTTGCGGCATATCAGATGCTGTCGGCATTTGATACGGCTGAATGGCAGGTATAGCCATATGAACACTTCCTCTCAAATTGTTGATTTATTTTTTTGACCCTGCAAGAAGTTTCTCGGAAATAGCTTCACGAAGAGCCTTTTTGCTTACCTTTCCTACCCCTGTCTGCGGAAAGGATTCGACAAATTCAACTCGATCAGGGATTTTATATGCCGCCAGTCCGCGCTCTCTCAAAAATGCTTTAAGCTCTGCGGCTTTTGGGGCTTCATCCCGGGGAATAATGAACACACAAGATCTTTCGCCAAGAAATTGATCAGGCATGGAGACCATTGCTGCATCATGGACAGCCGGATGCGCCAGCAGATGATTTTCTACCTCTTCAGCCGCAACCTTTTCTCCTCCACGGTTAATTTGATCCTTCGCCCGGCCTTCAACGACAATATAGCCGTCTCGTGTCAGCCTGACGATATCACCCGTACGGTAAAAACCGTCCTCAGTAAATGAAGCGGCGTTATGCTCTTCTGCCTTATAGTAACCGCGAATTGTATACGGTCCCCGCGTCAGCAGATGGCCTGTTTCACCAAGTTTTACGTCGTGATCATGGTCATCCCAAACACGCACTTCATCATATGGGGACATCGGTTTTCCTTGAGTGTTGACAATGATCTCCTCAGGATCATCCAATCTCGTATAATTGACGAGACCCTCTGCCATTCCGAACACCTGCTGCAGCGTGCAGCCGAAAACAGCTTTTACTCTGCGCGCGGCTTCAGCACTAAACTTGGCACCGCCGACCTGCAGCACTTGAAGGCTGGACAAATCATCACGGCGTGAGGATGCCGCATCCATCCATACCATCGCAAGAGGCGGAACAAGAGCGGTTATCGTGACCTTTTCCCGTTCAATTAAAGGAAATGCGTCATCTGGACTTGGAGAAGGAGATAATACCACTCTTCCTCCAGCGTATAATACGCCGAGAACGCCAGGTGAGCTCAGCGGATAATTGTGTGCCATCGGCAGCGCGGCCAAGTACACCGTGCTGTGGTCGAGCCAGCAGACCTCCACACTCCGCTTCAGGCTGTATATGTAGTCATCGTGGGTCCTCGGAATCAGTTTCGATAGCCCGGTGCTCCCGCCAGAAAGCTGGAGGAACGCCACATCTGAAGATTTGACTTCAGGCAGTTTTACAGGTTCTGTATGCAAATCCTCCAGCGGCAAAAATTCCTCTGCCTCACCTGCGACAATGATGTTTTTCAAAGTCGGCAGCTTGCTTTGAACCTGTCTGGCAAGCGAACGGTAGTCAAAACCGGAATATGCGTCGGGAATGATATATGCAGCCGCTTCAGCAAACTCGCAAAAATATGTAATTTCACTGCTTCGATGAGAAGGCAGTGCGAAGACTGGAAGCGCCCCCAGACGGAATAGCGCGAAAATAACTTCAAAAAACTCTTTGATATTTGGCAGCTGCACCACAACACGATCCTTCTGTTGAATGCCGAGCTTCTGAAATCCGGCAGCCAGGCGATCAGCCCTTGTGTCCAGCTCTCGATAGCTCCAATGGGTGTTTCCGCATGTAATGGCAATGCGATCACCATATTTGGCTGCCCGGTCCCTTAACAAATCTCCAAACGTCTCACCGGCCCAGCAGCCGTTCTTTCGATAGGTCTCAGCTAACTCATCAGGCCAAGGCGTAAATCCTTTCAGCATGTTGTATCCCTCCAGCAATTCATTCTGTTCATATGTGATCCACGCCCATTGCCCGCAGCATTGTCCGAAACTTTGCGGACGTCTCCTGAAGCTCGTCCTCAGGCTTTGAACCGGCCACAACACCAGCTCCAGCATACAGGCGGAGTGAGCGTTCTTCTGCTTCTGCACAACGGATGGTCACGATCCATTCTCCGTCACCGGCATCGTCACACCATCCGACCATGCCGGTAAAGAAACCGCGGTCAAATGGTTCAATGCTGAGAATCGCTTCTCTTGCAAGATCAGTCGGTGTTCCGCAGACGGCTGGCGTCGGGTGGAGCGCCGCCGCCAATTCAAGTGCGGTTACAGACGGATCGGAAAGCTCTCCCTTAATCACGCTGGACAGGTGCCACATCGTTTCCGTTTTGATCAGTGAAGGCTTCTCCGGAACCTCCAGCGTCCGGCAGAAAGGTCTCAGCGCAGCCGCAACCGCGTCAGCGACAACCGCGTGCTCATGAAGATCCTTTGCGGAAGAAAGCAATTCAGCTGCCCGGCGCTGGTCTTCAACAGGATCATTACTGCGCGGCCTTGAGCCGGCTAATGGGTTGGAAACGACCTGTGTTCCCATCCTTGAAACGAGAAGCTCCGGACTTGCTCCGAGCAATGTTCGGCGGGGAGACGTTTCCTCCTGACTGGACACGTCTGCGGCAAACGTGTAGCCATGCGTGTTATGCTGAGCCAGATGGCGAAGCAATTCATCCGTCTGAATCGGTTCAGGCGATGTCAAATGCAGTGATCTGGACAGGACGATTTTGCTGAGTGTTCCATCGGCAATGCGCGCCAGCCCTTGTTCAACACCATTTTTATAATCCTCAGGTTCAGGAACAGGCTTTATGTGGTATGTATGCCCAGCCTGCTGTTCCTTTTCCTCATGATCAAATTGAAGCGGTCCTGACCAGCGCACTTCTTCAGGTACAACGAGCCGCGCTGGTTTTACTTGATCAAAAGGAACGGCCCCGACAACAAGCGGCCGGCTTTGCCCTGATTGTTTTGCCTGACGCAGCGTCTCTGCAATTCGGCCAGAAAGGGTTTCCATTTGGTTTTGCCCGTCTGCCTCCGGTACGATTTCACATATACCTTTCGCTAACAGTACACGATGAGGAGACGCTAAGAAAAAGGCGCCCGGCTGATATTCATGAAGCAAATGCTCCGCTTTTGTTTCTGTTATAACGTTTTGATCCAACATTCTCATGAACCTCCTTTAAATTCAGTTACACGCCTAAGGTCGCGCCGCCATCTACGCATAAATTATGCATCGTAATATGCCCTGCCTGGCCAGAAACCAAAAAGAGCACCGCATCCGCAATATCCGAAGGCTTGGCTAGTTTTTTGAGCGGGATCCCTGTTTTAAATGTCTCAAGTGATCCTTTTATGACTTGCTCCGCTCCATTCTCGTCGGCCCATAATGACCACTGCATGTCAGTTTCCGTTGATCCGGGAGATACAATGTTGCAGCGAATATTGTATTCTGCAAGCTCAAGGCCAAGGCATTTCGTAAACATCACAGCCGCAGCCTTTGAAGACGCATATGCCGCCATAGATGTTCTTGGTACACCGGCAGCATTCGATCCGACTGTTACAATCGAACCTGATCTTCGGTCCATCATATATTTGCTGACTGAACGCGAGGCGTTAAATACGCCAGTCGAATTCACTGAGAACGTCGCCTCCCATTCCTCATCGCTAAGCGAATGGATCAGTCCCGGGCGAAGGACACCCGCTACATTCACTAAAATATCAATCGGCCCCATTTCACGTTCGATGCGCGCCGTGATCTCGTCAATCGCCGCGCTGTCTCTCACATCCGCAGGAAAAGCTTCTGCATGGCGGCCTTCTGCTTTGAGGCTGCTCACAACCTTTTCCAGCTTTTCAGGATTATAATCAACTGCCGCAATATGTGCGCCTTGACTGGCAAGCGTCCGCGCAACAGCTTCGCCTATTCCTTGGGCAGCCCCTGTTATAAAAGCAATTTTTCCCTCTATACTCTTTGCATTCATATCATCAATTCCTTTCTTCGTTCTAAATGCCAAACAGACATCCAGCGAAAAAGACTGCTGCGCCTTGAAAAACGCAATCTATTGATAATGATTATCATTATCAATTATAAAAATAATCATATCCAAATGTCATGTGACAGTCAAATATAATTTCAGTGACAAATATTTTTTTAAAGGCAAGGCTGAGTATGTCTCAGCCCATTGAAAGATGCGGTCCGTCAGGGTGAAGCGCAAAACGCAGCGCCCTGCTGACCAAAACAGGAAGAACTGAAATATGTCCTTCTCCTGAAAACTCGCAAAATTCTGCCCGTATGCCTTGTTCAGATAAAACGGCCAGCCGCTCATAAAGCTCCCTTGCATTATCATTCATCCGGCTTTTATGATGCTGCTCTAATTCTCCTGCGGCAAGCAGGATATTGATAGGCTGATTGTTTTTCTTGGTGAGAGAGACGAAATGGTCCGTTTTCTCGAGAATAAACGGTTTATTCCAATGAATGGACGGACTTCCTGCGATATACGTTTGAAACGCATCGGGCTTTGTTAGCAGCACCTGCAGCACGAAAAGCCCTCCGAGCGAATGGCCAAAGATTGTTTGTCTTTTTTTATCAATCTGGTAATCTCGTTCTATCTCCGGTTTTAAATCCTCTTCAATAAATCTGAAAAAGCCCTCCGCTCCGCCATGCTCCGGCCACTCTCTGCCGTCGGGCCTTTCCGGCAGCTTCGATTGGGCTGTTGGCATTGTAAAATCCCGGTGGCGTGCTGAAGAGAAAGGCTCCGCTGTCTCATAGCCAATGCCGACGATCACTGCAGGGATCACCCCGGTTTTTTCGGGTCGGCGTCCCTGTAATCGAACGGCTTCCGTCATCGTTCCGAAGACAGAATTGGCATCCAGCAGATAAATCACAGGATAACCAGCGGGTGGCGGCGGCGTACTAGGTTTCGAGATAAAAATGTGATAGGTACGGTTTTCATTGCGTGAAGACATCATACGCACTTCCGTACCAGGAATCGTAAATGCGTTTGATGTCCCGCCATTTGTCCGGTCTGTTGTTTGCTCTTTCATGCAGTACGACATTCCTCTCCTTAAACTAAACCGCAATGTATGATAATGATTTTCACTATCAACTAGACACCTCAAATAATAGGTTTTCTTCCAAAGAAAGTCAACTTTTTCCCGAATAAAAAAGGTACCTTGATCAAATAAGGTACCTGCAGACTAACAATATGGAAATAAAAACCTAATAAAGATGCGGATTGTCCTATTTGAAATAGAACCTTAATCCCATGTAAATCTTTGATTTTGCCAAGGATCGCCTCTCATGTGATAACCATTCCGCTCCCAAAAGCCAGGGTGATTTTCTTTCGTAAATTGGATACCGCGCAGCCACTTGGCGCTTTTCCAAAAATACAGATGCGGAAATACACCCCGCAGCGGAAAGCCGTGTTCAGGGGTTAAAGGTTCGCCATTATGCGCATAAGCCAGAAGGGAAGTTTCCGCTAAGAAATCATCAAGCGGCAGATTGGTCGTCCAGCCCTCTTCAGCATGTAAAATGACGTAGCCCGCTTCTTCTTTTACACCCGCTTTTTCCGCTATATCACAAGCCCGCACGCCTTGCCACACATTATCAAGCCTTGACCATCCCGTGACGCAATGAATGTCGTTTTTCGATTCATACCGTGGAAAGGCTTTGACATCTTCAAAGCTTAGCAGCATCGGATGGTCAACCAAACCGTATACTTGAAGATTCCATTTCGTCATATCTTCGTAATATGGGACATCTCCGGTATGAAGCACAGGAAATGAAGTGGTGACGTTTTGATTTGGCGGCACTCTTCCAGATTGATCGGACTGTCTTGTTTTTCCGAAATACATATGGGCCTCCTTTTTGTTAACCTAAATTAAAATCATGTTGACAATCTTTTTGTTCTTTATTACTCTATGATTGTGTATGTCAACCTAAGGGGGAACAACGATGAAACAACGTAAACTTCGTGCGGGAGATATGGCGCTGATTGGCATGTTCGCCGCACTTATGGCTGTCGGGGCCAACATTACATCAGTAGCACCCTTTTTACAAGTAGCCGGCATTCCGCTTTCGATGCAGCCGTTTTTCTGTCTCTTGGCAGCTTTGCTTCTTGGCAGCAAACGGGCAGCGATTGCCATGATTGTATATGCACTTGTCGGATTGGCCGGAGCGCCTGTGTTTGCTCAATTTTCAGCAGGCTTCGCACCGTTTGCAGGGAAAAGCGGCGGGTTTATTATCTCATACATTCCGGCAGCATTTGCAGCGGGATGGTTTTTAGAACGAAACATTCAGCCAAGTAAAATTCGATTTCTCATTGCTTCACTTATCGGAACGGCGATCATGTATTTCATCGGCACTACCTATATGTATCTTGCACTGAAGCTGTGGATTCATACGCCAGTGAGCTACGACACGGCTTGGGGCTTTATGATTTGGTTTATGGTAAAAGATACAGCGCTGGCTGTGATACTGTCGTTTATCGCACCAGCAATCTACCGCTCTATTCATAAAGCAACCGGCTTTAACAGAAATCACATATCATCTACGTAAAAAAACCGTCCTATTGGACGGTTTTTTTATCATAACGAGAAAAGGCTCCCCAGTAAAGGGGAGCCTTTTTCCTATAAAACAAGCGCTGCAATCCATCCAAAGATGACAAGCGGGATATTATAAAATATAAATGTCGGCACACAAGTATCCCAAATGTGGTGATGCTGGCCGTCCGCACTCAAACCTGAAGTCGGCCCAAGCGTACTGTCACTGGCAGGTGAACCGGCATCGCCAAGCGCAGCAGCAGCCCCGATAATCGCAATCGTTGCCATCGGGCTGAATCCAAGCTGCATGCATAGAGGCACGAAAATGGTTGTGATAACAGGAATGGTCGCAAAAGAAGATCCGATCCCCATTGTAATTAATAAGCCGACAATGAGCATCAGCAATGCGCCCAAGGACTGACTGTGTCCGATAAAACCAGCTGACGTTTTGACCAGTGACTCGACATCTCCGGTTTTCGTCAATACGTTTGAAAACCCGGCTGCAACAAGCATGACAAAGCCGATAAAGGCCATTAAAACCATTCCATCAGTAATCAGTGAGTCCGCTTCATCACGCTTCATCACACCGCTGACAAACAGAACAATCAGACCAGCGAGCGCCCCCATAATCATTCCTTCTACTCCCAAAGTCTGAGATAAGTAAAGCTGGACGCCGAGTGACACAACAATGGCTAGAACCGCGATACCAATACTTTTTCTCGTATATGGCGATGCTTCTGCACCTGAAATGTCTTTTGTTTCATATTGTTTCGGTTTACGGTATACGATCACTGATAAAATAAGGCCGACAACCATACCTGCAACTGGAATAATCAGTGCGTACGGAATATCAGCAAGCGGAACGTTTAACCCGGCATCCGCCATATTGTCCTTCAGCATGCCTTGGAAGATTTGGCCGAAACCCACCGGAAGCAAAATATAAGGAGCCGTTAAGCCAAATGTAATTACACACGCGATCAGACGGCGGTCCATTTCAAGTTCATTAAAGATTTTCAAAAGCGGCGGAATCAGCACCGGGATAAACGCGATGTGAACCGGAACGACGTTTTGCGAAAAACAAGATACAATTAAAATAATCAGCACAATCAGCACCTTAGACAGTGCTTTTTTTCGAGAATCTTCTTTATTTCCGATTAATTTAACGGAGGCTTCCACCATTGCGTCCGGAAGACCCGTTTTCGTCAAAGCGGCGGCAAACGCGCCAAGCATGGCATAGCTGACTGCAACGGTGGCATTTCCACCGAGACCGTCTGTAAAAGCTTTAACCGTTTCGCCAAGACCGAGCCCGCCTGTTAACCCGCCGGCCAAGGCGCCTATAATTAATGCGATAACAATATTGACACGCAGCAGGCTTAATACAAGCATAAGCAGGACTGCGATGACGACTGCATTCATGATGATACCCCTCCAAAAATCCTTTAGTTTGCTAATGTAGTAGATAAATAAAGTACGAACGTATCGTATCATAACCGATCCACTTTAGTCAACTAAAGATTTCGGAAGAAAAAATCCCTGCCGCATCATACAGCAGGGATTTTTCATTACTCGTTTTTATCTTCTTCCAATGTAAATCGCTCCGCAAGTGTAGCCAGTGTTCTTGCCATAACGCCAGTAGCCCCGGCCGGCCCGAAGCAGGTTGCTTTATTGGCAGTCGCTGTGCCTGCAATATCAAGGTGAACCCAAGGTGTTGACTCAGCGAATTCACCAAGAAACGTTCCCGCCATAATCGCATGTCCCTCGCGTCCCGGTGAATTGTTGAGATCCGCCATTTGGCTGCTTTTCACGCGTTTTTTATCCTTCTCTGTTATCGGCAGCTGCCAGATTGCCTCGCCGCACTCTTGTGCAGCATCAGCTACCTGCTGGTAAAAGCTTTGATCATTTGTCATTGCACCGGTTGTTTCAGTTCCTAATGCCACAACGACGCCGCCGGTAAGCGTAGCTACATCGACAAGAACTGACGCGCCATGCTGTTTCGCGTATGTAATGCCATCTGCAAGCACTAGCCTTCCTTCAGCATCCGTATTAAGGATTTCTATTGTTTTTCCGCTTAAAGATACGATCACGTCATCCGGCTTCATGGCCCCGCCGGAGATCATATTATCGGTTGATGGAATAACGCACAGCACGTTTTGCTCAGGACGAAGCTCTCCGATCGTTTCCATAGCACCGAGAACCGCAGCAGCTCCTCCCATATCTGATTTCATGCCGACAATTCCAGATTTCGTTTTAATGGAGTAGCCGCCTGTGTCAAAGGTAATTCCTTTCCCGACTAGTCCGACGACGTCTTCCCATTCCTTTTTGCCCTGATATTTCAACACAATCATTTTCGGCGGTTCGGTGGAGCCTTGGTTTACCGCAAGTATTCCGCCCATACCGAGCTCTTCCATCTCTGATTTCTCCAATATCTCACACTCAAAATCATATTTCGCCGCAAGCTCTTCAGCATACGAAGCGAGGTCAGTCGCTGTCAGCATGTTTCCCGGCATATTCACAAGCGTTCTAGCCGAATTTGTCCCTTGTCCGTATGCCTGGCCGACGCGAAGCCCGGCCTGCACTTCCTGTGTATCTTCATCTGTTACAACATACACGGCTTCAATTTGTTTGTCAGGCTCATTTGATTTGTGCTTATAATCCTGCACCTCATAGGAAGCAAGCAGGCAGCTCTCAGCTAAAGCATGAGCGGCATCGGCTGGAGGCACGTCTTCCGAAATAAACGTATCAAGCAGAACAGCAGTTTCTTGTTTTCGATCTTTATGAATGGCTTGAAAAACATGAGCAAAACGTTCCTTCGCCTGTTCAAACGAATAATTTGCTTCTCTCCCCAGGCCAACGAAATAAATCCGTTTCATACCCGCAGAAGATGGAGGGAATACTTTTGATACTTGATTCGGTTTCGCAGAGACATCACCCTCTTTTAAAAGCTGTGTCAGATGGCCTTCGAGCATTTCATCAATTTCCAACGCTTTTCCTGTCAGCTGGCTTTTTTGAAAAAGCCCGACCACAAGGGTTTCTGTATGCTCTGATTGTTGAACCGCATAAAACATGAGGCTTACACTCCTAACGTAATGGGTATTTGTAATGAACAATGGTATAATAGGAAAAACATTCTTTCCACTATACTTATTTTAACAAACAACAGTCTAAGACTTGCTTTTTTCTTTTGAAACACGAAGGATTTTTCAAATAGAAAGGATGTCGCCGATGGAACTTTTAACGAATTTTCCTTTATTATCAAGCCTGGCCGCAATTATTTTTGCCCAGGTCATCAAAGTGCCCATACAGTTTATCGTGTCCAGAAAACTGGACTGGTCGCTGGTCACAAGCACAGGCGGCATGCCGAGCTCTCACTCCGCAGCGGTCACTGCACTTTCAACAGGCGTAGCCTTGGAGCATGGATTAGACTCCTCACTCTTTGCGGTTTCCGCCATTTTCGCCGTCATAACCATGTTTGACGCAACTGGCGTCAGACGTCACGCCGGTGAGCAGGCAACAGTCATTAATAAGCTTGTTATTGATTTTAACCGTTTCGTAAATGAAGCGAAGGACTTCCCTAAGGCTGCAGAGAAAGAAAAGCAAAAAAAGCTGAAAGAGCTTCTCGGACATCAGCCGATCGAAGTCTTTTTCGGAGGACTAACAGGTATTTTACTGACATTGGTACTCGCTTACTTTTTCATGTAAAAAAACGCTCCTGCTTTCGCTGGAGCGTTTTATTCTTTCACAGTTTTATATTGATTTCTGAACACTTGCAAAGATTTTGTTTCATTGAGCTTCTCAAGCTCATCCTCGGTAATCTTTCCCGTTCCCTTTTTAATCACATATACATCAAGGGTTTTTTTGCCCCATTCATTGTATACATCTTTGACTGTCTCAAAGTACAGATCAAGGCGGTTTCCCTTAATAGCTGATCCTGTGTCGGCCACAACTCCGAGACCGTAGTTCGGAATGAATAAAATTGTTCCGATCGGGAAAACGGACGGGTCAGCAGCAACCGTGGAATATAAATCCCGTTTCACTTTCACACCTGAATATGTAAGCCCGTATAATGGATCACCAGGATTTTTGCCCGTCGACTCAGCTCCTGCTGTGTAGCCTGTTGCTGTTACTCTTTGGACTGGATATTCATTCCAATCAAATGCCTCTTCTAACGGTTTTGTTTTATCCTCAGCCGCGGACGTGGTTTGTGTTTGTTTCTGCTGCAATGCTTTTAATGTCAGTCCTGCATGCTTCAAGTGCTTTTCCTGATGTTCCTGCACCCATTTTGACAAGTCCTTCGCTTCAATTCCTGACACTGATAAAAATGTCGTGCCAAATGCAAGCAGAAATAAACAGGTCATCAGCAAACGTCTGATCATATTCAACATCATTCACCTCTCCTCCGAATCATTGTTCCCAAGTGGAGAGAGCATTATTCAAAATGGTGAATGAGCTGAACGCATAAAAAAAGCTTTCTTTAGAAGAAAGCGGCATTTAAAACATTTGATATCCTCTTTTTCTGAGCATGTTGATCGCTATACCGGACACGATGGCGCCGGCCAAACCGCTGACTAAAATCAGCACATCAGCAGCCGCTAATGATAAGACACGATGAAACAGGCTGGCAAAGGATTCTCCCGGCGACTGGACATAGCTGATCAGCTTTTCTTTGCTGATAATGAAAAGGCATACAATTGGATAAATCACAGCCATAATCCAAGACATTCTCAGCAGCATGTTTAATAAGAAACCGATTCCAAAAAACAAGACAAAAAACAAAACAATTGAGATGATTACGACTGGCAGACTAATCAACCTATTCCACCCCCCTGCGTTGTTTTTAGTGTAACGCGGGGGCTGAAATAAAGTCAACGGCTGGAAAAAGAATGACTGTCTTTTCCTGTCCCCTGGCAAGACGGACAAGTCTCTGAACCGCCGAGAATCAATTGAAAATATCCTTTCCCTGAACAAAATGGGCATGCATGTGAAGCGGTTGTCGTTGCAGTTTTCATCTAATCATCACCCTTTTTCTTAATTTTCTGATAATATACCATATCAAGCTGTCAACAATAAAGTCAGATCATGTGACAAATCTTTTGATGTAAGCGGAAACATACTTGTTTTCCTCTCGTTCTCTTTTTATTTTGGCGTTTTTTAATAAAGAAAACCCGCTTCCGCGGGTTTTTAGAAAAACTTGAACTTGCCTTTTTTCAGTGTCAGTCCGAGTCCGCCAATCATAAACAGCGAGCGGTTATCAATGACTTTTTTCATAAACGAAGCCGGCGTGCCTTTCAGCTTTCTGCCATAAACAACCCCAACCGCGTTATGCTCGCCAAGAGAAGCCACTGTTCCCTTAATGTCCGGCTTGAATTCCTCAAGCTCTCCGCCTTTAATAAGCCTGCCAAGGTTTTTAGCGACCGTTATGCCCTGCTGCATTGCAATTTGCGCAGTCGGCGGATACGGGCGCTCTGTATCTTCATTCATAAACAGCGAGCTGTCGCCGAGAATAAAGACATTGTCATGTCCCGGGGCGCGGAGATCAGGGTTGACTTTGACTCGGCCGCGCATATTCTCAAAACCGGCTTCCTCCACAATCGGATGGCCGCGGACACCTGCCGCCCAAACAACGGTTTGCGATTTGATCTGCTCTGGTTCCTCATCTTTTTTGCCGACTCTGACTCCTTCCGGGGTACATTCTTGTACAGCCGTGCCGATCTTGAACTCAACTCCGTTTTCCTCAAGATAATGTACGGCGTAATCAACAAGTTCCGGATCAAAGCCCGGCAAAACGGTCGGCGCTGCTTCCACACAAATGATGCGGACAAGGCTTCTGTCAACGTCATATTCCTTACAGAGCTCCGGCACGCGAGCAGCCAGTTCGCCAAGAAATTCAATTCCCGTAAATCCGGCACCGCCAACAACGATCGTTAACCTGTCCGGCCGTTTTTCCGCTTCCGTATTGTAAGTCGCAAACTGCAGCTCAATATGTTCCCGCAGCAGGCGCGACGTGTTGATGTTGGCAATCGGAAACGCATATTCTTTTAAGCCTTTAATGCCGAACGTTTCAGGCACGGCGCCGAGCCCGATGACTAAATAATCGTACTGCAGTTCTCCATTCGCAAGCACAACTTTTTTATCATCAATTTTGATTGCCTTTACGGTATCCTGTACAAAATTCACCCGTGACTGGTTGATTACATCTTTTATCTGATAACGGCAGCGGTCATGATGGAGCGTACCCGCGCTCGCTTCATGCATCCATGTCGTTTCATAATGATAATTGTGTTTATTTACAAGCGTAATGTCAGCATCATTCGGCCCGACATACTTCGTCAGCCTTGTCACCGTCATCAATCCGCCATATCCTGCACCTAAAATCACGATTTTGGGCTTATTCAATGCCATCACATCCACCTTCTCTTTTTTTGCTTTTGTTAGACCCATAATAAAATCATCATTTGTGTTAGCTTCAGCTTATTGGCGGGATTTTATGAAATATATTGAAAAGTTTTTTGTGAAGTCCTTACCCGTAGCACTATTATCATGTTTATCCGGCTGGCCCAAGAAACATTCAGAAAAAGATCATTTCATTTGGTTATTATCGTAGCGGCCTGCGGAAATATTTTCAAGAACGGATGGGCACGTTAGATCCTTACGATTTTTTCTGCTGACTCGTCAATTTGAACGGCAATATGGTATAATTAATAACAATTTTCATTTAGGAGGCAATTTTCGTATGCGAGAGGATACAAAGGTTTATGATATTACAATTATAGGCGGGGGACCGGTCGGCTTATTCACCGCTTTTTACGGCGGGATGAGACAGGCAAGCGTCAAAATTATCGAAAGCCTGCCTCAGCTCGGCGGACAGCTTAGCGCCCTATACCCTGAGAAGTATATATATGATGTAGCGGGATTCCCGAAAATCCGTGCGCAAGAGCTTATCAATAACCTAAAAGAGCAAATGGCGAAATTTGACCAAACCATTTGTCTGGAGCAAGCGGTTGAATCTGTTGAGAAACAAGCGGACGGCGTGTTTAAGCTTGTAACAAATGAAGAAACCCACTACTCTAAAACGGTCATCATCACTGCAGGAAACGGCGCATTCAAACCGAGAAAGCTGGAACTTGAAAATGCCGAGCAGTATGAAGGCAAAAACCTCCATTACTTCGTTGATGATCTGCAAAAATTCTCCGGCAGACGCGTTGCGATCCTTGGCGGTGGAGATTCCGCGGTTGACTGGGCGCTTATGCTTGAGCCAATCGCAAAAGAAGTATCGATCATTCACCGCCGCGACAAGTTCCGCGCGCACGAGCACAGTGTGGAAAACCTTCATGCGTCGAAGGTTAATGTCCTGACACCATTCGTCCCTGCGGAGCTGATCGGCGAAGGCAAAATCGAACAGCTAGTGCTTGAAGAAGTGAAAGGCGACCGCAAAGAGATTTTAGAAATTGATGACTTAATCGTCAACTACGGTTTCGTTTCATCTCTTGGACCGATCAAAAACTGGGGCCTGGACATCGAGAAAAATTCCATTGTCGTGAAATCAACAATGGAAACAAATATCGAAGGCTTCTTTGCAGCAGGTGACATTTGTACATACGAAGGAAAAGTCAACCTGATTGCCAGCGGCTTCGGTGAGGCACCGACAGCAGTGAACAACGCCAAGGCTTACATGGACCCGAAAGCCCGCGTACAGCCTCTTCACTCAACAAGTCTTTTTGAAAATAAATAATAAAAAAAGAGAGCTTGTGTCTGCGACACAGCTCCTTTTTTATTTGAAGATATTTATATAATTCAATGCAGTTCCTACAACCAGCGCAATCACAAGGGCTGCGACTACCCAGATCATTGCCATAATAATGCGGTCCTGAATCTTTTGGGACTTCGGTGTTTTTTCTTCGTTTTGGGCCATCTTATTCGCTCCTTTCCCATGTCCATGCCATAAAGAAAGCCTGGTGCTGAACGACCAAGCTTTGCTGAACGTATATCATTCGCGTTTTGATCCGCTCTCTAAGACCATTCGTTAAAACTATGATACCTAAACTCACCCTGCATGACAAGCTTCGGCACTTGCACCACACCTGCCAGCAAATCATAATGTTTGACATCCTAAATAAAACAGAGTACATTATAGAAGGCGAACATTTCATATATTATACTTTTAAATATTCGTTTTTAGGAGTGAAAACCATGGAAAACGTATTTGATTACGAAGATATTCAGCTAATTCCTGCAAAATGCATTGTAAATAGCCGTTCAGAATGTGATACATCCGTACGTTTAGGCGGACGTACATTTAAATTACCCGTCGTCCCTGCCAATATGCAGACGATTATAGATGAAAAGCTAGCGATTCAATTAGCCGAAAATGGCTACTTTTATGTCATGCACCGATTTGAGCCTGAGACACGAATTGATTTTATTAAAGATATGAACGCACGCGGGTTATTCTCTTCTATCAGCGTGGGCGTCAAAGATGAGGAGTATGAATTTGTCCGCCAGCTGGCAGAAGAAAATCTGACTCCTGAATACGTGACAATTGACATTGCTCACGGGCACTCAAATGCTGTCATTGAAATGATCCAGCACCTTAAAAAACATTTGCCGGACAGCTTTGTTATTGCTGGCAATGTCGGAACGCCAGAAGCGGTCAGAGAGCTTGAAAATGCGGGAGCGGATGCCACTAAAGTCGGCATCGGACCGGGAAAAGTATGTATTACGAAAATCAAAACCGGCTTCGGCACAGGCGGCTGGCAATTAGCAGCGCTGCGCTGGTGTGCCAAGGCTGCCAGCAAACCGATTATCGCGGATGGCGGCATCCGCACCCATGGCGACATCGCAAAATCAATCCGATTCGGCGCAACGATGGTCATGATCGGTTCACTATTTGCCGGACACGAAGAGTCGCCAGGCCAAACGATCGAAAAAGACGGAAAGCTTTACAAGGAGTACTTCGGCTCAGCCTCTGAATTCCAAAAAGGCGAAAAGAAAAATGTCGAAGGCAAAAAAATGCACGTGGCGCATAAAGGCTCAATCAAGGATACACTGATTGAAATGGAGCAGGATCTTCAATCTTCTATTTCTTATGCAGGCGGAACAAAACTTGACGCCATCCGCAATGTGGATTATGTGATTGTGAAGAATTCCATTTTTAATGGGGATAAATATTAATCATAAAAAAACGCCAAGTCAGCGGTTCTCCGCTTGAGTTGGCGTTTTCTGCTACTTCTTCAGCAAAGTAAGCTTATATTTGCTTTTTGAATTTATCTTCCATCAGTTCTGCCATTTGTTTTGCATTTGGATTTTCTTCATTTTGCAACTGTTCAATAATGTTCATATAATCCGTTTCATTTCGGTTCTGGCTTAATTTATATGCCGCTTGTATATCTTCCACCTTAATCTTAAATCCAACGATACCTTTCAATTCACGTTCTAAGAGTTTTGGAGAAAGCTTATCCCATAAAACAGGATTGTCACGATGTTTTTCGTATTTCTCCAGCATGATTGTTAATTCTTCTGCTAATTCATCTTTCTCTAATATACTTGCTTTTCCATACATGTGGACAGCCTGATAATTCCACGTCGGAACATTTTCACGCGAATACCAGGAAGAAGAAATATAAGCGTGCGGTCCCTGAAACATCACAAGCACATCTTCACAGGCTTCAAACGTTCTCCACTGAGGATTTCCATAAGCGAAATGCCCCGTAATATAGTAATGATCGTCTTTTTTATTGAATCCTAACGGCAAATGTGTGGCAATTGGTTTTCCTTGTTCTGTTGTGACAATCGTACCAAAGGAGTTTTCTTGTACAAAATTCCAAATTTCTTCAGCATTTGTGACTTTAAAATATTTTGGAATATACATCATCATCCACCCTTCGAAAAATATTATATGAGCGTTTTAGCCATGATTAAATCCGTTTGCTCTTCATCACCCATATAAAAAGAGTGGGCGCCGGTCTGAACAAACCCCATTTTCTTATAAAAGGCAATGGCATTTTCATTTTTTTCCCACACACCTAGCCAAATGTTCTTTTTATTACGTTCCAGCGCAATTTCTATCGCTTTATTCAGCAGATGTTTGCCAAGCCCATGTTTTTGAAAGCTGTTCTTTATATAAATTCTCTCGATTTCAAGTGATTCAGCACCCATTTCTTCAGACTGAGCATCATCGATATTGACCTTTACATATCCAGCGATTTCATGATCAAAGTAAATAAAAAAGAATTGCGAAGACATATTGGATAACTCTTTTTCCAGCTGCTCAGTGTTAAATGCGCTTTCTAAATAGGCTTTCATATTTTCAGGTGAGTTCTGTTCTTTAAAAGTGTCATTGAATGTTTCAATACTCAATTGTTGAAGTGTTTGTAAATCTTCCCGGCTGCATTTTTTCATTTTTACACTCATTGTTAGGATTCAGCCCCTTTATTTTAAATTCAATTGTCTAGTGTCCCTTTTATATATTTAAACACAGAACAGATACTGGCCTTGTTACCATTCCAAAAATCTTCTTCATCACCAACTCCCTATCGTGATTTTGTTGTAAATGCAATAAAATATACTCCGCATTAAATATAGCGTAACTTTGCTGTATTTACAACAAAAATCAAACAACAAAGCAGCGTTTCTCTTGCCGAAGTCCCCGGAACTCTCTGCATCATTCCCCATAATAAAAACGCCTCCCTTAACGATAATTTATCGCTAAGAAAAGCGTCAGTAATAGTTGCTATCCGTTTTTAGTGCCTAGCACTCTTCAGGCTTGCCTGCATTCGTTGCTGTTCTGAACGAAGAACCGCAGCCGCATGAAGCGATGGCGTTTGGATTGTCGATGGTGAAGCCGCCGCCGAGCATGGATTGTTTATAATCAATCACGGTGCCGTTCATGATGTCAAGGCTTTCTTTGTCAACTAGAACAGTGATGCCGTGCTGATCAAACACACTGTCTGATTCACTCTTTTCATGCTCAAAGCCCATGCCGTAAGAAAGTCCGCTGCAGCCGCCGCCTTTGACGCCTACACGCAGAAACGCGTTTTCTTCTTCATGCTCTTTCATCATATCTTTTATATGCAAAGCAGCTGCTTCTGTAATTGTTACCGGGTTGCTCATCATTGTGAACCTCCTTTTAAAAACCGGTTGCTGTCTTTTATTATAAACATGATCGTTCCAATTCTCAAACAAGGTGTTTTACAAGAAATAGACACCCTCACAAACGGTTTCAGCCGGCCCTGTCATCATTACATGGCCGTTATCTTTCCAGTTTATCACCAAATCCCCGCCTGCTAAATGCACCGTGATGTCTTGATTTCGCTTTGATACGCCGTTTAATACAGATGCGACTGCCGCTGCACATGCTCCTGTCCCGCATGCCTGAGTAATCCCTGATCCCCGTTCCCAGACGCGGAAATGCAATTCTTGTTCATTCACGGTTTCAACGAATTCCACATTGATGCCTTCTGGAAATCTCGGATCTTTCTCAATCACCGGCCCCAGTGTCGTTAAGGGTGCCTGTTCAATGTCTGCGATCGGAAAAACGATATGCGGATTTCCCATTGAAACGGCAGTGCCTGTTAGTTCTACTTCACCAAATGCCATCGTTTCATTGATTGTGTGCTCTTCCCCGCCGTCAAGCATCGGAAGCTCGGATTTTGTCAAGCGCGGTTCGCCCATATCGACAGTGACCACATTCACTTTTCCGTTTTCGACTTGAACCTCCGCTTTCACAAGCCCGGAGAGAGTTTCAATCAGAAAAGATGTTTCCTCAACTAGCTTATGCTCATATGCGTATTTTGCGACGCAGCGCAGGCCGTTGCCGCAGTTTTTCCCTTCAGATCCGTCATTATTAAAAATCCGCATTTTAACAGGCGCTTGGTCTGATGGGCATATCAGGATCATTCCGTCGGATCCGATCCCTGTATAAACAGAAGAAACCTGAATTGCAATCTCTGGCAGTTTTTCTTCTGGAAGCTGTTCTTCAAATTGATTCACATAAATATAACTGTTTCCCAGGCCGTGCATTTTGGTAAATCGAAATGAGTTCATAGGTGCCTCCAACTTTTTTTCTTTTTCTTAGTATAAAAGCTATTATAAGCGGACACAATACAATTATCCCCCGTTTTTCATACATAAAAGCTCCTTGCACTGACGCAAGGAGCTTTTATCGTTTATATAAACATGCCGGCAATGGCTGCGCTGAGCAGATTGGCTAATGTTCCTGCAAGAACAGCCTTCAGGCCGAGACGCGCGATATCTGAACGGCGGCTGGGTGCTAATCCGCCCAGCGTACCAAGCATAATCGCAATTGATGAAAAATTGGCGAATCCGCATAACGCGAAACTGATAATGGTAGCAGTTTTCTTAGAAAACTCGCCGATGTGCGGACCGAAGTTAGAATAAGCGACAAACTCATTCAGCACCAATTTCTGGCCGATATAGCTTCCCGCCTGCAATGCTTCATGCCAAGGCACGCCAATCAAAAAGGCGATAGGAGAAAACACATAGCCGAGAATGGATTCTAATGTTACGCCTTTTAAACCGAACAAGCCGAAAGCCCCGCCGAGAATACCGTTTACTACAGCGATTAACGCAACAAACGCAAGCAGCATCGCCCCAACGTTTAACGCAATTTGCAGTCCTGTTGACGCTCCCTTTGCCGCTGCGTCAATGACATTGGCTGCGCCTTCGCCTTCATCCATTTTGAAATCGCTTTTTACGGTTTGCGTTTTTTCCGTTTCGGGTATAATCAATTTACCAAAGACTAGTCCAGCTGGAGCAGCCATAAAGCTGGCCGCCAGTAAGTATTCAATCGGAATACCGAGAAGCGCGTACCCAAACAAGGTAGATCCCGCTACTGCCGATAGACCGCTCGTCATAATCGTAAACAACTCAGAGCGCGTCAGCCCGGCAATCAGGGGTTTGATCACTAACGGAGATTCTGATTGTCCTACAAAAATATTGGCAGCCGCCGCCAGAGATTCCGTTTTGCTTGTTCCAAGGAGCTTCGACAATCCGCCGCCAATGACACGGAAAACGAGCTGCATGATTTTCAAATGATATAAAACTGCAATCAGTGCTGAGAAGAAAATGATAACGGGCAGTACACTTAATGCAAAGGCCGGACTGTCTCCGACCTTTAGAAGCGGTCCAAAAATAAAACTGATGCCTTCATTCGCATAGTCAATCAGAAGCTGTACACGGCTTGAAAACCATAAAAAAACAGCGCGTCCCGCTTCCCATTTCAACACGATGTATCCAAACGCCACCTGTGTGCATAAACCAACGATGACGGTTCTTATCTTAATATTGCTTTTCTTTTCTGAAAATAAAAACGCGATAGCAATGATCGCAACTGCGCCCAGCAGCCCCCACAGAACATTCATGAATACTCGTACACCTCTTAAATTTTATTTAAAAAAATATCTTTTATACGATAACAATAATATTTTTTGATGTCTACACATTTTTTTAGTTCTTTTGTACGACAAAATAAAAAAGGGCCTGTCCAGGCCCTTTTCTTTAAAACATTGGATTTTCTTCAATAAAGGTATATATATTCTCAACAAGCTCAGCAGGCGTTTCACCCATGACGACTTCTCCGTTTACCAGAGCGAAAAGCGATTCCATGCATGTCCCGCAGTAGCTTAAGCAGCCATATTCAAGGACATCAAGGTTGGGATCCTTCTCCAAAATCGCCCGGGCTTCCTGAGAGCCGTGAGCCAGATTGCTGACACAAAATTCAATCATTGGATTCATGCGGTTTCACCTCACATATGTCCATTATCGCGAATTTTTCACTATTCGTCAAAGACAACGGATGATTCAAAATTTATTATCGTAACATATTATTTCTCAAATAACGTTTTACTAATTTGTGTTTTCAGGCTAAATTGTAGGTTATTTTGAAACTATTATTGTGATTTTAGATCAAATTCGATATAATTCTAGATGTTATTTTACATAGTTCGTATTTTCTTCAATGTGTCTATCATACTCTTCGGATTAAAGGGGAATTCAAATGAAAAAATTGGTCTTGATCGGCGGAGGTTACGGGAACATGCGTGTTCTTCATCGCTTATTGCCAAACCAGCTGCCTGATGATGTTTCAATCACGTTAATTGACAGAAATCCTTATCACTGCTTGAAAACAGAATATTATGCCCTTGCCGCAGGCACAATTTCTGACCATCATATCAGAGTGTCATTCCCAGAGCACCCTCGCCTGGATGTCCAATACGGTGATATCACATCAATTGATATTGTACAAAAACAAGTGCTGTTCCAAGATCGTGAACCGATTTCTTACGATGACGCCGTAATCGGGCTCGGCTGTGAGGATAAATATCACAACGTGCCGGGAGCGCCTGAATTCACCTACAGTATTCAAACCATCGATCAGTCCCGCGAAACCTACCAAAAGCTGAATAATCTGAGCGCTAATGCCACCGTCGCCATTGTCGGAGCGGGCTTAAGCGGCGTTGAGCTTGCAAGTGAATTGAGAGAAAGCCGTGATGACCTGAACATTATTTTGTTCGACCGCGGTAATCTCATTTTATCAAGCTTTCCCGAGCGTTTAAGCAAATATGTGCAAAAATGGTTCGAAGAGCACGGTGTCCGCATTATTAACAGGGCAAATATCACAAAAGTAGAAGAAGGCGTTGTGTATAACCACGATGATCCGATTTCTGCAGACGCCATCGTGTGGACAGCCGGCATCCAGCCAAACAAAGTCGTCAGAGACTTGGATGTGGAGAAGGACGCACAAGGGCGTATTGTATTAACGCCTCATCATAATCTTCCAGGTGATGAACATCTGTACGTTGTCGGCGATTGCGCCAGCCTTCCTCATGCACCGAGCGCCCAGCTGGCAGAGGCTCAAGCAGAGCAGATTGTCCAAATCTTGCAAAAACGCTGGAATGGAGAAGCCCTGCCTGAATCAATGCCGCAGTTTAAGCTGAAAGGCGTCCTCGGTTCACTCGGAAAAAAAGCCGGCTTCGGGCTTGTTGCTGACCGTCCGCTGATCGGCCGTGTTCCGCGTATGCTGAAATCCGGCTTGCTGTGGATGTATAAACACCATAACGGTTAATGATTGAGAAGAACCGCTGATCAAGTCAGCGGTTTTCTGTATATCCATGCTTCTCCATTTCCTCATAAACGTCTTTTAATTTTGGATTGCCTTCACCGACAATTTTGTCTTCTACGAGCACAAGCGGATAAAAATACTCGTCATTTCTGATTTTTTCCGCAAGCTCTTTCACATGTTCATTGTCAGGCGGCTCATAAATATCGATGTACTGCAGTTCAAAAGGCTGATTTGGATATTTTCTTTTCAGCGCAGCCTCAAGCCACTCGTATGTATCCTTGGCTGTTGGCATATTGACACAGCTCGCACAAACGGTTTCTGCCCCGTACACGCTTAACATGACTGGTTTCATCACTTGTAAACGCCCCCTTCTCCTATGTAAGTCCTTTCTTTTAAGTATACAGAGCCAAAGGACGTTTTTATAGAAAAAAACCGTTTTTGTGTTGAAGTCTGAATGTGCTATAATAGGGAGAGCAACTTTGCAAACCAAACAATAGATTTTTATTGTTACACTGAATATAATGGTTTTATGACGACGAAAGGAGCGAATGTCATGACTGAAGTTGAAATGAAAGAACAGGTGCAGGAAGTACTGGACAAACTTCGTCCGTTTTTACTTCGTGACGGCGGTGACTGTGAGCTTGTAGACGTAGATGAAGGTATCGTTAAGCTTCGTCTTCTAGGCGCATGCGGCAGCTGCCCAAGTTCAACAATTACGCTGAAAGCCGGAATTGAGCGCGCTCTTCTTGAAGAAGTGCCGGGTGTCGTTGAAGTAGAACAAGTCTTTTAATAAAGCAGCCAGGCTGATATTTGATCAGCCTGGCTTTTTTATTAGAGATGTTGATCAAACCATGAGCTGATATAATTCAGGCGCTTGATCCGCTGTCTTGGGTGTCCGGTGCGTGATAAATTGTGCGATGCATTCGGAAAACGGACAAGCTTGGTTTCCTTGCCCATTTTTTTCAGAGCGATAAACAGCTGCTCCGCCTGCTCGATCGGGCATCGGTCATCCCGCTCGCCATGCAGTATCAAAAGCGGTGTCTCCACGTTTGCTGCGTATTTTAAAGGAGACCGGTCCCAGAGCTTTTCTGTGTCCTCAAACATGTCATGCTCAAGCTGCCAGTCTGTAAAGAAATAGCCGATATCACTGACGCCGTGAAAGCTGATCCAGTTTGAAATCGAGCGCTGGGTGACGGCAGCTTTAAAGCGGTTCGTCTGCCCGACGATCCAGTTGGTCATAAAACCTCCGTAGCTTCCGCCCGTGACACCGAGCCGCTTAGGATCAATATGCGGATCTCGCTTGATAGCCTCATCCACAGCTTGCATCACATCGTCATAATCCTTTCCCCCATAATCCCCTCTGACCGCATTCACAAATTCCTGCCCGTAGCCGTGGCTTCCTCTCGGATTGATATAAACGACCGCGTATCCTTTCGCCGCCAGCACCTGAAACTCATGAAAATATGTATGTCCGTACATCATATGCGGACCGCCGTGTATGTTGAGAATAAGTGGATATGTTGTCTCACCTTCCATTTGTGCAGGCTTCATCAGCCAGCCGTTCACCGTCACGCCGTCTTCTGTAGCATATTGAATCTCTTCAGGTATTGATATCATATGCTCACTGACAAACTTGTCATTCGCGCCAGTCAGCTGTTTCTCTTCCTGTCCAAGCGGGATACTGTAAAGCTCACTCGGTCTGTCCGGCTTTGTCACACTGGCAATAAAGTGCTGTTCATCAGGTGAAAGAGAAAAGCTATTGATGTACTCTTTTTCCAGACGAATCGGATACACAAGGCCTTCAATCGAAATATAATAGATGCCCGTACTGCCTTGATCTGTGCCGATGACATAAAACCCTTGGCTGTCCTTTGTCCAAATCGGGCGCTGTTCAGCACCACCGATCAATGAATCTCCAATCAGCGCATCCGCTAAATGAACGTCCAGCATCTCAGTAAGACATGTGAGGCGGCCTTGTTCGATATCATAGAGCCACGCCTTTGAGAGCGTAGCATTCTTATATTCCTTTTCATTTCCAAGCAAAGCAAGATACCTTCCGTCTGGTGAAAATGAGCTTGATCCGAATGAGCCGCGATGAGGTGTAACCTGCTTAAGATCTCCAGACTCCAGTGACATTATGTAAACATCATGCGGCTTGCTGGCATCATCTGTTTCAGTTAAATTAGCTGAGAAAACAAGCCATTTGCCGTCAGGAGAAAAAGCAGGATCACCATGATCAGCTTTGTGACTTGTCAGCTCTTTCATCTCACCCGACTTTACGCTGACAAGCACAAGCTGGGCATACGCACCTCTCGTCAGCCCTTTGCCGTCCCGTTTGTAGGAGAGGCCTTGTACTTCAACAGGTTCATAGCTGTCCTGCTCTGTTTTTTCTCGGTCATCAATGTTTTCTCCCTCTCCCAAACTGACAGTGACCAGAATCGATTCGCCATCCGGGGACCATATTGGCTTTGACACGCCATATGGGATATCAGTCAGTTTTCTTGCTTCTCCGCCTTCAGTGCTCATGATATAAAGCTGTGCCGCATCGCCTTCTCGATCAGAAATAAAGGCAAGCGTGCGCCCGTCCGGAGACCATCTTGGGTCGGTGCTTCGCTTTTCTCCATGTGTCCAAGGAACAGATCCGCCCGTTTTCGTTTCATAGATCCATATATTTGATGTATACGAATCTTTCTCTTGATTTACTTGTGATTTTACATATGCGGCACGGGTACCGTCTGGGGCGTATTGAGGATCGGTCACAGAGACAATCGCTGTGATGTCGTCTGCGGTTATCAGCTTTTTCATATTCATCTCCTCCTTTTTACATGTATTTCGTTTTTCTAAATAAAAACTCCTTTATCTCCAGCAAAAAAAGCGCCCTCCGCTGACGCTGAGGAACGCTTGGCATGATCTATACACTTTTTACTTGATATAAAGGATTTCGCTCTATTATACTTCCCTCTTTCGGAACGGTCAAAGCGTCTACTTCACAATGAGGGAAATGAAGCGCGAGCTGTTCTTTTAGCTCTTCTCCCTTTCCTTTTTCGGTCATGACGAGAATCGTTGGGCCTGCTCCGCTGAGAGCCGTTCCATATGCGCCCTTCATCTCGGCGACGTGCTCTACTTTTGACAGCTCAGGCACAAGCATCGCCCGGTACGGCTGATGGAACATATCCTTCTTCATGATTTTCCCGACAAGCGGCCAATCCTTGGACATGATCGCAGCAATGAGGATATTGCTGACAGCACTTGCTTTTACGGCATCGGCATATGGAAACTCCTTCGGAAGCACGTCTCTCGCGTCTCTTGTCAGCACTTCATAAAAAGGAATGACAACGACTACGTCAATGTCAGCATTCGGGACGCGGATCATTTGGGTCGCGTCATCCTCATGCAGGCCGATCACAAGTCCGCCGACGAGAGAAGCGCCAGCATTGTCCGGGTGTCCTTCTTCTAGACTCGCTAAATGCAGCTTGTCCGCTTCAGACAGCTTTAAGCCGCATAATTCATCAGCCAGTTCAATGGCCGCTACAATCGCTGCGGCGCTGCTGCCAAGGCCGCGTGCAAGCGGGATGTCGCTCCACACCTTCACATGGACAGGAGGCATTTCTTTTCCGTACAAATCTGCGGTCCGTTTAGCCACTTGGTAGATCAGGTTATCTGTACCCGCCGGAATTCCGGCGACTGTTTCTGTTTCAGCCTCAAAAGACCATTTGTCGCTTTCAAAGACGGTCAGCTTCAAATATCTGCTGAGCGCCATTCCGACTGAATCAAAGCCGGGGCCTAGGTTAGCTGTGCTTCCGGGAACAGTGACAGAGAACAGCATGTCGGCTTCGTTCATACACGGGCCGCTCCTTTTACATATTCAAGGATGCTGTCTTCATCAGTCGGCAATGTGACAGGCTTGATTTCTGAAATGTCGACCGCTGTGTTCGGATCTTTCAGTCCGTTTCCTGTTAACACAGCTACGACCTTGCTGCCTTTCGGAATTTCTCCGGATTTCACCTGTTTCAGCACTCCTGCGATAGACGCGCAAGAACCAGGTTCTGCAAACACGCCTTCTACACGGGCGATCAGCTGATATGCGTGAAGGATTTCATCATCAGTGACTTCGTCAATTTTCCCATTGGATTCCTCGGCTGCCTTTACAGCTTTGTCCCAGCTTGCCGGGTTTCCGATACGAATGGCTGTCGCTATTGTTTCCGGATTTTCAATCACTTCATTGCGCACGATTGCCGCCGCACCCTCAGCTTCAAAGCCGCGCATTTTCGGAAGGCCTGTGCCGTTTTTCTCATGATATTCCTTGAAGCCCTTCCAGTACGCAGTGATGTTTCCAGCATTTCCGACCGGGATCGCTAAAACATCAGGCGCTTCCCCCAGCTGTTCGCACACTTCGAAGGCAGCAGTTTTTTGGCCTTCAATGCGGTAAGGGTTGACTGAGTTGACAAGGGCAATCGGTGATTTCTCACAGATGGAACGGACAATTTTAAGCGCATCGTCAAAGTTTCCGTCAATTGCGATAATCTCGGCTCCGTACATGACAGCTTGAGCGAGTTTTCCAAATGCAATTTTTCCGTTCGGGATGATGACAATGCATTTCATGTTAGCACGGGCTGCATATGCTGCCGCAGCAGCGGAAGTGTTACCTGTTGACGCGCACATAATCGTGTCATTGCCTTCTTCTTTTGCCTTTGCCACAGCCATAACCATTCCGCGATCTTTAAATGATCCCGTAGGATTGACGCCTTCCGTTTTGACATGAAGCTCAATTCCGAGCTGCTCAGACAGCTTCGGCAGGTGAATAAGAGGTGTGTTTCCTTCATGTAAAGTTAGCGCCGGTGTTTGATCTGTTACAGGTAAAAATTCTTTATATTGATGGATAAGTCCTTTCCACATTAGCTCCAACCGTTCCCTTCTACACGATATGTGCTTTTGACTTCTTGAACGACTTCCAAATCATTTAGGTTTTGCAGGATATCACTGAAATCAGCTTCTGATGTATGATGTGTGACAATTACGATTTCAGCTAACTCATCATGGCCTTTAATTGGCAGCTGAAGGATTTTTTCAAAGCTCACGCCCCGCTCTGAGAACACAGATGTAATTTTCGAGAATGAACCAACCTCATCTTTTACATGAATTCTTAAAAACTGCTGTGCATAAATGTCAGACGGCGATTTCATGTTTTTCTCATATTGCGGTCCGACAAAGCTGTTGCCGGTTACACCGAGGCGCATATTTTTCATGACAGCGACGAGGTCAGAAACAACGGATGTCGCTGTCGGCATGCTTCCGGCTCCCGGCCCGTAGAACATCGTCTCACCGACAGCCTCGCCGTATACATAAACAGCGTTAAACTCATTATGAACAGCAGAAAGCGGATGGTGGTCAGGAAGCAGTGTCGGCTGTACGCTGACCTCGATTTTGCTGCCGTCACGCTGAGCAATCCCGATCAGCTTCATTGTATAGCCGAGGCGTTTGCTGAAGCTGATGTCCTCGTCTGTAATTTGGGAGATCCCCTTTACTTTGACGTCTTCCAGATCCACGTTCATCGAGAAGCCGAGGCGCGCCAATATCGCCATTTTCCGTGCGGCGTCAAGCCCTTCCACGTCAGAAGTCGGATCAGCTTCGGCAAAACCGAGATCCTGCGCTTCCTTGAGCACTTCCTCGTATGGGCTTTTCTCTTTGATCATTTTGGTTAAGATAAAGTTTGTTGTGCCGTTCACAATTCCCATCATTTTTGTAATTCGATCTGATGAGAGGCCTTCCTCTAACGTGCGCAGAATCGGAATCCCGCCGGCAACACTGGCTTCAAAGTAGATATCGCATCCATTTTCCTTCGCTTCGGCAAGCAGCTCGGAGCCGTACACAGCCATTAAGTCCTTGTTTGCTGTGACAACATGCTTTTTCGATCTCAGCGCGTCGACCAAATATTGTTTTGTCTGTTCAACGCCGCCGATCACCTCGATGACGACATCAACATCTGGATCATCAATGACATCATACACTTCTGTCGTGAGCACTTCCTTCGGCAAATCTACTTCTCTCTTTTTCTCTATATCTTTTACAAGCACTTTTTTTATCGTTACCGGACAGCCGACCTGATGCATAAGCTTATCCTGATGGTCTTGAATAATTTTAACGACACCGCTTCCGACGGTACCTAAACCTAAAAGCCCTACACGAATCGCTTTCAAAAAAACTCCACCTTTCTTTTGATTGTCCTCTTGAAAAAGACAATTGTTAACTCAACACAGACATATAAGTTACAAACATTATATAAGCCCGCTCCTGTTTTGACAAGACAGCACTAGGCTGAATTTTGCGAATGTAAACGCTTAACGCATTGATATGACAAGATTCTTTATTTTCTAATTATTTTTGTCAGATTTTCTCCTCACCCTGAGCTGCCTTTGCCGAGCCAGCTGACGCGTGGAACAAACAGCTTCTGCGCCCGCATATTCATGAATTCCTGCGCTGTATTGAGAAATTGTTCATAACGCCCACAGTCATTAAGAATGAAGTCAAGCTGTTCTTCAAAATAATGCTTTTCTGATTCTGATGACATGTAATAGCTTTCTACGATTTCAAAATAATGAAGCGGGAAAAGCAGACGGCTGTATAAAAGGCGTTTCGAAAACGAAGACAGCGGTGTGACTTGCTCGTATTCCTGTAAAAAGAGAAAGCCCTGCTGATTAAAATCTTGTCTGTGATGCAAAAACGTATGCCTCATATATTCAGCCAAATCACGGGAAGCGTGGTCAAACACCCAATCGGCCGGAATCCTGATCAATGATTCCGGTGACCATGTATGCCTTTCCATCCGCTGATGGCATATCGTTCCTGAATCAGCGGCTTGGGGCTTGTCATCCAGCTCAGTGTCCACTAAATATTGTATCGCGTTTTCTGACAGTCCTAAATAATAGGGAAATGATTCGATCATTTTTTTATCGAATGGCTCATGCGGAGGGGTCTGAACCTTTCTCTGCCAAAATGCTTCCAGCTGATCAATTCGTTTTCCCCACAGATCCTTCCACTGGCCGATTCTTCCGGCTGCCTTCACCTCATACGGATATCCTCGGCCTTTTCGGTGAAATTCCGCAAGCTCCGCTCCAATGGAGAACGCCCTATTTGAATAAGGGGGGGCCGCCTTCAGCAGAGCGTACGTTTTTCCCTCATGTTCAAATGTCAGCTCACCTTCTTTTGTAAAGATAAAAACCGAAACGTATGGGTCACTTTGTTCTTGTAAATACTGACTCATGTAATAAAGCTCCGCCAGCTCTGTTTCTGAGAATTGGGAAACGGGGACAATCAGAAAGTATGAATTAGGCGTCTGAAAGCATTGATATGTGTGCTGGTACATGGAAAGCTGCCTGATGTGAATGCCGTATTTTTCTTTTATTGTACCTTTCACCATGATCACCTGCCTGTTGAATTAGGGCTCATCACATCGTAGTCATACACAGCCGGAATTATGAATACATATTTTAATCCGAAGAAGGCGCAAGAAAAAGTCGTAAACTTCTCAAGCATTTTGTATAAACTAGTAAAAAAGATTGGGTGAAGCTGATGTCAGAAAACGAACAATTCAGTCAGATGGAAGCTAAAGCAAGAGCACGGATGAAGGAGCGCGGCGTTGAGGTATCAGACATTGCCGAGCTTGTCTTTTTTCTGCAGAAAAAATATCATCCGGATTTAACCATTGATGAATGCACGCTGAACGTCAATCGTGTTCTCGCAAAACGCGAGGTGCAAAACGCGATTTTAACGGGCATTGAATTGGATGTTCTTGCTGAGCAGAAAAAACTGTCTGAACCGCTGCAAACGATGCTGGAAATAGATGAAAGCCTATATGGAGTAGATGAAGTTCTGGCATTTTCCATTGTGAACATTTACGGATCGATCGGGTTTACGAACTACGGTTACATCGACAAAGAAAAACCCGGAATCCTTAAACGATTGAATGATAAATCAACCGGTGAATGCCATACCTTTTTAGATGACATCGTCGGAGCGATTTCCGCCGCGGCTTCAAGCAGACTTGCTCACCGCGCGCGGCATACAGAATAAGGGCACCCTTTTAGGGCGCCCTTTTTTCAAATGTATGGAATCCATTCAGTCAGAGAGTCAATGGCGTGAGTCGGTTTTTCCATATCGTCTGTCATATGTTCTCTTTTCGTTACGCCTGTGTGAACGAGCAGCGTATCCATACCCGCGTTAATGCCGGCCATAATATCAGTGGCGTAGTTGTCGCCGACCATGAGTGTTTCAGACACATCTGTGCCGAGAACGCGCATCGCCTGCTCCATAATAATTGATTCCGGCTTGCCGATAAATACAGGCTGTACACCTGTAGATACGGTTAACACCGATGTCAGTGAGCCGTTTCCCGGCAGAAGGCCTCTTTCAGTCGGAATCGCAATATCTCCGTTAGTGGAAATAAAGCGGGCGCCATTTCTGATTGCCAGGCAGCCGACAGCAAATTTTTCGTATGTAATGGAACGGTCGATGCCAACAACGACAAAGTCCGCGTTTTCTCCGCCAAATGTCAGGCCGTTTTCTTCAATCGCCTGGCGGATTCCTTCCTCCCCAATCACATACACAGACGCGTCTTTTTTCTGCTGTGCAATGTGCTGGGCAGTTGCCATGCTGGTCGTGAAGACCTGCTCTTCTGTTGCCGGAATATCAAAAGACACGAGCTTGTCCGCTACCTGCTTCGGTGTGCGCGAAGAGTTGTTTGTCACGAAAAGATAAGGAACGCCGCGATCTTTCAGCGTTCTGACAAATTCACACGCCTCCTCGATTTTTTCCGTGCCATTGTACATCGTTCCGTCTAAATCAATTAAATACCCTTTATATGTTTTCATATCCAACACTCCTGTGGCTTTCCAGTTGTTATTTAAACGCAGAAACAGGTCCTAGCTCTGTTTCCAAATAGCTTCTGATCCGTTTCGGGAAGTCCTGAAGAGCTGTTTGATGCGCCTTGATCAGCCTGTAAAGCTCGCCGCTGTCAGCGAGCAGATACTGTTGAACCAACGTTTTGCGGTAGGCGATCAATTTTTTGAGCTCATCACCCTCTTTTTCCGTGACAACTTTCTCATCAACAAGTATATCCATAATGTCGTCATAGCTGCCCGGGTCCCGCATAATAAAGCCGTCAATCATGTCATTGCCTGTATCCAAAATGCATTCGATTAACAGATGGCCTATACGCTGAAGTGCCAATTCCCCGATTTCAGACTGCCAGTCTGTTTGTGAGTCAAATAGCGCCAGCTGGTGCTCGAAGAACCCTAGTGTTTTCTCGATTTTGCTTCTGTCAACAAAATACATGACAGCATCCCCTTTGTGTATATTTATTTTCTGATCCGTTTCAAGACAAAATACGCACAGCCGAAATTGCAGTATTCGTAAATATATTCATCTAATGTGCTGATTTTCGTTTCGAAGGTTGCCTTTTGATTCTGGTCGTCAAAGAAGCCCTTGAGCCTTAGCTGACCGTATCCCCAGTCTCCCACAATATAATCGTATTTATTTAATATATCGGAGTAGCGGGCTTTAAAAGCCTCTTCGTTGAAGCCGTCTTTGAAATTGTGCACCAATTCAAATTCGGCATTTTGAATAAGAATCATGATCTCACCTCTTTTTCACTCATTCCTATCATAATTCATTGCCCCGTCCCCATCAATTGCTAAAGAATAAATCATGCGATTTGGCTACCCTACACATGAGGAGGGATTTATAAATGAAACGAACCGCTGTCAGCCTCTGCCTGCTGACCGGACTATTATCCGGGTGCGGAGGCGCAGGATTGGATAATGCCCAAAATGTCCGGAATCAGACGCAGAATCAAACCAAACCCATTCATGTGTCGGACCGCAACGAGGCTTTTAACAGGCATAATGAGAACGAACAATTTGGCTATGTCCGCTATCAAAAAGAACAATTTGACGGAGAACAGCAGAAAACGCCGGTGATGAACCGGGAAGAAACCGCTCACATGATATCAAGTTTAACGGTTCAGCTCCCCCATATTCAAGATGCTGCGACATTGGTGACTGACCGAGAAGCGCTTGTCGTATACAAAACCGATTCTAAAAACCGGGAGCTGACCGCCGATCAGGTGAAAAAAACAGCGGCTTCCGTGATACCGCGATACTATCACGTGTATATTTCCGATAATCCAAACCATATGCAGTCCGTCGAAAATTACAGCAATCTCGGCTCTGGTTCAAGGGATATCAGAGAGATCATGTCGGGGACGATTCAAGAAATGAAAACCTACCCGCAAGGAAGCCCTGTCTCAGAGAATGAAAATGCCAATGGAGAAACGCGTCAGGACATGAAAATCGATAGGAATGACAAAAACGCCAGATGATCTGGCGTTTTGGCATTATGCTTGGGCTTGACGCTTTTTAGATGCTTCGTTTACTTGTTCATCCGCATGGTAAGAGGAACGGACAAGCGGACCGGCTTCACAATGGCTGAAGCCTTTTTGCATCGCGATTTCTTTTAATTCTGCAAATTCATCAGGATGGTAGTATTTTTGGACTTTCAAGTGTTTCTTCGTCGGCTGCAGATATTGGCCGATTGCCATAATATCCACGTTGTTCGCCAAGAGGTCGTCCATTACTTCAATAATCTCTTCTTTTGTTTCGCCGAGTCCGATCATGATACTTGATTTTGTCGGAATGTCAGGCTGCATTTCCTTCGCACGGCGCAAAAATTCCAATGAACGGTCGTACGTCGCACGCGCGCGGACTCTTGGCGTCAGGCGGCGAACCGTTTCGATATTGTGATTCAGGATGTCTGGGCGTGTATCCATCAAGGTTTTTAGGTTATCGTAGTTTCCGCCCATATCAGACGGCAGCACCTCAATTGTTGTGAACGGGCTTTTTCTGCGGATCGCACGGACAGTTTCCGCGAAAATGCCTGCCCCGCCATCTTTCTGATCGTCACGCGCAACAGCCGTAATGACCGCGTGTTTCAAATTCATAAGCGCGACTGAATCCGCTACGCGTTCCGGCTCTTGCAGATCAAGCTCAGTTGGAAGGCCTGTTTTGACAGCACAGAAACGGCATGCTCTTGTACAAACAGAACCTAAAATCATAAATGTCGCTGTACGTCTGACCGCCCAGCATTCATGAATATTCGGACACTTTGCTTCTTCGCATACGGTATGCAGGTTGTTTTCCCGCATGAGTTTTTTGAGCCCTGTATAGTTTTCATTTGTATTTAATTTAATTTTAAGCCATTCGGGCTTTCTGAGGTGTTCGTCTTTCTTTGCCAATTCCCATCATCTCCAATATCCAATATACTCAATTTCTGACACGAAACATTCTGAAAACGAGAAAGGTGCAGGTTTTAGTTCTGCAACAAAAATAATGTTTTTCTAACTAAAGAAAGTCTTTTCTTTAGACACTTTAACATAGGAAAAATTTCTCGACAAGGGAAGATGATTACTGACATTTTTAAGCCGGGTTGCCGCAAACTATGTGTATTCAATATGAAAGGAGATTATTTTGTGAAAGTTTTGTTATCCGCTCTTCTTCTCCTTTTGTTTGCATTTGAGCCTTCTGCGTCTGGAAAAAAACTTTCAGATCCAGTGCTGTCGAAACGGATGGAATTATATCATAAAATCGAAGCTGTGACGCAGATCCCTTGGTATGCGCTCGCCGCTGTTGATCAATACGAAGAAAACGTGCGGAGCAACCGGAAAGATCTGCCTGAAAAGGCGGGAATCATCAGCATCTATATACCCGATGATATCTGGAGCGGGCCTGAAAACCCGAATCCGAAAGACGATGCGCCGTTAAGCATTAAAGTGTTTGACGGAATCGGAATGGATGGCGATGGAGACGGGAAAGCCGAGGTCAGCAACGATGAAGATATCTTGTATACGTTCAGCCAATACTTACTGTCGTATGGCACAGATGAAGACAACATCCGGATCGGGCTTTGGAATTATTACCGGCGTGATCAGACAGTGGGGATTATATCTGAATTCATGAAGCTGTTTAAAGCCTACGGCCATATTGATCTGGGCGAGCATGCATTCCCGCTTCCGATCAGAACCGATTACAGCTACCGAAGCACGTGGGGAGATGCCCGCGGCTTTGGTGGAAGGCGGATTCATGAAGGTACGGATATCTTTGCCCATTACGGCCTTCCTGTCAAATCCACATGTTACGGCGTAGTTGAAATGAAGGGCTGGAACCGCTTCGGAGGATGGAGAATCGGCATCAGGGACATTAACAATACGTATCATTATTTTGCCCATCTCAATGGGTTTGCCAAAGGGATTAAAACAGGACAAATCGTTGAGCCTGGCCAAGTGATCGGATCAGTCGGCAGCTCCGGATACGGCCCGCCGGGAACCGCCGGGAAGTTCCCGCCGCATTTGCACTATGGCATGTACAAAGATAACGGAAGAACCGAATGGTCATTTGATCCATACCCGCATTTGAGGGCGTGGGAGCGATATGAATACCAAAAAAAGAAGTAACAAAAAGCCGCCTCTTCAACAGGCGGCTTATTTGCTGCTTTTTTCTTTTTTTGAATCGGCACCGTCTTCTTTGCTGCTCGGAAGCTGGACAGAAGGCGTGACACCCGAGCCGCCGCTTCCATTATAAAACTGCGGCACTTCGCCCTGCACTGCTTTAATCGATACAGGAACATTATTTGTGACGACAGCGGTTTTGCTGGCAAATGGAATGATGACCTTCACTTTAATTTCGACAAAGATGCTGATATCAATAAGTGCGTTATTTATGCCATACGGCTTGATTTTGGTTTTGACATCTGTAAAAGCGTCACCGATTAAATTGAACCGGACCGGGATTTTCGGCCCGAGGTTTCCAAGAAGGCTGTTGCCGGTTACCTGTCCCAGCGGAATGTTGATCATAATGTTTTCACTGGCGCCGCTGTGTCCGGTATGGGTTTCCATCTCTTTCAAATGAGCCTGAAGCTGCTTTGTCACTTTTGTTTTCACACTGTTTACAACCTGTGTATTAAAATCGATTGTCGTTAAGTTTCCGTTTTCATCAGAATTCATTTGAAACATATCTTTCATATTTTCACTGTCAGACATATAGTCCTCAATCGAATCCTGGATCACCTCTGTCGCTATACGCTTCGTTTCCATCTCGCCGATGTCCATTAAAACAGGTTTGATCGAGCCATTGATCATCCAAAGGCTGACCGTTGTTGACAGGATAAAAAAGACAACGGACAGGAGCATCACGTAACGGAAAGGCAAAGGTCCTCTCTTGCGAAAAGGGCCGCGATATCTTGGCAAGAAAATCCCCCCTTACATATCACAATGTATGCTTGTAAGAGGGGACATAGTAATAGCCGGGGCCAATTTATTTTATTTCACCATTTTTAAAAGCGCTTCTCTGCCGCTCATGCCGACTTTGATGCCAAGATCTTCCGCAGCGTACGTGACGGATTCTAAAGGTGCGTCTAACAGCTGGTCAATGGTGCGGACACCAACTGCGCGTCCCGCCACAATGCCGCGCTCCTTTAATTTTTCATTCAGCAGCGCCACATCAAGCGCGCCGCACATAATGTATCCGTGATCATTGGTGACGGCCATAAAATTAGTTTTGGGAAGCTTTACTGTCACAGCTGTAAAAGGCTGTCCTTCTATCATGATCGGTGTCAGGTTTACCACGTCAACCACTCCCTTCATTCATCACTTTATGATGAAGGGCACAGCTTGTTGTGGGCTGACTGCCTTATTGCGCAAGCTTCCAAGCCAGCAGATCCCGCAAAAATTCCGGCATAAAATATTCTTTTTCTGCAGCGTCGCGAATCAACGGAAACAGTTTGCCGAGCGTAAACATATCAAGCACCGCAACGGAGTATTGTTTATGTTTTTCAATATCTTCCCCGTTCAGTGTGATCCGAGTGACGTGGGTGATCCCGTCATCGAGCCGTTTCGTTTCTACCTCAACGCCGGCATACACCATTTTCCCCATCACTTCTCCGCGGAAGCCGAGTCCTTTGATCCGGAGCTGCTCCATTTGTTCGGAAGCGGCATGGACAATGGTTTCCTTCAGTTCTTCTCCCGTCAGGCGGACAGCCACCGGGTTGATCGGATGCGGACAGATGCGGTGCAGATCCAGCTTTGTCACAGGACCTGCTTTTAGCGGACCGAGAATGACACCTGAATTGACCATACTGATGTCCGTCTCGCACCATTCCTTTAAGGCGTATGCCAAAAGCAAAGGCAGCTCTGATTCTTCAAACCACTTCACCTCAGCATCTTGTGCAAGCTCTGCAACGGCATCGGACAGTTTCTCCTCGGCTTCACGTTCTTTTTCATTGAGAAACGCTTTTGTTTCTGCGGATTCTCCTGTCCATTCCGCCATGTTCTGCACAGAAGCCGTTTTGCTGATGATGCTTTGCTGTACGCTGTCCACCGTGATTTCTACACAGCCGACATAATGCCCGTATTTCTCGGCGCTGGCCAGCAGTACCCCATTCACCACTTGTCCATCTTCAAGCAAATGATGGGTATGTGATTCGAGGATTACATCAATCTCAGGCACCGCTTCAGCCACTGCCTGATCATCAAGAATGCCTAAATGTGACAGCAGAACGATAATATCAGCCTGCCCTTTCACTTCCCGAATGGTTTCCTTTATGCTTTCAAGAGCATCCGTTACTGTCCATCCCAGCTTGTCATATACAGGATAATACGGCACAGTTACACCTAAGAAAGCAATGGACATACCGTTTTTCAATGATTTGATATGGTAAGGCACCGCCCAGGACGGACGGTTTCCATTTTTATCAAACAGGTTAGAGACGATGACAGGAAATTCAGCATGATCATATAAGGCAGCAAGCTCTTCATGCGGAAGCGTAATCCCTTCGTTATTGCCGATCGCCGCTCCATCAATGTGAAGGCGGTTTAAGAGATCGACATTCGCTTTTCCGAATGTCGCCTCTGTCACGAATTGAAAACGATCAAGATGATCGCCAATATCAAAAACGAGCGTCTCTTCGCCGTCTGACTGATGCTCTTTTCTTTTCTGCTCGATATAATCTACAATTTTCGGCCAATTTTCAAAATGGCTGTGCAAATCATTTGTATGATATAAGCGGAGCTTCTCCTTCATAATATCTCTCCCTAATCGTTCAGCTGAAAATGCCTTCATAAATGAGCTGGCAGCCGATCAAAATCAATACGATCCGCATGATCATAACGATCGTTTTCGTCTGCATTTTTCTGTTGATGGCGGCGCCAAGCTTTCCGCCGAACCAAGCGCCGGGCACAAGCGCGAGGGCATACAGCCAATTGACGTGCCCGGAAATCATATGTGAAACAGACCCTGTCATAGAAGACAGGAAAATAATAAACATGGACGTTGCCACCGCAACCTTCGGCGGAAACAGAAATAACAGCATCATCGCCGGAACCATCAGTGATCCGCCGCCTATACCGAAAAGTCCGCCTAAAAAACCGACAACAAAGGCAATGGCAATACCCACAGAGGCCTGATATGAGTACGTATAAGGCTCACCGGCATCATCCTGAAATGTCCGGATAATTCCTTTGTGCGCTTTGTTGATTGGCCGGGCTTTCGCTTTCAGCATTAAGGATAATGAAATCAGAATCATAAAAATGCCAAACCAAACGGAAAACGAGTTTGAATTGAACAGCTTTGACACGTAAGCCCCGATCATGCTGCCGGGACCTGAACCGATAAAGAAAATGAGCCCGCTCTTATAATCAACTGTTTTATATTTAATATAAGCCAAAGTTGAAGAAAGGCCCGTAAAAATAATGACCAAAAGCGAAGTTCCAATCGCAACCTGCGGCGTCACATCCTGAAACAGCTGCGTCACTGTGCTTAAAAACATCAGAGACGGCACAATGACAATTCCGCCGCCAAGCCCGATCAGACTTCCTACCGTACCTGCGATTAATCCCAGTACGACCAAAATCACAAACGACATCAATAAAAACCTCTTTTCTAAAATAAATCGAGCTGTCTCGGAGCAAGTCCGCTGTACTCGATATCAAGCAGTTCAAGCATCTGCTTGCCATTATCCGCAGCGTCACCGCCGGAATTATTGTTGAACAGGACAAAAACATCCTTACATTGCTGCTGCAATTCATTCAGGTGCTTTTTCCAATCCTCCAGCTCCTGTTGGTTGTAGCGGTATAAGTACCTGACCTCCCGCCAGTTTTTCCCGCCATCAGGCTTCATCCAGCCCTGCTTGTTGCGCCCGTGAAACCTGACGAGCGTTTTGTTTTCATCGGTCGCGCGCAACACGGTCGGAACGCTGCCTTCTCCGATTTGCGGTTCATCACAGACACTGTGAATCCAGCCTTCCGCTTTCATAAATGAAAGCGTCTGCTCATAAAATGGCGGCGAGAACCAGGAACGGTTTCTGAATTCAAGCGCGCAAGGAATATCTCCCATTTGGTGCTTGCACCATCTCAAATAGGCGACATTCTCCTTCTTGCAGTCAAACCACGGCGGAAATTGAAACAGCACCATGGCGAGCTTATTGCTATGTAAATATGGCGTTAAAGACACCTTAAACGCATCAAACATCTCCTCTTTTGAGTCAAAGGGAATTTCGCCGCGCTGATGCCCTGTCATGCCCTGATATGCTTTCACGATAAATTGGAAGGTTTCGGGCGTTTCCTTCACCCACTTTTCATTATTGCGCGCCGGCTGAATCGCGTAAAAGCTCGCGTCTAATTCCACGATCGGAAAATGGGAGGAATAGGCCTGCAATTTTTTCTGGCTGGCCGTTTTCGGCGGATAGATGCTGTCATGATCCCCCCACCCCGTCAGTCCGATATAAATCACACTCATTCACCTCTCTTCCAGTTTATCACACGTGTTTTCAGGTTTCCTCGGAAATGCTGTTCATATGGCGGGAAAATGCAGAACGAAGATGCTGATATTGTTCCTCATTCGTATCTAAAAACGCCTCTTCTCTTGAGGAAGGAATATGCTGATATTCAATAGGCGCCTGAAACTGCTCACTCGTAAAATCGTACATCACACCATTGATGCTGTTGTAAAAATGCCAGCTCTCACCGACTTTTGTTTTGAAAATCGTGCCGCCGAAATGGTCTTGAATCACCAATGCCGTCACGCCGCATTGGCCGCATGACGGGCATTCTTCCGTCCATTTAGAGCTCGAATGGCGCGACCAGGATTGCTTAAGTATGTATTTGACATGCTCCATTGCCTCCGCCTCCTTTAAAAAAAGATACCACGTTGATGAGATTTTAAAAACTAGAACGGAGGAAATCAAAAAACCCGGCGGTAAAATCCGCCGGGCTTACGAAGGAACGACCAGAGCTCCGTCAATTTCAGTGACCTTTTCCCCATCATTGTACACGCATCGGCCTTTGCTGTAAGTGGCCCAAATGCTGCAGGGAAATGTATGTCCTTCGTAAATGCTTTTTTTATGCTTTGCAAACATCGATTCTCTTGTAACAGTGTACGGCTCCATGCTGACGAGCACGAAATCTGCATCACACCCCGCCTCAAGCCGCCCTTTTTTCTGAAGGCCGAATCGTTTTGCAGGGGCCGCCGCTGTCCATTCTGCGATGGTTTCAAACGGAATCTGATGCTCAAGCGCCAGTTCCAGCATTCCTAATAAAGTGAACTGCCCGCCGCTGATTCCGCCCCATGATAAAAACATGTTATCCTCCCGCTTCAAGGATGGACGGCAGGGGGAATGGTCTGAGGAAACCATGTCAATGTCCCCGGCAATGAGCGTCTCGATCAGCGTCTCTTTTGATTGCAGCGACCGGAGCGGAGGCGCGCATTTTGCGACAGAGCCCCTTTGCCGTAAATCGTCATGGCTGAACAAGACATAATGCGGGCATGTTTCAACCGAAACATCAAGACCTTCCTGTTTCGCCTCTCTGATCAGCCGGACCGCTTTCGCCGTGCTGATATGGACAAAATGAACCGGACAACCTGTCACCTTCGCATACTGAATCGTGCGATACACCGCTTCAACTTCTGCTTCCTCCGGGCGGGAGGCGGCGTACGCATCCGCGTCCACCTTTCCTTTATTGGCCAAAACCATCTGCAAGTAGCTTGTAATCGCGTCACTTTCCGCGTGGAGAGCGAGGATTTTTCCTGCAGCCGCGATTTCTGCCATGCCTTTGAGCAATGTCCGTTCATCAACAGAGCGGAACTCATCAGTGCCTGACTTTGATAAAAACGCTTTAAACCCGATCGCTCCCGCTTCAGCCATCGGACGGATGTCCTCGATATGGCCTGGCACAAGGCCGCCCCATAGCGCAAAATCCACGGCAGATTTTTGCCTGCCTAGCTCAGCTTTTGCGAGAAGATGCTCTGCCGTCACGGTTGATGGAATACAGTTGAGCGGCATATCAAAATAGGTGGTGCAACCGCCTGCGGCCATCATTTGAGAACCTGTTTCAAACCCCTCCCAATCCTCCCTGCCCGGTTCATTAAAATGAACATGGCAATCTATCACACCAGGAAACACGTATTTCCCGTCTGCCTGGATGATTTCCGTCCCGCTTGCTTCAATGTCAGAACCTATCTCGGCAATGACACCGTTTTGAACTGCAATATCAGCTTCTATAACGCCATCTGGCGTAACTGCCTTCGCACCTTTTATCACCATATCGTAAGCCATATTGATCCCCCCATGTAAGGATGACGATTTTTCATGTCAGTTTATGTAACACAACCAGTTCTATTTTCAACAGTTTACTGCTACTATGATCGTATTACATCAGCAAAACCGCTAGAATTCCTATTGAAAATTATTCACCTTAACCAATGTTTTTATAGAAAAGGAGAATGCGCTATGAATATTTTTGATGTGATGAAAATACCGGCTTTTAAAAACGCCAATTTAATCGCTGGAAAAGCAGGAGGGGAAAGAGAGGTTCAGCATGTCAATATGATGGACGCTCCGGATATCGCAGACTTTTTGCATAAGAATGAATTGCTCGTCACCACCGCCTATCACCTGAAGGATCACCCGCATCAATTATCTGAACTGATTCGGCAAATGGCAAAACGCGGCTGCGCGGGCCTCGGCATTAAAACAAAGCGCTATCTGGAAGATATCCCGAAGGAAATCATCGAACTGGCCGATTCATATGCGTTTCCGATCATTGAGCTTCCGGAACACATCCGACTCGGCGATATTGTGAATGCCACACTCAGCCATATTCTCGATATGCGTTCTAACGAGCTGCAGCAAGCTATTTACGCGCACAAAAAATTCACAAACCACATTATGAGCGGCAAGGGGCTGCAATCCCTCCTCAAAAAGGTGTCAGACCTCCTTCAGCTTCCCGTGCTGCTGCTTGACCAGCATGCCAAAATGCTGTCTGCGTCTCATCAGATTTCAGTTGAGACCGAAAAGCTGAAAGGCACCCTGAATACCGTATCCGGGCCATTTTTCACTTGTTTCTCTACAATCTCAGATCAGAAAACATATTCTGTCCTGCCTATTTATAATCACGAAAAAAACTGCGGCTACCTGCTGATACCGGACATGGTGCAGGCAGGCGACAAAGGATTGATCCTCACGATTGAACAAGCGGCCAACGTCATTTCCTTTGAACTGCTGAAGGAAAATGCGCTGAAGCAGTTCAGCCGGCGGGCCCGCAATGAGTTTTTCAACAATTTTATTGAGCGGACCTTTTCTTCAGATGACGAAATCAAAAACCGGGCGAAAGAATTCAAGCTGCGCTGGGATCAAAAATACATGTGCATCGCCGGCAAACTCGATCGCAATGACGAATCAATCAGCTTTACAGAAAATCAGCTCGCTTCCGACAGCGTATTCGAATTTCTTGAAGGTGAATTATCAGCCTTCCCGTTTCCGCCTCACTTCTTTATGAAAGGAAACGTCGGCATTATTCTAATCGAAGCGACAGACAGCTGGAGTGAAATGCACGCCTCGGTGATCAGCTTTTTAGAACAGTTCCAAACACAGGTCAGCGCTCAATTTAAACGAACCGTGTCCTTTGGCATCAGCAATATCTGCCAAAAGCTCATTGATGTTCCCGACGCTTTCACAGAAGCTTCTGATGCTCTGCAATCGGGGCATTTGTCGAGAAGCACCGCATTTATCCAGGTGTATCACGCCAAAGATGTGCCTGAGCTTCTGCGCTTGCTCCCGGTTGAGGATTTGAAGAAATTTTACAACTCCACGCTTCAGAGCCTCGCTGAAAAACAGCAGGAGGATCAAAGCCTGCTTCATACGCTTTCCGTCTATTTAGAGACACACTGCCAAATTTCAGAGACGGCAAAGCGTCTGTACGTTCATCGCAATACGGTCATATACCGCCTTGAAAAATGCGAAGAGCTTCTGGGTAAAAGCTTAAAAGATCCTGAAACAACGATGCGTTTGCGGCTTGCCTTACGTATGCAGCGGCTGATCAGCTAATGCTCGTTACATTTTCTTACAAAACGAATCATTTTTCGTCACTTTCAGCAATCACACCTGTCTTTTTCAGCTACTGTATCCAATGACACCCCTCGATCGGCACGATATCATGTTACTAAAGTTCACATACAAGGAGGGACTATAGTGAAAAAAAGATCGTTTAAGGTGTTTACGCTTAGCCTGCAGCATGTGCTCGCCATGTATGCAGGTGCGATTTTGGTGCCCCTGCTTGTCGGCAGGGCGCTGAATGTAACAACTGAACAGCTGTCCTACCTATTGGCGATTGACCTGTTAACGTGCGGCATCGCGACGCTTTTGCAAACCTTGCGCGGAGCATACATCGGCATCGGGCTTCCCGTCATGCTTGGCAGTTCATTTGTGGCCGTCACCCCGATGATTGCAATCGGCAGCAATTACGGCATTCACGCGATTTACGGTTCCATCATCGCGGCCGGTGTGTTCATCTTTTTGTTTGCGCGTTTTTTCGGCAAGCTGACTGTGTTATTTCCTCCTGTCGTAACAGGTACCGTTGTGACCTTGATCGGCCTTTCACTTGTTCCGACAGGTGTGAAAAATATGGCTGGCGGCGAAAAAATAAACGGCAGTGCCAACCCCGAATACGGTTCGCTCGAAAACCTTCTTCTCTCTGTCGGTGTCCTTGTTCTGATCTTAGTCCTCAACCGCTTTCTCAAAGGATTTGCCCGAACACTGTCCGTTCTGATCGGAATCGCCGCCGGAACAGCGGCAGCAGCGATCATGGGCAAAGTCAGCTTTTCTTCTGTTACAGAAGCACCGTTCTTCCATATCCCGAAGCCTTTTTACTTCGGAGCCCCAACGTTTGAAATCGGTCCGATCTTAACGATGCTGATCGTCGGAATCGTCATTATTGTGGAATCAACCGGCGTTTTCTACGCAATCGGAAAGATATGCGGCAGACCTTTAACTGAAAAAGACCTCGTCAAAGGCTATCGAGCGGAAGGAATCGCCATTCTCATCGGCGGGCTGTTCAATGCCTTTCCTTATAATACCTTTGCTCAAAACGCCGGCTTATTGCAGCTGACCAAAGTGAAAGCAAGAAACATCGTCGTTACCGCAGGCTGTATCCTTGTCTGTCTCGGACTGATTCCGAAGATTGCCGCCCTTGCTTCTGCCGTTCCTGCTGCTGTACTTGGCGGCGCGACCGTCGTCATGTTCGGCATGGTGATTGCCTCCGGCGTCAAAATGCTCAGCACAGCGGATCTCAAAAATCAATACCACCTCCTGACCATCGCATGCTCAATCGCACTCGGCATCGGCGCCAGCACGGCCCCCGGGATTTTTGCTGAATTCCCCGCTCCAATTAGAATTCTGGTCAGTGACGGCACCATCACTGGAAGCCTGACCGCTATCTTTTTGAATCTATTTTTCAGCTTGCGCGACAAAAAAGACAAAACAGCTCAGAAAACAGAACTTCCGGTATTAGAACATACACTCGTATTAGAAAAAGAGGTGTAAAAAAGATGAAGGAACAGCACAATGCCTTACAGCTGATGATGCTGGGGCTTCAGCACATGCTTGCCATGTATGCGGGAGCCATTCTCGTTCCGCTGATCGTCGGAGCAGCGATCGGGCTGAATGCGGGGCAGCTGACGTATTTAATCGCGATTGATTTGTTTATGTGCGGGGCGGCAACTCTTTTGCAGCTCTGGAGAAACCGATATTTCGGCATCGGCCTTCCCGTTGTGCTCGGATGCACGTTTACCGCAGTCGGCCCGATGATTTCCATCGGAAGCACTTACGGTGTCCCAGCGATATATGGTGCCATTATCGCCGCAGGACTGATTGTCGTCTTAGCCGCGGGCTTCTTCGGGAAGCTTGTCCGTTTTTTTCCGCCTGTCGTAACCGGATCAGTCGTCATGATCATCGGCATCAGCCTGATTCCAACGGCAATGAATAACCTGGCCGGAGGTGAAGGAAGCAAAGAATTCGGCTCACTCGACAACGTGCTCCTCGGGTTTGGCGTCACAGCTTTTATCTTATTGCTGTTTTATTTCTTTAACGGCTTTATCCGCTCCATAGCGATTTTACTCGGTCTTATCGCAGGAACAGCGGCTGCATATTTCATGGGAAAGGTCGATTTTTCTGAGGTTTTGGAGGCGTCTTGGCTTCATGTTCCGTCTCTGTTTTATTTCGGACCGCCAACCTTTGAGCTGCCGGCTGTTGTCACGATGCTTCTCGTTGCGATTGTCAGCCTCGTTGAATCGACAGGCGTTTATTTTGCCCTCGCTGATATCACAAACCGCAGGCTGTCGGAGAAGGATCTGGAAAAAGGCTACCGGGCAGAAGGCCTTGCGATTTTGCTGGGCGGCTTATTTAACGCGTTTCCCTATACAGCTTTCTCGCAGAATGTCGGCATCGTTCAGCTCTCAAAGATGAAAAGTGTCAACGTCATCGCCATCACAGGAATCATACTGGTCGCGATCGGGCTGGTTCCAAAAGCAGCGGCCCTGACAACAGTGATCCCCACCCCAGTTCTCGGCGGCGCAATGATCGTCATGTTCGGCATGGTCATTTCTTACGGGATCAAAATGCTATCCAGCGTTGACCTTGATTCGCAAGGCAACTTGCTGATTATCGCCTCTTCCGTCAGCTTGGGGCTTGGCGCTACAACAGTTCCCGCGTTGTTTTCATCTCTTCCGGGCGCGGCCTCTGTCTTGGCAGGAAGCGGAATTGTGATGGGCAGTTTGACGGCCATTGCACTGCACGCTTTTTTTCAAACCAAACAGCCGAATGGCACAGACATAAAAACGTAAAGGAAGATGCCAATGTTCACAATGGATGACCTGAACCAAATGGATACACAAACACTGACAGACACACTTGGCTCTATTTTTGAACACTCTTCATGGATTGCGGAGAGATCCGCAGCACTACGGCCGTTTTCGTCCCTTTCTGATCTTCACCGCAAAATGACTGGCATTGTAAAAGCCGCGGATCGCGAGACACAGCTTGATTTAATCAAAAAGCATCCCCGGCTCGGAACAAAGAAAACAATGAGCGGTGACTCGGTACGAGAGCAGCAGAACGCGGGGCTCAGCAAATTAGAACAGCAGGAATACGAGGAGTTTCTCATGCTGAATGAACACTATTATGATCGCTTCGGCTTTCCTTTTATTTTAGCGGTGAAGGGAAAGACGAAACAGGACATTCACCAAGCCCTGCTGGCAAGGCTTGAGAGCGAACGAGAAACGGAGTTCCAGCAGGCCCTTATAGAAATTTACCGAATCGCCCGCTTTCGTCTGGCTGACATCATCACTGAAAAAGGAGAGACGCAAATGAAAAGAACCATGTCTTATGGCAAAGGAAATGTATTTGCATACCGAACGTTTTTAAAACCGCTCACTGGAGTGAAGCAAATCCCAGAATCATCTTTTGCCGGGAGAAGCAATACCGTTGTCGGCGTTGATGTGACATGCGAAATTGGCGGAGAAGCCTTCCTGCCATCATTTACAGACGGAGACAACACTCTCGTCGTGGCAACGGATTCAATGAAAAACTTTATCCAGCGCCATCTCGCATCCTATGAAGGAACGACAACCGAGGGGTTCCTACACTATGTAGCTCACCGATTTTTAGATACTTATTCTCATATGGACACGATCACTCTGACTGGCGAAGACATTCCGTTTGAAGCAATGCCTGCATACGAGGAGAAAGAGCTCAGCACAAGCCGCCTCGTCTTCAGAAGATCGCGTAATGAACGAAGCCGCTCTGTGCTGAAAGCAGAACGAAGCGGGAATACCATAACGATTACCGAGCAATACAGCGAAATCATGGATCTTCAGCTCGTCAAGGTGAGTGGCAACTCCTTCGTCGGCTTCATCCGGGACGAATATACGACTCTCCCGGAAGACGGCAACCGCCCGCTGTTTGTCTATTTAAACATCAGCTGGCAATATGAAAATACCAATGACGCATACGCTTTTGATCCAGCCCGCTACGTTGCGGCTGAACAAGTCCGCGACTTAGCGAGCACCGTTTTTCACGAGCTCGAAACCCCTTCAATCCAAAACCTAATCTATCATATCGGCTGCAGAATATTAGCGAGGTTCCCGCAGCTCACTGATGTCAGCTTCCAATCTCAAAATCACACGTGGGATACGGTTGTCGAAGAAATCCCGGGCTCAAAAGGAAAAGTCTACACCGAACCGCGCCCGCCATACGGTTTCCAATATTTTACCGTGACAAGAGAAGACGCCGAGAAAGAAAAACAGAAAGCCGCTGAAAAATGTCGGAGCCTGAAAGCCTGATGGGAAAACTGACAACCCATATTTTAGATTTAACCAGCGGCAAACCAGCGGCGAACGTAAAAATTGAATTGAAGCGGCTGGGCGAAAGTATTTTGAAAGAAGTTTACACTAACAATGACGGCAGAGTCAATGTCCCTCTGCTGGCTGGTGAAGAGCTGGTGTCCGGAGAGTATGTGATGGAATTTCATGCAGGAGACTATTTTGCGAATAAAAACGTGAATACGGTCGACCAGCTGTTTTTAACCATAGTTACCGTCCGTTTTCAGCTTGCAGATCCAGATGCACATTATCATATCCCGCTCTTGCTGTCGCCGTTTGGTTATCAGGTGTATAGGGGGAGTTAAGAAGGAAGCCCGCCTCACCGGCGGTCTTCTATTTGCACTTCAATAAACTTTTGATCCTAGGACAGTACTTGCAGTAATCCCACGCTTAGTGAAACAACAGCTAGAATAAACATTCACCTATATTTTTCAGGATAATTGCCTACGACAAAAATATCCTGTAGTCCTTTCATTTATAAATCGAGGTTTCAAACTAATAAGTCAGCTCTTAGCAGCCGAGCTCCCTTCTCCAATCCTATAAACAGACCGCGTTTTTTCTCGAAAAAATACTCTGAAGACAATTGCTGCGTTTTTAATAGTTTTGATAACGCGTTCTCTCTTACACCTTTAGACAAAATATTCATTTTTTCTTTTTTAGACTTAAATCTATGTCGAAAATAATCGTTGGCATATCTTATACTATCTCCACTAAAGGAGGTGACATTATGGGATTCTACAATTCTGGTGGATACAGTGGAAACTCTGGTTACTCAAACGGTTTCGGGAGCTCCTTCGCTTTGATCGTGGTGCTATTCATTTTGTTGATCATTGTTGGAGCAGCTATCTTTAATTATTAAGTTTAACTTTCCTTGCCTCCGCCGTATCCAACACCTCCCTGTCCGACAGACGCCATAAGAAGTTTTTATGGCGTCTTTGCTATGTGTTCACTAATCTTTTTGTAATCCAGAAGCTGTCAAGTTCTACGAGATTTATCGTGTGTTTTCCCACAACGCTTCTGCGTCTTGATCGCGCTGTCTGACTGAGGCTAAAAAAGTCCGGCTTTTAAAAGCCGGACTCCCGTCTCCCTCCGTTCAACTCTCTTCTAATCCTGCAAGCTGACCGCATAATCCCGCCGTACCCGGTACACCGGCACAAATTCCCCGCCAGCCCTTCTTCTATATCTTCGTCAGAAGGTTGAGGGGTTTCCCGAAACAGTGCTTTAAGCGCAATTATCATTCCTGGGGTACAGTAGCCGCATTGGAAGCCTCCTTCTTCCAGAAAAGCGGTTTGGCAGATATCCAGTTCCTCTTGTTGTACGCCCTCGATTGTTGTAATGGAATGGCCGTCCACTTGATAAGCCATGGTCATACACGCATTGGCCAGCTTTCCGTCGATTAAAATAGAGCAGGCTCCGCAGCGGCCGATTCCGCAGGACACCTTTGTCCCGGTCAGCTGAAATTCCTTTCTAAGCAGGTCACTCAGATGTGTCGTAGGAACGGCAGCAACCTCCCACTCCTGCCCATTCACGGTCATCCGGAACTGTTCCTTTTTTACAGGAAATGGCCCGGCCTCTTTTACGTCCATTGCTTCAGCCCCTTTCTGTCTATCGCTTCAAGCAGCTCTTCTCTTGAAATTGGCAGCTTGTTTATCCAGCATCCGACCGCATCATGTACTGCCTTTACAATCGCCGGAGTGATGGCGATTGTTCCGATTTCGCCAACACCGCGCGGTCCATATACGTCTCCCTTCATTAAGTCTTCTATTGCAATCACCTTCATGTCAGGAACATCTTTGATTCCGGGAATCAAATAGTGATCGAGATTTTCCGCAGCATAACGGCCATCCGTCATTTTCGCTTCCTCCATCAGTGTGTAGCCGAGTGCCATGGCAGCGCCGCCTTCAATTTGACCTCGATATCCCTGCGGACTGATGACCGGACCTGCCGCAATAGCGTGCTCACAATCTATCAATTTGACATCGCCTGTTAACAGATCTACCTCCACCTCAACGGCAGCCGCTCCAAATGAGTAGAGGAAATGGCCGCCCACCACAGGATCAGGCGTTGTTGGAAAGTCAAATGCCGTTTCCTCTGCCAAAGGGCCTTTTTCAGCCAGCTCCTTATACGTCACCACGAGCGCCTTTGTGTTTTTGTCACGCAAGCCTGCAGCGCCGGGAATAAGATTTTCCGCTGAACAGCCGCTCCATTCTGCCGCCCGTTTTTTCAACTGAGCTAGAAACGGCTTCTTCAAACGCTGGATCGCGTGCCACACCATGCTTGTGCCGCGGGATGCTGTGGAGGAGCCTGACTTCGGCACTTTTGCGGTATCCCCAATAACAATGGAAATATCCTCTGCGGCACAACCTAACTCCTCCATGACAATCTGTTCAATCGCTGCTAGAATCCCCTGTCCGCATTCTTCAAATCCAAACGAAGCAGTGATTTTGCCTTCACTCGAAAGAGACAAACGGCCTCCTGCCGCATCCATTCGGCCATACCCCAGCCCGCCGCCGTGCATTGTAATTGCCGCTCCCGTGCCTCTTTGCAGATACCCGCAGTTCCGGCTGCTTCTTGTAAGAATGGGAGATTTAGATATGGCATTCAACACCTGTGCCGCTCCGTCAGTCGGTGCAATCCGATGCTCAAGAGGCCCCAAGTCATGCGGTTTTCTGATATTTTTTCTTCTCAGCTCCAGCGGGTCGATGCCGAGCATGCCGCTGAGACGATCGAGATGGGTTTCGAGTGCAAATGTGATTTGGTTGCCGCCAAAGCCCCGAAATTCCCCCGCCACCCCGTTGTTCGTAAATACTGATATTCCTTCAGTCCGGATATTCGGAATACGGTACGGCCCCGCGGCATGCTCGACAGAAAAATCTAGAACGGCAGGCCCAAGCGTGGCGTAAGCGCCTGTGTCCGCCACAATTTTCACGTCGTGCGCCAATAGATTTCCCGAATGATCTGCACCCGTTTTTATCGTAATCTTCATCGGATGGCGCTTAATGCCAGAACGTACAGATTCCTTTCGTGTCTGATGGATTTTGACAGGGCGTCCGCTTTTCAGGGCCAAAAGCGCAGCATACGGCTGAATATTCAGCTCATCCTTCCCTCCGAACGAGCCGCCCATCGGACTTGACACAATTCTGATCTTCTCTTCAGGAATATCAAAAATACGGGCAAGCTGGAAACGGTCTTTATAGCCGTGCTGGGTTCCTGCATACATCGTAAAACCCCCGTCGTCTTCCGGAACGGCTACGCCTCCCTCCGTTTCCATATACGTATGCATCTGCCGCGGCAGCTCATAGGTTTCTTCAAGGACTGTGTCAGATGCTTGAAACCCTTCTTCCACATCGCCGTTTGAAAAAAATGCGCGGTGGAGGATATTCCCGTCCTCATGCAGTCTTTGCGCATTCGGCCGAAGCGCTTTTTCTGGTGAATCCATGACTTCCAGCTCTTTATACTCAACTCGAATCAGCTCCAGCGCCGCTTCCGCGATTTCTTCTGTTTCCGCAGCAACTGCGGCGATCGCATCCCCGACATACCGCACCCTGTCCTCACATAAAACCGGCTGATCAGGGATGACAATGCCAAATCGGTTTAAGCCGGGAACGTCTTTATGTGTGACGACGGCCTGCACGCCTTCCATTTTCTCAGCTTTTATGGTGCAAACCGACACAATCTCTGCATGAGGATAAGCACTTCTCAGCACCTTGCCATACAGCATTCCCGGAAAGCTGAGATCGGTCATATATTTCAATTCCCCTGTGACCTTATCCCTTCCATCCGGCCTGACTCTTGACGGTTTGTTGATGATCATTTATTCCCCTCCCTCAGCCATCAGCTCTGCCATGATGACGTTGGCAGCGGCTTTTTTTCTGTATGCCGCTGACATAAAAGCATCTGAGGAAAACGGCAGCTCATGAATAAGTGTTTTGTATAGCTCATGCGAGTCCCACCCTGGTGCCATCCATTTCGCTTCGCTGTCCAATAATCTCCTAGGAGTGATATCGGCATGGCCAGCGGCGAGGCGAATGCCGCCGTCTTTCAAAAAACGTCCAGCTGCAACAGCAGCCGCTCCGGTAAAAGCCTGACGCCTTCCAAGCTTGTGATAAAATACACGCTCTCCCTCCGCCCGATGGATGATGACACGCGTGACGATAGCCGTTCTAAAGTCTTCCTCAATGAGCCAAGCGCCAAGCGGCAGCCTGATTAGCTTCTTTTGATATACGATAAGATCAGCATCAAGCACAAGCAGAAGCGGAATGAAATCACCGATTTTACTCGCTATGTTGCCGCCAATCGTGGCACGGCTGCGGATTCCCGGTGCGGCGACAGCGGAAGCAGCGTCACTGAAACAGCCAAGCGTGCTCTTGATCAAAGGGTTCTTTCTGCATTCATTCAGTGATGTGAGCGCCCCGATCGACACGTGGGTGTCACTGGCGCTGATCCCTCGCATCTCGTCAATCCCTTCAAGGCTGACAAGGTGCTGTTTCGGCAGAGTTCCTTTGTCCCACTGAAGCTGAAGCAGCGTGCTTCCCGAAGCGGCACACACATACGGAGCAAGCTTCTCTAAAAGCGAATAGGCCTCATCAAGCGCTGTCGGTCTCCATAATTGAATATTCATCCTTGCTTTTGTCACTTGGCCGTTCAAGCCATCGCCCTCCTTACCATGTCATATTCCTCGGGTGTATCAATATCGTCCAACTCACCGCTATCCTTTGCCTCCAAAACCGCTCCTGCTCCAAGCTGTCCGCTTTTCAGGAGCCTGCGAGCCCCTTCATCTCCTGTTAATCCCTTTACATAAGGAAAACATGTCGACGAGAAGTAGATTGGCGGGGTGAACGCCCCTAAAAACGATGACACGGCAAATGACTCAGGAGCCAGAGCCACAAGGGCATTGAGATGATCGACGGAAAGCTGAGGCTGGTCGGCTAACAAAATGACAACGCCGTCCGCCCCCATGCTTTCTGCTTTTCTCACCCCGCTGCTGACTGAATGCCCCTGACCCTTTTCTGCGTCTTGGCAAACGTGCAGGCTCCAGCGTTTTTGAAAAGGCGGAGCGTGATACGGCGTTCCTATCCACTCAAGGGAGGCATGTTCTGTCCGCTCGACGACCAGCACGTGATCAAGGCGGGACGACAGAGCAGTTTTCAAGGAAAGTGAGCCTATGTTTTCTCCTTTTAGCGGCAAAGCCAGCTTGTTTTGGCCCATTCTTCTGCTTTTGCCGGCAGCGAGAAACACGCCGATCAGATAGGGGCTTCTCATACAACCGCCAGCCGTTTTCTTGTTTGAATGATTTCTGCAACTACACTTACCGCAATTTCCTCTGGACCTTCCGCACCGATTTTCAGCCCAACCGGACTGTAAAAGTGAGACGGAGGATGTTTTCCGTTCAGCAGCCGTTTCGTGCGGTTTGCCGAACCCAACAGTCCAATATAATGGAGGTTTTGAGAAAATAAGAAGTTGATGATCGTTTGATCGTGCTGATAATGATGGGTTGCCACAACAGCTGCATCATGCGGAAAAAATTGAAATTCGCTAAGCATTTGTTCCGGAAAAGCGGTGATCAGCTGATCCGCTTTTGGAAAAAGAGAGGATGTACAATAAGCGGGCCGCCAATCCGTCACGATAACAGAAAACCCTGTGTCAGCCGCCAAATTGGCCAGCGGTACAGTATCAGGTCCCGCCCCAAACAGAATGAGGCGCGGCTTCGGTTCAATTCGCTGAATAAACATGTTAGTGGGTGGATCGAAATGCGGTAAATGAAGCGTTGAAACAGTACGTTGAATAGCTTGCAGAGGCGCGTCCGGCCAGTTGCCAAAATGCCCGTTCTCCGTCAGAAATAAATAATGGGAGGATCCAATCTTTGTAACGGAAGTGACTGCTTTGCCTGAATGAAGGCAATCCCTCACTTTCTCATAGTGCCGCCTTTTTTCCTGAGTGATTCGCTCTGCATGAACATGAATAATGCCATTGCACCCGGCTCCCATGCCCCAAGAAAGATCGTCCTCCGACCGCATGTCATAGGGAATCAGCGTTGATGTGAGCTGATCGCCCAGCGCACTGATTCTTTGGAATACATCTTCTTCCACACACCCGCCGCTCAGCAAGCCAATCCGTCTGCCATCTTTCTTAAAGAGCATAGAGGCGCCTGCTTTTCGATACGCGGAGCCTTCCACTTGAACAATTGTCGCCAGTACAGCCTCCTCCTGGTCTTCCAGGAGCGCATCTAACATCGTGTGAAAATTCCCCAATGCCGCATCCTCCTCTCGAAAATTGCCGTGAGAAACAACTAGTTCAGCGTGATTTTATAGGTAACTTGTATAAAGAATAGACGATGGAAGAAAAAATGACTCATGATTTGTCAGAAAATGAAACACATAGAAAGAGGATTTGTAAAAAGAGTCAAACGAAGAAAATCAGATTGGAGAAAACACGAAATCATATCTAAAAAGCTTGCGGAGTTCCGCAAGCTTTTCTTTACACCGCTGCCTGGCGGCCAGCGTTTTCATACACATCCAGCGCTGCTTGGAGCGCTTTTCCTGCTTCGATTCCTGCGTTATGTCTGAGAAGCACAGCCTCTAACCCGGCAAGCACGAATAGCACGTTTTCTTTTCTGCAGCTGTACCCCATCGTGCCGATTCTCCAGATCTTCCCTGCGAGCGGGCCGAATGAGCTGGCGATTTCAATACCGAATTGTGCCAGCAGCATGCCACGGACAGACTCGCCGTCAATGCCGCCGGGAATTTCGACACAGGTGACAACAGGCATTTTGCAGCTGTCATCTCCAAACAATCTTAGCCCCATTGCCTTTATCCCTGCTGCTAATGCGGCTTCATGGTGCCGATGCCGCTCAAAACGCGCCTCAAGGCCTTCTTCAAGCACCAGTCTGACTCCCTCACGTAAGGCGTACAGCATCGTCGTCGCTTCTGTATGATGATTGAGCCGTCTTTCGCTCCAATAATCCTCAAGCTGGCTCAAATCAAAGTAGTTGCTTGTGATTGGCCGATTTCCCGAAAGCGCTTCCCTGTCAGCTTGTGACGCAATCCCCCGCTCCACCTTTTTACGAGCTGCAATCACGTCCGCCACCCGCTCATTATATGTAATCGGCGCCATTCCTGAGGGCACAGACAAACACTTTTGCGTTCCGCCGATGGCAGCATCAATCTTCCATTCATCGACTTTAACCTCGCAGCCCCCAATCGTTGCGACTGCATCGACGATAAACAATGCATCCTCGGTGCGGCAGGCTTCGCCGATGGCTTTCAGCGGGTGAATCCGTCCTGTCGATGTTTCTCCATGCACCATGGCCACAATTTTCGGCTTCACTTTTTTTATCTCCCGTATGATGTCCTCCGGGTCAAAAACCGTTCCCCATTCGCACTCAAGCATATGAACATTTGCCCCATATCGCTCGGCGATTTCAGTCAGCAAATAACCGAAACGGCCGTAAATGGGAATGAGCACATCATCTTCCGGCTCTATGACACTAGCCAGCACTGCTTCAATTCCCGCCCGTGAAGTGCCGTCAATCGGGTATGCCCAGCGGTTTTTTGTTTGGAACAGCTCCCGAAGCATCTCCATCGTTTCATTCATAATACCTGTAAACGCCGGATCAAATTGGCCGACAACCGGGGTGCTCATTACTCTTAATACACGCGGATCAACCTCAACAGGCCCCGGCGTCATAATCGTTCTTAACGGGGTGCATAATTCTCTTCTGCCTGACACAGCCATTCCTCCTTTATCAGTAAGCCAGTTTGTATAATAAATCAGTCAGTGCGCGGACGCCGATCTCAAGCTGTCTGGCTGACGTATATTCCTTCGGTGAGTGGCTGACGCCGCCTCGGCTCGGCACAAACAGCATACAAGCAGGATAGCGCCTTCCGATCATTTGCGCGTCATGCCCTGCTCCGCTCACCATTTCCTCACAGCTGAAGTCGTTTTCTAATGCTGTTTCAAAAGCCGCAGCCTTCAGCCTTTCGTCCATCGGCACAGGCTCTATCCGCATATATTCATCAATCACAGCGCGAATTCCTTTTTGTAGGCAAATGCCGTTGATCAAAGCAATCATGTCTTGATGAAACTGTTCCAGCACATGCTGATGCTGATGGCGAATATCGATTGAAAACTGGACGCGGCCCGGTATGACATTGGCTACATTGGGCTCTGCCGTTATTTTTCCGCATGTCAGACGGAGCTCATCCGGCAGCTCCTCCGACCGCAGTAACAGCTCATGAATGATACGGCTGCTGGCTGCGAGCGGGTCCTTGCGCCATTTCATGGAGGTGGTTCCCGCATGATTGCATTCACCCTCCAGCGTGACGAGATAGCGCCTCTGCCCCGCAATGCTTTTCACAATCCCGAGATCCCGTCCTGACATTTCCAATGTCTGTCCCTGTTCAATATGGAGCTCAACAAAAGCGCTGATATCTGTCCGATATGCTGCCTGAAACACACCTTTGCCAAAACCGTTCTCATGCATCGCATGTTGCAGCGAGACTCCTGATTCGTCTCTTGGCTCTGCTCCATCCTGTAATGAAAAAACACCCGTCATATTCCCTGATCCCCAATAGGTCATTGGAAAACGGCTGCCCTCCTCCTCACATAAGGATACCGCTTCGAGTGTTTTTTTCGGCGCTCCATATGTCTCTTTGAGCCGCTTTATCGCAAGCATTGCTGCCAGAACACCATAGGCGCCGTCGTATTTTCCCCCATTGATGACAGTATCGATATGTGAACCGGTTATAATGACTTCATCCGGAGACTGGGTGCCCGAAAGCCTTCCAAACAAATTGCCGACATCGTCGAATCTTGTGTCAAGCCCGAAAGAAGACATTTCCGTTTTCACAGCAAGCTGTGCGTCCATCCACTCTTTTGTGTATAAAAGCCTCGTTACGCCGCCATCCGCAGACGCACCGTATTGGGCGAGCCATTCAATATAATCTGTGATGCTGTTTTTTACTGAAAGCTTCTGCTTTTCCATGTACTCCCCCCTCTGGCCGCTATGGTGACTTCATTATAGAAGGAGGAACATGATAGTTCATTGACAGATTAACCAAAAAAACGTTTATTTTTTAGTCACAGTATCTATCCAGCAACCAGATTCACCCTACATGTCACAACTATTTTGATGTAAAGGTCAAAAGGAAACACGGTAAGGAAGAGAGCCAGCAAGAGCGAAAGAGAGGGTCAAGCTCAGCTTGCCAGAGAGGCGATGTTTGCGGAACGGATGAAAACGGAAATGCCGGCAGCTCGCAAAAACAGGACCTAAAGATATGGGAACAGGAGATTTCCGCCTCCTCCAAAGGGACTAATTTACAATTTTAATGAAAAATATACAAAATGACACTTCTATCCTTTATTTCAATTTTAGATAATAGACATGATCTGATAAAAGGAGGGCAAGTGATGACAAAAAAATCATGGTTTCTGCCGCTCGTCTGTGTATTACTGATTTCCGGATGGCTTGCGCCGGCAGCTTCAGCAAGCGCGCAAACCGAATTAAGCCTCAATGACCGATTGGCGTCTTCCCCTTCAGGAACAGGGAGCCTTCTCTCATTAGCCGCCCCCGCTGCACCCTATGCTGACACAGATACCTATTATGAAGGGGCTGAAGGTAAAACAGGAGACTCGCTAAAAAGCACCCTGCACCGTATTATCAGCGGACACACGATGCTGTCCTACAGCGAAGTGTGGAACGCGCTGAAAGAAACGGATGAAGACCCGAGAAATCCGAATAACGTCATCCTGCTCTATACGAATGAATCGCGGTCCAAAAACCTGAACGGCGGCAATGTCGGCGATTGGAACCGCGAGCACGTCTGGGCGAAATCCCATGGCGATTTTGGTACGAGCAAGGGACCTGGTACTGATATTCATCATTTACGCCCAGCCGATGTTCAAGTTAACAGCACAAGAGGAAATATGGATTTTGACAATGGCGGCACTGAATATGCGAAGGCACCCGGAAATTATTATGACGGCGATTCATGGGAGCCCCGCGATGATGTGAAAGGCGATGTTGCCCGCATGCTGTTTTACATGGCTGTCCGTTACGAGGGTGATGACGGCTATCCTGATCTTGAGCTTAATGATAAGACAGGCAACGGCTCAGCTCCTTATCATGGCAAACAATCTGTCCTGCTCGAATGGAATAAGCAGGATCCGGTTGACGACCGCGAGCGGAAAAGAAATGAAATCATTTATGAAAAATATCAGCACAACCGCAATCCATTTATCGACCACCCTGAATGGGCGGATGAGATTTGGCCGTAAGAAAAAGGTGCTCCTTTTGAGGAGCACCTTTTTCTAATACACAGCCTCTTCCGTTTCCGTATCGAAAAAGACGACGTGGTCCATTTTCACTGAGAGCTGGATTAAATCGCCTGCATCGATTCGCGTGTTTCCGTCCAGACGGACCTTGAGCCGCTCGTCCCCAGCCATGACATGCACTATGAGCTCCGAGCCCAGATTTTCATTCACTTCCACGTTCGCTTGAAACACTGAATCAAACAACTGGTCATTTCCTGTCATTTGTGTGATGTGCTCCGGCCGTACACCGGCAATCATCTGTTCTCCGGCATATCCCTTTTCCTTCAGCCGCTTTGCTTTTTCTTCAGGAATATGAAGCCGGATCGAAGAATTTGTGAAAAACAGCTCGCCATGCTGCTGTTCTATGATGCCTTTCAAAAAGTTCATCCCAGGAGAGCCAATGAAGCCTGCGACAAACAAATTGGCCGGGTAATGATAAATGTCATGAGGTTTCGCCACTTGCTGGATTTCCCCTTCATTCATGACGACAATCCGATCTCCCATAGTCATTGCTTCGGTCTGGTCATGCGTGACATAAATGATCGTTGCCTCTAATCGCTGGTGCAGCTTGCTGATTTCTGTCCGCATCGTCACTCTTAGTTTTGCATCCAGATTAGAAAGCGGCTCGTCCATTAAAAAGACCTTCGGCTCCCTCACAATCGACCTGCCAAGCGCCACCCTTTGCCGCTGCCCGCCGGAGAGCGCCTTCGGTTTTCTCTTCAGCAAATGTTCAATTTCTAAAATTCTGGCTGCCGCATGAACCCGCTCGGCAATTTCCTGTTTCGCCATCTTTCTGAGCTTTAATCCAAACGCCATATTATCAAAAACCGTCATATGCGGATAAAGCGCATAGTTCTGGAATACCATCGCAATATCACGTTCTTTCGGCGGAAGATCATTGACCCGCTCCCCATCAATAAGAAGATTTCCTTCAGAAATGCTTTCTAATCCAGCCACCATCCGCAGCGTTGTTGATTTTCCGCATCCTGACGGCCCCACCAGCACCAAAAGCTCCTTATCCTTTACATCTAAATCAAAGTCCTTCACGGTTAATTGTGAGTGATATGATTTTTTGACGTGTTCAAATGTTAATGAAGCCATCAGAAAAGTCCCCCTATCTTTTGACCCGTTATTTCGTCACTGGAAACAACTTGGTCTTTCTGTTATTTTTAGAGTAATCGATTCCCATTTTTGCTATATTTCTAAAATAAAAAATGTAAATTTGTATTATAACGTCATAATACATTATAATATAAATAATAGGTTAAAAGGAGGCTACCCTTTGTTAAACAACGGAAGTTCTACACCTTTATACATTCAGCTAAAACAAATCATCACTGATGACATCAAAAAGGGCGTGTATTCCCCAACCGCCAAGCTGCCTACCGAAAACGAGCTTTGCACCAAGTATAACGTCAGCCGCATCACCGTCAGGAAAGCCATTCTCGATTTAGTCGAAGAAGGCTATCTGATCAGGCAGCAGGGAAAGGGAACGTTCGTTAAAAGCCCTAAATTAAAACGAGAGCTGATCGCTGTAAACGGCTACTCGGAATTTATGGAATCAACCGGCAAAAAACCGAAGCATCATGTGCTGTCCCATGACATCATTCCAGCGTCAAAACCCATCGCAGAAAAGCTTCAAATCCATCCCGAGAGCCCTGTCGTTGAATTAAAACGGATTTTATATAATGATGATCAGCCTCTCACCTTTGAAGTGACGCATTATCCGCTTGATTTGTTTCCCGGCATTGATACCTTTATTGCTGACGGCGTCTCCATGCATGATATTTTGAAACAGCAATACAAAGTTGTACCCACGCACAATACGAAGCTATTAAACGTTGTATATGCCCAACAGGAGGAAAGCAAATACCTGGATTGTGATATCGGGGATGCGCTGTTTGAAATTGATAAAACGGCTTTTACATCAAACGACCAGCCAATCTATTGCTCATTGTTTTTGATGCACACAAACCGTGTCACTTTTACCATCAACAGCCCCTACACATAACAGGCATAAAAAACGAGACACTGCTTATAGTATTCTCGTTTTTTCACTGCTTCCCCCGTCCTCCAAGCGATAAGGATAGCCATAGCCGAAAGCTCCGTACACACCGCATGTTTTCGCAGCCGTTTCAGCAGCCTGGCGCAAAGCGTACGTTATATCCTGCTTCACGCAAAAGGCAGTCAAAAAGCCTGCTATAAAAGAATCTCCCGCTCCAAGTGTATCTATTATATCAGTTTCCACAATCGGCTGATGATAGACTCGATCACCCGCAGACAGGATTGCTCCTTGGCCCCCTCGGGTCATACAAACCATTTTGGCTCCGTACCCATGAGCTGTTTTGGCAAGCTCACCGCATTCCGACTCACTCAAATCGCTTCCTGAAAAAAACGCATACGTCACATAAGGACAGACCCTCCTCAAATAATCATCCTCCCGATTGGTTGAAAAATCAAATGAGACAGGGACCAGCCCGCACAGCTGCGGAAGATCGTTCTCAAGCCTGCTGTACACGCTCGTATGCAGCAGATCATGCCCGCTGATAAAAGATACATCTTTCTCCTGAAACGCGAGGCGAAGCCGGGACTGAATGCCGCCTTTATTTGACCTGACAAAAATGCGGTCCCCCTGTTCATCAAGGGTGACAATCGCCATCCCGTTTTCTCCGTGCGCCTGGCGGATATAATCTGCATTGACCTGCTCCAGCTTGAGAACGTTCAACAGATGCGCCGCGGCTTCGTCATTGCCGACGATTCCGATATAGGAAGACTCATGCCCGAGCCGCTTGGCAAGCACAGCAACGTTTAAGGCATTTCCTCCCGGGTAAAATGTTTCTTGATCCTGGTAGTAATCTACAACATTATCTCCAACCGCAATCAATTTCATAGCGCTTCCTCCTTTATCCTTTTACACTGCCGCTTGCAATCCCGCGGACAAAATATTTCTGCATCAATAAAAATAGAATAATAATCGGCGCGGCTGAAATCGTTAACCCCGCCAGCAGGACGCCCCAGTCTGTCTGCAGCGCGTCTCTGAACTGCATCAGCCCGGCTGGAATGGTCCGCAAATTCTCATCATCTATGAAAATAATCGCAAACATAAACTCATTCCATGTATGGTAAGCCGTCAAAATGCCGGATGTCACCAAAATCGGCACGCTCATCGGTAAGAAAATTCTGAAAAATACTCCAAAACTTGTACATCCATCCAAATAGGCCGCCTCCTCCAATTCTTTTGAAATAGAAAGAAAATAAGAGCGGATCAAAATGATGGTGAATGGGATCCGATAAGCCGCATACGGCAGGATTAACGCCCAATACGTATTGTAAAGGCCAAGCGACTGAATAATAGAATAAAGCGGCACAAGACTGACCTGCGGCGTCAGCATCAATCCGCCAAGACATAGCACCAAAAAGAATCCTTTTCCTTTAAACTCAAACCGGGAAAGGCCATACGCTGCCCATGCACTGATAAAGACAGTGATCACACACGTCAGCGCCGTAACGATGACACTGTTCATAAAATAAGAAGAAATCCCCTGATTCCAGGCGGAAACAAAATTTTCCGGATGCCACGAAGACGGCAGCGACCAGCTGTGCTCAAAAATATCGTCAGAGTTTTTAAAGGCGCTCATCACCATCCAGAGAAGCGGATAGGCAATCGCAATCAGATAAAGAAACAGAAAAACCCACACAGACGTTTCTCCGATATACCATTTTCGTCTAGGCTTTCTTTTCACCTCAATGTGCTGGTCAGGCACCGGCTCCAATCTGAACGAATCTGTCTTCTTCTGAGGCAGCATCAGTTACTCCTCCTTTCCGGTTTTAAAGAACTCCATTTGCATGAGCGATAATGCAAGCGTAATGATTAACACGACAGTGGCAATCGCTGAGGCGTAGCCCATCATATCCTTTGTAAAGGCGCTTTTATATAAAAACGTGCTCAAGACTTCTGACGCGTTTCCCGGCCCGCCGCCTGTCAAAATGTACGGCTCATTAAAGACCGTAAAAGCCCCGGTAAGCGTCATGACCACCGCAACAAAAGACATCTCTTTCGTCTGGGGAACAGTAATATGAAAAAACTGCTGAATTTTACCCGCGCCGTCAAGCCGGGCCGCTTCATACAGTTCATCCGGTATTTTTTGAATCGACACAATGTACAGCATCGCAATATAACCGACAGATTGCCACTGGGACACAAAAATGACAGAAAGCATAGCTGTGCTGTCATCCCCGAGCCAGGCCCTCGTCAGCTGATCAAGACCGATGGCCTGAAGCAGCTGATTCAAAAGCCCTGTCTCCGGATTGTAAATAAAATCAAACAAAAGCGCGATCACCGTCATTGAGATGACAACCGGCAAAAAGAAAACGGTACGAAAAAACGGCGACCATTTTCTGACCAGCTTATCCTCAAGCACCGCCGCCAAAATCAAACCGCCAAACACCTGGCATACAATTGAGATCACTGCGTAAAGCACGTTATTGGTCAGTGCCTGATAAAAGACAGGATCATGAAATAATTCAACATAGTTTTTTAAGCCGATAAACGTTTTTTCCGGAGAAAATGAGCTCCACTGAAACAGGCTGAGGAATACATTCTCAAAAATCGGGATATAAACGAAAAGTAAAAAAACGAGAGCGGGCACCAAAAACAAATAGGGGATTATTTTATTCTGATTGACCAAGGGTATCTCATCTCCTTTATAAAAAGAAAAGGTGCGAAGCTTCACCTTTTCTTTGATTTATTCAGCTGACGCCCTCACCTGCTTTGCTGCCTTTTGAACGGCTTTCATCACCTGCTGCGGTGTCATGTCGCCGCCAAGCATTTGCTGGACGCCTGTTAGGTACGCATCTGCGACTTCAACATCGACATCCATATCAAACCATGGAACCATTGATTTGGCATCAACGATATGCTGAACGGCTTCACGCTGAATAGCTGTTGCATTTTCTTCAGTAGCCGTACCTTGCACTGCACTGTATTTCCCGACATCTTTCACGAGCTTTTCGCCCATTTTTTTCGACGTCAAGAACTGCAAAAATTCCATCGCTTCCTTCGGATGTTTTGTTCTTGAGGAAATCATGAATCCTTCCGGCGCTCCCGTTAACGCTTCTGAAGATCCTTTCTGCCCGCTGATTTTAGGAAATGGGAACATCCCGAGATTAACCGGTTCAACCAGCTTGATTTCCGCTGTTTCCGCATATATCATCGCCGACTTTCCGCTCTTAAATTGCTGTCTCACATATTCGTGGTCGACGGAGTTTACATGTTTATTAAAGTAAGGCATCAGCTTTTGAAGCTTTTCAAGGGCTTTTACGTAGCCTTCATCAGTAAATTCACCCGTTTTGGCGTTATAGTCCTTTTCCCGTGTTTTTTCATCGACCATCCGCTGATTAAGCGTGCCGATATAGTGCGAGATTGTCCAAGTCGCCTTTGTTCCGAAGCTGATCGGTGTGTAGCCATGTTCTTTCAGCTTTTTTGACACATCGATTAATTCATCCCACGTCTCCGGGGGATCAAGATTCAGCTTTTGGAAAATGTCTTTATTATAGAAGAATGATTTAGCGTCCATTTGCCACGGCACGCCATATTGCTTGTTTTCATAAGTAAATGGTGTAATTTGCGATTGAACGAGCTGTGATGACCAATCGGTGTCATTTTTGTAGTAGGACGAGAGATCAAGTGCTTTATTGCCTCTGATAAATTTAAAAGCAAACTCATCGCTCCAAGAGAAGTAAATGTCAGGAGGGCTGGTGGTTCCCAGCATGACCTTAATTTTATCTTTATAGGAGTCATTTAAAACGGCTTCAATTTGAATGTCGATATCCGGATGTTCTTTTTCAAATTCCTTAACTACCTCTTCAAAATAACTTTTTTCCGGCTCCTTTGGCCATCTGTGGAAAAATTTCAATGTCACCTTTCCGTCCGCTGAACTGCTTTGGCTCGAACAGCCTGCGATGGTGAGCATACTGACAGCTGCAATGATCAAGAACAACAACATTTTCTTCAAAGGGTTGGCCTCCTCTGGACATTAGACTATAATGTTATATAACATTATAGTCTAATGCATAATGGTTCCTCATTTTCAGATCAATACTCAACTTTCCACATGTATCTTCTATGAGATAAAGGATGATTTCTCGCCTCTGCCAGCTCGTCTGCATAGCTTCTCAGCACACGATTGAGAACGAGCGGAGCAAGATAGCCTTTAACTGAATCGTCAATTGCAGTGAAGTCGTAAGATGCAGCATCAAGCACAGTGAGCTTTTTGCCATACTTTTTCGAGAAGGTAAGCGCCCGCTCTTCAAGAGGTCTTGTTTCATCTAAACCGAGCAGGATGATAAACGGCACGGATTCATCAATAATTTCAAACGGTCCGTGAAAATATTCTCCGGCATGAATGGCGTGGGAATGAATCCATTGCATTTCCATGAGAATGCAGATGCTGTAGGAGTAAGCGACACCGTAGTTTGCACCGCTTGCCATGGTATAAATAATGCTTTCTTTTTCATGGGCTTTTGCAAATTGCTTGGCGTTGTCAGCTTCCTGCTTAAGGGCTTTTTCATATACAGCCTGCAATTGATCTAAGCCTTCAATTGCTTGTTGGAATTTCGTATTGTTTTCTAATACTTGCAGGGTTCCAAAAACGATTTGATACAAAACGCCATAGTTTGTATTGATCGCAAGCGCCTCATCACCCCAATCGTACTGGGCAACATATTGCGCTTCCTGCGCTAAAGGAGACTCCGGTTTAAACGTCATCGCAATCGTAAGTGCGCCCTTGCCCCTTGCAAACGCAGCAGCTTTGACTGTCTCCGGGGTATTTCCCGAATGCGAACACAAAATAACAAGAGACTTTTCACCAAGCTGAACAGGGTTGCGCTGAATAAATTCGTTGGCGCTGTAGAGGTCGGAGTTTATTGATTTTGACTCTCTGTCAAACACATACTTACTCGGATACATAATGGCAGAAGACCCTCCGCATGCGACAAAGAATACATGATCAATGGTTTTCCCTTTCAAATCCTGCAAGAAAGCTTGAACCTCACGATTTACTTTTGCTGTGGCCTGACTCAAATCCTTCACTCCCCGTTTTTATTATATAACGTTATATAACATTATATATTGTTATATTAAAGTCCGCGGGTAGGATTGTCAATATTATTTTCTGAAATTTCTCAATAATTTATTCGAATGACAGACAAAGGGTCTATATGCGAAAAAATGCCCAAATCAAAAGCCAGAACTTGACTTAAGCTCTGGCTTCGCTGTTCAATCCGCAGACTGACGTCTTATTTAAAAAATACCTTGTCTATATTGTACTTTGAGTGCTGTGTATTGATGATATATGTTTCGTAAATCTCTCTTTCCATTGGATCATCAACTACACATACCTCGATTTTATAAACTTCATCTCTGTGATGTTTGATCGGTGAAACAGTGTCTTCGAAATGCTTCTTAATTCTCTGTCTTAACTTTCTGGCTTTACCGACAAACAGCAGCTCGTCATGAATGTTGTAAAACATAAAAATGCCGCCTTTATCCCTTGGGATCTGGTGAAAGTCGATGAATCCGTGAATCGGTTTTATCTTCGGCTCGTTATCATTAGCTGACTGCTGTCGTTCAGTGATGGTGACATTCGGTGCGGGTATATCAATTTTTATCAAAATCAGTTCACGTCCTCTTTTTCATTAAAGATAAATGCTAACACATACAGAAAAGAAAAGCTAGAACAGCTTTATTATATTTGTTTGTTATGCTCTTACTTATTATGCAAGTGCTCCGGCTGGATGATAAGGACTAAGGTCTAATTCTGTCTGCTTTCCGAGAACTAGCTTTGCGAGCTCTGCACCCAAGAACGGCCCCATCGTCAGTCCAGAAGCACCCAAACCGTTTGCAGCGTACAGACCTTGAACATTCGGCACGGCCCCTACGACCGGCAGAAATCCCGGTGTAAACGGCCTGAAGCCCACTCTTGTTTCAACAGCAGCCGCATCAGCAAGACCCGGTGCAACGGCTAACGCTTTGCTCAATACTTCGTGCTGGCCTCCGGCTGTCACACGAAGATCATCAAGACCGGCATCGTTTTCGTGTGTGGCGCCGGCTACAATTCTGCCGTTATCAAACGAAAGAATGTACTGATCACTCGGCGGCATTACAACCGGCCACGATCCTGTATCTGCATCTGTCATTTCAAAATGCATAATCTGCGCTTTTTGAAATGACACTTGAAAATGAATGCCAAGAGTCTTCAATATCTCATTGGCCCATGCTCCCGCCGTCACAATAACCGCGTCAGCCGCAATCTGCTTTGCATCTGTTTGCACGCCGGTGACTGTTCCGTTTTCAAAAAGCAAAGACGCATTTCCTTTGATGACCGTTGCGCCGCGTTTCTCTGCAGCGCTTAAAAGCGACCGGCACAGCGCTCTTCCGTTCACACGGGCGGCACCGCTGATATGAACCGATTCATAGCCGTCAGCTAAAATCGGAAACAGCTTTTTCGTTTCACTTGCAGACAAGCGGGTAATGTCGCCGATTTCCGGCGCATCCTCCCGTCTCTTATACGCTCTTTCCTCCATTTTATCGAGTTTAGACGCGTCAGTATGAATGCTGATGGCACCGACACGTTTGTATCCTGTATCCGTTTCACCGTCTTTTTCCAATTGATGGATTAAATCCTTATAGTACCGGGCTCCCCCCTTAGCAAGCTGGTACCAATCCTGATTACGGCGTTGCGAGAGCCATGGACAGACGATCCCCGCCGCCGCATCAGTCGCTTGTCCCGGCTCTTTCCGATCAATGACAGTAACGCGAGCGCCTGATTTTGCGAGATGATAAGCCGTCGACGCGCCCAGAATCCCTGCGCCGACGATGATGTACGATTTCATATGCAAACACCTTTTCTATTATAATGTCTATTCATTTTACCAAATAGAATGCTTTCCTTCGACCTTTTGCCCTAATGTGGAAAAACCGCGAAGTTCGTCCAATCTCTTTACTCTCCTATCGAATATCCTGTCACTATCAATAGAGAAAGGATGATACCATGAGCGAAAATCGTCATGAAAATGAAGAAAACAGACGCGATGCGGCAGTCGCAAAAGTCCAAAACAGCGGTAATGCAAAAGTCGTGGTCAGCGTGAATACAGATCAGGATCAGGCACAGGCGCAGTCACAAGACGGAGAAGACTAATGAACGAAAACATCATTCCTCTCAACAGACATACTCAAGAGATACCCACTACTGAATCTGTTATCAAAAACAGCGGCAACTCAGAGGTCCATATCGACATTCACATTGATACAATGCCAATTGCTTTTGCTATATTATGCTCTGCATTAGCCGCAAAGCAGATGACAAAAGAGGAATTCGATATGGCTTATACTCAATTGCGAGAGATGAACAGAGAAAATAACAGCAGATCATCTGTAAAGCAAATTATCAATCAAGAGACAGAAGAAGAGTAAAAAACCGCGGCCCCTCGGCCAGCGGTTTTTCTTCTGCATACAAAAAGGACGCGACTGAAAACCAGTCGCGTCCTTTTTATAAAAAAATAATCGATTGAACCTTCCATTTCGAACTTAATTATTTTTATAAAATGGTACGGAATGATTTATAAAAGGGTCACCCAAACCCTTGATTTAAAGCCATTTCTTCAGATGGTTTAAATGATGATAATCTTAACTTGGCACCGTGTTGGCATGAGCTGAAGCCGCATGATATAAGGGTTTACAGTAATAATTCACGGTTGCCGCCGTGAGTAAGTTTCATATCTTTTGAAAGTTATTATTGAAGTAATGCACCTGTTAGTTGAACTATTCCACGGCTTATTTAAACTGTACTAATCTTTTGAAATAGAAATACCGTTCTCAATAAAATGCTTTATTCATATTTAAATTTTTGAGGCTACTAGGCATACATCCAAACCAAGTTTTGACCCTGAGCGTAAACTAGTTAAAAGTCTAATTGCAATAAGGAGTGAACCTCGAATAATGGTATATCAAAGACAAATGACACCCTATGCCCTGAATCCCCGGGATTTACAAAATTGTTTGTATCGTTTCACGTATTTGTGGCTTAGAAATAATGATAATTTCTGGTATTTCTTAACGGCTATCGGAGAATCAAGAGTTTATGGATATAGGTTTTTCGGTGGAAGATGGAATAATTATTCCGTTGATTTAAGAGATATTGTTTCCTTCTATTGTTCTCCTCCGACTCCAACTCTATATTAAAACACTGAGCCTGATATTTGCATATGAAGAAAATATTTGTGAATTAAAAAAGGTCAAAGCAAAATGAATTGAATCTTGAAATATCCAGGATTCAAAAAAACAAAGATGTAATCATTTTCTAAAATTACAATAGGCACTATCTTACACATTCGAAACTATCACAAGCTTCAGGGGTTGAATATAGAGGCTTACACGCTTTCAGACACGGTTGGACACTAGAACACTAAAACAATAAGTGAAAAATATTCACACATAACTAAAAAAATCGAACAAGATGAGCTTGCAAAATTTGCTTCTTACTCATCAAGATAACAAAAAGCTTGGCATAAAAATTGGCACAATAGAAACTTGGCATGTGTCGAAAATAAGAAAAACCCTTGATAAACAAGGGTTTTTCGTTAGTTATCCAATAGAACCTTCCATTTCGAACTTAATCAAACGGTTCATTTCAACTGCGTATTCCATTGGAAGCTCTTTTGTGAATGGCTCGATAAAGCCCATTACGATCATTTCAGTTGCTTCTTCTTCAGAAATACCGCGGCTCATCAAGTAGAAGAGCTGCTCTTCAGATACTTTAGACACTTTCGCTTCGTGCTCCAATGAAATGTTATCATTTAAGATTTCATTGTAAGGAATTGTGTCTGAAGTTGATTTGTTATCCATAATGAGCGTATCGCACTCGATGTTAGAGCGGGCGCCTTCCGCTTTGCGTCCGAAGTGGACGATTCCGCGGTACGTTACTTTTCCGCCCTGTTTTGAAATCGATTTTGATACGATTGTAGATGATGTGTTTGGTGCAAGGTGAATCATTTTCGCACCTGCATCCTGATGCTGGCCTTTACCCGCAAGAGCGATAGAAAGCGTCATACCGCGCGCGCCTTCGCCTTTTAGGATACAAGCCGGATATTTCATTGTCAGCTTAGAACCGATGTTGCCGTCGATCCATTCCATTGTTGCGTTTTCTTCACAGACTGTACGCTTTGTTACAAGGTTGTAAACGTTGTTCGCCCAGTTTTGGATCGTTGTATAACGGCAGTAGCCGCCTTTTTTCACGATGATCTCAACGACCGCACTGTGAAGTGAGTTTGTTGTGTAAACAGGCGCAGTACAGCCTTCAACATAATGAACGCTTGCTTCTTCGTCAACAATGATCAGTGTACGTTCGAACTGACCCATGTTCTCAGAGTTGATACGGAAGTAAGCTTGTAGCGGTGTTTCAACCTTCACGCCTTTAGGCACGTAGATGAAAGAACCGCCGGACCAAACAGCTGAGTTAAGCGCCGCAAACTTGTTATCAGTCGGCGGGATTACTTTTGCCCAGTGCTCACGGAAAATATCTTCATTCTCTTTCAGCGCGCTGTCAGTGTCTTTAAAGACGATGCCTTGTGCTTCAAGATCTTCTTTCATGTTGTGGTATACAACCTCAGATTCGTACTGAGCAGAAACACCCGCAAGGTATTTTTGTTCAGCTTCAGGAATACCGAGCTTGTCGAATGTTTGTTTAATTTCTTCAGGAACTTCATCCCAAGAACGCTCTGAACGCTCAGACGGTTTTACGTAGTACGTAATTTCGTCAAAGTTCAGTGAGTTTAAATCTCCGCCCCATTGAGGCATCGGCATGTTGTAGAAATGCTCAAGTGATTTCAAGCGGAAGTCAAGCATCCATTGAGGCTCTTCCTTCATGCGAGAAATTTCTTCTACGATTTCTTTTGTCAATCCGCGCTCTGAACGGAAAATGGAAACGTCCTTGTCGTGAAAACCATACTTGTATTCACCAATATCAGGCATTTTTTTAGCCATCCATTTTCACTCCAATCCTTTTAATTGCCGCCTTCTTCTTTCGCGACTCCTTTTTCTAGTGCTTTCCATGACAGGGTTGCACATTTGATACGGGCCGGGAATTTTGAAACGCCTTGAAGGGCTTCAATATCCCCGAGATCTATAGAATCGTCATACTCTTTCCCTTGCATCATATCCGAGAAAATCTTAGACATGGAAAGGGCAGTTTCAATATCTTTCCCTTTAATCGCCTGAGTCATCATCGAAGCGGATGCCATTGAAATGGAACAGCCTTCCCCTTCAAACTTCGCATCTTCCACGATGTCTCCGTCAAGCTTCATTGTCAGTCTGATGCGGTCGCCGCATGTCGGATTGTTCATATCCACGACAATGCTGTCATTCAAAACCCCTTTATTTCGCGGGTTTTTGTAATGATCCATAATCACCTGTCTGTACAATGTATCTAAGTTTGCATTAAAAGACATTTGTAAAATACTCCTTTGTCTTTTGAAGAGCTTCCACAAGCTTATCAATCTCTTCCTCTGTATTATACAGATAAAAGCTTGCTCTTGCAGTAGCAGTTACATCCAGCCATTTCATCAGCGGCTGCGCACAATGGTGGCCGGCTCTGACTGCGATTCCCTCCGCATCAAGCACAGTAGCCACATCGTGCGGATGAACATCATCAAGGTTAAATGTGACAAGCCCCGCACGCTCTTCCGGCCCGTATACCGTTACGCCGTCAAGCTGGCGGAAGCGTTCAAGCGCATAAGCTGCAAGCTTGTGCTCATGGCGGGAAATCTCATCAAGACCGATTTCTTCGAGAAAATCAATGGCGGCACCGAGGCCGATTGCTCCTGCAATAATCGGCGTACCCGCTTCGAATTTCCACGGAAGCTCTTTCCAAGTTGATTCATAAAGCCCGACAAAGTCGATCATTTCACCGCCGAATTCGGCAGGCTCCATGTTTTCCAGCAGGGCTTTCTTTCCGTACAGCACACCAACACCGGTAGGTCCGCACATTTTATGGGAAGAAAGCGCAAAAAAGTCGCAATCGAGATCCTGCACGTCAATTTTCATGTGTGGCGTGCTTTGTGCACCGTCCACCACAATGACAGCCCCATTGTCATGAGCGATTTTCGCCATTTCTTTAATCGGGTTGACCGTGCCGAGAACATTAGATACATGAGACACCGCAACAATTTTTGTGTTGCCTGTGACCGTTTCTCTGACGTCTTCTAAAGAAATCGTTCCGTCTTCCTGCAGCGGAATATATTTTAATGTGGCGCCAGTTGCTTTTACAGCCTGCTGCCACGGAATGATATTCGCATGATGCTCCATGTAGGTGATGACCACTTCATCACCAGGTTTCAGGTTGGCGCGCGCATAGCTTAACGCCACCATATTCAGTGATGTGGTCGTGCCTTTTGTGAAAATAATCTCAGCCATTGACTTCGCGTTAATAAACTTGCGGACTTTTTCACGCGCTCCTTCATAACCATCTGTCGCTCTGGTTCCAAGTGTATGGACGCCCCGGTGAACATTGGAATTGTATTGGTTATAATACTTATCCAGTGTTTCAATGACAGCACGCGGCTTCTGGGAAGTCGCCGCGCTGTCGAGATAAACGAGATCATGTCCGTTCACTTGCTGATGAAGGATCGGGAACTGTTCACGAATATCTGTGATATTCATTACTTCACTTTCCTTTCGATAACAGAAACTAATTGTTTCTTAACGCCTTCAATCGGAAGTTCATTTACTACCGGTGCAAGGAATCCGTAAATGACTAAGCGTTCTGCTTCTTCTTTCGGAATTCCGCGGCTCATCAGGTAGTAAAGCTGAATAGGGTCCACACGGCCGACAGATGCCGCATGTCCTGCAGTTACATCGTCTTCGTCAATTAAAAGAATAGGGTTTGCGTCTCCGCGTGCTTTTTCGCTGAGCATCAGCACGCGTGATTCTTGCTCCGCATTCGCTTTAGAAGCGCCATGTTCGATTTTGCCGATTCCGTTAAAGATAGAAGAAGCGGAATCCTTCATCACACCGTGCTTCAAGATATAGCCTTCAGAAGCTTTACCGAAATGGATGATTTGTGTTGTGAAGTTTTCTGTTTGCTCTCCTCTTCCGACAACAACCGTTTTCGTATCGCCGTATGTGCCGTCACCGTAAAGGTTTGTTGTGTTTTCGGAAATCGTGTCGCCATCGTTCATCAGGCCGAGAGCCCACTCGATTTTGCTGTCGCGTCCGCGCGCAGCACCACGGCGGTTCACATAAGTTGTCACACCGCTTGACAGATTATCCACCGCACCGTATGTCACGCTGGCATTATCACCTGTGATGACCTCACTGATAATATTGAAGACAGCGTCTTTCGGGTTTACAGTGCTGATGTAGTTTTCTACATATGTTACAGAGCTGTGGTCTTCAGCCACAATCAGCACGTGGTTGAATAGAGCTGTATCATTGCTTTCGTGGACATAAACAGCCTGAACCGGCGTCTCCACCTGAACATTTTTCGGAACATAAAGGAATGCTCCTCCGTTAACAAGAGCCGCGTGAAGTGCAGTTAACTTATGTTCGTCAACCTTCACGCCGTCCTTCATAAAGTATTTCTCCACCAAGTCGCTGTGCTCGCGTGCAGCAGTCAGAATATCAGTGAAGATGACGCCTTTGTCTTTCAATTCTTGAGAAAGAGAAAGATGTGCCGGCGTCTGGTCACGCTGTACGTATAATGTTTTATCTTCGTTTTCAATGTCGATCAGCGCTTTTACTTCATCAGTCAAATCTTCTAATGAAGAAAGCGGTTCGTTATCCACTGTATGCTTCGCGAAATTCGTGAAGTTCCAGTTTGTGATTTTTGTTTTGTCAGGTTTCGGCATCGGCAGATCCTCAGCTTGTTCAAGAGCCTGTAAGCGCAGGTTCTTCAGCCAGGCAGGTTCTTGATGCTTTTCGGAAAAGCTTTTGAGATACTCCTGATCTACGGATAGTTTTGTACCTAGTGTCATATTAATCCCCCTAACGCTTACGCTTCTTGGCCAACAGTTTCGTCTTCAATGCCAAGTTCTTGTTTGATCCAGTCATAACCTTCTGCTTCAAGACGCTGTGCAAGCTCTGCACCGCCGGATTTTACAACGCGGCCTTGCATCATAACGTGAACAACATCCGGAGTGATGTAGTTTAACAGGCGCTGATAGTGAGTGATCATCAGGCAGCCAAAGTTTTCGCTGCGCATTTTGTTGATCCCTTTTGATACAACTTTCAAAGCGTCAATATCAAGACCTGAGTCAATTTCATCAAGGATGGCGATTTTCGGTTCAATCATCATTAATTGAAGGATTTCGTTGCGTTTTTTCTCCCCGCCTGAGAAGCCTTCGTTAAGATAGCGCTGAGCCATTTCAGGGTCCATTTCAAGGAACTCCATGTTTTCGTCCATTTTGCGGATGAATTTCATGAGAGAAATTTCATCGCCTTCTTCTCTGCGCGCGTTGATTGCTGAGCGAAGGAAGTCGGCATTTGTCACACCGCTGATTTCACTTGGGTACTGCATCGCAAGGAATAAGCCTGCCTGCGCACGCTCGTCCACTTCCATCTCCAGTACATCTTTGCCGTCAAGCGTGATGCTGCCTTTTGTTACTTCATATTTAGGATGCCCCATAATAGCAGCTGATAAAGTGGATTTACCAGTTCCGTTCGGGCCCATTACTGCGTGGAATTCTCCACCTTTTATTTCAAGGTTTACACCCTTTAAGATCTCTTTCCCTTCGATTTCAACGTGAAGATCTTTGATCGTTAATGTTGAAGCAGCCATATCTATACCTCCAAAAATATATAATCATTATTCTCATTTTATTCTCATTCTAATTTTATAACAAATGAAAAGTAAATACAACTTTTTATCGTGCCTTGCACATTCCTCAAGTTTAACAAAGATCAGCACTTTATTAAAGCGATTGAAAAAGAAAAAGAGTGGATTCCCACCCTTTTTTAAAAGATTGATTTTCTCAATAAGCTCCCGCAGAAATCCGCTTGCTTTTTTCATAATCAAGCTCTCTCTGCCGCTCTACTTTCATTCTTGTTTCCAGCCGGCGTCCATATTCCTCGTATCCAATTCCGTGTGACAGCTGCATCGCTTTTTCCATTTCTGACGTATAATCGAGGTTCAGTCTGTCCTGGCTGCTGCAAATAATGAATCAATCCCTTCATATATTTGCTTTTTATTGTACCAGTGCTGCGTTGGATGCCGCAAAAACGATTTGGCGTGAAATAGCGGCAGATGAGACGAAAGCATCCTTTCAGAACAAATGAGAATGGTTTTTCGGAATATTCCTTCTCTTAATGCGTGGTGTTTCCGAATTCCTCAATGCACTGTTGAACGACTGTCACGCCTTGGCTGAAAGCTGCGCCGCCTCCAAATGCCGCTGCCACACTGACGGCTTCGAGAATGTTTTCTTCTGTCGCTCCCTGATCGAGACAGCCTTTTGTATGATAGATCATGCAATATTCGTCCTGAGCATTGATGGCAATTCCGAGGGCGATCAGCTGTTTTTCTCTTTCAGTCAGAGAATTCCCGGCAAAGCACTGTTCAGTAAATTCGTTAAATTTTCTTCCCATCAGCGGCATCTTTTGTTCAAATGTACCTAAACCATGTTTATATTGTTTTAACGCGTCCTGCATGCTTCCTCTGTCTTGATTCAAAGAAAATCCCTCCATCTGTTTAACATTCCTTTTTATTATGAACAGCTTTTAGGAAAATACGCGAAAAAAACCCCGGAATTCTCATCCGAGGTTTCACCGTGTCAGCAAACCCTCGCATTCGTTGTCAGACCTGCGCGTTGGTGCTCACGAATTGCAACATTCGCTCCGCTCCAATGCTCGGCCTTCCTAGACTTCAAGGGTTTTCAATCACGCTGAAAAGATGACAAAGCCCTAAAACGAATATCGTTTTAGGGCCTTGTCAATAATTGAACCCCGGAATTCTCATCCGGGGTTTCAGTCTTATTCAGATACAGGAAGCACAGCTCCGTCGTATTTTTTCTCGATGAAGTCTTTGATCTTTTTAGAGTGAAGAACTTCCATCAGCGCTTTGATTTTTGCAGAATCTTCTTCGCCTTTTCTTACTGCGATGATGTTAGCGTATGGGTTGTTTTTCGTTGATTCTACTTCAATTGCATCTTTTTTAGGATTTAATTTATTTTGGATCGCATAGTTTACATTGATGAAGGCCGCGTCTCCTTCTTTGTTTTCATATGCTTTTGCCGTTAATTCAGGCGCCACTTTTTTGAATTCAAGGTTTTTCGGGTTTTTCTTAATGTCTTTCAATGTTGCGTCAATTGTTTCTACCTTAGAATCAAGAGTGATTAATCCAGCGTTTTCAAGCATTGCAAGCATACGTCCTTGTTCAGCAACGTTGTTTGTCAGAATGATTGTCGCACCGTCTGGAAGGTCTTTCAGTGATTTGTATGTTTTAGAGTAAATACCGAATGGCTCTAAGTGAACAGCGCCGGCATTCACAAGTTTGTAATCTGTGTTTTCTTTCATTTCTTGCTCAAGGTAAGGAATGTGCTGGAAGTAGTTCGCGTCCACTTCTTTATCAGCTAAAGCTTTATTGTACATTTTGTAATCACTAAGCACTTTCACTTTCAGCGTATAGCCTTTTTCTTTCAGCAATGGTTCAGCTTCTTTTAAAATTTCCGCATGCGGTGTTTTTGTTGCCGCAACGACAATTTCTTTCTTGCCAGATTCAGCGCCGTTATTCGAACCGCAGGCAGCCATAACTCCTGCAAATACAAGCAGTAATGCACCCAAAAATAGCTTTTTCAATGTAAATCCTCCCTTATCGTTTGTCTATAATATTTGTTATTAGATCACCGATGATTTGAATAATAAACACGATGATTAAAATAAACACAGTAGCAACGAAGGTAACATCAGCGTTATTAGACTGATATCCTTCTACGTACGCAAGGTTTCCAAGGCCTCCTGAACCAATGGCTCCGGCAATTGCCGTTGAGCCGATCAAAGCGATGGCAGTAACCGTAATGCCAGAAATAAGAGCAGGCATTGATTCCGGAATCAGCACTTTGAAAATAATCGTAGACGTTTTCGCGCCCATTGATTTAGCGGCTTCAATCACACCTTTATCCACCTCACGCAGCGCGATTTCAACAAGGCGCGCGTAAAATGGTGCCGAGCCGATTACCAGCGCCGGCAATGCGGCGTTTGGCCCTAAGATCGTGCCGACTAAAAATTTCGTAAAACCTAATAGTAAAATAATTAAAATAAGGAACGGAATCGATCTGAATATGTTAACAACGGCCGCAATCACAGAGTTGACCGCTTTATTCTGCCAGAGGCTTCCTTTGCTCGTCAGAAAGAGCAGCAAGCCGAGGATGACCCCGATGACAAAAGCAAACAGTAAAGAAATCAGCGTCATATAAAGTGTTTCATATGTCGCGTTCCATAATTCAGTTAAATCAACGTTCGGGAAGTATTTTTCAAACATTCGTGATCACCTCTGCTTTCACCTGTTTGTCATTAATGAATCGGATCACGTTTTGCACTTCTTCCTCGTCCCCGTCAATGTGGATGAACAGTGAACCGTAAGCCCCATCCTTCGTCTGCGAAATTTTCCCTTGCAGAATATTGACGCTGACATTGAAGTTTCTGATCATCTCTGTAATCAGAGGCTGTTCAGCTGACTCACCGACAAATGTGAGCTGAACCATTTTTCCTGATGCTGTATCATCAAGAAGGTGCTGAAGCGTCTCTTTCGTTTCTTCCGGCTCTGTCACCTGCTGAACAAATCGTTTTGTCATTTGTTCCTTTGGATTTTTAAAGACATCGAGAACCTCGCCTTCTTCGACCACCTTGCCGTTTTCCATGACGGCGACTCTGTTGCAGATTTTGCGGATGACATGCATTTCGTGCGTAATCAGCACAATCGTCAAACCGAGTCTTTCATTAATATCGGACAATAGATCCAGAATTGAATCTGTCGTTTGCGGATCTAATGCTGATGTCGCTTCGTCACAAAGGAGAACCTTCGGATTGTTTGCAAGCGCTCTGGCAATTCCGACACGCTGCTTCTGACCGCCGCTCAGCTGAGACGGATAAGATTTTTCTTTTCCTTCTAAACCTACCAGTTTAATCAGTTCATTGGCGCGCTTGATCCGCTCGCTCTTTTTCACTCCGGCAATTTCCAAAGGAAACATGATATTATCTCTGACAGTCCGCGACCAAAGCAAATTGAAATGCTGGAAAATCATACTGATCTCATGGCGTGCTTTTCTTAAACCGCGTCCATTTACTTCATTAATCTTGGTTCCCGCCACTTCCACGGTTCCTGAGGTTGGTTTCTCAAGGCCGTTCAGCAGACGGATTAAGGAACTCTTACCAGCTCCGCTATATCCTATAATTCCAAAAATCTCACCTTTTTTAATGGAAAGCGAGACGTTTTGGACAGCATTGACATCTCCATGTTTCGACTTGTAAACTTTTGAAACATCCTGAAGATTGATCAAAGCAATCACCTGCCTTAACACTATTCTAAGAAATCTTCCGGTTTTTTCTGCAAAAGAAAAGCCTTTCTGCACACTTGAGCAGAAAGGCTTATATAAAATGCCTTTCTCTCATCTTTCAAAGCTGAACGCTTCGTGTGAATTGGCACCATTTCAACAGCGTTGATGGTTGCCGGGCTTCATAGGGCACTTCCCTCCACCTCTCTTGATAAGAGAAATATATAGTCTTTTTCGTCCGGAAATTCTTAATGTAGAATAGCACGGCGAATGATTAAATGTCAATAAAATAAATGATGTCAACTTTTACTATTATAACAATTTATTATTTTTTAATTTTTTAAAATCCTCTGAAAAAATCCATTTGTCAGCCAGAGAATGGCTTCCAGTTTTAACAGGGCCCTGAATGACCCCTTTACTTTGAGGCTTCCGCTCTGAATCAGGTGCTGAAGGGAAATGTCTCCGTGCAATAAATCAATAATTTCCGTTTGGTTTCCGTAAAAGGTCAGGTTGGACGTTTGGGGCGGAGAAACTTTTTTCATTTCTCCCTGTTCGTTTATTGAGACGGTTAAGGCTTCTGCTTCTCCTTGGAAGGTAATGAGCAATGTTGAGGCATTCAAAAGGGGTTTTAAAAACAGATGCTGATACTCATCTTCTAAAACTTCCGCTTTCTCCATATGTACAACCTCCTATTTGTTGGTCATACATACACATTTCTCTCTTTGTCGCAAGAACCCCTTTATAAAACGAACGACAATTTCATTGGATATGCTGAGAAATATGTCATAAATGGGATGCGGAAGATGATTTTTGTTTGATCAGCTCATATAAATAAGAAACGGAATGAAATGCATATCCTCTTTCGACCACCTTTCCGCCTTTAAACAGCAGAAAACAAGGGACGCTTTCAATTTGATACGCTTTTGCGAATGTCGGAGAGTAATTGACATTGTTTTGATAGAAGGCGACATCCGGCAGCATTTCTTTCACCACTGTCAGCATTTTGCTTGCAAGCTGGCAGGTGCCGCAAAACGGAGTATATAAATATAGAAGGTACACATCATCTTCAATGTGATCAAGTTCGTGTTCTTGGAGTTCTTTCATGCTATACACCTCGGGACTTTCTTTCAAGAAAAATAGTATGGACATTCAGATTCGCACGCAGCAATACAGAAGCGATATGGTGCCTGGGCGCAGCCGCTACTTCCTTATAGGCTCTGTCGATATGGAGATGGCAGGCTTCATTAAATTCACGCTTCAGCTGTTTTCTCAATTTCTCACCTGATTCATCAGCATCAACTAATATATAGACGTCTTTATCATAAAGCTCGTCAGCCAATTCCTCGAGCCTCAGCTGGCTGATTGTTCCGTTTGTGCAGATAATGCGCACCGGTTCATTCAGGACGCTTTCGATTTTCTCTTTATCTGATTTCCCCTCGACAATCATAACCTTTTCCAGCTCATCCATCTTCATCTTGTTCACCTGCCGCGTCAAATTTGAAACGTTCAGATTGTAAAAGAAGGCAGTGAAATTCACCGCCAACATTAACACCAGCCGTTTTCGTAGTCACAATCTACATATTTTGCGTCGTCTCCAGAGACCACATCGGCTGTCTTATAAAATTTCTCATTTTCAAAGGAATAACCGGACTTAAGCTCATATTCATTCATGCTTGTCATTTGGCCGATCATCTCATTATCATGATATAACGAGAGCCGGCCATTTTGAAAGCGGCCTGTCACGTCATTGGTGACATCGAGCTTTTGTTTGTCGAAAGCCATATTGGACACCTCCCATAACGTTAGCGTGTCCAATTGCTTTTACGGCTATCCTGTTTTAGTCTTCTTGTGTCATCTCTTCGTATTGCTCTGCTGTCATCAGTTTTTCAATTTCAGAAGCGTCAGATGGCTCAACGACGATCATCCATGCTTTTTCGTACGGAGATTCGTTGACGAATTCCGGACTGTCATCAAGATCTTCGTTTACTTCCACAACCGTTCCGTTAATCGGTGCATAAAGCTCAGATACCGTTTTAACGGATTCAACACTGCCGAATGGCTCGTCCGCTTTGATTTCAGCGCCCACTTCAGGAAGTTCGACAAACACGATGTCGCCTAGTTCGGACTGGGCAAAATGCGTAATTCCGATTCTGGCTTTTTCTCCTTCAACTTTTACCCACTCGTGTTCTCCTGAGTAACGCAAATCTTTTGGTATGCTCAATTGAATCCCTCCATTTTTTACAGCACTACAATAAGAAGATACCACACTTTTCAAAAAAAATTTACATTAAGCCCAGTTTTCTTCAAATTGGTCTTCTTTAAATCCGACAGTCACTTTTTCGCCGTCTGTTGTAAGCGGGCGTTTGATCAGCATACCATCTGAAGCCAGCAGTTCGAGCTGTTCGTCCTCTGACATGTGATACAGCTTTTCCTTGAGATTGAGCTCGCGGTATTTCATGCCGCTCGTGTTGAAAAATTTCTTGAGATCCAGCCCGCTTTTTTCATAAAGCGCTTTTAATTCTTCTTTGCTTGGCGGCTGCTCAGCAATATGTATTTCGTTTATTTCTTTCCCATGCTCTTCAAGCCACTTCTTTGCTTTGCGGCACGTTCCGCATTTAGGGTACCAGTAAAAAGTTAACGACATCTTCTTCCCCCTCAATAAAATAATCGAGGTTATTTTAACACAGTTTGTTTTAAAAACCTAAAACAGTGCTTCTTAAAAAAGAGCTCCGCGCATGCGGAGCTCATGGCCAATCAGACAATATATTTCTCAGCCTCAAAAATGCCTGCCGCCGCCTCGCGTTTTTTCTGAATCACGTTTTTAGGCGTTACGCGTGTCAGCTTGCGCAGAGCGGAAAGCATCATGCGGAGTGAATCTCCTTCTTCCATTGCGATAAGGGATTCCTTCGCATGCGCTTCAATTTCGTTAAAGGCCTCTTGAACGAAAATTTCTGTGTACAGCACCTTTTGCGCTGCTTTTTCAGCGCCTTGTGCGGCAATGGCCTTTTCCGTTCTGAGCACGGCTGATTCCATTGCGTATACATTGCTGACGATATCCGCTACGTTCACGAGAATTTCTTGCTCACGATCGATCGCTTTTCCGTATTTTTGCGCGGCTAGGCCGGCAGCAAACAACGCAATTTTTTTGGCTTGCTTGACGATATATTTCTCCTGCTCTAAGACGCCGCTTCCAGGCTCTTCAGGCATAAGCATCATGAGTTCTTCCTGCAGCGACTGCGCTTTTTCGAATAAAGGCAGCTCGCCTTTAAGCGCTTTTTTCAGGAAGGTGCTTGGCACGATTAACCGGTTGATTTCGTTTGTGCCTTCAAAAATCCGATTGATCCTTGAATCCCTATAGGCCCTTTCTACTTCGTACTCCTGCATAAAGCCGTAGCCTCCATGAATCTGCACGCCTTCATCAACGATATAATCAAGCGTTTCAGAGCCGAATACCTTATTCAGAGAGCATTCGATGGCGTATTCCGCAATCGATTTGGCGATTTGCCGGCCGTCCTTGAGATCTTCGGCCGTGAACTGGCTCATATTGTCTTCAAACAGCCCGACGGTTCTGTATACAGAGCTTTCCATCGCATACAGCCTTGAGGCCATTGTCCCGATTTTTTCCTGTGTTAATGAAAAACCAGCAATCGGCGTTTTAAATTGGCGGCGCTGATTTGCGTATGCCGCAGACAGCTCGATGACGCGTTTAGATGCGCCGATTGTGCCAACCGCCAGTTTGTAACGGCCGATGTTTAAAATATTAAAGGCGATGACATGCCCTTTGCCGATTTCTCCGAGCAGGTTTTCCTTTGGCACTTCAGCTTGATCCAGAATGAGAGTTCTTGTCGATGATCCCTTGATTCCCATTTTCTTTTCTTCCGGTCCCGTGGAGACACCCGGGAACTCTTTTTCTACAATAAAGGCTGAAAACTTGTCGCCGTCTACCTTGGCGTAAACCACAAATACATCGGCAAAAGCAGAGTTGGTAATCCACTGTTTTTCCCCTGTTAATACATAATGCGTTCCTGCTTCATTCAGCACAGCTGTTGTTTTTGCTCCAAGTGCATCAGATCCAGAGCCAGGCTCAGTTAGAGCATAAGCGGCGATCTTTTCGCCTGAAGCGAGTCCCGGCAAATATTTTTTCTTTTGTTCTTCTGATCCGAAAAAGACGATCGGCAAGGAACCGATACCGACATGCGCCCCATAAGAAAGAGAAAAGCTTCCCGCACGCGAAAATTTCTCAGTGATAAGTGCCGAGCTGATTTTATCAAGGCCGAGCCCTCCGTATTCTTCCGGCACATCGGCGCCAAGCAGCCCTAGTTCGCCCGCTTTCTTCAACAGTCTGACAGAATGCTCGAATTGATGGTTTTCGATATCATCTATATGAGGGAGAACATCTTGCTCGATGTAATCCTCTGTTGTTTTCGCAATCATTTTATGCTCGTCAGTGAAATCCTCCGGTGTATACATTTGATCGTATGTGACATCCTCGATTAAAAATCCGCCGCCTTTTTGTACTTCAGCCGCTTTTTTTGCCATTTGTTTTTCCCCCTTTAGCATAATTCAAATACACCGGCCGCTCCCATCCCGCCGCCGATACACATGGTCACGACTCCAAATTGCTCGTTTCTCCGTTTCATTTCATGGATGAGTGAGAGTGTAAGCTTTGTGCCTGTACAGCCAAGCGGGTGTCCAAGCGCGATTGCGCCCCCGTTGACATTCACTTTTTCTTCATCAATTCCCAATTCCCTGATTACTTGAATGGCCTGTGAGGCAAAAGCTTCATTCAGTTCAAACAAGCCGATGTCCTGCAGCTGAAGTCCGGCAAGCTTCAAAGCGCGCGGAATCGCTTCCACCGGTCCGATTCCCATCACTTCCGGCGGCACGCCGCCTACCGCAAAGGAGCGGAATTTCACAAGCGGCGCCAGGCCAAGAGCATCAGCTTTTTCCCGGTCCATCAGCATGACAGCCGCCGCTCCGTCACTCGTTTGCGAGGAATTGCCCGCAGTCACCGTCCCGTCAACGGAAAAGGCCGGGCGCAATGTCGATAAGATGTCTGCAGTCGTTTGCGGGCGAACACCTTCATCCTGAGAAAATACAAATTGTTTTTCCTGAGGCTTATGGTTTTCTCCAATTTCTGTCACCGTTACTTCTACGGTTACAATTTCATCTTTAAATTTTCCTTCTGCAAGGGCTTTAGCGGCGTTTTGGTGGCTGCGAACGGCAAACGCGTCTTGATCCTCACGGGAGACGCCGTATTTTTTCGCGACTTGCTCGGCTGTGTGCCCCATACTCATATAATATTCCGGTGCCTTTTCTGCCAAAGCAAGGTTCGGACGGGTAACATGCCCCATCATCGGAACTTGCGACATGGATTCCGCTCCGCCGGCGATCGCTGTATCGTAGGCGCCCAGCATAATTTTTTCTGCTGCGTATGCAATAGACTGAAGGCCTGAAGAGCAATAACGGTTAACTGTAATCGCCGGAACCGTGTACGGCAGGCCCGCGAGCGCACCGATATTTCTCGCCATATTAAGCCCCTGCTCCGCTTCAGGCGTTGCACAGCCAATAATCAAATCGTCAATATTGCCTTCGTAACCGCCTGCCCGTTTCAGTGTCTCTTTTACACAAATCGCTCCCAAATCATCCGGGCGAACGGTGGCCAACGATCCTTTTTTTGCTTTTCCAACCGGTGTTCTTGCACCTGACACAATGACTGCCTCTTTCATAAGCTCCCTCCTAATTCCGTAAAGGTTTACCTTTCACAAGCATATGCTGCATTCTCGCTTGAGATTTTGCTTCTCCTGCCAAACTCAAAAACGCTTCTCTTTCGATCTCCAATAAATATTCTTCATCAACCTCTGTACCAAACGGCACTTTTCCGCCCGCAATGACATAAGCGAGTTTTTTCGCGATCTTGAAATCATGCTCAGATATATAGCCGGACAGCTTCATCTGCTCAGCGCCAAGCAAGAGTGCCGCATAACCGGTTTCTCCCGGCACCTTGACCTTTTCTTTTACAGGCGGCCGCCAGCCGGTATCGTATAAAGATGCGGCCAGCTGCTTCGCATCGTATAACAGGTGGTCTTGATTCACGCTGATCTGATCCGTTTCTTTTAAGATGTTCATCTCACGAGCCTCTTGAGCGGAAGCGGACACTTTCGCCATCGCAATCGTTTCAAATGTTTTCATTGCCGCATTCATCGGATCAAGGCCACGGCGTAGATGATTGATGTACAGCTCTTTGTTTCCCCCTCCGCCAGGGATGAGGCCGACACCTGATTCAACAAGGCCCATATAGGCTTCGCTTGCCGCTTGAGTACGCGCCGCAGGCAGGCATACTTCCGTTCCTCCGCCGAGCGTCATGCCAAATGGCGCGGCGACGACCGGTTTCGCACTGTATTTGATCTTCATCATCGTCTCCTGAAAACGGCGGATCACAAAATCAACTTCCAAAAAGTTGTCATCTTGGACTTCCATTAAGATCATGGCGAGATTCGCGCCGACGCAGAAATTTTTCCCTTGATTGCCGATGACAAGCCCCTTGTAATTCCGTTCTGTTTCCTCTAATCCTTTGTGGATCATTTGAATGATATCGAGGCCGATCGCATTGCTTTTCGAATGAAATTCAAGAAGGGCCACATCATCTCCAAGGTCAATTAAGCTTGCTCCGCTGTTTTTCGCAATCACGCCTTTTGTTTCTTTAAGTGCTTGTAAATGAATTCGTTTTTTGTTTTCTTTCACGGCTCTGTATTCGCCGCGGTCATAATAAAATACCGTTCCGTTCTCTTTGATGTAGAAGGTTTCATTTCCTTTGTCCAGCATCTCTTTTATCCAGCCAGGCATATCTGCTCCAAGCTGCTCGAGCTTTTCCGCTGACTGCTTGAGGCCGATGGCATCCCACATTTCAAAAGGGCCCAGTTCCCAGCCGAATCCCCACTTCATGGCTTGGTCAATCGCATGAATATCATCGGCAATCTCGCCAAGCAGCTCGGCTGAGTAAAGCAAGGTTTGAGATGTGATATTCCACAGCAATCGGCCGGCTCTGTCATCCGAATAAATAAGCGCTTTCATTTTGGCTTTTGTCCCTTTTGCCTGTTTTGCCGCTTCAAGTGCCGGTGTTTTCATTTTTGTCCGCTCGCCGTAAGTAAGCGTCACTGGGTCAAGCTCATAAATCGTTTTTCCTTCTTTTTTATAAAAGCCTTGGCCGGCCTTACTTCCGATCCACCCTTTTTCCAGCATATCGTTCATGAAGCTTGGAAGGCGAAACACTTCTTTTTCATCGCCATCAGCTTTGTCATACACATTTCGGGCAACGTGGGCGAATGTATCGAGACCGACCACATCAAGCGTTCTAAAGGTAGCGCTTTTCGGCCTGCCGATCAGCGGTCCTGTGATCGAATCAACCTCCCCGACCTGATAGCTGCCTTTCAGCATTTCTTGGACTGTCACGAGAAGCCCGTACGTCCCGATGCGGTTTGCGATAAAGTTCGGTGTGTCCTTTGCTGTAACAACGCCTTTCCCGAGGACATTTTCTCCGAAAGCTGTCATAAACTTTAAAATATCAGGATCCGTTTCCTTAATCGGAATGATCTCCAGCAGCTTTAAATAGCGTGCGGGATTAAAAAAATGCGTTCCGAGAAAATGGGCTTTAAAATCATCCGACCGGCCTTCAGCCATTTCCTGCACTGATATGCCGGATGTGTTGCTTGAGACGATGCTTCCAGTCTTTCGATGTTCATCCACAAGAGCGAAAATTTTCTTTTTGACTTCAAGGTTTTCGACAACGACCTCAATAATCCAATCTGCTTCTTTCAGTTTTTCTGCATCATCCTCCAGATTGCCAGGTGTAATATAGGAGGTATTTTTCGCTGATGTGAGGGGAGCGGGCTTTTGTTTCAGCAGTTTTTTCATCGCCTGCCGGCTCAGCCTGCTGCGCACCTCCGGACTGTCCTTCGTCAGCCCCTTTTTTTCCTCTTCCTTTGTCAAATCGTTCGGCACAATATCTAGCAGCAGGACAGGAATTCCGATGTTAGCCAAATGCGCCGCTATCCCGGAACCCATTACCCCCGATCCTAAAACGGCTGCCTTCCGAATGTGTTTGTGCATGAGATATCCCCCTTGAACATTGAATGAATAGTCATTCATTTTTTGGCTAAAAAAAATGAAACCAGTTTCTTCTTTCATCTTAAAAGATTTCCGGTTCGACTTCAATAGCTAATTTGTTATTTTTTTGTATGAAGCCTATAAAAGTCGGGCAACTTAAGCCCGGAGGTGAAGGGAATGGTACGAGAGAAAAAAAATCCGTCTTCAGCGGCAGTCAGCGCGGCGAGCGTAAAGGGAGATGCCGGTCCGACTCAGCATTACGGCGGCGGAAAACGGACAAGTCAAAATCAGCAGTATAAAAAACATAACATGGAACAATCATAATGCAGCTGCTTCCCGCGGCTGCTTTCACTTTTTCAAAATTCCTTTTAACACAAACGCTGCATTGGCAGGCCGTTCGGCAATTCTTCTCATAAAGTAGCTGAACCAGTCCGTTCCATATGGGACATACACACGCATTCTGTAGCCTTCCTTGGCGAGTTCCTTCTGACGCTCCGGCCTGATGCCGTATAGCATTTGAAACTCAAATTGCGACGCAGGGATTCGATATTCGGCGACGAGCTGTTTCGTAAATGCAATGATGTCATCGTCATGTGTGGCGACAGCCGTGTAGTTCCCGCTTAACAACTGCAGCTTTATTAAGCTCTGAAAATGAAGGTCCGTTCCTCTTTTGTCGGGAAACGCTACGGCCGCAGATTCTTTATAAGCGCCTTTTACAAGTCTGAGATTCGGCTTTAAGTCCCGCATCTTTCTGATATCTTCTGCCGCCCGGTACAGATACGCCTGAATGACCGTGCCGAGCTTCTCAAATTCCTGTTTGCATTGCCTGTAAATAGAAAGTGTCTGTTCATAATGGGAATAGTCTTCCATATCAATGGTCACAGCAACATCATATTGCTTCGCAACGGAAAGAATGGCGCGCAAATGAGTAAGAGCAAGTTCTTCTGAAAGATCGAGCCCGATTGAGGTCAGCTTAAGTGAAAGCTCTGAGTCCAATTGATGTTCGGCAATGGCTTGAATGGCTTTCTTGCATTCCTCTGCGACTTGGTTTGCTTCTTTTTCCGAAGCTGCATACTCGCCTAAATAATCAATTGTTGCACACAAACCGGATCTATTTAGCCTTTTGACGGTCTTAACCGCCGATTCAATCGTATCCCCTGCGACAAACCTTCGTGCTCCAAGCCGCGTTCCGTATGCTTTTGCGAACTTGGTAAGTGTTTTATTTTGAGATAAGAATAAAAACACATGTCTCAACATCCGACTCCCTCCCGCCGTCATCTTCAAAACACCTGTATATAACTCCCAGTCTGAAGGAAACTATAAAATGAACAGAAACCAAAGGAGGATCACAATGGATAATCAGCAGCAATCTCAAATGCCGCCTTCCGTTATTTCGACAAAGGATCATTTGTATCTCAATGACATGCTGAACTGGAATTTGCTCGCGATGAAAAAAGCGCATTTCATGGCGCAGCAGTGCCAGGATCAAACGTTAAAGCAAGAACTCGACCGCGTCGGACACATGCATCATGATCACTATCAAAGAATATTAAAGCACCTGCAGCCAGGCCAGCAGCAGTCCGGCTACATCCAATAAGGAGGCGCCAGAATGAATCAGCAAAATCAAAAAATCAGCAACCCGCAGACACCTGTACCGACAACATCGGAAATGAATGACAGAGATTTCGTCAACGAATTGCTGACAACCGAAAAATACATGACAACAGCTTATTGCACTGCTTTGCACGAATTCAGCCACGAGTCTCTTTATCAGGATATTCAATCCATTTTTGATGAGTCACAAAAAGCGCAAAGAAAACTATATGATCTCATGTTCCAATATGGATGGTATTCTGTTGAAGCGGAGGATACACAAAAGCTGCAGCAGTCCTATCAAAAATTCCAGCAGACCATTCAGCAGCAGTCTCCTTATCAGCAATAACAACATTAGTAAAAAGGATACGATGTTCTTTCGGGCATCTATCCTTTTTTTGTGTAAAATCAGTTGACTTTTCATTTACGCTTATTTATATTTAATAAGCATTAACTATTTTGTCATTAAAATATATATACAGTGTATGTAACAGAGGGGAAATGAATATGAAGAGTGCGGATCAGTTAATGTCCGATATTCAATTATCGCTTCAGGCGCTCTTTCAAAAGATACAGCCTGAAATGCTGGAAAGCATGGAGAAACAAGGTGTCACCCCAGCGCAGCTGTTTGTGCTGGCCAGCCTAAAGAAACACGGCAGCCTCAAAGTTTCTGAAATTGCCGAGCGTATGGAGGTGAAGCCAAGCGCGGTGACGCTGATGGCAGATCGCCTTGAACAAAAAAATCTTATCGCCAGAACACACAACACAAAAGACAGGCGAGTGATTGATCTCAGTCTTACTGACGAAGGAGACAGAAAGTTCGAGGAGGTTTTGGCAGGCAGAAAAGCCATTATGGCGCGCTATCTTTCCTTTTTGACGGAGGAGGAGATGCTGCAGGCGGCGCATATTACAGCAAAGCTCGCACAAGCAGCAGAAACGGATGAAAAGCAAAACATGAAAAGAGGAAACGGATGAAAATGAGTAAAGAAGGCAAACAATCAAAACGAACGTTATTAATAACAGGCTTAATTATTGCCATGTTTTTTTCAGCCCTTGACGGTACCATTGTCGGAACGGCCATGCCGAAAATTGTCGGTGATCTGGGCGGTTTGAGCATGATGACCTGGCTGACAACTGCATATTTGTTAACATCAACAACCATTGTTCCAATTGCCGGTAAACTGGCTGATTTATTGGGACGCCGCATTGTCTATGTATCAGGTTTGATTATTTTTATGGCCGCTTCTGCTTTATGCGGAATGGCCAACAACATGACAGAATTGATTATCTTCCGTGGACTGCAGGGAATCGGCGGAGGCATCATGATGCCGATGGCGATGATTGTCATCGGTGACTTGTTCACAGGAAAACAGCGTGCTAAATTCCAAGGTGTCTTTGGCGCAATTTACGGGCTGGCTTCAGTGATTGGGCCGCAAATCGGCGGCTGGATTGTAGACTCGTTAAACTGGAAATGGGTTTTCTATATTAACCTGCCAGTCGGAATTATTGCGGTTATTTTTATTGCCAGAGGATTACAGGGACGCCAGCAGACTGGTCCGATCAACTTCGATATCGCTGGTATTTTCACAATGATTGTCGGTGTGGTCAGCCTCCTGCTCGCCTTAAGCTTTGGCGGAAAAGATTATGCATGGGATTCATGGCAGATTCTTGGGTTGTTCGCTCTCGCACTGATCGGCATTGTCAGCTTTATCATCGTAGAATCAAAAGCAAAAGAGCCAATCCTGCCAATGTATTTATTTAAAAACAGAACATTTACATTTCTAAACTTGATCGGCTTCTTTATGAGTATCGGTATGTTTGGCGCCATTACGTTTGTTCCTTTCTTTATGCAGGGGATTGTCGGTGTAAGTGCGTCTGAATCGGGTACAATTATGACACCGATGATGATTTCTATGATTATCACAAGTATCATCGGCGGACAGCTTGTTTATAAAATTGGGATTAAACCGCAAATCATTACAGGCATGCTGGTTATGGCCGGCGGATTCCTGCTGTTAACGACATTGGATCTCGACACGAGCAAGCTTGTCGCTACATCTTTTATGGCGATTATTGGTCTGGGAATGGGTCTTGTTATGCCGATTCTGACATTGGCTTTACAGGAAAGCTTTTCGAAGGAGGAGCTTGGAGTTGTCACTTCATCCAGCCAATTCTTCCGTTCTATCGGCGGAACATTCGGCATTACCATGCTGGGAGCCGTAATGAATGCGAGATCAGGAAATCTATTAACAGATAAATTGGTGCCATATTTAGACTCTCTTCCGGCACAGGCAAGCTCGTTTGCCGCCCAGCTAAAGGGTATGATTGATACAAATCCGCAAGGGCTGCTGCAATCGCTGTTCAGTCCGGACGCGGTCAAACAAATCCCTGCGGCTTTCTCATCCCATATTGTGCCGATTTTAAAAACATCGTTGATGGATTCGCTCCACAGCGTGTTTTATACGGGCCTGATCTTTATCGCAGTCGGAGCCGTATTCACCTTGTTCTTAAAACCTATCAAGCTATCAAATAAGAAAACGGAAGACCAACAAGAAAAAGAGAAAGCGGCAAAAGCCGTTGAATCACCTTCCCATTAATAGAGCACCCCGCGGGTATCAATCCGCGGGGTTTTTTATTCAATCATCTGGGCTCTTCCATTTCCGAAAGACCAATCCTCAGCCTGATTTCCGGCCAGCATGATAAACACATCTTCTTTTCTGACGCCAAGCTCGGAATGAATCCGGCTCGCGATTGAGCGGTAAAGTGCTTTTTTCTGTTCAGTTGTTCTTGACTGTTTCAGTGTAAAATGAATGTATATCAGTTCATCAGTACGCTCGACTTGGAGATAAAATGGATCATAAAAAAATTCGCTTTTTTCATATTGTCTGATGACTTGGAAATAGTCATCTTCCGGCACATTGATTTCTTCAATCATCGATTGGTGGATAGTCCTGCTCAGTTTTTGAAGCCACACTTCGCTTCTTCCCGACCGTAAATGAATCTGTACAAATGGCATCTCCCCGCATCCCTTTCTTTACAGCGTCTGTCCGCTGTCAATTGTGATAATTTGGCCTGTGAGTGATTCCTGTTCAATTAGTGAACAAATCAATTTGGCAACATCATCTGGTTCAGCAATACACTGCAGCGGCAAAGAGCCGATCATGCTTTTCATTTTTTCTTCCCGTCCGGCCCACCATCTCGTTGCCACAGCTCCTGGTGCTACACCGCTCACTCTGATTTCAGGCGCTAAGGCGTGGGCCAATGATTTCGTTAAACCGTGCACCGCTGATTTTGATACTGCGTAAGGCATAGATGAGCCGACACCAGTTATCCCTGCGATGCTGCCGACGTTTACGATCGCCCCGGCCTTGCTTTTCTTCATGAACGGAACCACTGCTCTCGCGCAAAAAAACATCCCTTTCACATTGACGGCATACAGCTCATCCCAGACGTCTTCTGTCGCAGCCTCAAGATCATCCATTGGAATATGCCGTGTAATGCTGGCATTGTTGACTAAAATATCAACCGTGCCGTGTGTGCTCACGATTGCTTGAATCATATCCTGCACGTCGCTGTTTTTGGATACATCTGCTTGGATGGCGAAGGCTTGCCCGCCAGCTTTTTTAATCATTTCCACTGTTTCCTCCGCTTCTGATTGCGAGCGTGAATAATTCACCGCCACAATCGCCCCGCGCTTTGCCAATTCCATACTGGCTGCTTTTCCGATTCCTGTGCCGCCCCCCGTTACGAGAGCTATTTTGTTCAAGACATTCATTGCCGCCACTCCTTGCTGTTGACTAAAGTATATTTCTGATTCCATTGTAATCCAGCTTTGATGTTGCGTATAATGATTGTTAAAGATACTAGATATCACTCATATTGATAGCAAACGAACGGAGGAGTTCAAAATGGAAAGCGGAGATTTACGTGTGTTTCAAATGGTAGCCCGTGAAGGGACCATTACGAAAGCAGCCTTGCAGCTTGGCTATGTACAATCGAATGTCACGGCCAGAATTCAGCAATTGGAAGCTGAGCTGGGTACCACACTGTTTTTGCGCCATAATCGGGGCATGACACTTTCTGCAAGCGGAAAATTGCTGCTGGACTACGCAAATAAAATTATCGGCCTGCTTGATGAAGCGTCTAAAGCGCTCTCATCCTCCGCAGAACCAAGCGGGCCGCTTATGATCGGCTCCACTCAGACAACAGCCGCGGTAAGGCTTCCAAAGCTCCTGGCATCTTATTATGAAGAACATCCAAACGTCCAGCTGTCTTTAACAACAGGACATACGCAATTTCTCCTTGATAAAGTTCTTCGTTATGAATTGGATGGCGCGTTTATCGGATGCGAATGCCATCATCCTGAGCTCGAATCCTATCCTGCGTTTGAGGAAGAACCAGTAGTTGTTTCGGCTGCCTCCGTGCCCGATGTTGAGGAAGCCATCACAAAGCCGATTCTCGTTTACAGCACAGGCTGTTCGTATCGAGAAACACTTGAAAAATGGCTGCGTTCCGTCGGTGTCACACAGCCAGTCATTATGGAATTTGGGACGCTTGAAGCAATTATCGGCGGGGTTACAGCAGGTCTTGGCATCTCGTTGCTGCCAAGAACGGTTGTGCAGAAACATGAAGCAGAAGGATCAATTCGATTGTACCCGCTGCCTGAAGCGCTCAGCCAGATGAAAACAGAATTTATTGTTCGAAAAGATTCGTTTATCAGCAGCGCGCTGAGAACCTTTATGGATTCCTTTACGCCAGATAAAACGGCTGAATCACAAAAAAGCAGTCTGCTATAATGAACAGACTGCTTTTTGGCTATTGTTTGTTTCGATGCGCTTCATTTAATTCCTTAATATGCTGAATGATCTCTTTAATGCCCTGCTTTGCATCAGGGTATGTCGCATTCCAATGCTTAGCGAGCGGAGGCATGCTTTTGGCTATATGGGTGTACAAAATCCATTGCTTCACTTCTTCTTTTAGCTCATCGTTTGTTTCACCAAGCAGAAGCTCAGTATACTTCTCCAGCAATCCATCCAGCTGCTCCTGAAGTTTTTGTTCCATTTTCCATCTTCCTTTCGAAAAAACAGCAAGGAGCTTTCTCAATTGAAAGCTCCTTCGCTGCGTTATTTATCCATGTGATGTGAAAGCCGCTTCCTGGACAATGCATCTGCCCCTGCCATGAGGAATGCAAAGAGGCGTTCCGAAGAGCGGGTCCTGTGTAACCTGACAGTTCATAGAAAACACATTTTGCACAAGATCACAAGTGATGACCTCTTCCGGACGGCCTTCTGCATAAATCCGTTTATCTTTTATGGCCACAAGATGATGCGCATAGCGGCACGCCAAGTTTAAGTCATGGAGAACCATAACAATCGTCCGGTCTTCCTTTTCATTCAGCTCAAACAGCAAATCAAGAATTTCAATTTGATGCGTCATGTCTAAATACGTCGTCGGCTCGTCTAGAAGGATGATATCCGTTTCCTGGGCTAGCGTCATCGCAATCCAAGCCCGCTGGCGCTGTCCGCCTGACAAAGAATCAACGGCACGGTCAGCCATTTCCTCTAGCTTTGTTGCTTTAAGCGCTCTTTCAACTGCTTCCTCATCCTCTTTTGACCACTGCTTCAGCCAGTTTTGGTAAGGATATCTTCCTTGCTTCACCAGCTGATGCACCGTCAGCCCCTCTGGAGCCGAAGGACCTTGGGGCAGGATTGCGAGCTCTTTTGCGACTTCCTTCGTCGGAAGCTTGGCAATCGCTCTTCCTTCCAGCAGCACTGAACCGCCTCTCGGCTTCATCAGGCGCGCTAATGAACGTAAAAGTGTCGATTTTCCGCAGCCATTGCTGCCAATAAATACGGTAATTTCACCTTTGGGAATTGTTAAATTCAACTCATCAATAATAACGGCATCCCCGTATCCTAAGCTCAGCGTTTCTGTAGAAATTGCACTCATACCCATAACCGCTCCTTTTTGCTGGCTTTTAGCAGCACTATGTATTGCACGTTTTCTATATACATGCTTTTAAGTCAATTGTCATCAATGCAAGTGATTCCGATATTCAGCCATTTGATATGGTCATATATCCCTCATTGTAGCAGAAAACACTGACTTTGAAAATCATTTTCAATTAGTTTTATGGACATAATTTACGTTTATGGGTTTTTTATCACAAGATTACTTCTTGATTTCTCTGATGGAGCCGTCCTTCAGCTTCAATTTTAAATCGATATGATCATAATGACTGTCCAGATTAAATGCTGCCAGCACACTGTGTATCACTTCTGTTTCAGCCATTTGGTTTGTCACGGAAAGCTCGCTCAAAATCATTTTCATCTCATCCAATGCTTCTTCTCCCTCCTGATTGACACCGGAGAGCTTATCCTGTATTTCCGCTTTTTCCTGAGTCCCGTTCTTTGTATAGATTCCTTCATAACGGTTATGCTCACCATCCCCGTAGCTCACACGAAGCGAAAAATTGCTGTAGGGAACGGACTTCAGCTGGGTGACGGCTGTATTTTCTCCTTCTGCCTGCTGCTGGTCTTCATTGAGACGGCAGCCCGCAATCAGAACCACTGCGAGACATACAGCCCCGGCTGCTCTGACCAAATGCATATGTTTCCCCCCTGTAGAATTCCATTTATTTTAGGTATATCCAGAGAATGAAATCCTCATTCAGAGAAGAATTGAAAAAGCCGAGGCATTTAACGCCACGGCTTTTTCTTTAAGATTCGGTCATTTGCAAAAAGGTTTCGGCGTCACGCACAGCCAGCTTGATGGCATTCTCCCAAAAATCACGCTTCGTGATGTCAGCGCCCAAATGCTTCATCGCCAAATCCTCCACTGTCATAGAAGCAGTATCGCGCAATAGCGCCATATACTTCTCTTCAAATGCGTTTTTTTCTTCAAGCGCCAGCGCGTAAATGCCAAGAGAAAATAGGTAGCCGAATGTATAAGGGAAATTGTAAAACGGCACCCTCGTGATGTGAAAGTGAAGTTTTGATGCCCAAAAAAGCGGATGATATTCTTCTAACGCATTGCAGTATGCCTCTCTTTGTGCCTCTTCCATCAGCTCATTCAAGCGGCTGGCCGGTACCACTCCCCGCTTTCGTTCCTCGTAGAATCTCGTTTCGAATAGAAATCTTGCGTGAATGTTCATGAAGAACGCAACGCTTCTTTGCACTTTATCCTCCAGAAGAACAAGCTTCTCTTCCCTCGTCTCGGCCTGCTGGACAGTCGCGTCCGCGACTATCATCTCTGCAAACGTTGAAGCTGTTTCTGCAACATTCATGGCGTAGGAGCGGTTTAACGGCCTGACGTCGAGCATTGCTTCCTGATGGAACGCGTGCCCGAGTTCATGCGCAAGAGTAGAGACATTTGAGGCGCTGCCCGAAAATGTCATGAAAATCCGGGATTCCCCGCTGTCAGGAAAACTGGTGCAAAAGCCGCCGACTCTTTTTCCGCTCCTGTCTTCCGCCTCAATCCAGCCGTCCCGAAACGCTTTTTCAGTGAATGAGGACAGCTTTTTGCCAAACGTTGAAAACTGGCTGGTAATGATATTTGCGGCTTCATCATACGAATAGGCCTTTCCGTCAGAACCGATCGGTGCCTCGACATCGTACCAGCTGAGTTTTTCAAGGCCGAGCATGGATGCTTTCCGGTTCAAAAACTGAACGAACGGCTTCTTGTTTTCAGTGATGACCTGCCACATCGTATCAAGTGTTTCTTTTTTCATCCTGTTAATTTGCAGCGGTTCCTTCAGGACATTCTCCCAGCCGCGCGCTTTATAGGTTTCAAGCCGGAATCCCGCCAAATGATTCAGCGTGCTGCTGAAAATATCTTGCTTGCTCTCCCAAGCTTGGCGGAAACGTTCATATACTGTTTTTCTGACAGTACGGTCTTGATGGTCCATCATATTCTCCGCCTGACCGACAGACAATTGCTTGTTTTCACCGTTTTCCTCATAGGGGATCGTCATTTTCCCGACAACCATATTGTAGAAGTCACTCCAAGCGTGATATCCGTCCACGGCAAGGTTCCCGATCAGTTTTTCTTTACCGGGGCTAAGCTTTTCGGCAACCCTCTGTCTTCTTTCATTTAATATGTAAGAAACATCGCGCAACCCCGGTTTTGTTAACAATTCATTCCACACGTCTTGATCAATGTCCACAAGTTTATGATCTAATGTAACGAGCGACGATTGAAAATCTGCGGAAAGCCGGTTCATGAGTGCCTGATGCTCTATAGCCTTTTGATCATTGATATTCTGGGCCTGGAGGCAAGCAACAAAAGCGCCGGCCTGCTGAAGCTTGACGGATGTCTGTTCGAATAAATCAAGCAACGCGGTCAGCCCTTCAGCCTCTTCAGGCGATTCAGGCACCTGAAACGCATCAGTCCTGTCTTGAAATGCACGCAGACTTTGTGACAGCTTCTCAATATAACCTTTGAATTCTTCTGATTGGCTCCCGCCCTTAAAAAATGAATCAAGATCCCATCTTTGGCCTACCCCTTGCAGCGCCATATCACAAAACCCCTTTCGTTCTTTCGTTCTATTATAGAACAATTCTGAATTGTTGTATAAAAATTTCTTTTTACAGGCGTCATTTCCTGTTCAGGATTGTACAATAGCTGTAGCAGTTTAATAGGAGGGTTAGGATGAATAAAAAAATAGCAATCGTAACGGGAGCGTCCAGCGGCTTCGGTCTGCTGGCAGCTGTAAAGCTCGCCCGATCATTTTTCGTGATAGCCACATCAAGACAGCCTGAAAAAGCGGAACAGCTTCGCGAATTGGCTGCAGCACACAATGTGTCTGATTCTATTCACATTACAGCTCTCGATGTCACCGATGAACAATCTATAGTCTCATTCGGAAAAGCCGTTAGTGCTTACGCCCCGATCGATTTACTCGTTAACAACGCCGGAACGGCTTATGGAGGATTTATCGAGGATGTGCCGATGGAACATTTCAGACAACAATTTGAAACGAATGTCTTCGGTGTGATCCATGTGACAAAAACCGTTCTGCCTTACATAAGAAAGCATGGCGGCGCAAAGATTATAAACGTGAGCAGCATCAGCGGACTGACCGGATTCCCAGCGCTGTCGCCATATGTTTCTTCCAAGCATGCATTGGAAGGTTTTTCTGAAAGCCTGCGTATCGAGCTGCTTCCGTTCGGTATCGAAACCGCTTTGATCGAGCCGGGCTCATACAAGACATCGATCTGGTCAACGTCATTATCAAATTTTATGTCGGTGCCTGCTGACGATTCAGCCTATCATCAATACTATAAAAAGATCCTTTCCTACGTTCAAAAAAACGGAGAAGAAAGCGGAGATCCCCAAGAGGTTGCCGACCTCATTTATCAATTGGCAACAAAACAGCACATAAAGAAATTGCGATACCCGATCGGAAAGGGCATCAAGCTCACCCTGCTATTCCGATCGCTTTTTCCTTGGTCTGCGTGGGAGTCTATCCTGAAGAAAAAGCTATTCAAATAACCTAAATTATAATTATTATAATTTAGTATTGATTTTTATTTAGTATATGATATAATTAAAACAACAGATCACAAGGAGGACGTTATCTTATGAAAACTGAAAACACAAAAACAAATCAAACATTAGTTGAGAATTCACTGAACACACAATTATCAAACTGGTTTCTTTTATACTCTAAGCTCCACCGTTTCCATTGGTATGTGAAAGGGCCTCATTTCTTTACATTGCACGAGAAATTTGAAGAACTTTATGACCATGCGGCTGAAACAGTGGATACCATCGCTGAGCGCCTGCTGGCGATTGGCGGGCAGCCTGTTGCCACAGTGAAAGAATACACTGAGCATGCATCTATCACAGACGGCGGAAACGAAACATCAGCATCAGAAATGGTACAAGCATTGGTAAACGACTACAAACAAATCAGCAGCGAATCTAAATTCGTGATCGGCCTGGCTGAAGAAAATCAAGACAATGCGACAGCGGACTTGTTTGTCGGATTAATTGAAGAAGTTGAAAAACAAGTGTGGATGCTTTCCTCTTACTTAGGATAAAAAAAGCTGAACCCTATTTGGGTTCAGCTTTTTGTTTTTTCTTAGCTTGAACTGCTTTCTGTCTGCTTGGTCAGTGTCGCGTTCAGCGTTTTCGTTTTTCCCTTTCGCAGCACTTGGATTGTTGTTTTATCTCCGACTTTTAAGTCTTTGTAAAGGATCTGACGGATATCCGCACTGCTTTCCACGTCTTTACCGTTTAGTTTGACAATGACATCCTCAGATTTAATACCTGCTTTTTCTGCCGGTGAATTTGCTTGAACTTCTTTTACATAAACACCTTTGCCCAATTGATCTCCAAACAGGCCGAGCGTATTTTCCTGATAGGTTTCAGGAACTTGTGACATGTCAATCATCTGCACGCCTAAAAACGGACGGTCCACCTTCCCGTTTTGCAGCAGCTGGTCAACAATCGGCTCGACATCATTGCTTGGGATCGCAAATCCAAGTGATTCCACACCGCTTTCGCTCACCTTCAAGCTGTTGATGCCGATGACCTGGCCGCTTGCATTGATTAATGGGCCTCCGCTGTTCCCCGGATTGATCGCTGCATCAGTTTGCAGCACGTTCATTTCCACCGTCCCTTGTGTTGTATCCACATCAATTGTCCGGTTCAATCCGCTAATGATGCCTTGTGTCACCGTACCGGAAAACTGCTGTCCGAGCGGGTTACCGATAGCGATTACCTTTTCGCCAGTGCGCAGCTGTGAAGAATCACCAAAGCTCGCCACTTTTTTGACGTTCTTGCTGCTGATTTCCAAAACTGCCAAATCAGTAATGGTATCGCTGCCGACAAGCTTGGCACTTTCCGTTTCTCCGTTGTATAGCGTAACAGTCAGCTTGTTCGCGCCTTCAACGACATGGTTGTTTGTAATGATATACGCTTTATTGCTGTCTTTTTTGAAAATGACACCTGACCCGGTTCCGCTTTCACTTTCTGAGCTGGAGCCTCCTCCCATGCCGAATGTGTTATTTTGAGAGGTTTGGATATTTGAGATTCCGACAATCGTAGGCTCTAAATCCTCTACCATATCAGCGATGTTTGATGCGTTCGTTATCGGCGCCGTTGTAAAATTATCAGACTGCACCTGTTTATTTGCGGAAGCGGTCTCGGTCGCCTGATTTTGGTCTGACGGCAGATAAGGCGCGATGCCAAGCATGAGGCCCCCGCCGATAATACCGCCTAAAATCGGGCTCAGCCATGCGGCTCTCCGTTTCTTTTCTTTTTTCACAGCCATTTCTTGCTTTTCCATTTCTAAAGCAGAAGCCGTTTCCTGCCGTCCCGCTTCATACGACACAGGCGCGTCAAGCAATTCTTGTTCAGAATGTCCAATCAGCTTCTGGTTTTCTGTATTCTGCTGTTCTGTATGTGAAGGTTCAGTTTGATGTTGATCGTTTTGGCCATCACGTCGATAATCCATGTTCTTACACTCCTTTAACGGTTATTCATTTATCGTTACATATTCATCGCATGTACAAGTTCAATTGTCCCAATAATGAGGAGAAAAGCAAAGCACCAAAATAGAATATGTTTGATCATCCTACATCTTCCTCGCTCTTTTTCTCTTCCTTTCTTCCCTTAACCATATCATAAACAAACATTGTGGGATAAAAATGAAAAGAATATGTGAAATTATGAAAATTGCCTGCCGTATGTTAAAACTAGTTTATAATGACGTTGAAAGGATGTGAAGAGCCTTGTCATACACCATTTATCTAGTTGAAGATGAGGATAACCTGAATGAACTGCTGACGAAGTATTTAGAGAATGAGGGCTGGAACATTACATCTTTTACGAAAGGTGAAGACGCCAGAAAGAAAATGACACCGTCTCCCCACCTATGGATTCTCGATATCATGCTGCCGGACACCGACGGCTATACATTAATAAAAGAAATCAAGGCGAAAGATCCTGACGTGCCGGTCATTTTTATTTCCGCCCGAGATGCGGATATTGACAGAGTGCTTGGCTTAGAGCTTGGCAGCAATGACTACATTTCAAAGCCGTTTCTGCCGCGGGAGCTGATTATCCGTGTGCAAAAGCTGCTGCAGCTCGTATATAAGGAAGCTCCTCCTGTACAAAAAAATGAAATTGCCGTCTCCTCGTATCGGGTCGCTGAAGACGCCCGCGAGGTCTATGACGAAAACGGGAATATCATCAATTTGACATCGAAGGAATTTGATCTGCTGCTATTATTTATCCATCATAAAGGGCATCCATACTCTCGTGAGGATATCCTCCTAAAAGTGTGGGGGCATGACTACTTCGGAACAGACCGGGTCGTTGATGATCTCGTCCGGAGACTGCGCAGAAAGATGCCTGAATTGAAGGTGGAGACGATTTACGGTTTCGGCTACAGGATGATGTCATCATGAAAAACAAGCCGCTCGCGTTTCAGATATGGGTTGTCATATCCGGCATCCTGTTAGCGATATCGATTTTACTGCTTGTGTTATTTTCAAACACGCTGCGAGATTTTTTCACTAATGAAACGTATACGACGATTGAAAATGAGCAGCATGTTCTGACAGAGTACCGTCTGCCAGGTTCGATTGAAAGGCGATATTACAGTGAGGAAGCGACGGCGCCGACAACTGTCCGCTCCGTACAGCACGTGCTCCTTCCTGAAAATGAAGAGGCTTCTTCAGACAAGGATTTAAGCATTCTGTCATCTTCGTTTATCCACAAGGTGTACAAGCTGGCTGATAAGCAGGAAGCTAAAAAGAAACGTTACAGCGCCGACGTTAATGGAGAGAAAGTGTTTTTTGTCATTAAAAAGGGACTTTCCGTCAATGGACAATCAGCGATGATGCTCTCTTACGCGCTTGATTCTTATCGGGACGATTTGGCCTATACCTTGTTCAAACAGCTTCTGTTTATTATAGCTGTCGTCATTTTACTAAGCTGGATTCCGGCTATTTGGCTTGCAAAGTATTTATCAAGGCCTCTTGTATCATTTGAAAAACACGTCAAACGGATTTCTGAACAGGATTGGGATGACCCAGTAAAAGTGGACCGGAAAGATGAAATCGGCAAATTGGGCCATACCATCGAAGAGATGCGCCAAAAGCTTGTGCAAAAGGATGAAACAGAAAGAACCCTATTGCAAAATATCTCTCATGATTTAAAAACGCCGGTCATGGTCATCAGAGGCTATACACAATCAATTAAAGACGGGATTTTTCCTAAAGGAGACCTTGAAAACACTGTAGATGTTATTGAATGCGAAGCCCTTAAGCTGGAGAAAAAAATAAAGGATTTATTATATTTAACGAAGCTGGATTATTTAGCGAAGCAAAAAGTGCAGCACGACATGTTCAGTATTGTGGAAGTGACAGAGGAAGTCATCGAACGATTGAAGTGGGCGCGGAAAGAACTATCGTGGGAAATTGATGTAGAAGAGGATATTTTGATGCCGGGCGATCCGGAGCAATGGAACAAACTCCTCGAAAACATTCTGGAAAATCAAATCCGCTATGCTGAGACAAAAATAGAAATCAGCATGAAACAAGATGATCGAAATATCGTGATCACCATTAAAAATGACGGTCCGCATATTGAAGATGAGATGCTCTCCAGCCTCTATGAGCCTTTTAATAAAGGGAAGAAAGGCGAATTCGGCATTGGTCTAAGCATCGTAAAACGAATTTTAACTCTTCATAAGGCATCTATCTCAATTGAAAATGACAAAACGGGTGTAACATACCGCATAGCAGTGCCAAAATAGACTGTAGATGTTTTGCAGTCTATTTTTTTATGTGAAAGAATAGCCGTTAAAATCTCTGTAATTTGTTTTGAGCGGCTGTTTGCATTGATGAACCCATTTTTTCTCTGACAAGGTCTGCTTCGGATATTTGACTTTCTCCACTTTGATTCCTCTGTTTCGCAAGCGGCTGATCATTTCGTCCAATTCTCTCATTCTAGATTCACCCTTTCGCTTGAGCTTTGACCATTCGGTCATCTCAATTTATAATATAAATAATACATGATAAAAAAACAAGTTACAATAAGGTTAATTTTATAACAGACGGTGTGACTATATGGTCATATCCTAGCAGGCCTCCGGGCTCCGAAAGGGTGGAACCATTGAAGGAAAAAGAAAAACTGATTATTGAAACAGCCTTAAAACTATTTGCCCAAAAAGGATACAACTCAACATCAGTCCAGGAAATCGCAAAAGAATGCAAAATATCTAAAGGCGCTTTTTATATTTATTTTCCTTCGAAAGAAGCGCTTCTTCTCTCTATGCTGAACTACTATTATGATAAAACGTTTACCCGAATTTTAAATATTAAAACGAAGGGCGACAGCCCCAGAACGGCTTACCGTAAACAGCTGACCGTCCTCTATGAAAACATTCTTGAACACAAAGATTTTATCAGCATGCAGTTGAAGGAGGGTTCTCTGCCTTACACAGAAGAAGTGGAGCAATGCGCAAAAAAAATCCGCCAGTCCTCACTTCAATTTCATATCGACAGCCTGCTGAACATCTATGGAAAAAAAGCGGAACCCTACACTGCTGAGCTTTGTTTTTTAATAGAGGGCATCAGCCAGATTTACCTGGAATGCATGATTTTGCTCGGGTACACTGTGAAGCCGTCTCAATTAGCTGATATCATTATGAATCGAATTGATGATATGGTAAAAGGCATGTCTGAACGAAACGATAAGCCTTTCATCACATTGGAAGAGGCGAGCTCTTTATTCGGGCCTCTTACGCACGGACGGCCTGACCCGCTGACTGAATCAATTGTGAAAAGCCTACGTGACAAAATTAACAGCTTAAACACAAACTCCTCTCTTGAATTATCGGAGAGCTTGGACATACTTGAAGCAGAAATGAAGAAAAAAACACCGAAGCTGGCGATCATAAAAGGAATGATTCATAATCTGACGGAGTCTGAAGCTCTCGCCAAAGATGCGGAGCAGCTTAAATATTTATTAAAACAGCAACATATTTAGAAGAACGGCTGCTTAAAAAGCAGCCGTTCTTTCTTTCTATTACGCCTTTGGTTTTACCATGTCTTCCGGCTTAACCATTTCGTTAAATTGCTCCTCTGTCAGCAATTCAAGCTTCAAAGCTGCTTCTTTGAGCGTCAATCCCTCTTTATGGGCAAGCTTGGCGATTTTCGCCGCGTTTTCATAACCGATATGCGGGTTCAGCGCCGTAACAAGCATTAATGAATTTGACAGGTTTTCCTGAATGGTTTCTTTATTAGGCTCAATACCGACAGCACATTTATCATGGAATGAATTCATGCCGTCACTGAGCAGCTGCACAGATTGCAGGAAGTTGTAAATAATAACAGGCTTAAACACGTTCAGTTCAAAGTTCCCCTGACTCGCCGCAAAGCCGATTGTCGCATCGTTCCCCATGATTTGCGCTGCGATCATTGTTAACGCTTCGCTTTGTGTCGGGTTGACTTTACCAGGCATAATAGAGCTTCCCGGCTCATTTTCAGGAATGACGATCTCCCCGATGCCGCAGCGGGGTCCGCTTGCGAGCCATCTGACATCGTTCGCGATTTTCATTAAGTCAGCCGCAAGCGCTTTTAATGCGCCATGCGCATAAGTGATTTCGTCATGGCTTGTCAGCGCGTGGAATTTATTCGGCGAGCTGCTGAACGTTTGGCCGGTCAGCTTAGTGATCTCTTCTGAGACAAGCTCTCCAAACTCTGGGTGGGCGTTGATACCCGTTCCGACAGCCGTTCCACCAATTGCAAGCGCACGCATTTTATCTGTCGCTTCCAAAATCATTTCCTTCGAACGGTCCAGCATGTGAACCCATCCGCTGATTTCCTGTCCGAGGGTCAGTGGCGTAGCATCCTGAAGATGCGTGCGTCCGATTTTGACAATATCATTGTATGCTTTTGCTTTTTCATCCAGTGTATTGCGAAGCTGATCAAGCGCCGGCACAAGCTGCTCGTAAACAGCCAAAACAGCGGCAACATGCATCGCAGTCGGGAATGTGTCGTTTGAGCTTTGGCTTCGGTTCACGTCATCATTTGGATGAATCGTTTGATCAGAGTTCTTCTCTTTTAATAAAGCAGTCGCACGGTTGGCTACCACTTCGTTCATGTTCATATTGCTTTGTGTGCCGCTTCCGGTCTGCCATACGACAAGCGGGAAGTTGTCATCGTACTTGCCTTTGAGCACATCATCACAAACCGCTGCAATCGCTTCTGCTTTTTCAGCGTCCAGATTGCCGAGGCGTTTATTAGCTAGAGCAGTGCTTCGTTTTAAAATTGCAAACGCCTTCACAACACGCATCGGCATTTTTTCAGAACCGATCTTAAAGTTCTCCTTGCTTCGCTGTGTTTGGGCGCCCCAAAATTTATCAGCAGGAACTTTTACTTCTCCCATGGTGTCTCGTTCAATTCTGTATTCCATTTATGTATCCCTCCATAACGGTTGCTTCAATAGATCATAATTCGCCAATGACACAAAAAATCCTTTTTATTTTTCGATCTTGGCAGATTTTAATTTTAATTCAAGATATACGCGGGAATCCTTTGAATATTTGTATTTTGGATTTGTCCTGCCGTACTCCTTTGATGTATAAGAGACATCATAATGCTGTTCAAATGATCTAATGAGCTGTTCAATTTCTTCTTGTTTTCCAGCTAGCCTTACCTGTGCCACTTCGTATCCTCCGCTTTCATAAAAAAACTTACTCCATGAAATACTCTAACACAGTATATCATTTTTTTAACAGGAAAAGATAACCTCTACTAAGGTTTTGGATAAGAGGTGACCTCATTGGAACAAACAGAGTTTAAGGAATATATACACGATAATTTAGCATTGGTGCTGCCAAAATTAAAAGAAAACGATGATCTGGTGAAAAACAAAAAAATGCTTGCGAACGGACTGGTTTTTTACTATCTCTATTTCAGTGAAATGACTGATGAGAATAAGGTGTCAGAAGCCATTAAAACTTTGATTAAAGATGAGGAGACCTTAACGCTTGACCAGGTCAAAAAACGCCTTGACCAGCTTGACGCAAGACCTATTGAAACCGCAAAAAAAACGATTGAATCGATTCTCAACGGCAATTGTGCTGTGTTTATCAACGGATTGGATAAAGCCTATATTCTGACCACAGGAAAGAAAAAAACAAGAAGCCTGACAGAGCCGACAACTGAAAAAGTGGTTCGCGGCCCAAAAGTAGCGTTTGTAGAGGATATTGATACAAATCTCGCTCTGATCAGACAAAGAACCTCTCATCCGAAATTGATCACCAAAAAAATCATGATCGGCGAAAACAAGCTGAAGCCTGCAGCCATTATGTACATTGAAGGCAAAGCAAAAAAGTCCGTCATAAAAGAAGTGAAGGCGCGGCTTAAAAATATCCAGCTGGAAGATATCCAGGACAGCGGAACGCTCGAGGAGCTCATTGAAGATAATAAATATTCACCATTTCCGCAGATTCAAAATACGGAAAGACCTGACAAAGTATCTTCAGCCCTGTTTAACGGTCGTGTGGCAATTTTGGTCGACAGTTCACCATTTGTGCTGCTGGTGCCGGTTTCTCTCGGCATCCTGATGCAATCCCCGGATGACTACTATGAACGCTGGATTTCAGCATCTCTTATCCGGTCGCTGCGCTTTGCTTCTATCTTCATCACCTTGTTTTTGTCATCGATTTATATTGCACTCGTTTCCTTCCATCAGGGGCTGCTGCCGACCGCACTCGCCGTCACGATTTCGGCGAACAGGGAAAACGTGCCGTTCCCTCCGATATTTGAAGCCCTGCTGATGGAAGTCACCATCGAGCTGCTAAGGGAAGCCGGACTGCGACTCCCCAATCCGCTCGGACAGACGATCGGCCTCGTTGGGGGCGTAGTCATCGGACAGGCTGCTGTAGAAGCGAATCTCGTCAGTTCGATTATGGTCATTGTCGTCAGTGTCATTGCCCTGGCATCCTTTACCGTTCCTCAATACGGAATGGGTCTGTCTTTCCGGGTGCTGCGTTTTATTTCGATGTTTTCCGCCGCTATTTTAGGGCTGTACGGCATTATTTTATTTATGCTTGTCGTTTATACGCACTTAACGAGACAAACGAGCTTTGGGTCTCCGTATTTTTCGCCAAACGGATTCTTTAGCCTGAAAAATACGGATGACTCCATTATCCGTCTCCCAATTAAAAACAAACCAAAAGAGGCGAATAATCCAAATGAGCCAAAAACAGACTCCACTGAAACTTAATACCTTTCAAGGTATTTCTATTGTTGCAAATACAATGCTTGGGGCCGGACTTTTAACATTGCCGCGAGCGCTGACCACTAAGGCTAATACGCCTGACGGCTGGATCACGCTGATATTAGAAGGTTTCATTTTTATTTTCTTCATTTATTTAAACACGCTCATTCAGAAAAAACATCAATACCCTTCACTCTTTGAATATTTGAAGGAAGGGCTTGGGAAATGGATCGGCAGCATCATCGGCCTTTTAATCTGCGGCTATTTCCTCGGCGTAGCCAGCTTCGAGACACGGGCAATGGCTGAAATGGTGAAGTTTTTCCTGCTGGAGAGAACCCCAATTCAAGTCATTATTTTAACGTTTATTTGCTGCGGCATTTATTTAATGGTTGGGGGCTTAAGCGATGTGTCGCGGCTGTTTCCCTTTTATTTAACGGTAACCATTATTATTTTGCTGATTGTGTTCGGGATCAGTTTTAAAATTTTTGATATCAATAATTTGCGTCCTGTTTTAGGCGAAGGCCTTGGACCCATTGCAAACTCCCTTACCGTCGTTTCCATCTCTTTTTTAGGAATGGAAGTGATGCTGTTTCTTCCTGAACATATGAAGAAAAAGAAATACACGTTCAGATATGCGTCTCTAGGATTTCTGATTCCGATTATCTTATATATCCTTACGTATATTATCGTTGTCGGAGCTTTGACCGCTCCCGAGGTGAAAACGCTGATTTGGCCGACTATTTCTCTCTTTCAGTCCTTTGAGCTTAAAGGCATATTTATTGAACGGTTTGAATCCTTTTTACTGGTGGTCTGGATTATCCAGTTTTTCACCACATTTGTCATTTACGGATACTTTGCCGCTAACGGGCTAAAGAAGACATTTGGATTATCGACTAAAACAAGCATGGTGATTATCGGCATAACGGTCTTTTATTTTTCTCTCTGGCCGGATGACGCCAATCAAGTCATGATGTATAGCGATTATCTTGGCTATATTTTTGTCTCCCTGTTTCTGCTTCCGTTCATTCTCTTTTTCATTGTAGCTCTCAAGAGGAGGATTACAACAAAATGAAAATCCGGATTTTATGTATGTTTATATGCACCCTATTGCTGTCCGGATGCTGGGACAGTGAGAATATCGAGGAATTAAGCTTAGTGATCGGAGTAGGGCTAGACAAGCCTGACGATGAAAATTTAGAGCTGACACAGCAAATTCTCGTGCCGAAAATAATCAGCGCCAAGGAGGGCTCTTCATCTGATCCGACACAGCTTTCTATCACAAAGGGTAAAACTGTCCATCAAATGATGAGAACCTCTGCATTAAAGCATAAGCCTACGTTTTCACAGCATTTGCGTCTCATTCTGCTTTCCAAAAGCGTGATTGCGGATCAAATTGGAATGGACGCCATTATTAACCAGTTTGTCAGAGACAACGGAACAAGGAGGAGTTCCTACGTCTTTATCACCAACGGCCGAACTAAGGATATATTTAACATGAATGATGAAGGCGAACCCGCATCCAACGTGATATATGATCTGACAGAGAATAATAAGGTGACGATCAGAACGATGGAGCCAGTTACATTGGGGGAGATCTCAGAACACTTAACCTCTGACGATTCATTCCTCATCCCTCATGTCGGTAAGGAAAACGGCAAGCTCGCGATAAACGGAGCCTCTATCATAAAAAATAAATTATGGCACCGGGACCTCACCCCGATTGAGGTTCAAAATATCAGCTTATTTTCAGGCACTGTCGAGGGAGGCGTCATTGACTTGAAGCGCGATGGCCATCTCTTTTCTTATGAAGTATATTCAAGCAATCGGAAGATCAAGACGGCATACAAGGACGGAAAGTTCAAATTCACCGTTACCCGCAATATTGAAGGTCGTCTATCTGAGGACTGGAATCCCAATGAAGACTCGTTTAAGGATTCATATATTAAAAGTATTGAAAAGACAGTCGAAAAACGAGTACACGAAACAGTAACGTCATTTATTACAGAGAAGCTGCAGAAAGAGATCAAAGCGGACGTAACCGGGCTGGGAAACGAGGTCAGAATTCATTATCCTCAAAAGTGGAAAAAGATTTCAAGAAAATGGGATGATGATTATTTCAGCAATGCGGAAATAGACTACCGGGTCAATGTGATTGTCAGAGACTTCGGAACGAAAGGCGCAAACAAATAGCAGCCGCCTAATTCACGAGATGATTTCGGTGCGCGTACACCGCCGCCTGCGTCCGGTCACTGACATCCAGCTTTGATAAAATATTCGTAATATGTGTTTTGACTGTTTTAATCGTAATAAACAGTTCCTCGCCTATTTCTTTGTTTGTCTTTCCTTCTGCGATCAGGCAGAGTATTTCGAGCTCCCGTTTTGTAAGCGATTCATGCGGGAGCGCGTTTTCACCTGAGTGGCGCAGCCTGGATAATACTTTTCCCGCCACTTTTGACTCCAGCTTCGGCTCTCCCTTGCTTGCGGCGCGGATGGCATCGGCGATTTCTGCCGCTTTTGAGGTTTTCAACAGATAGCTGAGCGCGCCAGCTTCAATAACCGGGTACACTTTGTCATCATCAATGAAGCTAGTGAGCACAATAATTTTCGGGTCGGAAAGCTCCCGGCAAATTTGCTTTGTAGCTTCAATGCCATCCATGCCCTCCATGACAAGGTCCATTAAAATGACATCAGGCGACAGTTCCACAGCAAGCCGAACACCTTCGCTGCCGTCCGATGCTTCGCCGATGACTTCAATATCGGGCTGCGCCTCCAAAAAAGCCGCGAGCCCCATTCTGACCATTTCATGATCATCAATCAATAATACTCGAATCACGTTCGTTCTCTCCTTTTTCTTCCGGGAAAATCGGGACCTTCACTTCGATTTGGGTGCCTTTTCCTTCTACTGAAATCACTTCGGCGACCCCGCCGATTTCACTTGCACGTTCTTTCATAGAATTCAATCCGTATGAGGATGCTTTCACCTGGTCCATTTTGAAGCCTTTTCCATTATCAATCACCTTCAGACGGAGCTGGCTGTTCTTTATGCCCAGAATCACGGTTACTTTTGACGCTTTTGAATGTCTAAATACGTTTGAAAGGGCCTCCTGCACGATTCTGAACAAGTGGTCTTCAACACCCTTGGATATCGCTGTGTCCTGTATATCCCACTCAATATCAATCGGCTGCTTTTTTCGGAACTCGTCCAAAAGCTCCGTAAGGCCCTCCTTCAGCCCTTTTCCTTCAAGGGTAACAGGCCGTAAATGGAGCAGCAGCGCCCTCATCTCATTTTGGGCTTCGCCTGCCATATGCTCGACCATCCTGATCCGCTTGACTGTTTTGTCATCAGCATCCTTGACATGTTCCAGCACGGCTGATGTCATCATCGATATGGCAAAGAGCTGCTGGCTGACCGCATCATGAAGATCTCTAGCCAATCGCTGGCGTTCTTCTGAGATAACCGACTTCTTCATTTGAGCCTGCCATTCCGCACGTTCATTGGAAAGTTTCTGCAGGGATGCGACTTGAAGCTCCACGCGCTTCGCCATTTCGTTCAGCTGATCAGCGGCCAGGCCGATTTCATCATCACCGAGCGGAGGTATCCGATAAGCGAAATTGCCGTTTTCAAAGGTTAAAATGGATTCAATTAATGTATCAATCCTTGTCTTCAACCGGTTGCCGTACATATACCCTGAGGCGAAACCGACTGTCACGCTGATCAGAAGCAAAATCAGGATAAACGGAATTCCGAACCAGCTTGATGACAGCAAAACAAGCGGATCGAGCCGATAGTAAAACATCATAAAGGAAATCAGGCAGGCAAAAAGGAGCAGGCTGATTCCCGTTGTCATGCGGATGGCGCGCCATTGGAGGCTGGCAAGCATTTTTTTTCTCATACGTACTTCACATCCACATCACCGATAAATAAGGAAACGGACACTTTGACACGGCGCTTTGACTCGCTGAAATCGGTTGACGCGGCATATACCTTCGTGCTTAATCCGCTTTTCTTCGAGCCGATCAGGTTGATGTCACCTATAAAAACAGCTGAGCTGACAGCCACTTCAAGGTCCGATGGTACATAAATATCAACGTTACCAATGACTCCGCTAATGACGATTGTACTTTCTCCCTCGGGAATCATCGCTTTAGATAAATCGATTTTGATATCACCGATAAAACCAGAGACATTTAAATCGTTCAGGTCAAACGGCTGCTTCATCATTTGCAGCTCACCGATAAAAAAGCTGCGCATGTCGGGATGTTTTACATCTTTTGGCGGCTCATGATGTTCTTTTTTATTGAGATTGACCTGTTTCTCATTCGGTTCAAATATCGGCTTCCCTTTGATAAGCCTGTAGCCGGCGTAAATCAGAAATGCGGCAAACGCATAGCCGAATAAATTAAAGGTGATGCTGAAGAGGTTTTTCAAAAATAGAAACGCGGCAAAGATATACATGACGGAGCCAAGCCAATCACGGGAATATTTTTTAAGGAAATAGCCGGCAATCAGAAAAAAGAGCGGCCAAAACAGCAGATCGCCTATTCCGATAATTTGCAAAAACATACTGATGCCGAATAAAGCAATGATCAATCCGAGAAGCTGTTTTTTTGTCATTCCTGGTGTCCGCCTCCTTTCTTCTGCCTAGTGCTACCGTATCGCTAGATCCCCGCTGTCCGTTTTGATGTCGATTGGATGCCGGCCGCTTCCTTGCGTGCCTGTGATGTGATGCTGTTCTTTATGTCCTTTATCAGCAAATGAATACGGCGAACTGACGTCACCGCTTGCTGATAAAGCATTGACTGCAAAGCTGCCATTTTGGGGAAGGCTTACATTAGCATCACCGCTTGTCAGCGTGACAGATACGGGACCGGTTACCTTTTTCAATACAGCATTAAAATCTCCTGAAGTCATTTTCACATCAAGAGAGCCTGATACATGAACCAGATTTGCGTCCCCTGAAGCTAAATCAATGCCGGCTGTTTTGGAGACGGTATTTGAAATGGAAACATCCCCCGATGATGCCTTCACTTTCAGATCTTGAATGCGGACGTCCGTCACGCTCGTATTTCCGCTCGCAGATACTGCGTTCAGCCCGGAAAGCGCAAGATGGTCATTCCCGGCCACAGACACGTCACCGCTTGAGGTTCGTACTGCCAGATCACCTTTATAATCATACGGAAGCCTGACGATAAGAGTTGAACGGTTAAATCCATTCAAAAATTGAAATTCTTTTTCCTTTACGGTCAGCTCCAGTTTTCTTTTGTTTTCAGTAACAAATAACTTTCCTGAGTCTCCTGAAATGCCTGCCGATATGTCACTTCGTTCTTTCGCTATAATCCGGACATCCTTGCTATCCGACTCAATGACCATGCTGTCAATGTCCCGCGGCGATGCGCTGGCTGAATCAGCTTCTGTGCCATTTATGAAACCTAGGCCTGCAGCAAACACATCTTTTACGACGACGGCGAAAAAAACCAGAATACCGGCAGTGATCAACAGTTTGCCAAGCATTTTTTTCATTCGGTTTCATCCTTCTCATTCATTCTATTATAAAGGAAAAGCTTGCGAATTGATACGTGCGGAAGGGAAGGACTTGACCGCAAATCCTTCCCCGTTCCGCTTATTCATTTGCCGCTTTTGTCTGGTCTGATTTTTGCAGTGAAAGTGTCCGCATTTTTTCAATCTCCGCTTCCACATCGTCTGCGAATTCTTTACGTGTAAGTTCTGTGCCGGCTTCCGCTGACTTTGAATAATTCGCGCGGATTTCCATTTCTTCAATACGATTTTCAATACGTAAAAATTCACGATACGCGCTTTCACTGTCAATTTTGTCAAATGTCGTATTCATATGCTCTTTAGCTTTCGCCGCATTTGCCCGCGCAATCAGCGCCTGTTTTTTATCCTTTACGTCCTGAAGCTTTGTTTCAAGTGCAGCCAGCTGCTCTTTCAGATCAGCCAGCTGACTGTTTGCCTGTTCATAGGAAGCTTTATGCTCAGCCGCCTTCCCTTCTAAATACTTCATTTCAGTCAGCGCCTTTTTCGCCAGTTCTTCTTCACCTGCGTCAAATGCGAGCTGTGCCTGATTTTTCCGTTTGCCAGCCACTTCAGCGGCTTCTTCATATTTTTTCTTAAATTGATAGGCAATCGTGTGCTGTTTCACAATTGTTTGCTTTGCTTTTGCGATGTCGCTTTCCATATCGCGTACATATTGATTCAGCATCACCTTTGGATTCTCCATTTTATCAAGTCCTTCATGAACTGACGCAACAAACATGTCTCTGATTCTTTTTAATACCATACCTGATTCCTCCTAATATATTGATATTATTTTTTCTTCAAAAATTCTTCCCATTCGTCATCAAAGTGAGATTGGTAGGCAGCAGAAGCCGGTTCAGGATCAAAAGATGATACACCGTTATCAGCTGATCCGTTTTTCATCAGCTTCCAGCCGTAATACACCATAGCGGCCGCCAATGCGATTCCGACGACAAACGGAAGTGAGCAGATGAGCATAATGGCTCCGATACCGCCCACGATGATTCCCGTGATGGTTTTTCCCGCGGCAAACCTTTTGATTCCTGCGTATGTCATCAAGCTCCCGATGGCGAGCGGGATGATAAAGCCGAAGCTTCCTCCTCCAAAAAAGACGGAGATCCCAAATACAATTAATAAGAATCCGCCTATTGTTTTCTTGTTTATTTTCATGCAGATCCTCCTTTCGTTTTCCTTGTCTTCATCTTATACAAGTTGGAAGATATGCAAAACGAATCAGAGATTGATTTTTATATAAGACCGGAGTCGTATCTCGCACCGGACCCATTGGCACAAAAAAACGCCATGCACGAGGCATGGCGTTTTAAAACCCTTTACAGATGAACACTTGCTTCCCTTTCTTTAATTAGGTCGGACCTTTCTGCTTTGGCCAATTTTGTAAACAGCAAGATTCCGATACCCGCAATAATTTCGACAATCCCACCGACAGCGATCACTTTACCTGAGCCGAAAGCATTAGCGGCATACCCGCAAATGACAGCTCCGGCAGGGATCGAAATATTTGAGATCATATGTATAACGGCGTAAACCTGCGGCTGATCCTCACTATCCACAGACGTCTGGATAATCGTGTACTCAGGAACATTAACAGCACTGACTGCGGCACCAAAGGTAAAAGCAGCGAAAAAGACGAGCGGCAAAAAGGTGTTCATCCCGGTAATAAAGAAAGCAAATCCTTCAATAATGCCGGCAGTGACGAATAACAAGCCGTACCTGTTTACCTTGACTTTCGCCAGCACAAACCCTAATAAAAACGCGCCCGCGGCGGTGGTGGCCTTTAAAAGCGAGTATACGATCGGCTGGCCGTTTAAATCTTCCGCAACGTATACGGCAGAAAGCGCTTCCCATGGGGCAGCCGCGAAATTCATAAAGATACAGTAAATGGCGAGCGGATATAAAATCTGGTGTTTTCTGACGAGCCTAAAGCCGCGTTTCAGTCTTCCGATATATGTGCCTCTCTGTGTAACAACCGCAGACTCTGATTGAGATTCAACCGCAGTGTACTTAATAAAAAGAACGAGAAAACCTGACACCAAATAGAGCACAAGTGCGATAAGCATGGTATAAGAAGGACTGATAAATGTAAGAAAAGCGCCGCATAATGTGACAGCCCCAAGCCGGACAATTTGAGCGGAGGATTGCAGCACAGCATTTGCTTTTTGAATGCTCTGTTCATTTACGATTTGAGGAATCAAAGCGATAGAGGCGGGATTGTAGGCAGCTCCAGTAGCTGAATGCACAATCATAAGCGTCATGACAAACCACAGCGGAGAGAAGCCCGCAAAATGACATAGAGGGATAATCAAAACAATCGCCGCCCTTGTCAGATCTGAAAAGTACATCCAAAATTTCAGCGTGGTCTGTTTCATAAAAGGCCCCGTCACAGGCGCCAGAACGGCTTCCGGCAAAAAAGTGACAGCAATCAATAAAGCAGTGCCGATCGCACCTTTGCCGTCATAAATTAAAAACCATAATATTGAATTAAATGCGAACATATCGCCGGATATCTTGACTATTCTTGAGAAAAACAGATAATTGAAATTTCTCTTCCAGATGCTATCACTTTCAATTAAATTCACCATCCATCAGAGCCCCCCACTGCCTATTTTTTACATCTATTTATTACAATATCTCATTTTTCCATTTTTCAGTCAATAATTCATAAGGTTCATTTTTTGTCGCAAAATGGGAAATTGACAGAGTGAAAAACAAAAAAAGCCGGCATGTATTTGAACACGCCGGCTTTCCTTTTCACTTTTTATGATTCGCTGCTGTTTCGGTCCCGAAACACAATGGCACTTCTTTCATATTCTACATCGCCAATACCGTTTCTTGCATTCACAACCCGTGCGGCGGCAAAGAAATAATCGGACAGACGATTGAGATAACGCAGCACTGTTTCATGAATCTCCTCCGATTTCATCAGCGCCACCACTCTTCGTTCTGCCCTCCTTGTAATGGTGCGGGCGATATGGAGAAGCGAAGCACCTCTTGATCCGCCTGGAAGAATAAATTTCTTCAGTTCCGGCGCTTCTGCTGTATAGGCATCAATGCGCGTTTCTAAAAAGGAAACAGATTCTTCCGTTAGTTTGTAGTCTTTTCTTTCTGTGACGATTGCCAGATCGCCTCCGCAGTCAAACAGCTCATGCTGGATGGTCAGCAGCTCGGCTGTCAGATCTTCAAAGCCGGGCTGCCCGGAAAGCTCTGCCAAAGCAAGCCCGATAAAGCTGTTAAGCTCGTCAATCGTGCCGTAGCTTTCGACGCGTAGGCTGTCCTTGTCCGTTCTGCCCCCGACTAAGCCCGTTTGTCCCTTATCGCCTGTTTTTGTATATAGTTTCATACCCTGAATCTCCTTTACAGACTTATTCAAACAACTCAGCAGCCTCTTTTACACATTCAGCTGTCCCTTTCTTTATCAATTGATTCAGCCGCTGTTCTATGTTTTCGGATTGCTGAGTTTGAGTCGCGGCGATGAGAATATCACCTGTGCCTCCTCCGTCTCCCAGCACTTTCGTCCGTTCTGCTTCGGCAGCCATAAGAGCTTTGATGAAGAATTGATCTGCCGCATAGCCGTTTATCAAAATCCAAATCGAAAAGCCGGTCTGAACGCATATGAAAACGGATAACTCTCTGTCTTCATACGTTCGATACACGAAACGGTCAAGTCTTTCTGAAGAAGCCATCGCACACGTCTCCTGCAGTTGAAAACCGCTTTCTGAAAGACAGGCCGTAAGTCCTTCTATCGGATCTGGCTGATCTGGCAGCCGTTTATGGATCAGCGTCCTGCTCCACGAAAACCCTGCACCGATAGGCGTCGAGGACAATGTTCGAAGCGGGATTTCCGTTTGCAGAAGAATGTTATCACGCCCCGCTTGGAGCAATGCTTCAAATAGGATAGACTGCCGCTTCGCGCTATCTTTTTCAGGCTGAATCACAATCATCGGTTTAGGTGAGCTTTGATGTACCAAGGCGGTGACATCTGTATCGTACACCGCCTTTATGCTTTGTTCTGTGACAGCATATTCCGGTTTTTGCTTAGGACCAGCGGCACCGTTTTTCATAAACATGAGCTCATCACAGTACAGGCTTGCGGTGTTCAGATCATGAAAAACGCTGACAGCTGCCAATCCGCTTTCTCTCGTCAGGCGTTTGATCAGATCAAGCAGGTCTTTTTGATAAGCCAGATCGAGAAAATTAGTCGGCTCGTCCAAAAATAAAATACGCGGCTGCTGCGCCAAAGCTTGTGCCAAATACACCCGCTGCTGTTCCCCTCCGCTTAGTTCGCGAATCGGCTTTTGCGCAAAATCGGCCACTCCTGTTTGCTCCATTGCTTGCTGTACAATGGCTTCATCCTTTTCAGTCTGCTGTCTGAACAGCCCCGTTTGGAATGGATATCTGCCAAAGGCTACAGTTTCTTCGACGGTAAAGGTGAAGGCTTGATCCGTTTTTTGCGGCAGGACAGCCATGATTTGCGCCAGTTCCTTCGGTTTATAGTCCGCCAGCAGTTTTCCGGCCAGATAAACCCTGCCTTCCTTGGCCGGCAGCGTACCTGTCAGCAAGTGCAAAAGCGTGGTTTTTCCGCTTCCATTGGGGCCGAGAATTCCGAGAAATTCTCCCTTCTCCACTGTTAAGCTGACATTGTTGATTAGGCGGCTGTCGCCGTATCCTCCCGACAGCCCTTCTGCCTTCATCATAAGCTTCTCCCCCCGCGGTGCTGCCGAATTAAAATAAGAGCGAACACAGGCGCTCCCGCCAAGGACGTAATGATCCCGATCGGCAGTTCAATCGGCTCAATGATGGTTCTGGAAAGCAGATCGGCTAAAACGAGAAACCCTGCCCCGAGCAAGGCGGACAGCGGCAGTAAATGCCGATGGTCGGTTCCCCACAAAAGCCTTGTGATATGCGGAATCACAAGGCCGACAAAGCCAATCGTACCCGATACTGCCACAGCGCTTCCCGTCAAAAGAGATCCGGCTATTAAAATCATCATCTTCCTCTGCTGAACGCTGACTCCAAGAAGCTTTGCTTTATCTTCTCCATATGTCATCACGTTCAGTTCCCTTCCGTTTATAATCAATAAAGTGATTCCCAAAAGAAAAAACGGGAGAAACAAAATAACATAGCTCCAGCCCCTCATTGAGACGCTGCCAAGCAGCCAATGCACAATCGGAAGCAGGTTGTCTCCTGTCAAGGCGATGATAAGAGAAATAAATGCGCCCAAAAAAGAGTTAGTGATGACACCGGTCAAAATGAGGGTGGAAACAGACATCGAAGCATGAACGAGGCGGCTGAAGAAAAGGACTGCCGCCATCGTGGCAAGTGCCGCGGCTACACTCACAACCGGGAGTGTAAACTCTCCGATGACAGGAAGGTGCAGACCTAAGAACAGAGTCACAACAGCTCCGACTGAAGCACCGGATGACACACCTAGCGTATAGGGATCAGCAAGTGGATTTTTCAACAATCCTTGAAAAGCGGCCCCTGCAACAGAAAGAGCCGCCCCCACAAGGGCGGCCAGCACAACTCTCGGCAGTCTGATATTCATCATAATATTAGTGTACATCGGATCATCAGAACCGATAGAGCCGCCGAAACCTTGATGCCAAAAGACACGAAAAACAGCGGGAATAGGAATATGCAGGCTGCCGCAAGAAATTCCTAAGATGATGCTCACGGCTAAAAATGAGAAACCAATGATATATGCGGCATAACGATTATTCCTTAAACGTATCCGGGTAAATGCTTTCCGCAAGTTCTTCGACCCCTTCGATCAGACGGGGACCGGAACGTGTCACAAGATCAGGGTCCACATCATATACACGATGATGTTTCACAGCATTGATTTCGCTCCAGCCATCGCGTTTTTCCACAGCTTTCGCTTTCACACCGTCCGTTGTAACAATTGCATCAGGATTGAGTTTTACGATCGCCTCGTCTGTCATTTGCACCCATCCTGTCTGATCCGCAGCTGCGTTTTTAGCATGGATGACATTCAGCATTTCATTCATAAACGTATCTTTTCCGGTTGTATAAATGTCAGGATCAGGAGAAACCTCGATAAATACGCTTTTCTCCTCGTCTTTTGAAATAGTTTTCGCTTTTTCTTGAATATCCTTTAGATCTGATTTCATGCGTTTCACGAGCTGATCAGCTTTTTTCTCCGCCCCGCCAGCTTCTCCGATCATTTCGATTGATTTGTACACCTCGGAGAATGATTGTGCATTATTGACAGTCAGCACTGTAATGCCCGCGTCCTTCAGCTGTTTGATGGCATCCGCTGATGCTGACATGGAAGACTCATGGGCCAGAACGAGATCTGGTTTTAGAGAAATGACTTTTTCAACGTTTACATTCATATCTCCGACTTTCTCAACCTTTTTGACTTCCTTTGGATAGGTATCGTTTGTGGTGACACCGACCACTTTGTCACCAAGGCCGAGTGCGTATGTAATTTCTGTGTTGCTCGGCATTAATGAAACAATCTTTTTTGGCTCTTTTTTGATGGTTACATCTTGGTTTGACGCATCATCAATGGTGACAGGGAACACTTCTGTTTTTTGTTTTGCCTTTGAATCCTTCTGATCCGCAGGATTGCCGCAGCCTGCCAGCATAACAGCAGCCAACAGAAGCGCAGCCCATATCCCGGCTCGTTTTTTCATAATCTTTTCCTCCTAAACGAACTAAAAAAGCATCTCTACGACGGTAAAGATGCTGTAAACAACACAAAAAAGCCTATTGTTTACACATCATCTGTCCTCGCAGAATTCGTGCTGATCAAACAGGCAGGTATCCTGGCTCTTGGCGCTTGGCCAATTACAGTGGCGGGACCGCACCGGCTTTTACCGGTTTCCCTTTTAAGCCGGCTGTTGTTCACGGACCGGCACCTATTTGACATTCGTATCCGTTTTTCGGAGTAATTATACTATATGACTGACAGGCTTGTATATGTGTCCTGAATGACTTTTCCCCATATTGTGTATGGAAGCAAAATCCTCGTAAACACTAAATTTGATCTTGTATACTTAATACCATCATCTATCAAAAGGAATGATTCTTATGGATTTACAGCTAAAAGAAAAACTCGTCTTAATCACCGGCTCGACGTCCGGTATCGGGAAAGCCGCCGCAAAAAGCTTTCTGCAAGAGGGTGCGGCAGTCATTGTCAACGGACGCAAACAGGAGACTGTCGATCGCACCATTGAAGAGCTTTCTGGCTATGGAACAGTGCACGGTGCTGCTGCCGATTTGTCAAAAACAGATGAAGCAGCGGCTTTTATCGAAAAAGTAAATGAAATCGGTGATATCGATATCCTTGTCAACAACCTTGGTTTCTTCGAGGTAAAAGACTTCGCCGATGTGACAGATGAAGAGTGGAATCAATATTTCGAAGTGAACGTGATGAGCGCCGTTCGGACAAGCCGTCACTTCCTTCCAAAAATGCTTGCCAAAAACAGCGGCCGCATTTTAAATATTGCAAGTGAAGCAGGCGTCAAACCGCTGCCAACGATGATTCCATACTCAATGACAAAAACGGCACTGATCAGCCTTTCAAGAGGAATGGCTGAAATGACAAAAGGCACAAATGTGACGGTCAACTCAGTGCTCCCGGGACCTACTTGGACAGAGGGCGTGGCCTCCTATATGGAAGGCGCCGCACAAGCAGCCGGACAGGATACAGATACATTTATCAAAGACTATTTCAAGGTCAATGAGCCAACCTCACTTATTCAGCGATACGCGACAGCAGAAGAAGTCGCCAACACAATCGTATTCCTCGCGTCTGACGCCGCATCCGCCATTAACGGCACGGCACAGCGTGTGGAAGGCGGCATTATCCGTTCTCTGTAGTATAAAAAACGCATCCGTTGTTTCGGATGCGTTTTTTTTATACGTCTCCAGCAAATGGTACCGGCTGATATCCGCCTGTTTCCAGTTGTGCTGAAAACAACCCTCCAGCGTGAGGCTGCTCGTATCTCTCTTTTTCTGTCATTTGTTCTGTTGCCGTTGTAATGTAAAGGGTTTTTAAGTCTTTGCCGCCGAACGCGCAGCACGTGACATATTTAGCCGGCACGCTGATTGAATTGATTTCTTTTTTCTGAAACGGGTCAATGTGAACAACGCGGCTGCCGCCAAACAGCGCCACCCACAGCATGCCATTTTGGTCAATTGTCATGCCGTCCGGCAATCCGTCCGACTGATCAAAACGATAGACAGGTTCTGGATTCGAAACATCCCCGCTTTGAGGATCATAGCTGTAACGTACAATCTCCTGGGTCGGCGTGTCGATGTAATACATCAAATTCCGCTCGCGGTCCCAATCCAAACCGTTTGAGGTGGAGACTTGATCCTTGATTTTGACAAGACTGCCGTCTAGATTCAAACGGTACAGCGACGCCTGTTTTTGCTCGCCTTCCATGCTCGTCGTCCCCGCCCAAAGCCTTCCGTACGGGTCACATTTAGCATCATTAAATCTCAGGCTCTCATGCATGTCCTTCGGCTGTTTAATTTTTTCCAAGCTGTCATCCCGAAGATGATACAGGTAAAACCCGTCCTTCATCGTCATAATCAGTTCATCCTTTGAATATTTCGCAAGCGCCGTCACAAAGGATTTGAATTTGATTGATCGGTTGATTTTTTCTTCAGGGTCAAAGATGTGGAGCTCGCTCCCCAGGATATCAACCCAATATAAGCGGCCGTTTTCTTCATCCCATAACGGGCCTTCTCCAATCACTGCCCGAGTGTCTGCTTCCAATACTGCATCCATGTGTTACACCTCTTTAGCTTCAGTCTATATATTGTTATTCCCGGCAAAGAGGTGTCCAAACCACTTGATGTTTATTGTTTTTTAAAAAGGATGGTAATGACCGTTCCAATGTTCATTCTGCTGTTCACATGGATCGTTCCGTTATGCAGATGGACAAGCTCCTTGGCAATCGCGAGCCCGAGACCCGTTCCGGCAGTTGAATCTTTTGTGTTCGTCCCTCTGTAGTAACGGTTAAACAAATGGGTAATCGTTTCTTCATCCATTCCTTTCCCATTGTCCTTCACCTTTAAAGATATATGATTTTTTGTTTGCTCCAGAATGACTTGAATCTCTGTTCCTTTGTCGTTGTGCTTCACGGCATTCCCAAGGAGGTTTTCTAATATGCGCCTGAACCACGCTTCATCAAGGGCAAATTCAATATGCTCTTCTTTGGATACAAACGAGATATCATAGCCTTCAGAAAACGGATTTTTCTTAAAATCCTCAATGACATTTTTAAAAAACGGGATAAGGCTAGTGAGATTTCTCTCAATAGGAAGAGCATCATTTTTCAGCCGATACGTTAAATTTAAGTCTTCAATCAGCTTAGACATGTATTCAGATTTTTCTCTGACAACCTGCCCCATTTCTTTCACTTCTTCCGGCGACCAGTCATACTGCTTCGACTCGAGCATCATGCTGTAGCCGTAAATGCTGCTGAGCGGTGTTTTTAAGTCATGTGACAAACCGGCAATCCATTCTTCCCTTGTCGCCTGGATTTTTTCTCTGTTTCTTTTATCCCTTCTCAGCGTTTCAGTCAGCTGATCCATTGATTCAAATATCTCACCGAAGAAGCGGTACGGCTGTTTGATTTTTCCCTTTTTATTTTTGCTGACAGGACGGCCTTCCCGGTTTCTAGGTTCCTCAAGCTTCCCTTTTGACAGATTGACCAGCCATCTAATCGTGTGAAAAATCGGCAGCCCGAATCGGAACATATACCAAACGGTCATCCAAATGATATACATGAACAAAACGGCCATCACGAGAAACATCGCTTTTAATACAACCTTCAGGAATGATTTGTTAAACTCCTGATCGGTTACATAGACTGGGTTTGGCACCGTAGCGACCATCCATCTGTCTTTATTGAGGATCTTAACGGAAATTTCCCGCTTATAGTTCCAAGGCTTAGAGCTGTATTTAAGCAGCTCCAGCTGGTTCATCGTTTTTCTTTCGCTTTTTGTGCTATTGATGCTGTCGAGAATCTTTCCATTGCTGTCTAACAGGTAAATGGCGCCTTTTTTCCGTTTAATATAGTCGATGGTACTAGACTTATAGTGCGCTAGTGAGTCTATCTTTTGTTCACGCTTTTCAACGGAAGTCAGGAGCTGTTCACTTTTTGATTTCCAGCCGGACAATAGAAGATACGACTTATCTTCAATATTGATGGCCCAATAATTCAGTTTATAGTTATGAAGCTTTTTGGTTTTATAAATAGACAAAAGCTCTTTCTTGGTATAGGTGCCCGGCACGTCTTTTGGCACGCCGTAGGAATAATCAGTGTTTCCTTCCGAATCAATGATTTGCATCCAGCCGTGCTGTTTATCAACAGATTTCTTCAGGAAATTATCCACTTCCCATGTCCCGTCTTCGTTTACATCGAGATATGCCTCAAGTGTGTCGGTCGTTGCTTTCGTCAGCCCTGAATTGGATTCCGCATCGCTAAAACGGGCGTCTAAATAGAAAAACGATGCAACAAGCATAACCGTAAGCAGCAGGATCACAATCAGCATCTGGCCGAAAAAGTGAAACAAAAACTTCCATCTTAACCTCATGACCGCTTGCCTTCAGGATTTGGGATAAAACGATAGCCGAGACCTCGAACGGTTACAATATACTCCGGATTGCTCGGATCGCGCTCAATCTTCTCCCTAAGCTTGCGAATATGAACCATGACGGTGTTGTTGTCACCGTAGGAAGGATAGCCCCATACTTTTTCATATATTTGATCTTTGGAAAGCACCACGTTAGGGTGTTCACAAAAATACTGCAAAAGCTGCAGAAGCTGGGCTGAACAGGCAACGGCTTCCCCGCCTACGATCAACTCGGCATTTTGCGGAGAAAAAGTAAAGTAATCATATGTGTAGGTTTGATTTGAACTCGTTTCTTTCGATTGATATGTACGCTTGAGATGCGCTCTGATCCGCGCCGCTAATTCCAGCGGATTAAATGGTTTTGTGATATAGTCATCAGCTCCAACCGCAAAGCCCGATAATTTGTCCGCGTCGGATGATCTTGCCGTCAGGAAAAAAATCGGAGCGTCTGAATACTCTCTGATCAATGTGCAGGCTTCAAAACCGGACATTCCGCCCATCATGACATCCAGCACAATCAAGTCAACCTTATTGGCCTTCACAACGGGAATCGCTTCTTCTGCGCTTGCCGCATCCAGTATATTTCGATAACCTTCTTTTTCGAGAACGCGTTTGATCATGTCCACAATCGCTTTCTCATCGTCTACGATTAAAATTGACGCATTTTCCACTTTTATGTTCCTTTCTGTCACTGTTTTTTTCATCTTATCATTATATCGTTTATTTATGGTACATTTTTGAATACATTGGAGCTTGGCAAATCAAAACAGCAAAAAAGGAGCAAACAAGCGCTCCCTTTTGATGTTTTTTCATATGAAAATATTATGAGTTCTCATCTACCATGTACAAAATAAACTCCCAAAACCCCGGTACATCCTGACATAAAAGCATATCAGCCTTTTCAAACATTTTGATCTTCAGCTCTTGCTCTAAATCTTCTCTTTCTTGATAGGACGTATTGCTGAGTTTTTTTCTGATCATCGGTGAAAAGCATGCAATCAGGTGCTCAATGTCATAAGTCTCGTCTTTTTGTTTCTTTTTTTGTTCAAACTGGCCGTCCACAGCTTACTTTTCCCCCTTTTTTTGCGCCGCTAACTGCTTTCTGATATTCTCCAGCCCCTTTTTATGAATGTTGGAGATGTTTTGTCGGGACTCCCCTAATGAATCTGCAATCTCCTGCATCGTGGCACCGTGAAGATAGACTTTCGTCAGCACACTTTTTTGTTTGTCAGTCAGCTTCTGGATCGCTTGGTAGAGCTGGTAATCCTGTACATGCTGGCTCAAATCATCCTGCCTGTCTAAAAATTCTTCAAATGCATCGCTACCTGTTTCGGAAGGAAGCCGATCTCCCGCCTCCGGATGATCAACCGTCAGCGGATACCGTTTTTGGTTTTTGCGAACCCGCTTATCAAAATCAATAGAAAAGATGCGAATCATTGAATTCATATACTTGACGATGCGGATTTCTTTATAAAATTGCTTAAATAGCTCGTCCAATGATCTTGCATCTTTTTCGTTAGGGCTTTCCATTACGTTTTTGAACAAACGGTAATGCTGAGGATTGCTCAAAAAATGCTTCACGATGGGATGCTTCATTATCTCCTTACATTTTGACCGTAAAAGACTTTGATAGTCCATCAAACCGCCTCCCTACTAAATTAAATGAAGGAAAGCAAAAAAAAGTAAACTACTACTTTCCGCCTAGTGTCTTCCAAAATACTTTGCAGCAGTTTACGTTTTATCGGTTTTCCTCACTTACATACATGACTGCAGAAAAAGAAGGGAGGTATTTTCCTATGGATCAGGTTTTTATAGAGGAAGTCGTAAAACAGATCGGCAATTTGGGGTTTCCCGCGCTGATTGCAATGTATCTGCTGACCCGATTCGAAAAGAAGTTTGATCAACTAATAGAACTAATGACAGAAATGAAAGATCATGCAAAAAAATAATTTTTCAATCGAAGTTGACTTTTCACTGGTTTTTTTCACTTAACAAAACAGAAGGGAAAACGAAAGGCCTTTCACCTTCTCTTTCTGCTATCACATTTAAATGTAAGGAGGAAACATTTCATGAAAAAACAAAATGACATTCCGCAGCCAATTAGAGGAGACAAAGGAGCAACGGTAAAAATCCCGCGCAATATTGAAAGAGACCGGCAAAACCCTGATATGCTCGTTCCGCCTGAAACCGATCATGGCACCGTCAGCAATATGAAGTTTTCGTTCTCTGATACTCATAACCGATTAGAAAAAGGCGGATATGCCCGTGAAGTGACAGTACGTGAATTGCCGATTTCAGAAAACCTTGCATCCGTAAATATGCGGCTGAAGCCAGGCGCCATTCGCGAGCTTCACTGGCATAAAGAAGCAGAATGGGCTTATATGATTTACGGAAGTGCAAGAGTCACAATTGTAGATGAAAAAGGGCGCAGCTTTATTGACGATGTAGGTGAAGGAGACCTTTGGTACTTCCCGTCAGGCTTGCCGCACTCCATCCAAGCGCTGGATGAGGGAGCTGAGTTCCTGCTAGTGTTTGACGATGGATCATTCTCTGAAAACAGCACGTTCCAGCTGACAGATTGGCTGGCCCACACTCCAAAAGAAGTCATTGCTGCGAACTTCGGCGTGACAAAAGAAGAGATTTCCAATTTGCCTGGCAAAGAAAAATATATATTTGAAAACCAACTTCCTGGCAGTTTAAAAGATGATATTGTGGAAGGGCCGAATGGCGAAGTGCCTTATCCATTTACTTACCGCCTTCTTGAACAAGAGCCGATCGAATCTGAGGGAGGAAAAGTATACATTGCAGATTCGACAAACTTCAAAGTGTCTAAAACCATCGCATCAGCGCTCGTAACAGTAGAACCCGGCGCCATGAGAGAACTGCACTGGCACCCGAATACCCACGAATGGCAATACTACATCTCCGGTAAAGCTAGAATGACCGTTTTTGCATCTGACGGCCATGCCAGAACGTTTAATTACCAAGCCGGTGATGTCGGATATGTACCATTTGCAATGGGTCATTACGTTGAAAACATCGGGGATGAACCGCTTGTCTTTTTAGAAATCTTCAAAGACGACCATTATGCTGATGTATCTTTAAACCAATGGCTTGCCATGCTTCCTGAAACATTTGTTCAAGCGCACCTTGACTTGGGCAAAGACTTTACTGATGTGCTTTCAAAAGAAAAGCACCCAGTAGTGAAAAAGAAATGCAGTAAATAAAAGACTTGCGGCTTGCAGAGAGCACTCGTTCTCTGCAAGCCTTCATAAGGAGCTGAACCAGTGAAACATCAAAACCCTTCAAAACGCTTATTGCGGCTCTCCATAAAGTACTTGCTGGCCGCAGCAGCAGTGGTGTTGACCTATTTTGCTGTCATCTATATATTGTTTTCTTTAGCGGGAACGAGCTACCGCTCAGCAGCTCATGTCCTGCTTTTTGCCGTGGTATTTCTTGTTCTCGGATTATGCTTTGAACCATTTGAAAGGCTGATGATACATAGCTTTACATTTTTCAAGACAGGAAAACGTCTATTCATTCTCCTTGCCGGCATCGTACAGCTGCTATTTTTGTGGATGACTGCTCATACAACAGACCAATTGATCAGCGACATCTGGCTGTCCACCACAGAAGAAATGATTGTCGCAGCCGTTTTTTTGATTTTAGACAAATGCAACTCGGCTCTTCCCAGCTAAAAAAAGAACGCATTCCAATTGGATGCGTTCTTTTTATTCATAGCGAAGCGCGTCTACAGGCTGAAGCTTCGAAGCCTTGATAGACGGAAGCAAGCCGAAGATAATGCCGACTGCCATTGAAAAGATGAGTGCTCCGACAACAGCTGGAATGGAGACGATAAAAGGCATCGGAAAAATGACCGTCAGCAGCTTGGCGATGCCGAAGCCCGCCAGCACACCGAGTATTCCGCCAATGCTTGTCAGCACGACAGCCTCGGTTAAAAATTGAAATAAAATCACACGCCGCTTAGCACCGAGCGCTTTCTTAATTCCGATTTCCCTCGTGCGCTCCGTTACGGAAACGAGCATAATATTCATGACGCCGATACCGCCCACCAAAAGTGAAATACTGGCGATTCCGCCAAGCAGCAATGCAAATGACTGATTAAAGGACTCCACTTCCTGCGCGATCTCCTGAAGATCCATTACACTGTACTCTGCTTTTTCCAGCTCAGCTTCTGACAGTCCCTGATTTAAAAGATCTGCAGCCATTACACCCGCTTCTTGGATATGCTCAGAAGAATCAGCCTGCACGGCAATCTGTGTTGGCGCGTCAAACCCTTCAATAAGCGGCCACACTTTTTTCGGCACGTACAAAACCGGGTTCGCATAGTCGCCTTCAAACATGCTTTCCTGTTGATTTTTTTCTTTAAAAACACCGACGACCTTAAACGGCACACCATTCATCTCAATGTTTTTATGCAGAGCTTCTCCGTCTGGAAACAGTTCATCTCTGACAGCTTCATTGATCATCACTACTTGGTGTGTGCTGTTTAAATCGTTTTCCGTCAGCTTTCTCCCTTCGGTTATTCGGATTGGAAACATGTCGAAGTAATCATCGTCCACTCCATACACTTGGGGATACGAAACGTTTGTTAAATGAAAAACGCTCGCGCCTTCTGACAAGTAATATAAGGATAATCCTTTGACCATCGGATCTGATTTGATCGCCTTTACTGTTTCTTCCGCTACAGGCGGCGCGGACGCATACGACACCTGAGGGCCGCCGCTCTCCTCTTCTCCGCCAGACGGCTGGTAGACAACGTTGATCGCGTTGTTTCCCATGCCGATCATACTTTGCTTTAATTGCTCACTTTGGCCCTTCAGCATTGAAACAATCGCGATGATTGCCGCTATGCCGATAATCACGCCGAGCATTGTCAGAATCGATCTTAATTTATGAGAAAAAATGGATTGAAAGGAGATTCGAATATGTTCAAGCATGGCTGATATCCCCTCTCTCATCTAATACCAGCTCTCCGTCTCTGATAAAAACGGTTCTGTCAGCTTTTTTGGCGACGTCCGGGTCGTGGGTTATCATAATAATGGTCTTGCCTTCCCGATGCAGTTCAGAAAACAGTGACAAAATTTGTTCACTTGATTTGGTATCAAGCGCCCCGGTCGGTTCATCAGCTAAAATAAACCTCGGCTGATTGACAAGGGCCCTCGCTATCGCCACCCGCTGCTTTTGGCCGCCGGACAGCTTAGGCGGTTTGTAGGAGACCCTGTCTTTTAATCCGACCTTTTCCAGCGCTTCATATGCCCGTTGCCTTCTCTCTTTTTTCTTCACTTTATTGTAGATCATCGGCAGCTCGACATTTTGCAGCGCGGTGAGACGCGGCAGCAAATGGAAAGTTTGAAACACAAACCCGATTGATTCATTGCGAATTTCGGCTAAAGCCCCGTCTTTCCCTTTCAATATATCGATCTGGTCAAGCGTATAGGTTCCTGAGGTTGGCCTGTCCAAACAGCCGATAATATTCATTAGCGTTGACTTTCCAGAACCGGAAGGCCCCATAATAGCTAAAAACTCCCCCGCCTGAACAGTCAGATTGATATGTTTCAAGATTGGAACTTCTTCTTTTCCCAGCTTGTACGACTTCGAAATATTATTCAGTGTCAGCATTGACTGTAACCTGCTTTCCTTCCTTGACCGCGGGATCAGGATAGATCACATAATCTTCCGGCGTCAGGCCGCTCTTAATTTCCACCATGTCATTTTCATCAGTCTCTCCGATTTCAACAGGCTGCTTAACCGCTTTGTGATTCTCATCAGCTTTCCATACGTACGGTTCGCCGTCATCCTGAATGACCATGTCGGACGGCAGCTTGATCGTGTCCGCATCAGCATTATCACTCATCACTTCGATGTTGACATGATAGCCGACTTCAAGACCTTTATGGCTGTCTAATAAAATGGTGAAAGGATAGTTAGAGGACTGGGGATTCATTTCTTCATCAGCAAAGCTTTCTGATTCTTCACCCTCGCCTGCTCCCGCTGGAAGCTTGCCGATCGAGGTGACCTTTCCTTTCCACTCGCCCTCACCGCCTGTTTTCAGCGTGACCCTGACTTTGCTGCCTTTTTTGATCGTGTCCATTAACAGCTCATTGATTTGGCTTTTGACCAGATATTTGCCTGTCGAAACAATCTGGATATACGGGCCTGCTGCCTGGTCGCCTGTTGCACCGTCAGCGATATCCTGATTGACGCTTTGAACGATTCCGTCATGCTTGCTTGTAATGACATTGGAACCTTTGTTTTTCGTCAGGCCAGCCAGTTCTTTTTGATGCTGCTTCAGTTCAAGCTGGCTTGTTTTCAAATCGAAATTGGCTTGGTCAAGTTCATCTTGAAGCTGGGTTTTCTCTTCTTTCCCTGCAACTTTCAGCTTCTTTTCCGTTTCCGTTATTGATTTTTGCAAACGGTTGATTTGCAGATTTGTCATTTCAATTTGCAAATTGGCTTGCTCCACTTCATCAGAATGATCCTCGCCCTCATACTCAAAAAGCTTATCGCCCTTTTTAACCTGATCGCCTTCTTTGACGTATGTTTTTTTAATGCTGCCTTTTTCTGAATCTATGTATACTTTCTGCTGTTTCTCAGGTTCAACCTTTCCAGAAAACGTTTGGCCTGATTCTGAATCTCCTCCCATGTATACCGCGACCGATTCAGCATAGGGCTCCGATGATACGGCAACTTGGTTCATGTGAGTAAAAAAGTAAAAACCGCCAGCGCCGATCCCAGCCAATACAAGCACACCGGCACATATCGCACCGCCAATAAGCCATTTTTTCTTCTTGGACACAACGATCTCCTCTTTCTGTAAACTATGTAATATTTTCGAAACATTCTAACCAATATTATCTATTAATTCAAAAAGACTTGCAATCCTTTTATTGAAATGACGGAATCAAATAGAAAAATTGTATTTTCCAAGCCGAATAAAAAAAATCCCGGCTTCAAACCGGGATTTTTTCATACAGTAACTAGCTCTTTTTCATTTTTAATCAAGTCATATGTCAAGCATACAGGTTTATTTGTACGGGGATCAGTCACGATTTCGGCATCAATCTGAAATACCTGCTTCAAAATGTCTGGTGTCATGACCTCCAGAGCAGTTCCTTCCTTGATGACCGTGCCTTTTTTGAGCGCGATCATATAATGAGAAAAACGAGCTGCATGGTTAAGATCATGAATGACCATTAAAATCGTCCGCCCTTGCTCTTTGTTGAGTCTGTCAAGCAGCTGCAGAATTTCAAGCTGATGTGCAAGATCAAGATACGTTGTAGGTTCATCCAGCAGAAGCAGTTCCGTCCCTTGCGCAAGCGCCATGGCAATCCACACGCGTTGACGCTGTCCGCCTGACAATGCCTCAATCGGCCGTTCAGCATATTCAGCCATGCCTGTTTCTTCAAGCGCCCATTTGATAATCCGTCGGTCTTCGTCATTTAATCTGCCGAATCCTGATTGATGCGGAAACCTGCCGTACGACACCAATTCGTGCACTGTTAGGCCGCTCGGCGCTTCAGGTGTCTGTGGAAGAATCGCCATATCTTTTGCAATGTCCTTTGTAGACATTTTATGAATCGCTTTGCCGTTTAAATAGACGGCACCTGCATGTGAACGCATAATTCTGGACATTGTTTTTAAAATCGTTGATTTCCCGCAGCCGTTCGGGCCAATTAAGGTGGTAATTTTCCCTTTAGGAATCGATATATTTAAATCCTCTACAATCGCCCTGTCGCCATAACCGATTCCAAGCTGTTCCGTTGATAATGAATTCATATTCGGCCCCCTCCTCTAATTCGCTTTCATCAATAAATAAATAAAGTAAGGCGCACCTAGCACGGAAATGACAAGTCCGACCGGAATTTCTGATGGTGCCAATACATTTCTCGCCAGCGTATCAGCAAGCAAAAACAGGAATGAGCCGATGAAGGCGGAGACCGGTATCAGCGTCTGGTGACGTGGACCGGTCAGCCTTCTAGCCACATGCGGCGCGATCAATCCGAGAAACGCAATGCCCCCCGCAGCTGCCACGCATGAAGCGGCAAGAGTAACCGCTGCCAGAAGAAGAATCCGTCTTTCCTTTTCAACAGCGGTGCCCAGCCCGGTCGCCAATTGGTCTCCGAGCTGCATAATGTTCAAATAGCGTGCCTTATATAAAGTAAACAGAAGCAAGATCACAATCCAAGGGAGAATCGCCCAGATCATATTCCAGTTCGCCCCCCATATTGAGCCGGATATCCAAACCGCGGCTTGCATAAAATCATGAGGGTCCATCTTAAGCTGAAAAATCAGCAACAGGGCATTGAATCCGGCATTCACCCCTATGCCGACTAAAATCAGCCGAATCGGTGTCACGCCTTTTTTCCATGCCAGAATATAAATGAGAAACGCAGCGAGGATTGCTCCTGCCAAAGCACTGAATGGCAGCATAAATGTTCCGAAAAAGCTGAGATCTGAAGCTGACCCTTGAAAAAAGTATATAAAAAGCACTACAGCAAGTGAACCGCCGGCGTTAATTCCGAGAATACCAGGCTCGGCAAGTTCATTTTGAGACACGCTTTGCAAAATGGCTCCAGCTACGGAGATCCCTGCTCCAACAAGCAAAGAAAGGATGATCCGAGGCAGCCTGAACTCAAATAAGACAAGTTCATCACGCGCCGTTCCTTGGCCGAAAAAGACCTGAAGCGTTTTAAGCGGTGCAATTTTGATAACGCCCAAATTGAGACTGATAAAAAAGACCACCACGATAAGCAAAAAGGTCACAGCCATTACAATAAGCGGTTTGTTTGTTTTTGTTTTCATTACAGCCCTCTCCTTTCACGACGTGCCAAATAAAAGAAAAAGGGAACGCCGATCAGAGAAGTTAGCGCACCGACAGGCGTTTCAAAGGGCGCATTTACGAGTCTGGCCGCTATGTCAGCAAAAACAAGCAAAACAGCACCGAGCACCGCCGAGCAAGGAATGATCCACCGATAATCCACACCGACCAAAAAACGGGTAATATGCGGAATGATCAGCCCGATAAATGCAATGGTGCCGGCAATGGAAACCGCAGCTCCGGTCAGAATTACTACAATAAGCATGCCCACCAGTTTCACTGCTGATGTATATTGTCCAAGCCCTTTCGCCAGATCGTCACCGAGACTTAACACTGTCACAGATCGGGCGATAAAAAACGCGAGCGTTAAACCGACAGCCCCTGCAATAAGCAAAAGCTGGACCCCCGACCATTTCACACCCGCTACCCCGCCAGCGTACCAAAAGCTGATATCCTGAGCGACATCAAAGCGGATTGCAATGGCAGTTGAAATGCCGGTAAAGAAATAAGTAACTGCCGTACCCGCCAGAGCAAGCTTTACAGGCGTAAGTCCGCCCCTTGAAAACAAGCCGATGCCCATTACCGTCGATGCCCCCAGCCCCGCTCCCGCAAAGGACCATAGCACAAGCCCCATTGCAGAAAGTCCGGGAAAAAAGGCAAACGCAATCGAAACCGCAAACGCAGAGCCTGATGTCACACCCATAATCGAAGGCTCTGCCAAAGGGTTTCTCGTCATCCCCTGCATGATTGCTCCCGACACTGCCAACAATGCGCCTACAAGCGCGGCAGCCGCCGTTCTCGGAAGCCGAAGATCATGTATAATTTGGTGAGATGTCTTTGTCGGCTGATAATGAAAAATGGCGTCCCATACAGTGCGCAAATGAATATCCGCTGCACCGAGGGATATGGATAAAAATGCGCCAAGGCAAAGCAGGCATAGACCTGCAATAAGGACGATGACCGCGCCATATGTCCTTGACGTCCATTGGATTTCTTCTGATGCAGTCCGTATATTTTTATGTTGACTCAACTGCCGTACTTCCTTTCTGTTACTGATAATGATTATCAATTGCTGTTTCAGTATATCACTTTTTTCAGCTGATTTAATAGAGTGTTTTGAACAAAAATGAAAATGCATTTGCAAAAATATCGTGTCAACCGGCACTTGCAGTGGTATAATCACAGATGATAATGATTCTCTTTTTCATCTATTTTTTAGAAAGAAGGTATGAGATATGACCCATATATACAAGAAACTCGGAGCCGCGTTTTTTGCCCTGTTATTGATTGCAGCGCTGGCAGCCTGCGGGAATAACTCAGAAAGCAAAGGTTCTGCCTCTGATTCAAAAGGCGCAGAAACCTTTACATACAAGGCTGAAAACGGAAATGTAAAAATCCCGAAGCATCCTAAACGGGTGGTTGTCATGGCAGACGGCTATTACGGCTACTTCAAAACACTCGGCATCAACGTTGTCGGTGCGCCTGAGAATGTATTTAAAAACCCTTACTACAAAGGAAAAACCGACGGCGTTGAAAACATCGGAGACGGCACTTCGGTTGAAAAGGTCATTGATTTGAACCCTGACCTGATTATCGTCTGGACAACACAGGGCGCTGATATTAAAAAGCTTGAAAAAATTGCGCCGACTGTCGCAGTAAAATACGATAAGCTCGACAACATCGAACAGCTGAAAGAATTTGCAAAAATGACGGGAACTGAAGATAAAGCTGAAAAATGGCTGGCCAAGTGGGATAAAAAAGTTGCGGCCGCTAAAACAAAAATCAAAAAAGCGGTCGGTGACAAAACCATTTCCATTATGCAAACGAACGGAAAAGACATTTACGTATTCGGTAAAGACTTTGGAAGAGGCGGAAGCATCATTTACAAAGACCTTGGCCTGCAGGCTACAAAGCTGACAAAAGAAAAAGCCATTGACCAGGGGCCAGGTTATACAAGTATTTCATTAGAGAAGCTCCCTGACTTTGCCGGGGATTACATTTTCGCGGGCCCATGGCAATCAGGCGGTGATGATGGCGGCGTTTTTGAAAGCTCCATTTGGAAGAACCTGAATGCCGTTAAAAATGGCCATGTCTACAAGATGGATCCGATCGGTTTCTATTTCTCTGACCCGATTTCATTAGAAGGACAACTGAAGTTTATTACGGAAAGCTTGACTAAATAAACAAAAGAGCCGCCTGCCCGCGGCTCTTTTGCAAATTTATAAGGAACAGCTCAATTTGAATCATATCAGATATTTTCTTTGAGCCATTCATATTAAGCTGCATCCTCATCGCGATCAGTTTTTTTATGCTGGAGAGACTGAAAAACGTTTTTTGCATATTCGATTGTGCCTTAAAGTTTTTCTTTCGATTTCAGCTTTCCTGTCAGCTAGGTTAACGAACGGATTCTTAACAGAAGAAATTGTGATTTTATAAAAAAGACACCTGAGCAAATCAGGTGTCTTTTCATTATGCTTGTTTTTCTTTCTGGAACTTTTTACTCACAAATGGATAAACGATTAAGCCGACAAAGAATAAACCGATGCCGAGGATAAATGTCGTTAAATCTGCTGTGCCTGTTACGATAACAAACACGGAGTATGCACACGCCAGTATCGCGATCAATCCGTCTCTTACACGGGAGCCTTTCAGCTGGTCATACGTTTCACCTTTGATGACTACCTTCAAGCTGTAGATTGCAGATACCAGATACGGAATTAAATATGCGAGTGTAGCCGCTGTCGTTAAAAATGTAAATGCGTCACTTATTGTCCGGGAAATAACCGAGAAAATGAAGACCTGTGACATGACGTTTGTAATAATGAGTGCAATGACCGGACTTCCCTTTTTATTCGTTTTTGCAAAAAATGCCGGGAAATCTCCTGCTTTAGCGGCTTGGTATGGCACCTCAGAGCCAAGCAAAATCCAGCCGAGCATCGTTCCGAATAAACAAAGGATAGCCAAAAGCGCCATAATCACGCTTCCCGCGTTTCCAACAATCGCATAGAGTACATCAACAAATGGTTTTTCAGAGCCGACAAGCTTATCATGCGGCAGAACACCCATCGTAATTAAAGTCACAATAATATATATGCTCAAGGCAATCAGCAAGCCGGTAATTGTCGCACGTTTCACATCACGCTGAGAGCGCGCACGGCCGGACAGGATCACCGCGGATTCAATTCCGACAAACGCCCACAGTGTAGAAATCGCGGCGTTATGAACCTGGCCGCCAATTCCAATGCTTGTGCCGTTTTCTCCTTGAACCGGGAAATAAAAATGACCGAATAATGTCGTTTGAAACACAAACAAACCGGCAACGATAAAGAAGACAAAACCTAATACTTTAGAAAGCGTTGTGACAAAGTTTAATTTACTTGCGCCGTTAATGCTGGCAACAAGAATCGCGTGCGTTCCCCATAACAAGATCGTACATACGGCAAACGTCAGTAATTGGCCGAGTGTCACCTCTTGCCCGCCGATCGAAAACATCTCACGTTTATCAACCAAGATCGGGAAGAACGAAGTCAAGTAACCGGCGAGACTTGTGATGATCGCCACGTTGCTGATCCAGCTCGCCACCCAGTAGCCCCACACCATTGTGAAACCGGCAGCGTTGCCTTTTTTCGGGTCAGAAAACAGCGCTCTTGCATAACTTTGCGGTCCCGCTGTCAGTTCAGGCTTGCGAATGGACAAGTGTCCGAACACAAGTGCAATCATCAGCACGCCGGCACCTGTCAAAAGCCAGGCGGACGTAGCTCCAAACGGACTCGCAATTGAAGCAAGCGAGCTCGGCAAGGAGAAAATTCCTGATCCAACCATATTTCCAACGACAAACGCCGTTAATAACCAAAAACCCCATTTTTTTGTCTGTTCCATTCCAGTACCTCCATGATTCTTTGTACGGACCAGACCCCGAGATCATATAAACGCAAAAAAAGCCTGAACAAAAGTCCATGCTTAAAGAAACACACACCCTTGATCTCCGGATAGCCCTCCGCGAAAAAGCACGCGGCAGTCCTGCACTTATTCAGATACAGTCCCAGCATAGAGAAGGATCGGCTTTCTCCACACTTCGGCGCTGATGCCTTTTACACATGTTTAACAGCCCCTGTCAGCCTGGCATGTGTGACTTATCATCCGCGCAACCTCTACCTCACTGAGAAAGAGTGAGGATTTAATTATTCAGTTACTCCCAGAAGGTTATCAAAGAAAGGATGATCTGTCAAAGGGAACAGATGGAAAATACGGATAGGGCCAAGCCCTATCCGCATGTGATTATCGATTATTTTTCTTTTTTTGCACAGCTTCTTGAAGCGGATCATCTTTTAGAGCTGAACCAGCATCTTCAAGAGCTCCTTGGATTACGTTTTTTTCTTTTTCGGAACGTTTTCCTTTATCTTTATTAAAGAAACCCATTCGTATCACCTCTTTTAAAAAATAGGTACATGTTTAAGATGCCTCTTTTATGAAAAATTATGCGGGATATTTTTTATCGTCCAAAGTCCTGTTGATCAAACATACATTCTCTTGATATATTTGTAATTCAGAGATTTTTTGCAAAAGATAAAAGGAGAAGCGGCAAATGACAGGAAAAACACACATCATGGGAGGCATCGCTTCTTGTACGGCAGCGGCTTATTATTATGGATTTGATCCAGTGCTTATGGCTGCGTCAGGCGCGGTTGGAGCATTAATACCCGATATCTGCCACACACAAAGCAAAATCGGGAGAAAATTTCCTATTTTATCGAAAGTGGTCAGCTCCGTTTTTGGCCATCGTACATTTACACACAGCTTGCTGTTTATGCTCATCATGTTTTTTATCACTTCTACATACATTCCAGATAAAAACATATCAGCCGGCCTGATGATCGGAATGGCAAGCCACTTGATTCTTGACGCTTGGACGGTAAACGGAATCAAATTATTATTCCCTTCAACGATCCGCGTTCGGCTTCCATTATATATGAAGACAGGCAGTTTTTCTGAGCAGCTCGTGCTAGCTGGCCTGACCCTTGCTTCATGTTACTACTTTTATATGCTGTTTCATGGGCGCATGTTTTAAACATGAGTGCTGAGACTTGTCTGAACCGGCTGTTTTTAGTAGGTTTTACTTAAGAAGCATTTCATGCAGATGATCAAGAAAACGCGAGGAGTCATATTGATGAAAGGAACCTTTTTTCACAATCAGCGGTTTTTATGTTTTTCGATCTTATTTATGTGGATCAAAACGTATGTGATATATAAACTCGGCTTTGATTTGCAAATCGATACTCTGTTGGAGGAGCTAATGCTGCTGGTCAACCCGCTCAGCTTTATTCTTCCTTTATTCGGGATCGGCCTGTTTCTAAAAGAAAACAAGCAGCGGGCCTTTTTGCTGATCGCCAATTTGGTTCTGACTGTTATCTTGATCTCTAATACGATTTTTTACGGCTTTTATATCGATTTTATTACCATCCCGGTTTTATTTCAGGCCAGCAACATGAGCGATATGGGCAGCAGTGTAAAAGAACTGTTCCATCCTCTGTTTATCGCCCTGTTTGTGGATTTGGTTTTTCTGCTGCTGTTCGCCAGAAAAACCAAACACCCACAGACAAAAGCCGCTCCCCGCACGATCAAACGGTACTATGCAGCTTCCTGCGGCATGCTTTTATGCACACTGGCACTTGCAGAAGTACAGCAGCCGAAGCTTTTGGCACATTCTTTTGACCGGGAAATGCTAGTCAAAAGCATCGGTCTGTTTCAGTTCCATATTTACGATACAATTTCTCAGACTGTTAATATCAGCGCGAAAGCTTTTGCCGATGAAGACAGTATAACTGCCATTAAAAACTACACAGAGGCTGATTACAGCAAGCCTGATCAAAGCAAATTCGGTCTTGCAAAGGGGCGCAATGTCATCTTTGTAACACTTGAATCGACCCAAAGCTTTGTTCTGAATGAAAAAGTAAATGGAAAAGAAATTACCCCATTTATGAATGATCTCATAAAAAAAAGCTATTCCTTTGATCATTTCTATCAGCAAACAGAACAAGGAAAAACATCAGATTCAGAATTTATCGTCGCTAACTCACTGTATCCTTCCCTTAGCGGCGCCGTCTTTTTCACGAAAAGCGACCATCAATTTCATACGATGTATAAATCGCTGAAACAGCACGATTATTATTCAGCCGTCTTTCATGCTAACCATAAAACATTTTGGAACAGAGATGTCATGTACGATACGTTTGGCATTGACCGCTTTTTTGATGTTGATGATTTTCATGTCACTCCCGGGACATCGACAAGCTGGGGCTTAAAAGACAAAGAATTTTTAGAGCAGTCCGCCGAAAAGCTGAAAAGCCTGCCACAGCCGTTCTACAGCAGTTTTATCACGTTAACGAATCATTTTCCGTTTGAGATTGATGAAAAGGATCAGCTGATAGATGAATTCGATTCAAGCAGTGATCTGTTAAACCGCTATGTGACCACGGTTCGCTATGAGGATGAAGCATTGAAGCATTTTATCAAAAAACTGAAAGACGAAGGCTTATACGAAAATTCGATGATCGTATTTATGGGAGATCATTACGGCATTTCTGAAGCCCATAACGAGGCAATGGCTGAGTTTTTAGGGAAAGACGAAATCACACCGTATGACAACGTTCAGCTCCAGCGGGTGCCGTTTATCATACATATCCCGGGAATCACCGATCAAAAGCCGGAAACCATCCCTGATGCCGGGGGACAGGTCGACGTCAGGCCGACGCTGATGCATTTGCTCGGCGTTGAGACAAAAGGCGATATCCAATTCGGCAATGATTTGCTGTCGGGCGACCGCACCCCATTCGCCGTTCTGCGAAACGGCAGCTTTATTACGAACGATTATATATACACAAAGAACACGTGCTATAGCCAAAAAACAGGTGAAGTGCTGGAAGATCAGGATGCGTGCCTCCCTTATAAGGAGAAAGCAAACGAAGAACTGTCTTTCTCTGATAAAATTTTAAATGGTGACCTGCTCAGGTTTTCCGAATGAAAAAAATCCCTCTATCAAGAGGGATTTTTTACGTTTCCAATATCACCTTGCCAGTCAGCTTCGTTTCATAGCCGTTTAATTGAGACAAATTCCCCTTGTATTCCTCAGAATTCAAAATCTCCTTCACGGCCTTAAGCAGCTGCTCATGTTTTTTCAAAACGACAATATCATATTGTTCGTCGATGAGCGGGATAAAATCAACACTGCCCATATGTGCCGCGTGCTGCGCCCCGATTCCCGCGTCAGCCTGTCCGCTTGAAACTTGTGAAGCGACAGCGTAATGATCAGTCACGATATCGCCATATCCCACTACATCAGCCGGATTCACACCAAGCAAGCCAAGCTGTTCATCAAGGAGCACCCTTGCGCCAGAACCCTTTTCCCTGTTGATGATCCGGATATCGGCTCTTTTCAAGTCTTTCCAGCCTTGAATGTTTTTCGGATTCCCTTTTTGCACATACAGTCCTGCTTTGCGGAGAACGACATTGATGAGACAAAACGGTTCACCTGTCAAAATCCGTTTTACATAAGGCGCGTTATACTGGCCCGTTTCTGCATCGTACAAATGGAGGCTGACAATGTCACACTTGCCTTGATACATATCAATCAGGCTGTTTAAGCTTCCTTTGTATTTACGGAGCGGCGTCTCCTGAATGGCATTCTCCAAATGCTTGCTGAGGATATCCATCGAAATGTCCTGTCCGCTGATCATGACATTTGGTCTGCCGTCCGGCTCAGCCTCCTGCACCTGTTTCGGCGCTTCTTTTGCAGCGATGGGCTGAGACATTCTCATATTCGTTTTATATTGCTTTAAATCTTCTTCATCCACACGCATCTGCCTTCCGACACGGTAAGCAGGCAGCACGCCTTTTTTAATCAAGTCATAAACGGTCAGCTTTGATACCTTCAGCAGACCTGCAACTTCTTCTATCGTATAGGAAGAGGTTTCATTCATCATCATCACTCTCCTATTTTATTATACCTTTTCGCCGAATGTAAAAAAACCCACATAAACCAAACATAATCAGTTATAATTAGTTATATCTAATGATAAGGGGTGCAATCATGTTTAAGAAGTATTCTATTTTCATCGCAGCCTTAACTGCTTTTCTGCTTGTAGCAGGCTGTTCTTCAAACCAGTCTTCAACGGACAGCGAGAAAAAAGTAACGTTAACCATCTCAGCTGCCGCCAGCGCGCAGGATGCACTTGAGGAAATCCAAAAAAATTATGAAAAAGATCATCAACATATAACCATCCAAGATAACTATGGCTCATCCGGCGCCTTGCAAAAACAGATTTCTCAAGGAGCAGGAGCAGATCTGTTCTTCTCAGCTGCTGAGGATAAATTTAAAAAGCTGGTGGATGATGGAGATATCGCAAAAAAAGACAGCACTGAATTAGTCGGTAATGAAATTGTGCTGGTCGTACCGAAAAACGGAGATTCACCTGTGACAAGCTTCAGCAATCTGGCTGAATCAGAAAAAATCGCTCTTGGCACTCCGGAATCCGTACCGGCAGGAGCTTATGGGAAAGAATCACTGACAAAGCTGTCTTTATGGGACAAAGTGAAGGATAAAATTGTGTATGGAAAAGACGTTCGCCAAGTTCTTTCTTATGTTGAAACCGGCAATGTAGACGCAGGTGTTGTTTATAAAACAGATGCCCTAGTCTCGAAAAAGGTCAACATTGTTGACGAGGCAAAAGCAGATACACACAGCCCAATTGTCTATCCGTTAGGAATCGTAAAAGATACAAAACACCGTAAGGAAGCGAAGGAATTTTACGAATACCTGCAATCTGATGAAGCAATGAAAGTATTTGAGAAATATGGCTTTACTGCCGAGTAGCATAGGCGCTTCAGAATTTTTCACACCCGTTGTGCTTTCCTTTCAGGTGGCGGCAGTTGCCGGAATTGTTGTCATTATTCTCGGAACACTTGCTGGAGCATGGATGTCACGGGCATCATTTTTCGGAAAAACGGCACTCGAAACATGTTTTATGCTTCCGCTCGTTCTTCCGCCTACTGTTGTCGGTTTTATTCTGATCGTCATTTTCGGAAAGCACAGCTTCATCGGACAAGCCATCGAGTGGATTTTCCAGCAGCCTGTCATTTTCACCTGGTGGGCCGCTGTGATCGCCTCGGCTGTTGTAGCCTTTCCGCTTATGTATCAATCAGCCAAAACCGGATTTGCTGACATTGACCCCGATATACAAGGTGCGGCAATGGTAGACGGCGCTAGCAGATGGAAAGTGTTTATCCATATCTCCGTCCCGCTTGCCTATCCTTCTTTGCTGACCGGAAGCATCCTCAGCCTTGCGCGGGCGCTCGGAGAATTTGGCGCAACACTCATGTTTGCAGGAAACATCCCCGGTGTTACGCAAACCCTGCCGACGGCGATATATGTCGCATTGGATTCCGGCAACAATACTCTTGCTTGGGCGTGGGTCGTCTGTATTGTTGTCATTTCCTTTTTGATGCTGTTTTTCATTCAACAGAAAAAAACGCACTAAAAAAACTCCCCATAACGGGGAGTTTTTTGATTAAAACAGAAGCTCATCAGGATTTGGGCCGACACGCTCATCTTTATTTAATGCGTCAATTTTGTCCATGTCTTCTTGAGACAATTCGAAATCAAAAATATCAGCGTTTTCGATGATACGGTGTTCTTTAATGGATTTTGGAATGGTTACAACTTCATGTTGCAGATCCCAGCGCAAAATCACTTGAGCCACAGATTTATTGTGTTTTTCAGCAATCTGTGTCAGCACTTCGTTATCCAAAAGCTGTCCCTGCATGAGCGGAGACCACGCTTCCAGCTGAATGCCTTGCGCTTTGCAGTAATCTCTTAATTCTTTTTGCGTCAAGCGAGGGTGAAATTCAACTTGGTTCACCATCGGTTTGATTTCAGCATCTTTCAACAGCTCTTCTAAATGATGAACTTGGAAGTTGCTGACGCCGATCGCGCGAATTTTGCCGTCTTTGTACAGCTTTTCAAGCGCGCGCCATGTATCTTTATATTTATCTTTGCCAGGCCAATGGATCAAATATAAATCTAAGTAATCAAGCTGTAATCTTTCCAGGCTTTTTTCAAAGGCAGCAAGCGTTGTTTCGTAGCCTTGATCTTCATTCCACACTTTTGATGTGATGAAGAGCTCTTCTCTTGCCACACCGGATTCTTTAATCCCGATGCCAACGCCTTCTTCATTTTTGTAGATCGCTGCTGTATCAATGCTGCGATAGCCATTTTTAATTGCCGCTTTCACTGATTCAGTCGCTTCATTACCATTTTCTACTTTAAAAACACCCAGACCGAACCAAGGCATTTCAACTCCGTTATGTAACTTTACAGTATCTTTTAAACTTGTTGGCACTTGAACATCCACCCTTTCACTGAAATGTAAGCGTCTATATTATCTCACATTCCTCTCAGCCGATACCAATAATACGCTTAAGACCCTCTTTTTGCTTCTTTTTTCACAGCACAGGCAAATCCAAACACTATTTTTTTCCTATTTTAACAATATTGAGATTACAAATACATTGAGCAGGGTATGCGTTTAGTGTAACCAAATGAAAACAAAGGAGGAAACAACTTGAAACGTATTCGTATCCCAATGACACTTGCTCTTGGTGCCGCTTTGACAATTGCCCCTTTGTCCTTTGCTTCCGCTGAAGAAAATCCTGCTCCGAAGATGTCGCAGACAACTGCTGCTGGAACAACTGCCGCTGATGTAGGTTTAAACGTCAATCTGGATGTACTTGGAATTGCCAACCAGATCGCTGATGCCATCAAATCCGCACAGAACAGGGATGGGTTTGTGAAAAACCTCATGGAGTCTTCCTTCTACGCATCCGGCCAAAAATATAATGTCATGGTCTTTAATTTAAGCCAGGAATATGAAGATCATTTGAACGGTGTGCAATTTTACGGCTCAGCCGTTTACGACGGCATTACGTATGGCATTTGGGTATTTGAAGATGGAACCTTTACAAACAAAGGCGATGGCGGCTGGATCAACTGGGCCTTCAGAGGCTGGTTCGACCGGGATGGCAGCACTGTCGCATTTCATCGCCCTTAATATAGAAAAAAGCTGGCGCTCTAACGCCAGCTTTTTTTCTGCATTTATTCGCCGCCTTCAAGCATGGCGGCTTCGACATCATTAATGTATTGGCGAAGCTCATGGGAGATGTCCCGGGAAATTTCCCTCTCTTCGAAGAGCGTTTGAATTTCATTTCTGATCGCCTGCACAGCCTTCAGCTTCACTTCCAGCTTCTGATTTTCAAAATGGGCACTTGATTTTAACTCATGATGGCTGTGCTCCAGCCTGAAAATTAACTGCTTATAGAATGTAATGACAGATAAAAACACTTCTTTATGCTCATCCGTCTTATGTTTTTCCAGATATTCTATCGCTGCTTTTGCCGTTTTCACTCTTGTTGCCCGTATCAATCCCGCTTCATTTAAGATCGACATCTCCGGCTTTTTATGTTCACCGAAGAAAATCCAATACATCAGCCTCTTGAGCCTTGTTTTTGATAATCCGACTTTAAACGGGTTCGCATACAAAATTTCCAACTCGTTAAATCGTTCTTGCAGCACATTTGCTGTTTCTTCCGGGATGTCTCCCCGCTCCAGCATTTTCATCAGCGCCTCTTGCTCTGCCTTAACCCCTTGCGCACGGACTTTTCGCTCGTGCTTTTTGATGCGATTAGACGATGTATATTGCTGAAAACGAAGATTTTTCATTTTCTCATTGTATTCAGCTATCACCGCAAGAGAGGCCGTTTTGTTTGTCTCATTCATGTCCTCTTTAATCGTTTGAAGGGCTGTTTTGATCAATTTACGTCTCGCCGTCAGCAGCTTCTTGTTTCGTTCCTCGTCCTCTTCTTCTTTTTCAGTCAGAATCGGCAGCACAACGGTAGCAATGACAAGCGTGCATAAAATGACGCCGGCTGCTAAAAAGAGAATCAGATTTCTTTCCGGAAACGGCGTGCCGTCCTCCAGGAAATACGGAATGGAAAAAGAACCTGCAAGCGTTACTGCTCCACGCACACCGGAAATCGAAATTAACAGCGTCGAACGAAGACCCGGTTTATAGATGTTCTGATCTTTATTAAAGAACCATTTGCCGTTCCAGAAGAACAGCACCCACAGGAATCTCAGGAGCATTAACGTAAATGTGATGACTAGGATATAGCCGATCACCTTCATGTTGCTGATGGCAGTGTCGTTAAAGATAACAGAAATAACATCAGGGATTTGCGTGCCGAGAATAACGAAGACCAGGCCGTTCAAAATAAATAAAATAATGTTCCACGTACTTGAGGAGACAATTTGCAGCTTGATCATCGTTGATTCCAGACGATCCTGTTCAACCGCATGGGTAATACCGCCAGCCACAACAGCTAAAATGCCGGAAACGCCGATTTCTTCAGCTGCCAAATAAATCACAAACGGCGTCAGAATTTGAATCAGCATATGCATCGTGACATCCTGCATGCCAAGGCGGCGCAGAAATAGGCGAAAACGAATAATCAAAAATGAAATGACAACCCCGCACAGCAAGCCTCCGAGAGAAATAAAGACAAAGCTGACAGCCGCTTGTGCTAATGAAAATGCACCAGTCACTGCCGCTGCAATCGCAAACTTAAAGGCCACCAGACCTGATGCGTCATTCATCAGCCCCTCACCTTCCAGCAGGCGAAGAATTCCTTTTGGCATTTTCACTCTTCCTGATAATGCGCTGACAGCGACGACATCAGTCGGTGAAAGAATGGCCGCAAGTCCAAAGGCCGCTGCCAGCGGAATAGCAGGAATCATCCAGTGAATCGTGTAGCCGCCTACAATCACAGTCGCAAATACAAGGCCGAGTGCAAGCAATAAAATCGGAGCCCTTAAATTCCAAAGCTCTGCCCGCGGTGTCCTCTTTCCATCATTAAATAGCAGAGGCGCGATAAAAAGAACAAAAAACAATTCGGTGTTTAATTCAAAATGAAGTCCCTGTGGAAATGAGGCGGCAAGAATCCCAAGAGCCACTTGAATCAGCGGCACCGGAATAAACGGAATAAACCGGTTCACGATATTAGAAATCGCAATAATCGTTAATAATACGAGCACAACTAAAAATATGTCCAAATGCATGACCTCCTTCGTCTGTTGTGTGTCGGCATGATGAGCCAAAAAATCTGTTTGTCTAAAAGCCCTTGAGCTAGGGTGGCCTTGCATACGCTATGTGGTTTCGCAGGAGTTCTCTCCACACTTGTCTTCTTTTATAGTACCCTTTTTAGGGTATTTTTTCTCATGATATGCTCACAGTGAACTTTTTTGCAGCAGAGCAAATTACAGAAAAAAGAGACAGGAAGCTACTCCCTGTCTCTCGTCTTTCTTTCTCAATCATGAAAATTCGTACCGTCAGTTGTTGCTTTGATAATGCCCGCGCGGATGACAAAGTCACCGAAATGCTCGCCTTCCTCGCGTTCTTTCGCATAGCGGGAAAGAAGGATGCGCAGCTCGCTTAAAATGTCTGCTTCACCGATGTTTTCACGGTACATTTTGCTTAAACGGCTTCCGTCAAACGCAGCGCCAAGATACATATTATATTTGCCCGGCGCCTTTCCGATAAATCCGATCTCACCGAGTGCATGACGTGCGCAGCCGTTCGGACACCCTGTCATGCGAATGGTGATTTCCTGATCACGAAGGCCGTTTTCGTCAATAATCTCTTCAATCTTATCTAACAGGGTCGGCAAATAACGTTCTGCTTCGGCCATTGCCAATCCGCAGGTCGGAAGAGCGACGCATGCCATCGAGCTGCGGCGAAGTGCTGAATAGTGCTTGCCGTCAGTTAGTCCGTACTGTTCAATTAAAGCACTGATTTCTTCTTTTTTATCGCTTGAAACGTTCGCAATCATTAAGTTCTGATTGGCTGTCAGCCGGAACTCACCTGTATGAACTTTGGCGATTTCCCGCAAGCCAGTCATCAGCTTATAATCATCGTAATCCGTTATACGGCCGCCTTCGACAAACAGCGTGAAATGCCATTTATCCTCGATGCCTTCCACCCAGCCATAGCGGTCGCCGTTATGATCGAAATGATACGGCTTCGCTTCTTCCAGGCTCCAGCCAAGACGGTTTTCCAATTCTTCTTTTACGTTTTCTAAACCGAGGCGGTCAACTGTGTATTTGAACCGCGCATTTTTACGGACAGAACGGTTGCCGTAATCACGCTGAATCGTAATCGTTTTTTCAGCAACGTCATACATTTGCTCAGGCCGGCAGAAACCGATCACCTTGGCTAATTGCGGATATGTCGCAGTATCGCCATGCGTCATTCCCATACCGCCGCCGATTGCCACGTTAAAACCGATCAGCTTGCCATCCTCGACAATCGCAATGAATCCCAGATCTTGTGAAAAGACGTCAATATCATTAGACGGCGGAACGGCAATACCGATTTTAAACTTCCGCGGCAGATAGAGCGGTCCGTACATTGGCTCGACTTCTTCCTCCGGCGTGCCGGCAACTCTTTCCTCATCAAGCCAAATTTCATGATATGCTCTCGTCCGCGGCAGCAGATCATCACTTAATTTTTTAGACCACTCGTATACCTCTGAGTGGATTTCAGATTGATAAGGGTTTGATGCACACATGACGTTACGGTTTACGTCTCCGCAGGCTGCGATCGTATCCAAAAGTGCTGAGTGGATCGTCTGAATGGTTTTCTTCATGTTCCATTTCAGAATCCCGTGCATTTGGAACGTTTCACGTGTCGTCAATTTTAATGTGCCGTTCCCGTATTTCTGGGACAGCTCATCCATGACAAGCCATTGTTCAGGCGTCGAGACGCCCCCTGGCATACGCACGCGCAGCATGAACTGATATGCGGGCTCAAGCTTCTGCTTTTGGCGTTCATTTCGGAGGTCGCGGTCATCCTGCAAATAACTGCCGTGGTGTTTCATCAGGCGGTTGTCATCATCCGGAATTCCGGCACTGATTCGATCGAGCATCACTTCTTTCAGCGTGCCGCGCAAATAATCACTTTCTTTTTTAATGCGTTCAACATCACTTGGAGAGCCGTCCGGTGCTTTTAGAATTTTGGTCACCATGTTGAAAAACTCCTTTCAAGTCAAATCAGTATACATCACGCTGATAGCGTTTTTGCTGCTGCATATCGGCAAGATAAGCCTCCGCTTCTTCGCGGCTCATATTGCCTTCTTTTTCGATAATTTCAAGCAATGTGTTATGGACGTCATGCGCCATGTGCTTTTCATCTCCACAAATGTAAACAGCCGCTCCTTCTTGAAGCCATTCAAACAATTCTGCGCTATGTTCAAGCATGCGGTGCTGCACATATACTTTTTCTTCCGTATCACGTGAGAACGCCACATCCATTTTTGTCAGCACACCGTCTTTGAGCCAATTCTGCCACTCTGTCTGGTAAAGGAAATCCGTGACAAAGTGCTGATCGCCAAAGAACATCCATGCCTTTCCTTCCGCTCCCGTCTCCTCACGCTCCTGCATAAAGGAACGGAAAGGTGCGACGCCTGTCCCAGGGCCCACCATGATAATCGGTGTTTCAGGGTCTTTCGGAAGCTTAAAGTTTTGATTGTGCTGTACATAAACCGGCAGTGTGTCACCCGGCTGCAGACGTTCCGCGCACAAAATCGAGCAGACGCCTTTTCGTTCACGGCCGTGCGCATCGTAGCGGACTGCGCCGATTGTTAAATGCACTTCATCCGGATTTGCGGATAAACTGCTTGCAATCGAATAAAGGCGGGCAGGCATTTTTCGCAAAATCGAGACAAACTCCTGCGAAGATACACTAAATGGGCCATAGTCACGGACGAGATCAAGCAAATCGCGACCTTCAATATAGGCTTTTACATTCTCCTCATTTCCCGGGGCTAAAAGCTCTCTAAGCTCATCGTTCCCTGTCAGCTGGGCTGCCTGTTCAAGAAGCGGTTTTGTGAGAACGGTAATCTCATAGTGAGAAATCAGCGCTTCTTTCAGCGGACGGACATCACCTTGCTTATTAAGCGTCACAATTTCTTCCGGGTCCCAATTCATTTCCTTAAGGAGCAGCTCGACAAGTTCCGGATCGTTTTCCGGATAGACGCCGAGGCTGTCACCAGGCTCGTAAGTTAGGCCAGATCCTTCAAGAGACAGCTCCACATGGCGTGTTTCTTTATTTGATCCTCTGCCGTTTAAATTTAAATTTTCTAACACTTCAGCCCGAAACGGGTTTGTTCTGGAATACGAAGACTCACCGGTTTGTGACGCAGCCGCCGGCGCAGGCGCGGCGCTTCCGCCCCCAGCTTCATTTAATCCTTTCAATACACCCTCAAGCCATTCGGCTGCCGGTTCATCATAGTCAAGATCGCAATCAACGCGCGGAGAAATCCGTTTTCCGCCGAGTTCTTCTAAGCGCTGATCAAATTCTTTCCCTGTCTGGCAGAAAAATTCGTACGAACTGTCACCAAGCGCCAAAACGGAAAAGCGCAGGTCTTCAAGCTTAGGCGCCCGTCTTCCGTGCAGAAATTCATGAAACGACAGCGCGTTATCAGGCGGCTCGCCTTCTCCATGCGTACTGACGACGATTAAAAGATTGGTTACCTTCTTCAGCTGATTCGGCTTAAAATCGCTCATGGATGAGACGGTCACTTGAAAACCGCTCTGTTCAAGCTGCTTGCCGGCATTTTCTGCAAGCCCCTGTGCGTTTCCCGTCTGTGAACCATAAAGAACGGTCACTTCTTTTGAAACAGCTGGTGCCGCCGCTTCCGCAGACACAGCTGCCGCCGGCGCACCCGCAGTTTCTTGGGCGGAAACAGATTGCGCGGATAAGTATCCGCTCAGCCAGATTTTCTGGGATTCGGTCAAGGTCGGCAGAAGGCGGTTAAGGAGCTCTGCCTGCTCCTGATTAAACGGACTGTTCATTACCTGAAGTTGCAACATATCCACCTCACAAAGTTATAAACTGATCGAAAATTGCATCTAATTGAACTTTACCGGAATACTAGGCTTAAGTAAAATATATTTACATGATGATAACTATTAAGAATCCTAATGATAAAACGGCTATGCTTCATGTAAATAGAAAAAAGAGAAGGACTCCCTTCTCTTCATTCAGCCATCTGATATAAGTGAGGCGGCACAGCGGTTACAAACGGACTGGCTTCACCTGTATAAAATACCGCCAGCATGTGCATCGCACGGGTGCACGCAGTATATAAAAGCCTGCGGTCGTGCTCTGTATGATAGTGTTCTTCAGATGCATCATAGACAAGCACTGCGTCAAATTCAATTCCCTTTGCTAAATACACCGGAATCACGCAAACACCCTTTTGGAATGGTTGATTTTCTTTATGAATCAGGCGAACATCTGTATATTCACTCATGTGGGCGTGCGCCTGTATGCATTGCTGCGCTGTCTTGCAGATGACGGCTATTGTTTCGTGCCCTTTTTTCTTGAGCCGGCCAATTTCTTGCGCGAGCTTTTGGCAAAGGCTCTCATGTCCTTCAGTTTTGACAACGAGCGGCATTTCCCCGCTTCTATTAAACGGCTCAATATCCGCTCCATCTTGAAGCATCGCTTTGGTAAATTCGACAATCTGCCTTGTTGATCTGTATGTTCTCTTTAAACGAACATACTCAGCAGGCTCATCCTCAAAGCACGCATCCATACGCTGATCCCCATGTATGGTATGCGCGTAGATGGACTGATTGATATCACCGAGCACTGTCATGCTGGCAGCCGGAAAAATACTTCTCATGTAAGCCATCTGAAACGGTGAATAGTCCTGGGCTTCGTCAATAAATAGATGTTTGATCTTCGTATTTTTCTTTCTGCCCTCAATCAGATCCTGCATATAAAGAAACGGTGCCGCGTCCTCATAGAGCAATTTATTATCCGAAAATGCCGAACGGGTCAGCTCAGCTATCGCGGCCATCTTCTCATGCTGAAATTTTCCTCCCCAGCCAGAAAACAATTGCAAATAAAGTTGTGTAACATCAAGAAATGCAAGGAGCCTGACTGCCTGTTTGAGCGGTTTGAAAGCTTTTTTCACAATGATGGCGGCAAGCAGCTGCTGCTCTCTTTGATAATCGTTAAACGTACTCTCGCTGAACCGTTTCCTTTCCTGCAGTTTTTTGTACACGTCCAGGTAGTCCTCTTTGTCAAGCAGCTCAGCTTCATGAACAACCCAATCCTTTCGCCGTTCCTTTTTCTCAAGCTTGTTAAGCTCACTCAGCAGCCACTTCGCGGTTTGCTCCATCCGATTCGGAATGGAGTGATTTTGATCCAATGAGTAAAAATAGGATTGAATTTGCTCCTTTGTGATCAGCTTTTGTCCGCGGAATATAATATTTTTAAAAATCATCCCGTCAGAGGAAAGCCGTGTGACGTATTCATTAATGAATTGCTGAAAGGATAAACCCGCCTTCCATGTGATTCCCGCAAGCCTTGTTGGAAAATCGCCTCCCTTTGTTTCGGTCAGGCAATATTCGAGCTGATCAAAGGGGCTTTCACATTTGAACCTGCGGCCAAGACGATGCTCGATATATTCCTGAAACGTCGCCTGCTCCATATTCTCTTCTCCTAACTCCGGCAAAACAGAGGAGACATAGCTGTTAAATAAGAAGTTGGGAGAAAACAAAACGATTTGTCCGGCATCAATGACGCCACGGTGCCTGTATAACAAATAAGCGACACGCTGAAGCGCAGCCGATGTTTTCCCGCTGCCAGCCGCTCCCTGCACGATCAGGATCTTGCTTTTTTCATTACGGATAATCTGATTTTGTTCTTTCTGAATCGTAGACACGATGTTTTTCATTTGGGTATCGGAGTGATGGCTTAATACCTCTTGCAGCATTTCATCACCAATCGTCATATCGGTATTAAACATCGCCTTGAGAGTGCCGTTTTTGATCATAAACTGGCGTTTCAGCACCATTTCCCCTTCTATCGTTTCACCGGGCACCTCGTACTCCGCTTTTCCTGGGGAATAATTGTAGTACAAACTTGATATCGGCGCCCTCCAGTCATAAATCAGAAAGTGTTCCTCCTTCTCATCCAAACAGGAAGCTAAACCGATATAAATTCGCTCTGCCTTCTCCTCGCCGTTTTCAATAAAATCAATCCGGCCGAAATAAGGCGATTTTTTTAATTGATGAATTCGTTTGAGCTGCTGATCCATGCGCCGATGATTGTGTTCCCGATCAGACAGCAGCTCTGCCTGCTGCTTAATGCTTGCCATCGTTTCAATCGCTTCATGGGCATCATCAAAATTAACCTTAACATCCTCCCAAAAGCTTTTTCTTAATCCGATGATATCATGCTTCAACCCGCCCGCAGACGTTTCCAGAAACCGCTCTTTTTTTTCGAGCTCCTGCAGCACCTCATCTATTCTCGACTGCTCTTCCTTCCATTCCTTATCCTGCTGATTCATGAACGGCACCTCCAGAAAATAGTTGACAAACATAGATGAAATACTGTAAAATATAATTGGATACATATATCGAATGTATGATGAAACTAGCAAATACAATTTATCTTAGCACATTCACCCAATACCAATCAAGGTTTGGGTTATTTATATGCAGAAAAAACCGATTTCAACTCGAAATCGGTTTTTTCTCTTATGATTTCACATTGATCACTGTTGGAGGTGCTTTTCTTAGGTTGCAAATCTTCTCTTTCATCAGTATCGATTCCTTATTCCATTCAATCTTCGATATAATATTTCTTTTTCATTTTAAAAACACCGCAGAGCTTTACCGTGTTTGTCTGTTCATCTAACGTGAAGAATGACTAAACTGGCTGTTATTGTCATCTTCCATAAAGCAACTACATCCTCGCTATCGTATCTATAGTCGCAGTAAAATAGTCATTTTTCATCCAATTTCGACATATTTCAACAAATTGAAGTTTTTCATTTGGGAGAATAGGACGATGTTACATTATTTCTCTCGGTTTATGATAAGAACATGAAGAAAGAACCAGAATTAGTTAGGAGGAAATACTCAGTGAAGAAAAAGCTATCTATGATGTTGCTGGCATTCGTCGTAGCCGTAACAAGTTTTACGGCAATTGACCTAGTAAACAACAAAGCGGAAGCTAAAGATTGGGTTAAAAAAGGTCAAATATGGAGTACTCATTACCATTCGGGCTCATTTAAAAACTATACTTACTCGCCAACATTTCAGATTTATTATCCAGGACGAGGAACTTGGGCCAACATGACAGCAAACGGATCAGGCAGCGGGAAAATTACAGCAACTCTGCAACAAAAGACAAATAAAGGCTGGAAAAATGTTAAAACTTTTTATGCAACGAAAAAAGGCTCTACAAATTTAAGTTACAAACAAGCTTCTAAAAGCTACAAAACAAAATACAGATTCAAATTCACTAACACAGGAACTAAAAAAACCATCAGCTATACCTTTTGGGCTACCTATTAATTTTCAATAGCTTTGCTCTGCGCGGTCAGCATTCGAAAAGGACTTTTTATTTGATCCCGGCAGGCTACCATAAAAGAAACCTCTCCATGACGGAGAGGTTTCTTTTATTTTACTGACTATCTAAGCGAAAAGAACGGTTTGGCAGCTTCCAATTAAACATATAGGAACAAACCCGGCAAACAACGAGCACGAAAAACAGAACGTATAAGCCGAACGAGTTCCCCAGCCAGCCCAAGCCGACGATTAAACCGCCGAGAGCCGCCCAGACTGCATAAATTTCTGCCTTCAGCACAAGCGGTTTGCGCCCGGCAAGAAGGTCGCGGATGATTCCGCCCCCGCTTCCCGTCAGCACCGCAGCCACGATCACGGCACTAAGCGGATGGCCCATTTTGACAGCATACAGTGCGCCTTGGATAGCAAAGGCAGCGAGGCCGATCGCATCTGATAAATTGCCCCACTTATTCCAATGCTTCAGCAGCAGCTTCGGAAACAGAAACACAATTGTAATAGATAAAAGCGCGATTTGAAAGTACGCTCCCTGCTCCCATAGCGCTGACACCGGAACACCGATCAGCAAATTGCGGATCGCTCCTCCTCCAAAAGCGGTGACAATCCCTAATATATAAACTCCTAAAATATCATATTCCTCTTCCATCGCAACAATTGCGCCGCTGACTGCAAACGCAATGATGCCAATCACACTAAGCAGCTCCCAAGCCATTCTGATGACTCCCTTTTATGTTTGTTAAATTTTCTGACGACCTCTAGATTTTATAATCGCTCCAGCGTAAAATCAATAACATTTTTATGAGAAAAAAAGATAAATTTAGAGGGAATACGGCTATTGCTGATGGACATGAGTTTGCGAAATTAAAAAAGCGCCCGGCATACGCGGGCGCTTTTTTTGTTATTCAGATTTTTCGCCTTTCAGCAGGCACATAAAAATGATAATCAGGATAAAAGCAATCAGGGCCAGGAATGGAATCGTAATAAAACCAAACCAGTTAATATATTGGCCCGAGCACGGCACGCCGCTGACACATGGCTTAATGCCGCTAAAACCGGGCACTTTTTGCTCTAAATAATGCATGGTCGAAATGAATGCCCCTATAATAGCCATCGGGAGCACAAATTTTTTCACTCGTGTGTCCCCTTGAAAGGTGGCGATGCCTAAAATCAGGACGAGCGGATACATGAGGATACGCTGATACCAGCACAGTTCACATGGAATAAACTTTCTAATTTCACTGAAATACAGGCTGCCCAGCATAGCGATAAGAGCCACAACCCAGGAAGCATATAAAAATATGATTCTATTTTTCATATCGTTTTACTTCCCTTTCAGCTCTTTTTCTATTGTCTCTTTGATTTCATCATAATCCGCAAAATTTTTGATCACTTTATCATTGACGTAAATCGTCGGTGTTGCCTGTATGTTCATTTTTTGATTAAGGTCAGAATCCTTTTCCACTTGAGAAGCGAATGTTTCCTTATCAAGATTTTCCTTGAGCGTCTCAGGTTTTATCTTTGTGGTGCTTTTTGCAAGATCACCAAGGAGGCCTGGGGTTACCCATTCCTGTTCCGTATCTGGCTGTTTTTCGAACAGCTTTTCATGGAAATCCCAGAAAGAGTCAGGGTCTTCCTTCCATACTTCTTCAGATGCAAGAGCCGCTAACCTTGAACCTTTTCCATGGAACATGACGTTCACGAAAGAAAATTTCACATCGCCCTTATCAATAAAGTCTTTTTGTATTTTTGGAAAGATGTCACTGTTAAACACCTTGCAAGACGGACATTTGTAATCTCCGAATTCTACTACAGTTACCGGTGCATCGTCCTTGCCAAGCACAGGCTGCCCTTTGATAGACGGCTGTCCGGACACCGCATCATTGCCTTGTTCCGTTTTGTTATTAATGATGACAATGGCTGCTAGCAATACAACAACCACAACCGTAAGGATGACCGCGAATTTCGCAGAAGACTGCTGTTTCTTTTTCACTCCGACACCTCATCGTTTTAAAATTAAAAAAGAAGCGGATCGCAATTGACCCACTTCTTTATTTTAACAAGACAAGCGCTGATAAGAAAACCCCGAAAAAATGAATTCTCTCCGACAATTTATTTGTTTTTGAGACGCATGACGCGCATGGCGTTCGCCACAGCAAGCAGTGTAACGCCGACATCTGAGAAAACCGCTTCCCACATGGTCGCAATTCCAAATGCACCAAGAATGAGAAAGATCGCTTTCACACCTAAAGCAAAGCCGATGTTTTGCCACACGATTCGCCGTGTCCGTTTCGCAATCCGAATCGCTTCCGCTATTTTTGACGGCTGATCTGTCATCAGCACGATGTCTGCGGCTTCTACTGCGGCGTCTGAGCCAAGGCCTCCCATCGCGATCCCTATATCTGCGCGGGCAAGCACCGGCGTATCATTGATACCGTCACCGACAAAAATGAGTTTTTCATTAGGTGAAAGCTTAGCTACCAATGCTTCGACCTGCGAGACTTTATCTTGCGGCAGCAGCTCTGCATATACCTCACCAATCCCAAGTTGTTTTCCGACGGCTTCTCCCGTTTGTTTCGAATCACCCGTCAGCATAGCTGTCTGTTTGATCCCAAGCGACTTCAGATCAGCAACCGCCTGTGCTGCGTCTTCCTTTATCTCATCCGCTATGATGATTGCTCCGGCATAGCGTTGATCAACAGCAACGTGTACGATTGTTCCAGCATTTTCATCCGGGACATCCTCAATTTGTTCTCTTTCCATGAGCTTTTTATTCCCGGCAAGGATCTCAGTTCCATTTACCTTTGCAAAAATGCCGTGACCGGGGATTTCTTCGTATGACTCTATCTCATCGGAGGAAAGCATTTTCCCGTAAGCTTTACGCACAGATTCAGCAATCGGATGCTGTGAATGAAGCTCAGCGTATGCCGCCGCTTCAAGTAATCTATCCTTTGTAAAACCTTCCGCGGGTTTGATTTCTGTCACTTCAAAGCTGCCTTTTGTTAGTGTTCCCGTTTTATCAAACACCGCGTATTTGACTTGATTCAAAGCTTCTAAATAATTGCTTCCCTTTACAAGCACTCCGGCCTTTGAGGCCGCTCCGATTCCGCCGAAGAAACCGAGCGGAATAGAGACAACAAGCGCACAAGGACAAGAAATCACTAAAAAGATAAGCGCGCGGTACACCCAATCGGAAAGCGCGGCGCCAGAAAGAACAAGCGGCGGGACAAAAGCCAGCAATACCGCAATGATCACAACAGCAGGTGTATAATACTTGGCAAACTTCGTGATAAAGTTTTCTGTCCGGGCTTTACGGCTGCTCGCATTCTGAACCAAGTCTAATATTTTTGATACTGCTGATTCCTGATAGCCCTTTGTGACTTCAATATGCAGAACGCCGTTTTGATTGATAAAGCCTGACATTACATCTTGTCCTTCCGCAGCTTTTCTCGGAACGGACTCACCTGTTAAAGCAGATGTATCAACCATTGCTGACCCTTGCACGACCTTACCGTCCAGGGGTATGCTTTCTCCCGGATTAACCACAATGATGTCTCCTGTCTGAACGTCCTCCGGGGAAACCTGTTCGATGCCGTTCTTTGTTTTGAGATTGGCGTAATCAGGCCGTATGTCCATTAACGCACTAATTGATTTTCTGGAACGGCTTACCGCGGCTCCTTGAAAAAGCTCACCGATTTGATAAAACAGCATAACGGCGACCCCCTCAGGGTATTGCTGAATCAGAAAAGCGCCGATTGTGGCAAGGGCCATTAAGAAATGTTCGTCAAACACCTGACCGCGGATGATGTTTTTGACTGCGCGGATCATAATGTCACCGCCGATAATCAAATAAGCACCGAGGAAAAGGAAAAATTCAATGGTTCCCGAGTGAACCAAATATGCCGCTGCGCCGAGAATGACAGCCGCCGCCATTCTGATCAGCATATTGACCATTCGATTACGATAGCCATCATCAGCTGATTTCTTTATATGCTTTTGGCGAACCGTTACATGCGGATCAATTGATTTCACTTTTTTCTCTACTTTATTCGTGACCCATTGCTCTTCTTTCCCATCGGCTGAGACAGTTAAGGTGCTTGCCGCAAAATTTACCGCGCATCCGTCAATTCCTTTTATGCCTTTGACTCCATTTTCGATTTTTCGGGCACAATTGCTGCAATCCAAACCGTCCAGAACGTATTCCTGTTTCACTAGTCTCACCTTACCTTCCGATTTAGGGTTCCCTCTTCAAAGCGTATCAATGAGTATTGTATTTATTTTATATATATGAGCATATACTCATATATAAGTTACACCTATTATATGTTGTTTTCCAAGAAAGTGTCAATGAAAAACAAAAACCGGCATATAGCCGGTTTTTCATTTTACTTTCTGCAGACGAAGAGCATTCAGAACAACGGAAACGGAGCTGAATGCCATTGCTGCTCCTGCTATCCACGGTGCTAAAAATCCAAGTGCTGCGATTGGGATGCCGAGGCTGTTATAGCCAAGCGCCCAGAATAAGTTTTGTTTAATGTTTTTCATTGTCAATCTGCTCATGCGGATTGCGTCGGCAATGCTGTTTAGATCGCCGCGAATAAGTGTAATGTCTGCTGTTTCCATGGCAATGTCCGTGCCAGTTCCAATCGCCATGCCGATGTCAGCTGTGGCAAGCGCCGGCGCATCGTTAATTCCGTCGCCTACCATTGCTGTCTGGCGGCCTTCTTTTTGCAAGCGGGCGATTTCCTCCGCCTTTTGTTCAGGAAGGACTTCCGCAATGATATTCGCAATTCCCGCTTCCTTCGCGATGGCTTCTGCGGTTCTGCGATTGTCTCCTGTCATCATGATGACATCAAGACCCAACTCTTTCAGACGGGCAACAGCCTTCCGCGACGTATCCTTAATCGTATCTGCAACTGCTACTAGCCCAGCTGCTTCTCCATCAATGGAAACAAGCATAACGGTTTTTCCTTCTGCCTCTAGCTCTTCCATTTTGGCGAGAAGAGTCCCATGCTCAACCTGTTCGCTTTCCATTAATTTTCTTGTGCCGACGAGAATGCTTTTTCCTCCGGCTTCAGCCAAAATGCCTGCGCCGACTTTTGCTTCAAAGCGGGTAAGTTTCGGTATCTCAACCCCTTTATCTTTCACGCCAGCAATAATCGCTTCGCCAAGCGGATGCTCTGATCCCGTTTCCGCTGCCGCTGCAAATTGAAGCAAATCTTTTTCTTCAAAACGGCCGAATGGAATGGCATCCGTCAGACGCGGCTTCCCGTTTGTCACGGTTCCGGTTTTATCAAGAACAATTGTATCGAGACGATGTGTTTTTTCTAAATGCTCGCCGCCTTTAAATAAAATCCCGAATTCAGCAGCGCGTCCAGATCCAGCCATTATGCTCGTCGGAGTAGCAAGACCGAGGGCGCAAGGACAGGCAATGACAAGAACCGCAATGAACTTGCTGATCGCTTCGGCAAAATCGCCAGGAGCCGCCCAAAGATACCAAATGAGAAAAGTGAGAACGGCAATCCCCAATACAATGGGTACAAAAATGCCTGAAATCTGGTCAGCGAGACGCTGGATCGGCGCTTTTGACCCTTGTGCTTCCTCAACAATTTTGATGATATGAGAAAGCGCAGTATCCTTTCCGACGTTGACAGCTTTAATTTTCAGAAAGCCGTTTGCGTTAACGGTTGAACCTGTCACGCTGTCACCAGGATTTTTGTCAACAGGAAGACTTTCTCCTGTAATCATCGATTCGTCAACCGCTGAACGGCCTACAACCACTTCTCCGTCGACAGGAATTCGTTCGCCAGGTTTGACGTAAACAATGTCATTAACAAGCACTTCGTCGATCGGGATGATTTGCTCCTGTCCGTCTCTTACAACAGTAGCTGTTTTCGCTTGAAGCTTCATCAGCTTTTTAATCGCATCCGAGGAACGGCCTTTTGCTTTTGTTTCAAACAACTTGCCTAATAAAATCAGCGTCAGCAAAATCGCGCTTGTTTCATAGTAAAGGCCTTCTGTATGCCCGTGAGAGCCAAGGCTTTGAAAAGTAAGATAAAGACTATAAGCGTAAGCAGCCGTCGTACCGAGGGCGACCAATACATCCATATTGGCGCTTTTATTTCTGAGCGCCTTATAAGCACCCACATAAAACGGCCAGCCGATCAGAAACTGGACTGGTGTCGCCAGCGCAAACTGCATCCACGGATTGAGAAATATATCCGGTACCCAAATGAATGATGTAAATGTAAAATGGCTCACCATCGCCCAAAGCAATGGAAACGACAGGACAGCTGAAAAAATCAGTCTCGCCGTTTGCTTCCGTTCTTCTTTCTTTTTAGCAGCAGCCTCACTGTCCTGTTCACCCTTCAACTTTAGCTTATATCCAAGCTTATCTACCGCTTCTTTCAAATCGCTGACAGACGCTTCTTTTGGATTGTATTCGACCGTAACTGTTTCTAAAGCGAAGTTTACTGGAGCATTTGCGACGCCTTCTATTTTGTTAAGCCGTTTTTCAATCCGATTGGCGCAAGCCGCACAGGTCATGCCTTCAATATCGAATTCAGCTTTTTCTGTAACGACGTGATAGCCCAGCTTTTCTATTTTTTCTTGAATCGCTGCAGTCCCTGTTTCAGCAGGATCGTAGATTACATTTGATGTTTCCGTTGCCAGATTAACATTTGCATCCGTGACACCGGGCATCCGCTTCAGGCCTTTTTCAATTCTGGCAGCACATGCCGCACAGGTCATACCAGAGACCTGCATCGCGATTTCCTTTTGTTCACTCAACATACTCACTCCTTTATATACACCTGGGGGGTATATAAAAATGAAAGAAATATCGCGCCTCCCTAAAGGCGCGATACCTTGAATCACTCAGCTACGTCATAGCCCTGATCCTCTATCGCATCCGCAATATCTTTGACTGATACTTTGTCAGCATCAAACGAAACATCGACTTTACCCGCTTCCAGATTGACATGAACGGCACTGACGCCGTCCAGTTCTCCTACGCTTGTTTCTACTGCTTTGACGCAGTGCTGACAGGACATTCCTTCAACTTGCAATGTTTTTTGTTCCATAATCAATTCCTCCTGTTTATTCTTTGTATTTTTATCCTACCATACCCCCGTAGGGTATTACAATAAAAATACGCTTTATGATTTTGTGAACTTTTTAAATACGTCCAAAAGCTCAGAAATGGCCTGTTCCCCGTCTCCGCTTTTGATGGCATCTGCAACACAATGATGGGCATGATCCTCAAGCAAATGAAGCGCCACATTTTTCATTGCCGCCTGAACAGCTGAAATTTGCACAAGAATATCTACACAATATCTGTCGTTTTCCACCATGTTTTGAATGCCTCTGACTTGACCCTCAATCCGCTTAAGCCGGTTTGTAATCTGATCTTTTTCTTTCGAGCTTTTATGGTTTAATGTTTTATGTTCGTTATGCTTTTCCATGCGCACACCTCTGTTTAATGATATTAATTCCCATTATACTGATTGTCCAAACGGTTGTCTAAGCATGCCGACGCAAAAAATGAATCAGTTAGGTTTTACCATTTGATCAGGAGGGTATATACTTCTGTTGATAACGCTTTTAAAGGGGAGAAGAAAAGTGGATACGATCAAGGTTGGGATATTAGGATACGGATTGTCCGGTTCTGTTTTTCACGGGCCGCTGCTGGATGTTCTGGATGAATATCAAATCAGCAAAATCATGACATCTCGGACAGAAGAAGTGAAACGGGATTTTCCAGATGCTGAGGTTGTACATGAGCTTGAGGAAATCACAAATGACCCTGCCATTGAGCTTGTCATTGTCACCACCCCGAGCGGCCTTCATTACGAGCATGCTATGGCATGCATACAGGCCGGAAAACATGTTGTGATGGAAAAACCAATGACAGCAACGGCCGAAGAGGGGGAAACATTAAAAAGGGCTGCCGATGAAAAAGGCGTATTATTAAGCGTATATCATAACCGACGCTGGGATAACGATTTTTTAACGATTAAAAAGCTGATCTCTGAGGGATCCCTTGAAGATATCAATACATATCAAGTTTCCTATAACCGCTACAGACCTGAAGTTCAAGCGCGGTGGCGGGAAAAAGAAGGCACTGCCACTGGTACGCTGTATGATCTCGGCTCCCACATCATAGACCAAACCCTGCATTTGTTTGGGATGCCTAAAGCCGTGACTGCAAAAGTGATGGCCCAGCGGGAAAATGCCGAAACGGTTGACTATTTTCATTTAACCCTGGATTATGGCAAGCTTCAAGCCATTCTATACGGAGGATCAATCGTTCCGGCAAACGGACCTCGTTATCAAATCCATGGAAAAGATTCCAGCTTTATCAAATACGGAATTGACGGACAGGAAGACGCACTCAGAGCGGGAAGAAAACCAGAGGATGACAGCTGGGGTGCAGATGATCCGGAGTTTTACGGACAGCTTACAACCATTCGTGGCTCCGGCAAAAAAACAGAAACGATTCCATCAGTAAATGGCTCCTACCTTACTTATTACCGTAAAATAGCGGAAAGCATACGAGAAGGTGCTGCGCTGCCAGTCACTGCTGAGGAAGGTATTAATGTCATCCGCATCATTGAAGCCGCGATGGAAAGCAGTAAAGAGAAACGAACCATTATGCTGGAGCACTAAAACAAAAGCCTCCCCAAATAAGGGGAGGCTTTTTCATTAGAATGTTTTTCCTGCTTCTTTCGCACGCGCAATCGCGTCTTCTTTGATTTGCTGTGCTTTATCAGGCTCCGCATTATGTCCCTCTACGAAAATGCCATCGAATGATGGTACGCCGAAGAAGTTCATCATGATGCCGATGTAGCGGTGCCCCATTTCCATCTCAGCCGCAGGGCCTTCTGAATAGTAGCCGCCGCGCGCTTGGATATGAATTGCTTTTTTATCAGTTAACAAGCCGACAGGACCTTGTTCTGTGTATTTGAATGATTTTCCTGCAACAGCAACAGAATCGAGATACGCTTTCATCACTGGCGGGAATGAGAAGTTCCATAAAGGAGTAACAAATACGTACTTATCAGCTGATGCAAATTGATCGCTAAGCTCTCCCAAACGGCCTACTTTCGCTTTTTCGCTTTCAGAAAGCTCTTCAAAGCCTGTACCTGACTGAAGCTTTCCCCATCCGCTGAATACATCTGCGTCAATATGCGGGATGTTTTCTTTGTACAAATCGATATGTACAACTTCATCATTTGGATTCGCTTCTTTGTAAGATTCGATAAATGCTTTACCTGTTGCCATACTGTACGAAGTTGCTTCGTCATGTGGATGAGCAGTGATATATAATACTTTTGCCATTTTTACCAGCCCTTTCGTTTTTAAAAATCACACATCAATTATTATCATACAGATGCATAATGATTATTCTGTCTCTCTTAGACTTTATTATAGAGACAAAGAAATTTACTTTCAAGTAAAACATCTCGAATTAAAGATTATTTAACTTTCCCAAACAGCTTACTTTTCAAAAGCTGTTCTCAAGCCGGAATACAGCGCGGACAATTCTTTACTGATCCGAGGATAATGAGGGACATGCGGCACTTGAATATCCGCAGGCATCCTTTTCATGATAAAGGATTGCTCAGCCTGTTCAAAAAACGCCCGCAGCTGGTTGATCTCTTCATCAGAAAACGGAGCAGACGGACGGCGGTGAGCTTGCGCCGAGAGCAAATAGTACCCTAAGTGCTGAGCACCGGAAATGGCAGGCCAGAGCGCATCCGCATTCGCGTGAGGAAACTCGCCAAGCGCCTTGTCATACGCATCCCGAAGCCTGACAAGACTCACCCTTAACTTGTGTTCGTCGGCAATTTGCCCGGTTAACAGTTTCTCCATAAACTGCCCTTCCAGCCGGATGACATTCCGCACAAGTTCTGGCAGCCGCTTGGTTGAAAACCGCCGCCACAAAAGCATTGTTCCCAACAGCCCGATCACGCTGCCGACAGCTACATCAGTCAGCCTCGCTATCATAAAATAACCGGCGCCCGCCCCGCCATGCATACTTTCTGTGATAACAAGCGCATTTGCGGTTAAAAAGGGAACAGCCAGCGCATAATTGCGGACGATCAGCATCTCAAGAAGACATTGCAGCGCTGCAATACAAAACGCAATATAAACACCGCCCGGCTTAAAAAACAGGATTGCGCCTGCCAGTATAACACCGATCACCGTTCCGGCCGAACGCTGAATAGCCCTGTGAAGCGTAAAAACAACAGTAGTGCCAAGCATGACCGCTGCTGCCGAAAGCGGAATCCAATAGGAGCGTGCAAAGCCGAATGCGAGGGCAAACATATCGGCGGCAAACAGAACAATTCCGTACTTTAACGCTCTAATCAAAACTGGAGACTTCCAGTCAAAGGCATTTCTCAAAAAGTAAAAAGAGGATGGCAGGCGGCTTGGTTCCCCGTCAAGCTGCTTATCAAAACGTCCTGAAGCGATATACAAAACCTCATTGATTTCTTCAAACAGCTTCCGCCTAGGCTCAGATTCATTTTCATTAATCTGAAACGTATTGAAAACCCGTGCATTCGCAAGCATATCTCCGGTTTGGCGAAGTGCCTTTTCAATCTGCGCGGTCTCTCTGTCCGGCGTTTCAGCTGAAAAATGAATAATGGCAATAAATATGTCGTCAGCTTTCTCAAGGAGGCGAAAAAATCGTTCATCATGCCGCGATTTTTTCCGTCTGTTCCCTTTCCCAAGAACCGTTTGGCGGGCTGTTCTAAGCATGAGCACCGTCTGATGCTGTGCGTTATGAAAACCTGGCGTTCCGACGGCTGAAAGACATGCAGCCAGCTGATGATATGTTTTTTGCAGCACCGCTCCCTCCGGTCCATGTTTGTTCCATAACCAGCCGATTAAAGCGATACCCATGGCGAAAATGCCGCCGAGAAACGTCAGTCCCGCTCTGAACAGCGCTTGTGAAGGATCGGCCGGCAGCCCGGAACTGACTAAAAAGGCAAGGACAAAAAACATCGGCGCAGGGCCTTGAATGCCGAGCGCGCTAAAAATAAACATCGCCGCTGCACCGATCAGCCCCAAAACAGCCGCCATCATCCAAAGCATCCCGGACAAAAGCGTCCCTAAACCAAATGAGAGGGCGATCCCAATAGAAACCAAGAGCAGCTTCAAGGCGCGCTTTTTGTACGATTCACCGCCCGCATATAAATAAACAAAGCCTCCGATACTTGCAATTAATCCGTAATCCGTGTGACCTGCCAATGCACCGACCAGCACAGGAAACCCTGAAGCGAAACCTGATCCGATAGCCTTTTTCCAAGGAAATGGATTTGCATGAATGCGAAAGGCATCCTTCACGATAGGCATGATTCTTTGATTGTTCGCAGCAGTTTTGTTCATTTGACAAAATCCTTTTCAATGAATGTGTAGAACTTTTCCAGTTTCTTCGCTTTAGTATGCCCAAAAACGCGGTTAGCTTCTCAATTGGTGCGCACGATAAAAAAACAGAGACTTATACCGTCTCTGCTTCATTACATCAGTTTATTATAAAAGCGGCACCTGTCAGGACTGTTTTGTCCTTCTGCCTTCCTTCAAGAGCAGGTGAATAAAAAATAAAGGATAAATCAATAGATACCCATTAAACAGCCACCACACAAGATCAAAGTCACTGCTGAATGTCCAGAATGATAGCGCCTGCAGACCTGAACAACAGGTCAGCACAAGAGAAATCAGCGCCATCAGCTTCCAGTCAGCTCGATTCACCCGCTGTAGGTACAAGCTGTACAACCCTGTGACAGAAATCAGGATATCCAGCGGAAAAAAAGACCAGTTCCAAGCGATCATAAACGGATGGTCATGATGTTTAAAAGCCCAGCTTTCCGGTATGAGCGAAAATCCGGCTGACAGCCAGTACAAGATAAAACCGATATCAGTCACGAGAAAAAACAGCTTCATATATCTCATTTGTACTGCCCGCTTTTATGTACCGGCTCAGACACCGCAGCATGCTCGATCAGGTTTAAAGACACAACACCGGCAATAATCAATCCAATTGAAATGACTTTCATGACACTCACATGTTCTTGAAAAAACAAAAAACCAACGACTGTAATCAGGACAATTCCCATCCCTGACCATACAGCATAAGCAACAGATACATCAATGGATTTAAGCGTAAGCGTCAGAAAGAAAAGACTCCCTCCATAAAAGAAAATCAACAGCAAACTGGGAATAAGCTTTGTAAAACCGGACGATAGCTTCATGCTGACCGTTCCCGCAACCTCAAACAAAATCGCCGAGCATAGAAACACCCAATTCATGTCGCATCAGCCTCCTCATCAGCTGTTATACCGTTAAACAAAACATCTACAATTGATTCAAGCACCTCTCCTGTCGTGAACTGATGTTTCAGCGGATATTCAGGGTCATACACTTGATTGATGCTCCCTATATACATGTGAACAAACAGGTCCGGATTGATGTTTCTGATTCTCTTTTGCTGTTTGCACTCGTTTAATAATGCTAGGACAATCGCCCATTCTTCCTTAATAAACGCGTCTAATGTAAGCCACGCATCGTAATGGTATTTCTTTAGTTCATTTAATAATCCCATGTTCAGCAGTTCCATCCCCTGCGGAAGGCTGATCAGCATTTTTTTCACCTTTTCGAGCACATTTAAACTTTCATTTTCATAGATGTCTCTTTCTATTTGCTTCATTTCAGCTATAAATTGTTCGACAACCGCCTCAACAAGCTGATCTTTAGATGAATAATATGCATAGAGCGTCCGCTTGCTCGTTCCCAGCGCTGCCGCCAAATCATTCATCGTAAATGAAAATCCTTTCTGCTTGATCAGCCGGATGGTTTCCGCCATAATTCTTTTTTCCACATTAATCCCCCACTTCCGGTACCAATAAAACTATTTCGGTACCAATATTATACGGCAGAAATTTATGGAAATCAACAATATATAAAAAACCTCTCCTGTTGGGAGAGGTTTAAAAGACACTGCGGACCAAACCGCCGTCTGCCCGAAGTGCCGCACCATTGATCGCAGAGGAAAGCGGGCTGCTTAAAAATGTAACGAAGTGGGCGATTTCTTCCGGACGGATCAGTCTTTGAATAATAGATGTCGGCCGGTTTTCTTTCATAAAACGTGCCTCAGCTTCTTGAACAGTCAGGTTTTCACCAGGATACAGCGAGTTCAGCATGGTTTCCACACCCTCTGTTAAGGTAGAGCCCGGCATGACGGTGTTGACTGTGACATTCGTGCCGGTTGCCAGCTCCGCCAAACTGCGGGAAATGGACAGCTGCATCGTTTTTGTCGCACTGTAATGGGCCATTTCCTGTGACGGCATAATCGCTGCTTCACTGGCAATGAAAATCACACGCCCTTCTTTTTTCTCTATCATGTTATGCAAATACCTGCGTGTCAGCCTTACACCGCTCATAATATTCACTTCAAAAAAACGAAACCATTCATCGTCGGGAATATCAAAGTACTCCGCCGGTTCAAAAATCCCTAAATTGTTGACCAAAATATCAACCTCTGGATATGCCTGAAACAGCTCATTGCAGCCTTCTTCTGTTCCCAAATCAAATGCAGCCGGATAAAGAACCGCTTCAGCATGTTGTGTTTTCAGTTCATCTATCGTTTGATTCACTTTCTCTTCCCGGCGTCCGTTAATGATCACTGCCGCACCTTCTTCAGCTAATGAAGAGGCAATAGCTTTTCCGATCCCTGATGTCGAACCGGTCACCAATGCGGTTTTTCCTTGTAAATTCAGCTTCATTATTCATCCCTCCGTTTTTGATTCCTCTTATTTATTGACAGAAATCTGATTGGTGAAACATCTGCTCTGCAATCAGTATGAAACAGCTGGGATTGAAATGGAAGTACGCACTTTTTGGTGCCTGTGGTTTGGAGAAAAAATAAAGCAGAACCTCTTAAGAGGTTCTGCTTTATTGTCAGTATGTATGGAGACGGTGGGAGTCGAACCCACGTCCAGAAACATCGATTACTTAAGCGTCTACGAGCGTAGCCTGCATATTTATGGTTTCACTCATCTTCTTGCCTGCGGGCGGGCCTTCCGAGAGCTAGTCTGTTCATCTCTTCTTACGTTCTCAGACAGGAACGCAAGCGTAGCCTACTTGGATGTGCTCTTCACAGACACATAGGCAATGTCAGGAAGAGCTCGCTGCGCTTATTAGGCAGCTAATGCTACGTTTTGGTTAAAACTGTTAGTTTTGCCAGTTATATTTAAGTGCGTGTTTACGAGATCGCCTCTCGGCTCGCAGCTCAAGCTCGATCCATCCCTGTCGAATCCGTAACGTCCCCTTGGTATAAGGGAAATACGGGAGAAAATATCAAGCTCTCACTCAAACTGGCTATAGTCTTATTATAACATGATCACGGCTCTTTTCAATTGTCAAATCCTTCAAATGAATGGCGTCGTGATCTGATCGTGAACACAGTATAGCACAGGCCTGATTTTCGAATCAAGCACTATGCCTTTAGAAGCCTTTTTGACTGTCTCTGAACGCTCTTTCGATTTCCCGCTTCGCGTCCTTGCGCTTCAGATCTTCCCGTTTGTCATAGTTCTTCTTCCCTTTTCCAAGGCCGAGAAGCACTTTGGCAAAGCCGTTTTTTAAATACAGCTTCAGCGGAACGAGAGAATAGCCTTTTTCCTTTGTTAACCCGATCAGCTTATTAATCTCCTTGCGGTGCATTAACAGCTTTCTTGTCCGAAGCGGATCGTGGTTATAGCGGTTTCCCTGCTCATATGGGCTGACGTGCATATTGTGGAGAAACACTTCTCCCCGTTCGATTTTGGCGAAGGAATCCTTAAGGTTTACGCGGCCGGCGCGAATCGATTTGATTTCGGTTCCTTGCAGAACGATGCCTGTTTCATAGGTTTCTTCTATAAAATAATCGTGATTGGCTTTCTTATTTTGAGATAATACTTTTCCTGACCCTTTTGGCATGCCAGAACCTCCTCTCTCTAAGGAAAAACTGTCCACCTTTTGCGATACGCTCTATTTTACCAAATGTCACGTACTGCTACAATGAAAAGCTGTTTCCGAAAGAAAGCAAATAGAGCGCTGCGGCCCTATTTGCTGGTTGAGCTGCTATTTCTTCTTTTTCCGTTTCTGTTTCGGAGCATTCTGGAAGCCGCGTTTTTTCTTTTTCTTCTTCGGCTTAGTGAACCACTCCCCTTTTTCCTCAGACGGAGCTGGAGAAACAGGTGTATTGGTGCTTTGAACACGTTTTCTGGCAGGCTTTCCGCGTTTTCTGCTCCGGCTGCTGTCCAATTCTCTCGGACGCCGCGGAGTGCCCTTCATGCCGACAATTTCAAAGTCGATATTGCGCTCATCTTTATTGACATCGACAACCTTGACTGTGATTTCATCCCCGATGCGGAAGACGTTGCCTGTCCGCTCGCCAATCATTGCGAAATGCTGTTCGTCAAAGCGGTAGTAGTCATCTGTCATAAAGCTGACATGGACGAGTCCTTCAATTGTATTCGGCAGCTCGACGAACATTCCGAAGTTTGTCACAGAGCTGATCATGCCGTCAAACTCTTCACCGATTTTATCAAGCATGTATTCCGCTTTTTTCAGGTCATCCGTCTCACGCTCGGCGTCAACTGCACGGCGCTCCATAGATGATGTATGTTCGGCGATATCCGGCAGGCGTTCAGCCCACTTTTCCTGTGTCGCTTCATCGACTTTGCCGTTGATCAAATACGTTCGGATCAGACGGTGAACGATTAAGTCCGGGTAACGGCGGATCGGCGATGTGAAATGCGTATAGAATTCCGTTGACAGACCGAAGTGCCCCAAGCTTTGCGGGTCGTATTTCGCCTGTTTCATCGAACGGAGCATAACAGTAGATATAACCGTTTCCTCTGGTCTGTCACGTACAGCGTCCAGAATGCTTTGCAGCGCGCGCGGATGAATATTCCCCGCCGTTCCTTTCACCACATAGCCAAATGTCGTCACAAATTCTAAAAACTTTTGCAGCTTTTCAGCATTCGGCTCTTCGTGAATCCGGTATATAAACGGGACGTTCATCCAATGGAAATGCTCCGCCACTGTTTCGTTTGCCACAAGCATAAATTCTTCAATCAGCTTCTCGGCGACAGAGCGTTCTCTGATCACAACGTCTTTAACCGCTCCTTCGTCATCAACAAGCACCTTTGCTTCTTTGAAATCAAAGTCAACGGCGCCGCGGTCCATCCGCTTATCGCGAAGAATTTGAGCCAGGCGCTCCATGTCTTTGAACATCGGAACAAGAGGCTCGTATTTTTGCTTCAGCTCTTCATCATCATCAACAAGAATTTTATTCACATCTGAATATGTCATTCTTTCCGTTGTTTTGATGACACTTTGGAAGATCTCGTGCTCTGTCACCTGTCCCTGACTGTTAATTGTCATTTCACAAGAAAGCGTCAGGCGGTCAACCTTTGGATTTAAGGAGCAGATGCCGTTTGACAATCTGTGCGGAATCATCGGGATGACACGGTCAACCAGATACACACTTGTCCCTCTTTCAAGCGCTTCTTTGTCAATCGGCGAGTTTTCGGTTACGTAATGGCTGACATCAGCTATGTGAACGCCAAGCTTGTAGCTTCCATCATCAAGTTTCGTCACGGTAACTGCATCATCCAAATCCTTCGCATCCGCACCATCAATGGTGACAATCACCTGGTCACGGAGATCACGGCGGTCTTTCAGATCTTTTTCATCAATCGTGTCAGGCGTACTTGATGCCTGTTCCATCGCGTCAGCTGGAAATTCTCCCGGCAGGCCGTGCTTATGAATGACCGATAAAATATCAATGCCTGGGTCGTTTTTGTGGCCGAGAATGGTTTCAACCTCACCCTCTGCGTTCATGCGGCCTTCAGGATAGCTCGTCAGCTTGACAACAACCTTATGCCCTTCCGCAGCTCCATTTTTCCCATTTTTCGGAATGAAGATGTCACTCGTGATTTTTTTGTCGTCCGGAATGACAAAGCCGAAGTTTCTCGTTTCTGTATACGTGCCGACAACCCGCTGAATCGCTCTTTCTAAAATCCGTATGACGGTTCCTTCCTGCCTGGAGCCGCTTGACTGTGAATTTAGACGCACCATGACGATATCGCCGTTCATTGCCGTATTTAGCTCATTAGGCGGAATAAACACATCACTTAACGACGTATCCTCAGGCAGCAAAAAGGCGAATCCTTTCGCATGGGCTGAAATCTTTCCTTTTATTAAGTTCATCTTCTCCGGAATGCCGTAGCGGTCGCTTCTCGTCCGTACGATAAGCCCTTTTTCTTCCAAGGCGACTAACGCTTTGACGAGCTCTTTAAACTCCTCGGCTTCCGTAATATTTAACATCTCCTCAAGTTCCTGAACGGTCAGAGGTTTGTACGCCTCTTCCTTCATAAACGAGAGAAGCTTTTCCATAAATGCTTCTTTTTCCATTATCCGACCTCCTGTTGATTACCAATCGAGCTTCTCTAAAAATTCATACACATCCTGATGGACGAGGTCACGTTCTTTGTCGAGTGTAATGACATGCCCTGATTCCTCGTACCATTTCAGCTGTTTATCATCAGTTTCCACTTCGTTGTAAATAATATTGGCGCTTTCGGTATTAATCATGTGGTCATGACGGGCCTGCACCACAAATGTCGGTGAATAAATCATATCGACATTATTCCGCACATCAGCAATTAAGTCTTGCAGCGCCTTGAGGGTATTCATCGGCGTTTTTTCGAATTCTTTCATTTCCTCTTCAATTTGCTCCGGGCTTTTCCCCTCAAACTTTTTGTAATTGCGAGCGTATGAAAGAACGCCTTGATACATGACCTCTTCACTCTTAATATGCATCGGTGCGCACATTGGGACAATTCCCTTTATGGGTACAGTGTAACCCAATTTCAGCGAAAAAACCCCGCCAAGCGACAGTCCGCAGGCCGCAATGCTCTCATAGCCTTCAGATTTTAAGTATTCATAGCCATCCATTACGTTTTTCCACCAGTCTTCGGGCCCCGTATGTACAAGTTCTTCAGGCGGGACGCCATGTCCTTCATATTGAGGCGCGTGGCACGTATAGCCGCGTTCATTCAAATATCGTCCCAGCATCCTTACATCCGCTGTATTGCCTGTAAAGCCGTGCAGCAAAAGCACCGCTTTGTCTCCGCCTTTAAATGTAAATGGTTTTGGTGTCACAACTTTCATGCTCATGTCTCCCTTTCTATCTGCACGATCATTATAGTTTTCCACAGTTTAATCAGAAAAAAACGTTTTGAATATCATCCAGAAACGTGAAAAAGGCCTGACTTCACATCAGACCTTATACAAACATTGCCCTATAGGATATAAGCAAGCGCAATCGTTAACACGAAAAACAAGACTGCCAGCACTACCGTAATGCGGTGCAAAATTAAATCAAGACCTCTTGCTTTTTGTTTCCCGAAGAGCTGCTCCGCTCCACCTGAAATCGCACCAGATAATCCGGCGCTTTTACTGGATTGAAGCAAAACGACAATAATAAGTGCAATGCTGACGATAACCAACAAGGTAATCAAAACTGCGTGCATCCCATACACCTCCAGACTCACTGGCTACATTACTTCTATTTTACATGAAAAGGGTTGGCATGTCACGCTGTATCAGACGCCAAAAGGCCGGATAAGACGTTTTATCTTGGTTACCCTATTCATATGAAAAGGTCAAAGGAGAAAAGCGATGCCGCTTATCAGCATAGACAGCAGGAAACATCTTTTTTATGAAGAATATGGACAGGGAATCCCTATCATTTTTATCCACCCGCCGGGCATGGGACGCAAGGTTTTTTATTATCAGCGCCTTCTATCCAAGCATTTCAGGGTGATTTTTCCCGATTTAAGCGGCCACGGTGATAGTGATCATATCGATCAGCCAGCGTCTATTTCCTATTACGCAAACGAGATCGCGCAATTCATGGACGCTTTGGATATTGATAAAGCTGTGTTATTCGGGTATTCTGCCGGAGGCTTAATCGCGCAGCATACCGGCTTCACCCGCCCCGACAAAGTGTCACACCTTATTCTGTCCGGCGCCTACCCCGCTGTTCATAACGTAATCGGCCAGAAGCTGCACAAACTGGGAATGTATCTGCTTGAAAAAAACCCCGGTTTGCTCATGAAAATCCTCGCTGGCAGCCACACAAAAGACAGACAGCTTCGCAGCATATTAACAGACCATATGAAAAAAGCAGACCTGGCCCATTGGCATCAGTATTATCTGGATTCGCTTGGCTACAACTGCATTGAACAGCTGCCCCGCCTAGAAATGCCAATGCTGTTTATGTATGGCGGCCTGCGGGACTGGACCTTTACAAACGCAGGCTATTACCGAAGATCGTGCAGACATGCCGAATTTTTCAGATTGGAATATCAGGGACATCAATTGCCGACAAAACAATGGAAAACGTGCAATGAGCTGGTGACAGGGTTTGTGCTGACACATCATTCATAGGAATAGAAAACGCTTGGCTTCCTTGCGTTTTTTGTTACTTTATTGACTTTTGTCAACAAAATCATAGTAAAAAAGATCCTCAAATTTCAAATTAAAATAGTGAAGCATTTTACCAATCACAAGCTGCCCCGGCCTTCTTTCTCCATTCAGCACGCGGCTCAGTGTGGCGGGTGAGACTCCGATTTCCAGCGCAAGCTGATTAAGGGAATAATCGTTATTAACCATATACTGCAAGACATAATCACGTCTAATCTGTATCTTTTCTACTGGCACTTTCCTCACCTTCCATTCCTGAAAAACTTTTTTCTATACTTTTACATTACGGCTTATGTTAACTTTTGTCAATACATTTCCAGTCTACCTATTCCCTTTAGTCAATAAACATACTAAAATATGAGTAACAGTGAGGGACGGGGTGAGATATATGGAAAGCTTTGGCGAACAATTACGGGCATTGCGTGAAGAGAGAAAGTTAACAGTCAACCAGCTGGCGACTTATTCAGGCGTAAGCGCGGCCGGCATCTCCAGAATCGAAAACGGAAAACGGGGCGTTCCCAAACCTGCCACCATCAAAAAACTGGCAGAGGCCTTAAAAATTCCTTATGAGGGGCTTATGTATAAGGCTGGTTACATCGAAGAAGTGCATGAAGCCAAGGCCCCTTACGAAACGAAGTGCAAGCTGCTCGAAAAAGCGGAGGCCTATGACCTGAAAAACCTTGCGCTTCTTGAGAACGAAAAATGGCAATATCTCAATAAAGAAGATTTGCTCATGCTGGATCATTATTTTTCGTTTATTTCAGACGAAGCCAAAAAACGGTCTGCTGATGACTGACTCTTGATAGAAATGTGAGGCGATAGACCATGTCACCGTTCGGACAGCAATTACGGGAGCTGCGCCGCGCCCGCAAACTGACAGTGAATCAGCTTGCGGTGTACTCAGGCATCAGCTCGGCCACCATTTCAAAAATTGAAAACGGCAAACGCGGGACGCCAAAACCCGCCACGATTAAAAAACTGGCAGCCGTCCTGAAAGTGCCGTACGAAAACCTAATGGCCGCCGCAGGCCATATTCAGGCCTTTCCTGAAGAAATCCGCGAAGCATCAGAAAGCTATCAATCCGTTTATGAAATTTACCAGACGGCTGTCACGCGCGGAGCGGAGCACCTCCCGATTTTCAATAGTCAAAAATGGGAACATCTCTCAAAGCAGGATATTGAAAATCTCAGCAAATACTTCGATTTTTTGTCTTCAGAAGCAAAAAAACGCGCCTCTTCCTCATAATCCCCTGTTTCTCTTTCTATATTTTATCAATCACGCTTGCATACCCTCCCTCGTTATTTGCGTTATAATAGTGACAGACGAGGTGAAAAGTATGAACCAATCAGAAATGTGCCCTAGATTTGAAAAAGCAGTCGACATCTTAAGTAAACGCTGGGTCGCTTTAATCGTATTTCAGCTCTTGAACGGGTCTCAGCGATTTAGCGAAATTGAAGCAGCACTTCCAAATCTAAGCGGCAGAGTTCTGTCAGAACGGCTGAAAGAACTTGAGCTTGAAGGAGTAGTGAAGCGGGATGTCATCCCTGAAACTCCGGTTCGCATCGAATATTCATTGACTGATAAAGGAAAGGCACTGGCACCCATTTTAGGTGAGATTTCTAAATGGGCGACTGAATGGATTGACCCTTCCTTTCTTGACTAATTGCTAAAACGGTTCTGATCTCAAAGACGAGAAAAGAGCCGTTTTTTATTTTTTCCCAGGTAAAAAAACGATTTCTCAGCCGATATATAGTACATCCACACATTACGTTTTTAAAGGAGACCACTATATGCGACTGACGATTTCCCGCAAATTCAGCCTGGTATTTTTGACACTGATCCTGATCAATTTACTTGTAGGCGGAATAGGCGTTCTTAATATGCAGCATATCATTCAAAAAACAGATGAAATCAACACAAAATGGATTGACGGCATCAAAGGAATCACTTCAATTAATTATGTAACCGAGCACCTGTCTTCTAAAGAAAAGGACTTTCTGATTTATACAGACAAAAGCAAAATGGATACACTTGATCAAGAAATGAATCAAATCATGGAAGACATTAACCAAAAGCTCGATAACTACGAAAAAACGATCTCCACTGATAAAGAGCAGAAACTGTTCGAGCAGCTTCAAACTGAAGTGAACACCTATATGGATATTCATGCGCAAATTATCGAAAGCGGCCGCACGAATGACATGGACAAAGCAAGAGGTTTATTGGTTCAGACTGAGGCCAGCTTTGAGGATATGAAAAAAACAATCACTCAGCTTGTTGACTTAAATCAAGAAGGCAGCAACACAGCGGTAAAAGAAACGAAGGCCGTCTATCATAAAGGGCTCATTTACACTGCTTTGCTTGTGGCAGCTTCGATCCTCATCAGCATTTTCATCTGGCTTTATATCACGCGAAACATTGTAAAGCCTATCATTCGCATGAAGGAATCTGCCAATCATATTGCCGAAGGCGATCTGTCGAACGATATGGAGCCGCTCAACTCAAAAGACGAGCTGGGTGATCTGAATGAAGCGCTGCAAAAAATGGTAGGGAATCTGAGAGATATTGTCGGATATTCTAAAGACATATCAAGCCGGGTTCTTTCTTCTTCACAGGTGCTTGCAACCGCAACGAATGAAACAAGATCCGGCAGCAAACATATTACCGAGACGATGAACGAAATGGCTGAGGGCTCTGAACAGCAGGCCCAAGACGCCGTGACGATTGCCGAATCGATGAATGAGTTCACTGAAAGCATTGATAAAGCCTATAATCACGGCATCACCATCAGCGATACGTCTCAAAACGTTCTCGAACTCGCGGTAAGCGGAAACGAAAATATGGCTACGTCATTACAGCAAATGAAAACCATCCATCATATTGTTGAAGAAGCCGTGCATAAAGTGAGATCACTGGAACAGCATTCTCAGGATATCAACAAGCTCGTTCAAGTCATCAACGGAATTGCCGAGCAAACGAATTTGCTGTCCCTTAACGCCGCGATTGAAGCTGCCCGCGCAGGAGAAAGCGGCAAAGGCTTCGCCGTTGTGGCAGAGGAGGTCAGAAAGCTGGCTGACGGCGTTTCTGATTCCGTGCAGGATATTACCCTTATTGTAGGCGGGACACAGGAGGAGATCCACACTGTCATTACGTACTTGGAAAGCAGCTTTACAGAAGTCGAAAAAGGAACGGAAAACCTGACAGACACCGGGCAGGCTATGCGGCATATCAAGCAATCCGTCACTCATGTTGCAGACAGCATTAAGGAAGTAACGGATGGCCTGAAGCAGTTAACAAACCAATCGATTACTATCAATCAATCGATTGAAAATATCGCTTCTGTATCCGAAGAGTCGGCCGCCGGCATTGAAGAAACATTTTCAATAACTGAGCAATCCGCCCATTCGATGGATCAAGTGCTTCTAAATGCTGAAGAGCTTGAGCAGCTGGCCAATGAGCTTAATGAGAAGATGGGTCAGTTTACGATTTAAATAGAAAAAAGAGGCTGGACTCCAGCCTCTTTTTCTATTCTATGCAGCTGATTGAACATGTTTCGCCCCGGTTCTTTTTTTCTTCACCGGACTTAATGCCCGCTCCAGCCAAGCCATGAGCAAATCCGCCCCTACCGCCATCACCGCAGTTGGTATCGCTCCGGCTAGAATAATCGCAGTTCCGTTTGTTGCGTTTGAGCCGCGGACAATCATGTCCCCAAGGCCTCCGGCACCGACAAATGTGCCGATCGCTGTAATTCCGATGGCAATGACGAGAGCCGTGCGAAGGCCCGCCATAATGACAGAAAGTGCGAGCGGGAGCTCAACCATTCTGAGTACTTGGAATTTCGTCATGCCCATTGCTTTTCCCGATTCTAAGTAGGCATGTTCAATACTGATAATGCCTGTGTACGTGTTTCGAATAATCGGCAGCAGGGAATACAGAAATAATGATAGAATCACGGTATTTGCGCCGAGCCCCATAACAAGCATTAAGACGGCCAGCATAGCGAGCGCCGGGATTGTTTGAATAACGTTTGTTACGGCAAACACCCAGGCTGACAAACGGCGAAAATGCGCGATGAGGATTCCGGCCGGAACCCCGACGACAGCGGCAAATAAAACGCCGTAAGCCGACATGAGAAAGTGGCGGCCGAATTCATCCATGACGTAACTGCCATTCTGCGCGTAATACGTCATTAACTGTTCAAGCACGTTCATTGACCTCTTCCCCCTTTCACGATTCGAAGTAGTGATGTTTTTCTAAATATTCCTTGGCAACGACAGACGGTTCTTTGAGATTGCCGTCGACTTCATAGTTAAGCTCCTGCATCGTGGCTGTGTCGATTTTTCCGAGCATTTTCTTGATGATGCCTTCAAGCTCAGGATGTTCTTTGAGCACCTTTTCCGGAACAACCGGAGAGCAGTCGTACGGCGGGAAAAATTGTTTATCATCCTTTAGCATTTTGAGACCATAGGACTTGATTCTTCCATCGGTTGAATACGCAAGCACAATGTCCATTTTTCCGCTTTTCACCGCGTCGTACACAAGGCCGATCTGCATCGGATACGTGCCGCCGAATGTCATGCCGTAGGTTTTCGTAAAATCCTGATAGCCGTTTCCTTTGAGCTTCATCCAATAGTTATCAACGCCCAGCTTTAATTGCGGCGCCCATTTTTTAACGTCTGATACGGTCTCTAAATGGTATTGGTCGGCCAGCTCCTTGCTGACTGTAAAGGCATATGTATTATCAAACCCGTAGGAGTCATACCACTTTAAATCATATCTTTTTTTAAACTCCCGCTGAGTAAGCGCCAGCGCTTTGTCCGGATCTTTTTCAGGTTCCATTCTCAACGTGCCTGTCAGCGCGTCTCCCGTATATCTTGTGGCCGCAATGTCGATTTCCCCGTTCATTAAAGCCTGCTGCTGCACCGCGTTGGAGCCAAGATTTTTAATCGTTGTTGTTTTGAGATCAGTATGGTGTTCGATCAACTGGCCAAGCATGCTGGCGATGATTTCTGATTCGCTCATGCTTTGCGCGCCGATTTTAATGGTCTGGTCTGCAGCAGCGCTGAGACCAGGAAGCGAACAGCCGCTCAGCGTCAGCGTTGCCGCAAGTGCTAAACCTATCATTAATTTGAGATATTTTCTTTTCATGAGCCGCCTCCTTATGACAATTCATTCAATCTCTGCATGCCGGCAGGTGTCAGTTTTCGTCCAGCAACTGCCAGCACATAATCAATCACAATTGCCAATATCGTGACAGGTACCGCGCCCCCGATGATATATTCCGGCTGATATAAATTCAGCCCGATAAAAATGTAATCACCCAATCCGCCGCCTCCGATAAAGGAAGCAAGCGTGGCCCAGCCGATTAAGTAAATCGTCGATGTTCTGATTCCCGCCATGATCACTGGCGCGGCAAGCGGCAGCTCCACCAAGCGGACTTGTTCAGTCGGCGTCATTCCTATGCCTTTACCAGATTCGAGCAGATTTTTGTTGACGCCGCGAATGCCGGTATACGTGTTGCGAAGAATCGGCAATACGGAATAGAAAAACAAAGCCACAATGGCCGGAACCTTCCCTACACCAAGGGGTGGGATAAAAAAAGCGAGGATGGCCAGACTCGGCAGCGTCTGAATGATATTGACAATGCCGATAATGGTGCCGGCTCCTTTTTTCATTCTGGTAAGCACAACCCCGAGGGGGACGGCAACCAGCACGCCTAAGATCACAGCAATGAGCGATATCGTAATATGTTCGTATGTTTTATAAAGAAGCTCGCCCCCATTGGTTTGCAAAAATTGAACAATATGATGCATGACTTATCGCCCCTCCCTATGACAATGCTGCGAGCTGCTTTTCTTCTCCCCAGAGGGAGTCATACACGATGTCGACCAGACTTGCCCTCGTCACAATTCCGATCAGGCGTCGGTCTTCATCCACAACGGGAACATATTTGACACCCCGTTTTAAAATTTTGCGGACCGTGTCGCGCAGCAGTGTGCCGCCCAGTACTGTGTATATATTTTCATGTAAAACCTCACCTATGAGATTGGCCTTTTTCCGGCATTGATCAATGATTTCAACATCGACATAGCCTTGCAGAACGCGCTCGTCATCGACGACCAGCAATGAATCGACCCGTTCCTGCCTCATCAGCTGAATGGCCTCAGAAAGCGTTTTATCCGCGGTGATCGTTACAGGCTGTGTGTTCATAATCTGGTCAACCCGTTCAACATCCGGGCTGGATGACTGAATCAGCCGCTCCTTGCCGATAAATTCCTCAACAAATTCGTCTGCCGGATTTCTTAAAATGTCATCGGGCGTTCCTACTTGAACGATTTCTCCCGCTTTTAAAATCACAATCCGGTCTGCCAGCTTAATCGCTTCATCCATATCGTGGGTAACAAATACGATGGTTTTATGTAAGGTTTTTTGCAGTTTTTTAAATTCTTCCTGGAGGGAATCCCTCGTAATCGGGTCGAGTGCCCCAAACGGTTCATCCATTAAGATAAGCGGCGGCTCCGCGGCAAGTGCCCGTAATACACCAATTCGCTGCTGCTGCCCCCCGCTTAATTCATGAGGGTAACGGTCTACATATTCTGGCCCCATATCGACCAATTTTAAAAGCTCACGCGCCCGCTCTTTCCGCTGCTGCTCCGGCCATTTCAGCAGTTTTGGGACGAGTGAGATATTCTGCTGAATGGTCATATGGGGAAACAGGCCGATCTGCTGAATCACATAGCCAATTTTGCGCCTGAGCTCTACAGGATCCTGGTCCATGATGTTTTCGCCGTCAATGAAAATCTTCCCGGCGGAAGGCTCAATTAATCGGTTAATCATTTTCATTGTTGTCGTTTTTCCGCAGCCGCTCGGCCCGATAAAGCAGATAAATTCGCCTTTTGCAATCTTAAGATTTACGTTGTTCACGGCTTTTTTGCCGCCCTTGTATGTTTTCGAGACATTTTCTAATGTCAGCAAACATCGCACCTCCAAAATTAAGTTTATTCAATTCGTTCAGTTTAAATTTAATTTTTCAGACAATTGAATGCTTCCCATTATAGAATAAAGTTTATAAAATAAAAAGTTTACAATTTGTTCATATTATTTATAAAGTATGTGTAAACGCTGATTTACCCGCATTGACGTGTGTTGATCTCCTTATTGCTCCAATTTCCTGCCAAATTCTCTTTTGACAGCATTTTCGCCGTATCAAAAATGTGGTATATTGACATCGGAATTGTTAGCTGAAAGGATGAAACCGTTGGAGAAAGATCCGTTAACGATCATTGAACAAGCCGAGGACCATTTTATAGAAAGAATCGCGGAAAACATGCATGCATTTGGAATGCCCTCTACCGTCGGACGAGTGCTGGGCATTATTTATATGAATCGAAAACCGATGACGCTTACGGAATTATCTGAGGCCACCGGCATGAGCAAAACACGTATGAGCCAGGTAGTGCGGGAAATGCTTGATGCCAACATTGCCGAGAAGGTATTCGAAAAAGGCGTGCGAAAAGATTTATATGAGGTTGAGCAGGACTACTATCAAACATTTATCACGCTGTTTTCTGCCACCTGGAGCAAAGTCGTCAGCAAAAACAAAATGATGCATAAAAAACTCAATCGGGAGCTGCTTAGCGTGTTGGATGAAGAGCTTACTCCTGAAGCGGAAGAAAAAGTGAATGAACTGCTGAAAGAATTAAAGGAATGGCTTGATTATTATAATTGGCTCAGCCGTTTGATTGAGTTTTTTGAGAGCGAAGAAATTTTTAAATATGTGCCGAAGCCGTAAAAAGTTCCCAAATTCAATTCTGGGGACTTTTTTAAGTCCAATCCAAATGGTTGAATATCAAACTTCAAGAAAACAAACAAAATAATGCATAGTTTACATTAATTTATTCATTATCCATTTTTTGTTGATTATTCTGACTAGCTATTATATAATCTTTTTGAAATGATTATATTAGCTTAGAGGAGGTAATCTATATCAAAAAAAAAGGAATTATAACTGTAATGACTATATGTTTCCTATTATTTTCTTCTTATTACTTTAGTAATATTTCACCTCAGAATCCACTGTTCAAAAAAAATTTTTTGCAACAATTGTCTCCCCAAGGCTTTGGCTTTTATAGTAAAAGCCCTACAGAAGAAAACATTTCATTTCACACAAAAGAAAATTTAAAGTTACCTAATGCACTTCCCAATAATTTTTTTGGGATAAAAAGAGAAGGAAGAGTTCAGGCAATAGAATTAGGCAAAATTGTAGAGAATATCGATCCAAAGAATTGGAAAACTTGTGAAAACAACAACTCCTGCACAAATTTAGAGAAACAAATAAAGCCTATTAAGGTTATAAAAAATGAAGATTATATACATCTTAGCAAAGGAGAATACCTAATATATCGCCAAAAACCACTCTCATGGTATTGGATAGACTTTAAGCAAACTACCTCTTTTGAAAGAAAGGTGCTAAAAATAAAAATAGTATGAAGATATTAAATAGTTTAGAAGGTTATATTGACACCTATAATCCATGGAAAAATACATATGCACTTTTTAGAAGTTTACTTGGTTTCTCAACATTACTAGTACTATTATTCAATAGTACTGATATTTTATTTAGTTATAGTGCAAATAATGTCACATGTGAAAATGTCTATATCCCTACCGCTTTTTGTTTTGCTAAAGAATATAGTATCAATTTTGAGATTATAAGATACTTAATGATTTTTATATTAACCTTAGTGGTTATAGGGTGGAGACCTAGATTTACCGGTTTATTTCACTGGTATATTTGCTATAGTATTCAAACTTCAGCTTTAACTATCGATGGTGGAGAGCAAATTGCAACTGTTCTTTCTTTTCTTATATTACCTGTTACATTATTAGATTCAAGGCGAAATCATTGGAATATAAAGAAAAACAATAATGAATCTTTCACAAAGAAGACAGTATTGTTTTATATAATGACAATAATTAAAATTCAAGTTTTTATCATTTATTTAAACGCAGCTTTAGAGCGATTGAAAAATAAAGAGTGGGCAGAAGGAACAGCAATTTACTATTTCTTTTCTGATCCGGTGTTTGGATTACCTGAATATCAACTTAACTTAATGAATCCACTACTTGAAAGCAATTTTATTGTTGTCATCACTTGGTTAGTAACTATTTTTGAGTTGTTCTTAGCAGCAAGCATAATTTCAAATATCAGAATAAAGAGAATTGCCCTTGTTTTGGGAATATTATTTCATATTGGGATAATATTCAGCATTGGTATTGTAAGTTTTGGCTTGATCATGATATCAGCATTAATTATATATCTGCATCCTGTACAACAAAATATCACTATGAATTGGTGTTCTCCTTTATTTAAATATATATATGTAAAAGGAAAGAGAAATTTCAAAAGAATAGGAGGTGAATCAGTCAAGTTTCTTACAAAATTGTTTCATAGCTAACATTTAGATAATGGAGAAATAACTTAATGGAGGTATAATAATTTGAAAAGTAAATTACTTAGGCTATTGATTGTTTCCATGGTGACGATATTGGTTTTTTCATTAGTAGGACTCTCTAAGGAGTCAAGTACATCTGCTAAAGAAAACCATACATTTTCTGGAGAAGATTACTTTAGAGGACTTTTATTTGGACAAGGGGAAGTTGGTAAATTAATTTCAAACGATTTGGACCCTAAACTCGTAAAAGAGGCAAATAGTACAGAAGGTAAAAAGTTAGTAAATGATGTAGTCAAATTTATAAAAAAAGATCAACCACAATATATGGATGAATTGAAACAATCGATTGACAGCAAAGACCCTAAAAAACTCATTGAAAATATGACCAAAGCAGACCAACTTATCCAAAAATATGCTAAGAAAAATGAAAACGTAAAATACTCTTCTAATAAAGTTACTCCATCTTGTGGGCTTTATGCCGTCTGTGTAGCAGCTGGATATTTATATGTTGTGGGCGTTAACGCAGTTGCATTACAAACGGCTGCCGCAGTAACAACTGCAGTGTGGAAATACGTTGCCAAATATTCCTCTTCAGCTTCTAATAATTCTGATTTAGAAGCGGCTGCTGCAAAAACCCTAAAATTGATTCATCAATAATCCATTATAATTGAGTGTCTTGCGGATTGCTCCGCAAGACACTTTTTCAACGTGAACCGTTTAATTTTTTGTAATAATGATATGAAGCTAGTGTTGAAATAACTAATGCTAGAAGAACTAGCACAATCATAATAAGAATTATATATTCTCCTGTAAAAAATGAAAGAACAGCTATTATAAAACCACACAATACAAGTACTTTAGAGGCAAAGCGATTTCCCAGTTTCCAAACAGTCTCATCTTTTAATGTCCAAGGTGTCCTCAATCCAATAAGATGGTTTTGTTCTGCTAGCTGCATAGAATTTCCACCAATAATTAAAAAGATACCAACACCAAGCCCTATTATTAAATCAATATTCACTTCGTATCCTAAACTTATCAATAGAGTTGAGAGTTGTAAAATATATAAAAGGATTAACATATTATTAGAAGCTAGGAAAAGCAATGCTTTATTTTTTTGTGTAGACTTAATAGTTAACATATAAAAAGTAAGATAATAAATAAGCATAACAACAGGTATAATAAATATTGTTAAAGGTTTAGATACAATTGCAGCCGGTTTATTTCCTGACCATTGTATCGGTATTTCTTCTGGAAGGTATTGATATAATATAATTGAAGTCAAGAAACTCAAACATACAATAATTATGGAAATTATATTTTTCTTCATAAATCGTTATCCCCTTTATTTATAAAGTTAAGCATCCAATTTATTGAGTCTTGAAGTACTGTTGTATTTAGAGAGTAATAAATAAATTGTCCTTTGCGATGGTCACTTATGACTTCCGCTTGCTTTAAAATATTCAAGTGGTGCGAAATACTCGGTTTGCTGATATTAAAATGCTCAGCAATATCTCCCGCAGTCATATCCCCTCCTTTTAACAAATCCAAAATTTTTCTCCTTGTTGGATCTGATATAGCTTTGAAAACATTATTCATAGCGTTTTCTCCTTTACAAAAAAACATTTAGACATTTAGATATTTGTATAAATGTATTATTTCCATTATAACTTGAAATTTTTTTAAAAACAACCTCCAATTGGTTATAATATATGTTTTTGTATTTTATTCAAATAATTGGATAATCCCATTTAAAAAAACCACCTCCGTTGTATTTAAATAGAGGTGGTTTTTCTATCAGCTATAATAAAATTTCCTTTTTTCTTTTTAATCGGGCTTAATGCTCGTTCAAGCCAGCCCATGACCAAATCGGCAATCACCGCCATCAGAGCTGTGGGGATCGCTCCCGCTAATATAATCGCGGTTCCGTTTGTGGCGTTTGATCCCCTGACGATGATGTCCCCGAGACCGCCTGCACCGACAAATGTCCCGATGGCCGTAATGCCGATGGCAATGACAAGCGCGGTGCGCAGGCCGGCCATTATGACCGAAAGCGCAAGCGGAAGCTCGACCATCCGCAGCACTTGAAATTTTGTCATCCCCATTGCTTTTCCGGATTCAAGATAGGCGTGCTCAATACTGATAATCCCTGTATACGTATTTCTGATAATCGGCAGAAGAGAATACAGAAATAATGACAATATCACTGTATTAGCGCCCAGCCCCATGACAAGCATCAGCACGGCAAGCATGGCGAGAGCCGGGATCGTCTGAATGACGTTCGTGACCGCAAAAACCCATCCGCTTAATCTTCTGTATCTGGCTATCAGGATGCCGAGCGGAATTCCAACAATGGCGGCAAATAAAACGCCGTATACCGACATCAGAAAATGGCGGTAAAACTCCTGCAGCACATAACCGCCGTTTTGCGAATAGTATGTGCCAAGCTGCTGTAGTACTTCCATATGATCCACCTCTTTTCTTAGTCAAAATAATGATGTTTCTCTAAAAATTCCTTTGCTACGACAGACGGCTCCTTCAGCTTGCCATCCACTTCATAATTAAGTTCCTGCATCGTTTCCGTGTCGATTTGCCCAATCAGCTTATTGATCACACCTTCAAGCTCCGGATGCGCCTTAAGCACCTTTTCCGGAATCACCGGTGAACAGTCATACGGCGGGAAGAAACGCTTATCATCTTTTAAGATTTTCAAGTCATAGGCTTTAATCCGTCCATCCGTTGAATAAGCCAGAACGGCGTCCATTTTCCCGTTTTTGACTGCGTCATAGACAAGCCCGATCTGCATTGGATAAGTTGTGCCGAATTCAAAGCCATATGTGCTGACAAAGCCTTTATACCCGTCACCTTTTCGTTTCAGCCAAGCATTGTCGACGCCTAATTTATATTGGGAGGCATTTTTTTTCAGGTCGGACACGGTGTTAATATGCTCATTTTCCGCAAACTTTTTTGTTACGGTGAAGGCATACGTGTTATCAAAGCCGTAGGAATCAAACCATTTATAAGAAAAGCGCTTTTGAAACTCGTTCTGCACAATGTTCAGCGCTTTTTTTGGATCTTTCTCCGCTTCCTTGCCGAGGGTGCTTGTTAAATCTGTTCCGGAATAGCGCGTGGCTGAAATATCAATGTCACCGCCCAGCATCGCTTGGTGCTGAACATAGTTTGAGCCGAGGTTTTTCACTAAAGCGGTATTCAAATCTGTATCATGTTCAATAAGCTGCGCGATCATATTCGCTAAAATTTCTGATTCTGTCATGCTTTGCGCCCCGATTTTGATCGTGTCGTCAGAAGCGCCGCCGAGACCCGGCAGAGAGCAGCCGCCTAGCAGCATGACAAAGACGAGAGCAAACGCGCCAAGCCATTTGATTTTTGTCGTTTTCAACAGAGCCAACTCCTTACGAAACTTCCTTCATCCCTTGTAATCCTTTCGGCGTCACCTTTCGTTCTGTCACGGCTAGGACATAATCAATGATAATTGCCAGAATTGTGACAGGCACGGCACCGCCAATGATATATTCAGGCTGGTATAGGTTCAGGCCGATAAAAATATAGTCCCCGAGGCCGCCTCCCCCGATAAACGACGCAAGTGTCGCCCAGCCAATTAGGTAGATCGTTGATGTGCGGATCCCCGCCATGATGATGGGAATTGCCAGCGGAATTTCAACGAGCCGAATCTGCTCCCAGCCTGTCATGCCAATCCCTTTCCCCGATTCCAGGAGGTTTTTATTTACACCTTTAATGCCGGTATACGTATTGCGCAAGATCGGCAGTACCGAATAGAAAAATAAAGCGACAATCGCAGGCACTTTTCCTACGCCGAGAAGCGGAATAAAAAAGGCTAAAATCGCCAGACTCGGCAGGGTTTGCACAATGTTTACGAAACCGATAACCGCACCTGCGCCTTTTTTCATTCTGGTAAGAGCAACGCCGAGCGGCACTGCAACGATAATGCCCAATACAACGGCTATGAGTGAAATATATAAATGCTCTCCTGTTTTATACAGCAGCTCTCCGCCGTTTGTTTGCAAAAAAGTCATCATTTGATTCATCTTAAAAGAGCTCCTCCCCTGGTCAGATCGTCATGAGCTGGTTTTCCTCGTCGCCCCAAATGGAGTCGTACACGATATCAACAAGGCTCGCTCTTGTCACAATCCCTGCTAAATGGTTCTGTTCATCGACGACCGGAACATACTTGATCCCCTGCTTCAAAATTTTTCGGACTGTATCGCGAAGAAGCGCCCCTTTTTGAACGGTATATATATCTGAACGGTATACGTCGCCAACGATGCTTGCTTTTTTGCGGTTTTGATCAATCATTTCCACATCAACATAGCCCTTCAGCACGTTTTGCCGGTCCACAACGAGCAGCGAGTCAACACGTTTTTCTCTCATCAGCTGAATCGCCTGAGAAAGCGTTTTGTCCGCAGATACCGTCACCGGCGTTCTGTTCATCATTTGCTCTACCCGCTCGATATCCGGTCTTGATTGAATCAGGCGCTCTTTCCCGATAAATTCTTCAACAAACTCATTTTCCGGGTTTCGAAGAATCTCATCAGGTGTGCCGACTTGAACGATTTCTCCCGCTTTTAATATCACAATCCTGTCGGCAAGCTTAATCGCTTCATCCATATCGTGGGTTACAAACACAATCGTTTTGTTTAAGGTTCTCTGCAGTTTTTTGAATTCTTCCTGAAGGGAATCACGCGTAATCGGATCAAGCGCTCCGAACGGTTCATCCATTAAAATGAGAGGGGGTTCCGCTGCCAGGGCGCGCAGCACGCCGATTCTCTGCTGCTGTCCGCCGCTGAGCTCATGCGGATAACGGTCTAAATACTCCGGGCCCATATCCACAAGCTTTAACAGCTCGCGCGCCCGTTCTTTCCGTTTTTCCTCAGGCCATTTCAGCAGCTTTGGTACGAGTGAGATGTTCTGCTGGATGGTCATATGGGGGAACAAACCAATCTGCTGAATCACATAGCCGATTTTTCTCCTCAGCTCAACCGGGTCCTGTTCCATAATATTTTCTCCGTCGATAAAGATCCTTCCAGACGATGGTTCTATCAGTCTGTTGATCATCTTCATCGTTGTCGTTTTTCCGCAGCCGCTCGGGCCGATAAAACAGATAAATTCACCTTTGGCAATATCTAAATCAATGCTGTTCACAGCTTTTTTGCCGCCTTTATATACTTTTGACACTTGTTCCAATTTCAGCAATCCGTGCACCTCCGCAGGTTTCCTTTAAATTTTCTGAAAAGTATAATCCTTATTATAGTTTGAACTTTGTAAAATAAAAAGTTTACAATGTGTTGAAATTATATGTTATTTATAGATTATTTATTGTTATGACCGAGACGGAAAGGGTGTTCTTACAATTACGCCGGATACCTCCCACTTCCTCTGCATTCAGCTATTTTCAACACCAGGAAGAAATATGATATATTGACACCATCAATTGCCATTTGAAGGGATGATCAGCTGTGAAAAAAACCGCTCTCGACATCATTGAACATGCTGAAGAGCATCTCATTGAGAAGATTGCCGAAAATATGCATACGTTTGGAATGCCTTCAACTGTCGGACGTGTGCTCGGAATTATTTATATGAATCGAAAACCAATGACCTTAAGCGAGCTCTCTGAGGCAACGGGCATGAGCAAAACACGGATGAGCCAGGTTGTCCGGGAAATGATCGATGCCAATATCGCCGAAAAGGTGTTTGAAAAAGGCGTACGAAAAGACCTTTATGACGTCGAGCAGGATTATTATCAAACCTTCATTTCTTTATTTGCGGCGAATTGGACAAAGGTCGTGAGCAAAAACAAAGTGCTGTATAAAAAATTAAACCGGGAGCTGAGTGATCTTTTACAAAGGGACGGGCTTACCCCGGAAGCGGAAGAGAAAGTCAATCAGCTGCTGAATGAATTAAAAGAATGGCTTCATTACTATGATTGGCTGAGCAGGTTGATTGAATTTTTTGAGAGTGAGGAAGTCTTTCGGTATGTGCCGAAAACAAAAGAATGCAGCTCTCTAAAATAAGAGAGCTGCTTTTTGCATCATGAGGTTAAGACCGGAAACATGCCTTTCAGCCCGGCACCAATCATCCCGACCGCAACCACGGCTAAGATTAATCCCATCAGTCTGGTAATCACATTCATCTCGGTTTTTCCGAGTTTGCTGCTGATAAAAGCAGAATAGTGGAAAAAGAGAAAGGTCAGGGCAATAACGGCGGCTATGCCGATCATGACAGCCACATAATGACCAATGCCGCTATGTCCGGCGGAAAGGCTCATCACTGTTGCAATCGTTCCGGGCCCAGCAATGATCGGAATGGATAAAGGTGTGACTGATATATCCGCTTTTTCCTTGCTTTCCTTATGTTCATCATGGTGAAGAGATTGCACGTGCGATTCTTTCGCATTCAATAGATTATAGGCAATGCCGAAAATGAATATGCCGCCCGCCACTCGGAGCGCGTGAATGTTGATATCAAACAGTTTAAAGATAAGATGACCGAAAACCAAAAAAGCTGCGAGAATAAAAAAGGATAAAATAGCTGCCTTCCGGGCAATCGCTTTTCTTTCCGCTGCAGTATAGCCTTCTGTCAGCGTCAGAAATATCGGTACGTTTCCGATCGGATTCGATACTGCGAATAAAGAAATGAAGACGTGAACGATAAATGAGAACATCATATACCTCCTTGTTGATAGTCTCTGCACAGGAAATAGAATTATTCTCCACCCTTTTACCCGGAGGCGATTTCCCGGTAAACCTTTATAGCCTGTCAGAAACGCGCCATGCTACAATGAAGTGACAAATTGAATAGGAAGGACGTATACAGATGTTCAAAAAAATTGCGGCAGATGCCTTGGGCTTATCTGATATCGGAAAAATTATCGAACCTCAGGACTATGACAAAACAGACGCAGATGACTATGTCATGCATGAAGATAATGAGAAAATTTATTTCTTGATTAAAACAAAAGCAGACGAGTATTGCTTTACGAACCTGGCCCTGATCCATGTGGACGGCGAACGCGCCACTTCCTCAAAACGAACGTTGAAACGCTATCCTTATTCGCAATATAAAATCTCTGACGTTTTTCTTGAAACTGCCGGAAAAGTGGATTTGGATGTTGAAATTAAGTTCAAGCTGGGCGGTGAACAATTCGACATTGATGTCCACAAAGACCAGATTGAAAAGTTAAAAGACCTTTATAAAGCACTGCTTCGCATCGCTGAAACAACCTATGAAAATGACATTTTAATCAATCAAGCGGAGCAAAGCTTAGATAAAGCAGTGACGATTCTTCACCATACCCGCCCTGAGCACGTCAATATTGAAACGCAATACAAAGAGCTGACCGAATTCGGATTCACTTGGCTGACATCCGTTCGCTCGCAGTATCATATTAAGGATTTTGGGGATGTATTTGAGAAATATATTAATAACTAGATAAAAAAAGACACAGCTGCTATCGTGCTCGTGTCTTTTTTTGTATGAATATTGATTACTTTACAACTTTTTTCTTTTATAATAAAACTATTAGTCTATTTTCCCTATATTACAGATAAAGGAGTTATTTTATGTATTGTCCTCAATGCGGCCATCAAACAGATGGCGGAAATTTTTGTGAGAAATGCGGATCACCGCTCCCCGGTCAATCAGGCCACCAGCATGCAGCTCAAACTGGAGCCGCTGCAAAGCAAGCAGCAAAACAGTTCGGTTCATTTGTCTTATCCGTCCTGAAACGCCCTTATCAGGAATGTAAAGCAACAGGCGGAGAACAGCTGATCAGCGCAATCATTACGATGGTTCTTTTCAGTTTGCTGACCCCTTTGATGTTTTATATTCTTTTTTCAGACGGTCCCGGAAGCGTAAGCTTTACAGCAATCTTCTTAGAGCCAACCATTTATTTTATTTTATTTCTATTTGGCCTGCATGCATGCATCTTTTTCGCCCTGAAAATCGCGGGAAACCAAGTGTCTTTCAAGGATTCATTCTCAAGATTCGGAGCATTTCTTATTCCTTTTACGGCTATTTTGATTCTTGCCCTTTTCTTCTTTTTATTACATACAGACATTTGCTTTACCATATTAGCCGTTGGTTTAATCGGTGCATTCTTCGCCATTCCTCCTGCGATGCTGAGCAGTTACCAGCATTCATATAAAGGGAAGGTTGATGTCATTTACTCAACGATTGTGATTTATCTGATCATCTGCGTTACATTTCAGCTTATTATCGAACACTATGTCAAAGAAATTTTCCGTTATATGCTCTTTTAAAAACAACCCCATCACCTGCTGGTGATGGGGTTGTTTTATTGAATAGACGTTAAGTAAATTCTTCCGTTCTTCACTACGCCGGTGTAGGTCCAGTTATATGTTCTGAGCTTTGGACTGCCGCCTGATTTTGTGATATAGAATTCTTCATACGTCTTAATCGTGATAGCCGACCCATTTTGGCTCCAGCTTTTCACTTCATAGTTATTAAAGTCTTCTGTTGTCCCCTCTTTATTTAATTTCGACACGAGATGCTGCTGGTCGGAATAAAGGGAACTGCCTTTTTCAAGGCTGTCTTCCATCAGTGAGAAATTATTTTGATTCACGGCATCTGCCTGACTTTGCAGATAACTGCCCATAAATAATGTCACTTGTTCATCTGTAACATCGCCGCTTGCAGAGCTTTCACTGCCTTTGTTTTTCGAGCCAGCCCAGGCGGAAGTGTATGTCTCTGGTTTATCATTTTTGATTTTCTTTATATTTGTGCCTGCAGATTCGAATGTTGATTCTGCATCTTCGAAAATCCACTTTTTCTGTTTTTTATCATATGAAAGAAGATATTCATAACTCGGACTGTCGTCAGTCATTTCAGATTTTGTATAGTCGTTATACGAAGAAGACTGGTGAAGTTCTTTTCCTGTTACCGATACCTGCCACGTTCCGTCGTTTTTCTGAGAGAGGGCAAATGTGTCCAGGTCAAAATCAGTTTCCAAGTATCTATCTTTTAAGTATGAATCCGCGCTTTTCATAGAATCGACGGTGTCCTTCGTCTCCGCCTTCCAATTGGCACTTGCCTCTGTCATCTGGGCTGTATTCCCATCAGATAGAGCTTTGGAGTATTGTTTTGTTGTTTTGACAATTGTGTTCATAATCTGTTCCTGTGTGTCTTGATCAGGAATTAACGTTAACTCCATTTCTTTATCATCGATCGGAACGCCGGCAGTTTTTGTTTTTCCCCACGGAAATTCTGCCTCGACTGAAGCTGCCATTGATCCATCTGTCAGCAGCGGACCATATGTTACGGATTTGAACGGATCTTTATGAATTGATTTACCGTTAATCAGCAAATCTCCCTTCCCGCTCTTGATGTCATCCGCTAAGCTGAATGTCACATCGTCTGCTTCCAATGAGAGATCAACACGAAAGCTGTTATCGCCAACCGCCTGAATGTCTTCCTTTTTCACAAGGTCAACGACATCGTTTTTCAGTTTGGCTGAGACTGTATATTCGCCGGGAATGTACGGACCGAGGGTTTGTGCTTGATCTGCTTTCTTTACAGATCCGGCTTCCTCTTTATTGACATATAAATCGGTATTTTTATAATTGCTGCTCACTTCAAAATAAACAGGTGCTACCTTTAAGTCGTAATGGTCAAATACCAGCAGGCTTTTTCCGTCTTTTTCTGCGTATACGATATCCTTCTGGGCTGTTTCCTCACGGAGCGATGCAAAAAGTTCATCTTTTTTGTCTGGATGATCCTTCAAATATGTAAGAAACGGTTTTACATTATTTTTAGTGAGTTTAAGATTGTCATTTACCGGTGTAAGCAGAGTCGCGATTTGGTCCTGATCCCCATCATTTACGGCCTGTTCAAACTTGTCTACTAACCTATCCTTTGAAGTAAAATACGCTCCGGTTTTATATGCGGCGAATAATATAACGCACGCCGCGGCAATGCTGCTCCATAAAATGATGGTTTTCTTAGGGATCGGTTTTCGCGGAGCCTGCCTCGTTTCTGCAGTGCTAGCTGTTTCTTGATTTGCCTGTTTGCTGCCCCCTCCGATCGGGGTGCCGCATTGTTTACAAAACTTGGCTCCTTCATTATTCTGGGAGCCGCAATTCTTACAAAATAACATGACTTTCCTCCTATTCTACTAATTTGATAACATTTACTGCTTTTCATATTTTATAATAAAACAGAATGAAATTGGGAACGAATGAAAAAATTAAATGTCTATCAGACTAAAAAGGTGGAATGAATATGCAAAAGCTCAGGATTGAATTAGGAGAAGAAACAAATGACGAATTATATGATCTATTGCTGCTCGCCGATCCATCGAAAGACATTGTAGATGAATATCTTGAGAGGGGAGAATGTTACACAGCTTGGGCCGGTGATGAGCTTGCAGGGGTTTATGTATTGCTAAAAACAAGGCCGCAAACAGTTGAAATTGTAAATATTGCGGTAAAAGAATCTCTTCAGAAGAAAGGCTTTGGCAAACAGCTTGTACTTGACGCCATCGAAAAAGCGAAGAAGCTGGGGGCGGACACGATTGAAATCGGCACAGGGAATTCCAGCATTCATCAGCTTTCCCTCTATCAAAAATGCGGATTCCGCATTCAGGCGATCGACCACGATTTCTTTGTCAGACATTATGATGAGGACATTTTTGAAAACGGGATTCAATGCCGCGATATGGTGAGGCTTTATTTGGATCTCTGAAAGCATAAAAAAGCCGCCGAGAGAAAATCCCGGCGGTCTTTTTATTACTTGTTTAAGTTGTAGAAAGAGTTGATACCATGGTATTGAGCAGTTTCAGCCAACTGATCTTCGATGCGAAGAAGCTGGTTGTATTTCGCAACACGGTCCGTACGAGACGGAGCACCTGTTTTGATTTGTCCTGCGTTTGTTGCCACAGCGATGTCAGCGATTGTGCTGTCTTCCGTTTCACCAGAACGGTGAGAGATAACAGCTGTGTAGCCTGCGCGTTTCGCCATTTCGATCGCATCGAATGTTTCAGTCAATGTACCGATTTGGTTTACTTTGATCAGGATAGAGTTGCCTACGCCGTTTTTAATACCTTCAGAAAGTTTTTTCGTGTTTGTAACGAAGAGGTCGTCACCAACAAGCTGAACTTTTTTGCCAAGACGCTCAGTAAGAAGCTTGTGGCCTTCCCAGTCGTTTTCGTCAAGTCCGTCTTCGATAGAGATGATTGGGTATTTAGAAACAAGCTCTTCATACCAGTCAACCATTTCAGCAGATGTTTTCACAACGCCTTCGCCAGACAGATGGTATTTGCCGTCTTCTTTGTTGTAGAACTCAGAAGATGCAGCATCCATAGCAAGTTTAACTTCTTCGCCAGGTTTGAAGCCGGCTTTTTCGATTGCTTCAACGATTGTTTGAAGCGCTTCTTCGTTAGAACCAAGGTTTGGAGCGAATCCGCCTTCGTCACCTACAGCAGTGTTTAAGCCTTTTGCGCTTAATACTGATTTCAGGCTGTGGAAGATTTGAGCGCCCATGCGAAGTGCTTCACGGAAGTTAGGAGCACCTACAGGCATGATCATGAATTCTTGAATATCCACGTTGTTATCAGCATGCTCTCCGCCGTTTACGATGTTCATCATCGGTACAGGAAGCGTTTTTGAGTTGAATCCTCCAAGGTATTGGTAAAGAGGAATCTGTAAGAAATCAGCAGCAGCACGCGCACAAGCCATAGATACGCCAAGGATTGCGTTCGCACCAAGTTTGCCTTTGTTTTCAGTACCGTCAAGCTCGATTAAAAGCTGATCGATTGCGTTTTGTTCAGTTACATCAAAGCCAAGAAGCTCTGGAGCAATGATTTCGTTTACGTTGTTAACAGCTGTTAACACGCCTTTTCCAAGGTAACGGTCTTTGTCGCCGTCACGAAGCTCAACCGCTTCGTATTCACCTGTAGAAGCTCCGCTTGGCACTAATGCGCGGCCGAAAGCTCCTGTTTCTGTATATACTTCAACTTCAACTGTTGGGTTGCCGCGGGAGTCTAATACTTCGCGTGCATAAACATCAACAATGTATGGCATGAGTTTTGTCTCTCCTTTTGATTTTCAAATTATTTTTGAATTAAAGATGTTCCTGTCATTTCTTTCGGTTTTTCAACACCAAGAAGGTCTAATAACGTTGGTGCAAGGTCGCCTAGGATTCCGCCTTCACGCAGCGTAATGCCTTCTTTCGTTACAATCACAGGGACTGGGTTTGTTGTATGCGCAGTGTGCGGTTCGCCTGATTCTGTAATCAGAATGTCAGCATTACCGTGATCAGCGGTAATGATGGCATGTCCGCCTTTAGCAAGAATCGCGTCAACGACTTCGCCCAAGCATTCGTCCACTGCTTCAATTGCTTTAATTGTTGGTTCAACCATTCCGGAGTGGCCGACCATATCAGGGTTTGCGAAGTTAAGAATGATCGCGTCATGCTTGTCAGCTTCAATTTCTTTGACAAGCGCGTCTTTCACTTCATACGCACTCATTTCAGGCTTCAAGTCATACGTTGCAACTTTAGGCGAGTTGATGAGAATACGCTCTTCACCCGGGAATTCAGCTTCACGGCCTCCGCTCATAAAGAACGTGACGTGCGGATACTTTTCAGTTTCTGCAATTCGAAGCTGTTTTAACCCGTGCTGAGATAATACTTCTCCGACTGTGTTATCAAGATTTATCGGTTTAAACGCTACATAGCCGTCAACTGTTTCACTGAAGTGAGTCAGGCAGACGAAATACAGGTTCTTTGGATAATTCTCGCCGCGGTCGAAGTCACGGAAGTCTTTGTTTGTGAACGTGTTGGAAATCTGGATGGCGCGGTCCGGTCTGAAATTATAGAAAATCACAGAATCGCCGTCTTGGATTTTCGCAACAGGCTCACCGTTTTCTTTTGTGATGACAGATGGAATCACGAATTCATCGTAGATACCATTTGCATATGAATCATCAACAACATCCAGGGCGCTGCGGTAAGATGGGCCTTCGCCGTACGCCATTGCGCGGTACGCTTTTTCTACACGGTCCCAGCGTTTGTCGCGGTCCATAGAGTAGTAACGTCCGGAAATGCTGGCGATTTCACCTACACCGATTTCCTTGATTTGATCGTTCAACTGGTTGATGTACGTTTTCGCTGTCTGCGGACCTACATCACGACCGTCAAGGAAGCCATGGATATAAACCTCTGTCAGCCCTTCTTTTTTCGCAAGCTTTAACAGTGCGAATAAATGATTGATATGGCTGTGCACGCCTCCGTCAGATAAAAGACCGAACAGGTGCAAGGCTTTGTTGTTTTCTTTCGCGTTGCTGATCGCGTCAAGGAATGTTTGATTGCGTTCGAACTCTCCTTCGCGAATGGCAACATTTACGCGTGTTAAGCTTTGGTACACAATACGTCCCGCACCGATATTTAAGTGACCTACTTCGGAGTTCCCCATTTGCCCTTCAGGAAGACCTACAGCCTCGCCTGAAGCAGTCAATGTTTGATGAGGATACTGGTTCCAATAGCGGTCAAAATTCGGTTTTTTCGCTAAAGCGACTGCGTTCCCTACTGTTTCGTTACGTAATCCGAACCCATCAAGAATGATGAGTGCAGCTGGTTTTTTACTCATATTGACCTTCCTCCAATAATTGAACGAATGACTGTGGCTCAAGGCTCGCGCCGCCGACCAAAGCACCGTCAATATCGGACTCTGCCATATATTCTTTAATGTTTGCAGGCTTTACGCTTCCGCCATATTGGATGCGAAGCTTGTCTGCAGCTTCTTGGCTGAAGCTTTCAGCGACGGTTTTACGGATATGCGCACACACGTCATTCGCATCTTTCGCTGTAGAAGATTTGCCTGTTCCGATTGCCCAGATTGGCTCATACGCAATAACAGAAGCAGCAACTTGTTCTTCAGAAAGACCAGCAAGGCCTTTTTTCACTTGGTCAGCAACAAGATCATTTGTTTTGCCGGCTTCACGCTCTTCAAGCGTTTCACCTACACAGATGATCGGCACAATGCCGTGTTTGAAAGCTGCGTGTGCTTTTTTGTTAACTGTTTCATCAGTTTCAGCGAACATTTCACGGCGCTCAGAGTGGCCGATGACGCAGTAGTCAACGCCAAGGTCTTTCAGAGCAACCGGGCTGATTTCGCCTGTGAACGCGCCGCTTTCTTCGAAGTGCATGTTTTGAGCGCCGACTTTTAGGTCAGTGCCTTTCACAGCAGAAGCAAGCTTTTCTAAGAAAAGCGCTGGCGCGCAAACAACAGCTTCAGCTTTGTCTGCTGCTGGAATGGAAGATTTCACTTCTTCAACGAAGCTGACAGCTTCGCCGAGTGTTTTGTTCATTTTCCAGTTACCGGCGATAATTGGTTTTCTCATCTGTTCCACTTCCTTATAGCAGTTTTGAGATTATTTATCGTTCAGTGCAGCTACCCCTGGAAGCTCTTTGCCTTCCATAAACTCAAGGGATGCGCCGCCGCCTGTTGAGATGTGGCTCATTTTGTCAGCAAGGCCGAATTTTTCAACCGCTGCCGCAGAGTCTCCTCCGCCGATGACAGAGTATGTATCTTTCGCCTCTGCCAATGCTTCCGCAACCGCTTTTGTTCCTTGAGCGAACAAGTCGATTTCGAATACGCCCATTGGTCCGTTCCACACGACAAGTTTGCTGTTTTTGATGACGTCAGCATACGTTTCGCGTGTTTTCGTACCAATGTCGATTGCTTCTAAATCACTAGGGATTTCAGAGATCGGCACAATTTTCACGTTTGCATCGTTAGAGAAATCATCTGCAACGAGTACATCTTCAGGCATGTAGAAGTTAACGCCTTTTTCTTTAGCGCGGTCCATAAATGATTTCGCAAGCTCGATTTTATCCTCTTCAAGAAGAGATTTCCCGACTTCATAGCCAAGCGCTTTTACGAAAGTATAAGCAAGACCTCCGCCGATGATCAGGTTGTCTACTTTATCAAGAAGACTTTCGATTACACCGATTTTGTCTTTTACTTTCGCTCCGCCGATGATCGCTGTGAACGGGCGGTCAGGATTGGAAACCGCTTTTCCAAGTACATCAAGCTCTTTTTCCATTAAGAAACCTGCAACTGCTGGCAGATGCTCGGCAATTCCAGCTGTAGATGCGTGAGCACGGTGGGCAGCACCGAATGCGTCATTTACATATACATCTGCAAGCTCAGCAAATGCTTTTGCAAGCTCAGGGTCATTTTTCTCTTCACCAGGATAGAAACGTACGTTTTCCAATACAAGAACGTCTCCGTCCTTCATCTCAGAAATTTGTGCTTTTACAGCATCGCCGTATGCTTCATCCGCTTTTTTCACTTCTTTGCCAAGCAGTTCGCCGAGACGTGCAGCGACAGGAGTTAAACGAAGCTCCTCAACCACTTCGCCTTTCGGGCGGCCTAAGTGGCTCGCAAGAAGGACTTTTGCGCCTTGGTCTGCAAGGTGTTTGATTGTTGGAAGCGCAGCACGGATACGTGTATCGTCTGTTACTTCCCCGTCTTTCATTGGAACGTTAAAGTCAACGCGGCAGAATACAACTTTGCCTTTTACGTCGATGTCTTTGAGAGTTTTTTTATTCATGCCTAGGAGATCCTCCTTCAAAATGGTTTGCATACAGCACGAAAAACGTGAAACCGTCTGTTCAAGCGATAACTCCGCTAGGGCAGATCGCAGTCTTTTTCGGCACAGGGCAGTTCGTCTAAAAGCCAGGGCAGCGGCCTTAGGCGAAAGCGCCGGCAAAGCTGCTTAAAACGCGGTCGTTTCTCTATCACAGAGCGTTTTCTGAAAGCCGGTCTTCATGGAAAAAGGGAAAGGGAGTCCGTCCCCTTCCCTTGTCCGCTTTCATTATAGCGCTTCTATTCGAAAGAACCAAGTCAGGTCCTTTTTCAGCTATAAATTAAAGACCTTTTTTTGCGATGTAAGCTGCAAGGTCAACAACGCGGTTAGAGTAGCCGCTTTCGTTATCGTACCAAGAGATTACTTTTACCATGCTGCCTTCCATAACCATTGTAGAAAGAGCATCGATTGTAGAAGAGTTTTTGTTTCCGTTGTAGTCGCCAGAAACTAATGGCTCTTCGCTGTAGCCAAGGATTCCTTTAAGGTCGCCTTCAGCCGCTTCTTTAAGAGCTGCGTTTACTTCTTCAGCTGTTACTTCTTGGTTCAGTTCAGCAACCAAGTCAACTAGAGAAACGTTTGGAGTTGGAACACGCATTGCTCCACCGTTCAGTTTGCCTTTTAGTTCAGGAAGAACTAGAGAAACTGCTTTAGCAGCACCAGTTGATGTTGGGATGATGTTTTCAGCTGCTGCACGCGCACGACGGTAGTCTTTGTGCGGAAGATCAAGGATTTGCTGATCGTTTGTGTAAGAGTGAACAGTTGTCATCATACCGCGTTTGATGCCGAATTTATCGTTAAGTACTTTTGCAAACGGCGCAAGGCAGTTTGTTGTGCAAGATGCGTTAGAGATAACATCGTGGTTAGCCGCATCGTATTTATCTTCGTTAACACCCATAACGATTGTGATATCTTCTTCGTTAGCAGGAGCAGAGATGATTACTTTTTTCGCGCCAGCTTCTAAGTGTTTCGCAGCGTCTGCGCGTTTTGTGAAGAAACCAGTAGATTCAACTACGATTTCAACGCCTTGTTTGCCCCAGCTAAGTTTAGCAGGATCGCGTTCTGCAGAAACTTCAATTGTTTTGCCGTTAACAACAAGGTTGTTACCGTCAACTGAAACTTCAGCGTCTAATTTTCCGTGTACAGAATCATATTGTAAAAGGTGAGCCAGCATGTTAGCATCTGTTAAATCGTTAACCGCTACTACCTCAACTTCAGGATTGTTTAATGCTGCGCGGAATACGTTACGTCCAATACGACCAAAACCGTTAATACCGACTTTTACTGCCATGATTGTTTCCTCCTTTAAATAAGTGAGAGATATTTATATTGAGGGATTATTCATCCCTTAATAACTTCTTTGCGGCTCCTTCGTCTGTGACGAGAACCGTGTTGCGTGGCTTTTTAAAGTAAGCCTCGATCGCCTCGGCTTTTGATGATCCGCCCGCTACCGCAATAATATCGGGAATGGCATCTATGTCATCCAGCTGCATTCCGACAGAATGCACTTTGTGAACCACTTCGCCGTCCGCGTTAAAATAGTAGCCGAACGCTTCCGTCACCGCGTCGTTATCATCTATTTTCTTTAAGTCTTCTAAAGGCGTGTTTCTGCGCTGAGCCATAGTTTTAGCTTCGCCGATTCCGTGAACCAGCATACTCGCTGATTTAATGGTGTTCAGCACCTCTTTGACAGAAGGCTCTTCAATAATAGATGAATAGGCGCCTTGTGACAGCTGTCCCGGAACAAACAAAAGCCGGTAAGTGCCTGAAGCCTTCTCCGCCATATGCGCGCATATGGTGTTCGCCTGGTTTTTCACGTCTTCGCCTAAACCGCCTCTTGCAGGCACAAACAAAAGCTCGCGGTTTTTAGAATCCGGCGTCATCATTTCGGCGACAGCTTCAATTGTCGTACCGCCAGTTACAGCGACGATATTTTTGCCTGAAAATCTTTTTTTCATACATGCGACAGCCGCTCTTCCCATTTCTTTTTTGACCCATGGGGATTGATCGCTGTCTCCGGATACGATAATGGCATCCTTTAGATTTAAACGTTCTTTTAATGTCTTTTCCAAAAGAGTCAAACCTAAAACATCTTTCATCGTATCTTCCAAAACAGAAAGCAGTTCATAGCCCTCTTCTGTCAATGTCATGCCGTTTGTCTTAATATCGACCAGGTTCTGTTCCTTTAAAAACTGAACCTCGCCCCTCAGCACACGCTCGCTGATTCCGAGACTGGCAGACAGGCTTCTTCGCCCGATGGGTTCTGTCAGCCTGATATACTGCAAGATTTCAAACCTCTTTTGCATAACGAGCAGAAGATCAGGCAATAATTTTTTTTGAGCTTGTATTAACTGGTTCATGACTCAAACGTTCCTTCCTTTTTTGCTGGACATTATATGTCCCGCTATGACAAAAAACGTCCCGTCATAGCCAAAAAAAATCATTTCTGCTTTCTTTAATTATTTTAACAGGGTGGAATTGTTTATTCAACTGTTAAGAGCCAATTCATCGACAATATTCGCAGAGTTTTCATGCCGCGTCGTTTTATCCAGCAATATTTTATCCTATATATCTTTATCTTATACAGAAAGCGCCAAATGGTGCATCCCAATATAAACAGCCCTTCCCGTAGAAAGGGCTGTTTCATTAAAGCGTTTTCATTTTATCCAAAGCTTTTCAATTTCTTCTAGCGATTTGTTCTTCGTTTCCGGACAGATCGTAACGACAAACAGGAAACAAAGGATGTTAATCACCGCAAAGATCCAAAATGTATAGGCGAGCCCGAAAGAATCAATCATCATTGGCACAAACTGTCCGATCGCCCAGTTTGCTCCCCATAAAAAGATGGTCGCAATGCCCGCGGCCCGCGCACGCAGATGGTTCGGGAAGATTTCAGAAATCATAATCCATGTGATCGGTCCGACCGAGACACAGAAAGCAGCGACAAAACCTAATATAAGGACGATCATCATGATCCCGCTTGTTAACTCAAAATAAAACGACGTCCCGATTAAAATCATAAAAATAGCCATAAAAGCAGAACCGATGGACATCAGTTTTTTTCGTCCGACTTTATCAATCAGCAACACCGCAATAACGGTAAAAATAACTTCTACAACCCCGACGATACAAGTCGTCACAAATCCGGCGTTTTGCCCGAATCCCATCATTTTAAAGATTTCCGGCCCGTAGTAAGTAATCGCGTTCATGCCGATGACTTGGTTAAACAGCGCCAGCAGGATTCCAATGACAAGCGCCTTTCTGAGCCCCGGCTTAAACAGCTGGGAGAGCGACCCCATTTGTTCTATTTTTAAAGAGTTCTCAATGTTCTTTAATTCTTCTTTTGCAACAGTTTCTCCATTAATACGTGTCAGTATCTTTAAAGCTTCATTTGTTTTGCCCGCTTTCGCCAGCCATCTCGGACTTTCCGGGACGACGAGCAGGACAAGGAAAAAAATGACGGACGGCACCATTCCATAAGCAAGCATCCATCTCCAGCCGGTGTGCACACCCCATTCGTATGTTCCGGACCGCTGCACAGCTAGATTAATAAAGTATGTTGCGGAAATCCCCAGTATCGTAAAGAGCTGATATAAGGAAGATAAACTTCCGCGTATGGCGGGCGGTGCCGCTTCTGTAATATACGTAACAGAGAGCGATGAGCCCATCCCGATTCCCAGCCCCCCGATAATCCTTGCAATGATTAAGGTGGACACGTCTTGAGAAAGCGCTGAAACGATTGCTGATATCGCAAATAACAAAGCGGCTGTCATTAAAATTTTTCTCCGGCCGAATCTGTCACTTAAAAATCCGGATATCCCGACGCCCACAACTCCTCCAATCATAATGCTTGAAATGACAAGTCCCTCCATAAACGGACTCAGGCTGTATAAATCTTTCAGAAAACCGATGGCGCCAGAAATCACTGCCGTGTCATAGCCATACAATAAGCCGCCAAGCCCCGCCGCACATGAGATCAAAATGACAAATCCCATTGAATGGCTTCGTGTTACAGGAACATTTGGTTCTAATTGAGTTGGAGTATTCTTCATTTCCCTGCCCTCCCGAATGTTGAGTAAAGCGTTTACATTATACTTTTTAATTGTACGTACTTATATTAAAATTTAACGAAAATTACATTTAATTAGTACGTACAAATATAGAATAATCTTGTTTGCATTTTCTGTCAATGTTTTCTTACAAAGAACGCTGTGATATACTGGAATTTGTCCGTATACATTTTGGAGGAATGGATATGTTACCAAAATACGCGCAAGTAAAAGAAGAAATCAGTTCTTGGATTAATCAAGGCAAAATACTGCCCGATCAAAAAATCCCTACCGAAAACGAATTAATGCAGCAATTCGGCGTCAGCCGGCATACCATCCGCAAAGCGATCGGAGACCTCGTATCACAAGGTCTGCTGTACAGCGTGCAAGGCGGAGGCACCTTTGTCGCTTCACGCTCTGCTAAGTCAGCGCTGCATTCCAATAAAACGATCGGTGTTTTGACAACCTACATATCAGACTATATTTTCCCGAGCATCATCAGAGGAATCGAGTCCTATTTAAGCGAGCAGGGGTATTCTATGCTTTTGACAAGCACGAACAACAACCCGGACAACGAAAGAAGAGGCTTAGAAAACCTGCTGTCCCAGCATATTGACGGACTCATCGTAGAACCGACAAAAAGCGCCCTTCAAACCCCAAACATCGGCTATTATCTGAACTTGGAGAAAAACGGCATTCCTTTTGCGATGATTAACGCGTCATATGCCGAGCTTGCCGCGCCAAGTTTTACCTTGGATGATGTGAAAGGCGGGATGATGGCGGCGGAGCATTTGCTTTCTCTCGGCCACACGCATATGATGGGTATTTTTAAAGCTGATGACACACAAGGCGTGAAACGGATGAACGGATTTATACAGGCGCACCGGGAGCGTGAGTTGTTTCCTTCTCCGGATATGATCGTGACATTTACAACGGAAGAAAAAGAATCAAAACTTCTGGAGAAAGTAAAAGCCACACTGGAGAAAAACAGCAAGCACATGCCGACAGCCATTCTTTGTTATAACGATGAAATTGCGCTGAAGGTGATTGATATGCTGAGGGAGATGGATCTTAAAGTGCCGGAAGATATGTCTATCGTCGGGTATGATGATTCACATTTCGCCCAAATCTCAGAAGTGAAACTAACCTCTGTCAAACATCCGAAATCAGTGCTTGGAAAAGCAGCCGCCAAATATGTCATTGACTGCTTAGAGCATAAAAAGCCGAAGCAAGAGGATGTCATATTTGAGCCTGAGTTGATCATTCGCCAGTCCGCACGAAAACTGAATGAATAAAAAAAGCAATGTATGGGTCTCCCCGCTACATTGCTTTTTTTATAGCTGTTATCTGTTTTTCCAAACGTCAGCGATGATTTCAAACGAACGCATTCTGTCTGCGTGTTCAAAGGTTTCTGAGTTAACCATAATTTCGTCAGCCTGTGTCGTTTTGACGAAATCTTCAAGCTTCGCCTTCACTTCTTCCGGACCTCCGACAATCGTGGAGCTCAGCTGCTCATTGACCATCGCTTTTTCATACGGGCTCCAGATTTGGTCCATATCCTCAACAGGCGGTTTAAGCTGGTTCGGCGTACCGCGGACAAGATCAAGAAACCTTTGATAATGCGAAGTCGCAAGGTGCTGCGCTTTCTCGTTTGTATCTGCCGCGATAATGGTGACACCGACCATCGCATACGGTTCGTCGAGCACGTCTGACGGCGTGAAGGAATTGCGGTACAGCTCCAAAGCGGGAACCGTATTCGCCGGTGAGAAATGAGCGGCAAAGGCAAACGGAAGACCTAATTCACCTGCCAGACGGGCGCTGAAGCCGCTTGAGCCCAGCAGCCAAATCGGCACATCTATGCCCTCTCCGGGAATGGCGCGAACTTGATTGCGCACATTTCCTGACGGTTTAAAATAATTGCGCAGTTCCTCTAATTGTTCTGGAAAATCCTCCCCGCTGTTGATGTTTCTGCGGAGTGCTCTGGCTGTCAACTGGTCTGTTCCCGGCGCACGTCCAAGCCCCAGATCAATCCGCCCGGGATACAGTGTTTCCAGTGTGCCGAATTGTTCAGCAATGACTAATGAAGAGTGGTTCGGGAGCATAATGCCGCCGGAACCGACGCGGATTTTCTTCGTGCCTCCGGCAATATGGCCAATCAAAACTGCGGTGGCAGAGCTTGCAACACCTTCTATATTATGATGTTCAGCAAGCCAGTAACGGTGATAGCCCCATTCCTCTGCCCGGCGCGCCAAGTCCATACTGTTTCGGAATGATTCTGCAATCGTTCCTCCCTGAACAACCGGAGATAAATTCAAGACAGAAAGCAAGGTATCTTTGCGTTGGTTGTTAGACATATTGTTCTCCTTTGCAAATGTGTTATCAGTAAACAGCCCAAAGCTGTCAGGTCATGATTGAAAGAACTTCTATCACACCATAACACAACTGCATTCAGGAATAAAAGAATTTGATTCGATGAAATTCGAACAATATAAAACGAACGGTTTGGAACATTATTCTGCTCCAAACAACTCCTTAGCCATCTCAATAAAGAGCTTAGCCGCCAGAGAAGCCTCCTTTAGCGACGGAACAGCAAGCTGCACATCACGGTATACCTGCGGGTCCAATTCCCGGGTCACCACATGCTCCGGCAGCGGCATCCCCGACATGGACATTTCTGATAAAATGGCCAGGCCCAGTCCTTCTCTGATCATACTGATCGAGGTGTTGATGTTATAGACCGTGAAAGCTGGGTGCAGCGTAGCGCCCGCCTGCCTGAACATATCGACAAATGGTGATTCATAGCCTCCGTCACAGACGATCATCGGTTCATGGTCAAGATCTTTCAGCGTAATGGCCGAATGACTGGCAAGCGGGTGATCGTCCCTGAGCACGACAGCCATTTTGTCTTTTTTCAAATGAATGTACTCCATCTCCTCTGTTGGATACAGAAGAATCCCGACATCTATCATCCGCGTATGAAGCCACTCCTTGACTTCATTTACAGTTCCCTCGTGCAGCACGAGCTCAAGTTTCGGATATTTTTGTTTAAATGCACTGATCAGCTTCGGCATAAAATAAGCCGAGGCAGTTGAGAATGTGCCGATATGGATCGTTCCCAGTTCAAGCCCTTTTTCTGCTGCTGCTACCTGCTCAACTTTTTCAATGCCTTTTAAGACTTCTCTAATGTGTACTAAGATCTGTTTTCCCGTATCCGTCAGCATCAGGCCATTGCGGCGGTCACGAATGATCAGCTTTACATCAAGCTCAGCTTCGATCGCAGAAATCGCATGGCTGACAGCCGGCTGTGTCATGTTCAGCGCCTGACCCGCTTTTGTAAAGCTTCCCGTTTCAGCTATTTTCACAAAAACCTTTAATTGTGTAATGGTCATAACAATTTACTTATGCTCCTTATAAAAAAGATTCATTTTATTTATCTTATGTTCTACCGTATCATATGATGGAAAAGTTCTACAAGGAGTGAATGAACAATGAAGCAGCTCTCAAAAACGCGGACAGCTCTCCTGCTCGCATTTCTCGTCATCATGTGGGGCGTCAATTGGCCGCTGTCCAAAGCCGCGCTCGCCTATTCTCCGCCATTATTGTTCGCGGGCATCCGAACGCTGATCGGCGGGCTTTTATTAGTCATTGTCGCACTGCCGCGTATTCATAAATTACGCTTAAAAGAAACGTGGCCGATTTATCTTGTTTCTGCTCTTTTAAATATTACGTTATTCTACGGCCTGCAAACGATCGGGCTGAATTATCTTCCGGCCGGCCTGTTTTCTGCAATCGTCTTCTTCCAGCCTGTTCTGATGGGTGTATTTTCTTGGCTGTGGCTCGGCGAATCCATGTTTGTAATGAAAGTGATCGGCCTCATCCTCGGTTTTGCGGGAGTAGCCGTCATTAGTGCTGCGGGCTTTGGCGGGCATATTTCTGTCATTGGGGTTCTGCTGGCTCTCGGCTCCGCAGTCAGCTGGGCGCTCGGGACGGTATATATGAAAAAAACAGGCAGCCGCGTCGATTCCATCTGGATGGTCGCTCTGCAGCTGACGATCGGAAGCGTGTTTCTGCTTATATCCGGCTTTTGGACAGAAAGCTTTTCGGCGATCCAATGGACAGCTCCGTTTATCACGAGCCTGCTGTTCATCTCCGTATTCGTTATCGCGCTCGGCTGGCTTGTCTTTTTTACGCTTGTCGGTTCAGGAGAAGCAAGCAAGGTCGCATCTTATACTTTTTTGATTCCGCTCATATCAATCGTGGCCAGCTCCATTTTCCTGCATGAACCGCTCACCCTTAGCCTCTTGGCAGGGCTGCTGCTGATTGTCACGAGCATCTGTCTCGTGAATACAAAATCAAAAGCGCAGAAAGCTGCGGCGATTGGTATAAACGAGAAAGCTGCACAATAATAAAAACCCTCTTACCGGATGCGGCAAGAGGGTTTCTTATTTACTGATGCTTGCGTCCTTTGACCAAATATGCAACTGTAATCAAAAGGTAGATCGCCGCAGTAATGCCGGTAATGACAATTGATGTTGTCATAATGACCCCGATCAGAATGGCGAGTAATGCCACAATCGCAAACCATGTCGTGTACGGGAACCATTTTACATAATAGGCCGGTGTTTCCGTTTGCTGTTTTCTCGATTTTAAATGAGCGAATCCGATGATCAGCCAAATGAATAAAACGGTATATCCCAATGATCCCATTAAATAATTAAATGTTTGGCTTCCTGCGAACAGAGAAATCAATACGCCAATATAGAGAGAAGAAGTGCACATCAGAATCGCAAACATCGGTACGTTTTTCGATGAAAGCTTCGAGAAGACCTTTGGAAGCCTTCCGTCACTTGCCTGTGTATACAAAATGCGTGATGATCCGTATAAACCTGAATTCATAGAAGAAATGATCGCCAGCAGGATGACTGCATTCATGATATGATCCGCGCCCGGAATGCCTACCATTTTAAAGACCATCACGAAAGGACTTTCCGGAACGGAATTGACTTGGTTCCATGGAATCAGGCTGACGATGATGAAAAACGGCAGCAGGTAAAACGCGACAATCCGTGTCAGTGTGCTGCGGACAGCTTTCGGGACAACCTTTTCCGGATTTTTTGTCTCTGCAAGCGTTACACCGATAATTTCTGTACCGCCGTAAGAGTAGATGACGACAAGCATCGCCGTGATCAGCCCTGTGCCGCCGTGCGGGAAAAATCCGCCGTGGTCTGTCAGATTTGAAAATCCGGATGCTGTATGATCACCGAATGATACAAATAAGAGCAGCAATCCCAGAATAATAAAGATAATAATAACGGTAATCTTGATCATTGCCAGCCAATATTCGGTTTCGGCGAAGATTTTAACAGAAAGCAAGTTTACAATCGTGACGATAAGAGAAATTCCTAATGCCAACACCCAGATCGGGCAGCCCGGCAGCCAATATTGAATGAAAATCGCAGCTACAACAGCTTCAGCCGCAATGTTAAGCACCCACATTTTCCAGTAGATCCAGTCCAAAAAGTAAGCGGCGTAATTTCCCAATACCTGCTGGACAAGATCACGGAAGGTTCTGGCGTTACGGTTTCGAACAGCCATTTCCGCCAGCCCCTGCATAATAAACAGCAAAATAATCCCGCCGAGCAGATATGCGATAATGACAGATGGCCCTGCCACATCGATCGCTGAGCTGCTCCCCTTAAATAAACCTGCGCCGATTGCTCCGCCCAGCGCCATCATCATAATATGGCGGGACGTCATCGTGCGTTTTAACGTTTGATTGTCGTTTTTCATCCTCTTCTACCTCTCCTTCTCGTTTTAAAAACAAAAAAGCCCGCCATCTCCTACCTAATCTAATAGATAAAGAGACGACGAGCCTTCGGCTGACCGCGGTACCACTCTTGTTGATTCTTCATGAAGAATCCTGCTTTTGACCTGTAACGAAGGTTAGCCGTTAAAACATAGGGAATATTCAATCTATTCCGTTCCGTCTTACCACTCCCGGGCGAGTTCAAAGAAGAATCAGGCTGCGTCGCACCACCCCGCAGCTCTCTGTTCTGATCACTTTCTTTTACTGCTCCCAATCTATGTGTTTTAGTTTTCTGAAAAACTCAAATTTTATGATCTGAATATATTAACATAATATACGTGCTTCTCTTTTAACTGTCAATAACTTCAGAGAAAAAAGAAACTGTTATTTTGTCCCTTTTCGAATGGCTTTCCAAAAGGATTCTGACTCGTTTCCTAATGCGTAAACTGAAACACCTGCTATTTTATATTGCTTTGCCAGATGGCTTTTCGTTTGAACGGTTTTTTCGTTTTCATACCACACGACATGTTTATGCTTCTTTTTGTCAACATAAGAAAACGTCATCGATCCTGATTTTTTGTTGAATGCCGGCTTTGCTTTTTGTTTTTTGATGAGGGATTTGAGCTCATTCCATTCCCTTATTGTGCTGTTACTTCCGTCTTTTACATCCCAGTCATAGCCGTACGCAGGGATTCCCATGATGACTTTATTGGCTTTGATCTTTTTGACTGAAAACTGCAGAGAGCTTTTGATCCAGTTTGTGCTTGCCACTGACCCTGGCTCACCCCAAATGCCATGTTCGTCGTAGGTCATGACTTGTACGAAGTCGGCATATTTGCCGATTTTCGCATAATCATACGGCCAGCTCCAGTCATCATTTTTATCATCGACGCTTTTGGCCGGAACGGATACCATTGTTTTAATATGTTTCTTATTCAAAGCCTGTGAGACATATTGAATGAAGGTCGAGTACGCAGCGCGGTCTTCTGGATTTACTGCTTCAAAATCGATATTAATTCCGTAATATGAGTGCTTTTTGGCCAGTGTAATTAACTGATCTGTGAATCGTTTTTTCGCTGTTTTATTACTCATGACTCGACTCGCTAAATCTCCGTCAAAATCATAAATGGCATCATTATAGTTTGAAATGACAGCCCATGTCTTGATTTTTTTCTTTTTCGCATATGTCAGCTGCTTGCTTGGGGCATCGCCAATGATTCGTCCGTTTTTTTCAAACGCAAATGTATCGGTTGCGATGGCATTCATGTATGTATGATATTTCGTAAGAGAATTGTATGAAGCCGTATCCCCAGTCGTGTAGCCTAGTGTCATTCCGGCTGCCTTCGCTTCTCCTTTTGTATACATAAACAGAACAATCGCAATCGCCAGTGAAACCGCTATGATCAGCCATTTTTTCATCGCATTTCCTCCTGTATCAAGTCATACTCTTCTCATCGGCCAAAAAATTGGAAGTTGAAGTTTTTTCAAGCAAAAAGCCCGGCATATGCCTGCCGGGCTTCCTGAGTTCAGCGGTCAGAGACGAGAATATATGCTGCCTTTACAGGTCCGTGCACTCCCACAACTAAATCCATTTCAATGTCTGCTGAGTTGCTCGGTCCGGTAATGTAGTTGATACATGAAGGAACAGTGTCACCGTTCGCAATGTTTTGGCGGATGATATCACTGGCTTGTGTCATTCTCGGTACAATGCTTGATTTCGGCACGATCGCAATATAAGTCGTCGGCAGAAGGCTGACAGATCGGCCGATGTCTTTTGAGGAGAAGAGGACAACCGTCCCCGACTCAGCCAATGTAATTTCGCTGAATGTAATCCCTACATTGGCTTGCTCCGCTTTTTTGATATTTTCCTCGCCTTTGTCAGCATCCCACTCCCAGACCGGCGTTCCTTCACTCGGCCATTCCTTGGTGAGCAGGCTTTTCAGTCCGTATTCTTCAAAGCGGGGATCCTTCGGAATGATGACAGGGCCTCCGGAAAAGCGGCTGACTTGCTCGCGCAGGGCATCGTAAAGGCCGGTTGAATCCGTTTCAATCAGCTCTGTATGGATTTTGACACAATGGTTTTTGAGCACTGTGACTAAGTCATCCGCTGAATAACCTTCAAGTGTTTTATATTGCGGCTGATGCGCCCATTCAGGGACTGCCACGCCTCCTGTTCTTCGTTCACGGCCCAGGCTGGATACGATTCGGTTTAAAAAGCTCTCTTGATTCTGAATGGTTCCCTTCGTCATCACTGCTCCTCCTTCGTGCGTTCACTTGTTTCTCTGTCCGCAAACCAGTCTCTGAATCTCGATTTATGCGGTGCCGGGAAGTCGCGGATCTGGGTCCAATTTTTAAGCGGGCCGGGCCCCTTCGAAATTTTTTCGTCCTCTGTAAAAGGCGTCATGGCGGCCGGCGCCCATTTTGAGCCCATTTTGTAAAGCGATAAGGAGGATGCGCCAAGTCCGAATGCTTTCATTGCAAGCTTTTCACTGATCGGCGCCCTGCCTTCTTTTTCGACGATATTCTGACGATGCTTGAGTAGCAGCTCATGAAGCGGGATTTTGACCGGGCAGGCTTCTGAACAAGCAGCGCACAGTGAAGATGCGTACGGCAGCTCCTTATAATCGTCATAACCGCCGAGCAACGGCGATAAAACCGCTCCGATCGGCCCCGAGTAGATTGAGCCGTATGAATGTCCGCCGACATGGCGGTACACAGGACAGACATTGATACAGGCGGCACAGCGGATACATTGCAGCACAGACTGGAATTCCGTTCCAAGGATATTGGATCGTCCATTGTCAACGATGACAAGATGGAATTCTTCCGGACCGTCCACTTCACCTTCCAGCTTCGGACCCGTCAAAGCTGTAATATAGCTTGTCAGCCGCTGTCCGACAGCACTTCTTGTCAGCATGCTGACTAGCACTTCAAATTCAGAAAATGACGGGACAATCCGCTCCATTCCCATGACGGTAATTTGTGTTTTCGGCAAGGTGCTCACAAGCCGTCCATTTCCTTCATTGGTCACAAGGCTGACGGAACCCGTGTCAGCGATGGCGAAGTTACAACCGGTAATGCCGATATCCGCTTCCAGAAACTTTTTCCGGAGAATGGCGCGCGCATGCATCACCAGCTCTTCCGGTTTTTCTGTATGTTGATAGTCCAGTCTTTCTTTAAACACATCGCGTATCTGCTCTTTATTTTTATGAAGGGCGGGCGCTACGATATGTGACGGCGGATCGTGATCATCAATCTGCAAAATATACTCCCCGAGATCGGTTTCTACGACTTCACAGCCTTCCTTCTCCAGCACCTCATTCAGATTGATTTCCTCTGTGACCATTGATTTAGATTTCACAATTTTCTTCCCGTTCTTCTTTTGAATGACATCCCGAATATAGGAAGACGCCTCTTCCGCTGTTTCCGCGAAATAGACATGTCCGCCTCTTTTCGCCACATTTTCGGCAAGCTGTCCGAGATAGAAATCAAGGTTTTCAAGGACATGCTGCCTGATTTCCTCTGATAATGAGCGCCACTCCTCCCAGTTTCCCAGTTCTTCTGCTGCCTCTAGGCGCCGCGTCCGCAGACGCTCCTGTGCACCCGAAACAGCGCCTCTCATAAATTCATTATCAATCCCCTGTGATACCCGCTCTTTAAAAGCGTCAGTACCAATTTTCATCGCCATGATCCTTTCCCCCTCTGAATCCAGTTTTATCTGCTGTTGAGCACTTCGGCGATGTGCATCACTTTGACATTCTTATCTTTTCGGCCAAGCCGTCCCCCGATATTCATCAAACAGCCGCAGTCAGCACCGATCAGCACCTCTGCTCCCGTTTCCTCCACACATTCGACTTTTTCATCGACCATCTGCTCAGAAATCTGCGCCATCTTGACGGAGAACGTTCCTCCGAATCCGCAGCAGTTATGTTTGCCCGGAAGCTCTGTAAACTGCAGGCCCTTCACATGGCTCAACAGCTTCATCGGCTCCTCCCGAACACCCAGCAGCCTTGTCATATGGCACGACGTATGTAAGGTCGCTTTTGTATGAAGGGTCGCGCCGACATCCTCTACTCCAAGTACGTTCACAATAAAATCTGTCAATTCATACGTTTTATCCGCCAGCTTTTGCGCTTTATCGGCCCATTTCGGATCATCCTGAAACAGGTGCGGATACTCCCGGAACATCGTTGTGCAGGAACCGGAAGGACTGACAACATATTCGGAATCCTGAAACGTTTCGATCATCCGTTTCATTGCTTTTTTGGCGTCATTTACATAGCCGCTGTTGTAAGCCGGCTGCCCGCAGCAAATCTGCCCTTCCGGAAAATCAACCTCACACCCAAGCCGCTCCAGCAGCTCAACCGTTGCTTTTCCGACATTTGTTTGAAACATATCAACAAGACAAGTGACAAAAAGTGAGACTTTCATGATGAACCCCTCTCTCATCCCCAATATATGATCAGGTCATCTGATGACCTGAGTTAAAATAACTATATGAATATCGTACACTATTCTGACAATGGAAGGGAAGGGTTTTCTAGGGATATTTTCATTTGTGGCATATAAAAACACTCCCGATCTCCCAGGAGTGCAGTATATGGTTAGATCCAGCCTTTTTCCTCAGCGATGCTGGCGGCTTCTGTCCGATTTTTCGCATTAAGCTTTTGGATGATTTCTGAGATATAGTTTCGAACTGTGCCTTGAGATAAATAGAGCTCCAGCGTAATGTCTTTTGTTGTCTTGCCTAAAGCCGCAAGCCTCAGAATTTCTTGCTCTCTAACGGTTAGCGGATTTTCGTCTCGCATCATATTAAACGTCAACTCAGGGCTGAAGACACGTTTTCCCTTTACACATTTTCGAATGGCATCGGCCAGATCGTCAATTTCGCCGTCTTTCAGCAGATAGCCATGTGCACCGGCCTTTACGGCGCGTTCAAAATATCCGGGGCGAGCAAAGGTGGTTAAAATAATGACCTTGCTGACGCAGCCTTTTTTCATTAATTCCTCTGCCACATCCAGCCCGCTTCGAACCGGCATTTCAATGTCCATAATGCATACATCCGGCTCCAGCTTCAAAATAGCATGTAGCGCCTCTTCCCCGTTTAATGCTTGTCCGATGACTGTCATATCCTCTTCTAAATCAAGCAAAGATCCCAAAGCGCCTAAAAGCATGCGCTGGTCCTCAGCAATAAACAGACGAATCATTCTTTTCGTCCTCCAATCATTCTGCTTTTTTAATAAGCGGAATCGTCAGTGCCACAACCGTTCCGTTATGATCTGAAACCGTTAATCCCCCTTCAATGAGCATGAGCCGTTCTTCCATTCCCCACAGGCCATTCCCAAACATTTTCTCCTTCGGCGCTCCCTTTCCGTCATCCCGTATTACGATCCTCATTTTGTCAGCAAATTGAGAAATGGTGATGGCACAGTGGGTTGCTTTGCTGTGCTTGATAATGTTAGTCACGGCTTCCCGCATACACATACTGATAATATTTTGAGTGACGGGAGATATCGCTGAAAAGTCGTCGGCTCCTTCGTATTGAAAGGTAATGTTCCCCGCTCTTAATATGTGCTGAATGTTTACGAGCTCCTCTGTTATCGTGACCGTCCTCATATCAGAAACCAGCTCTCGAACTTGCTTGAGTGCGGAGCGTGAGCTGGTTTCCATTTCTTTTGCCTCAAGCTTGGTCCGTTCTGGATCAGATGCAGCCAGCCGCTGAATGAGCTGGCTTTTTAATGTAAGCAGCGACAGGGTGTGGCCAAGGGTATCGTGAAGATCACGGGCGATTCGAACACGCTCCTCTCTTTTAGAGAGTTCTTTTATCTGTTCGTTGGCTTGTGCAAGCTTATTTTCAAGCTCAATCCTCCGAAACATAGAACGAATGCCGAATGGAGAAATGAGCATAATGACGAGAAACGGGAGAACAGAAAAAAGCTCCCGAAGCGAGACCGAATTCGCGATAAATTGGTATAGGCATGGAAAAAGCAGTATAAAGATTAAAGCGCAGAACGCACGGTTAAAATTCGTTTTCTCTTTGTAATAACCAACAAAGTTTGCCGGAAAAAAACCTAAGTATATATAGGTGATATTGTAAAACACACTATACATCAAAATAACCGCCATTTGCACGATAAGCCAATATGTAAACGAAGCTTTGCCCACGCTGCAGAATAACTGGCGATATGCCGCTACAAAAAGGAGCAGCATACCATATCCGATCCCCTGTTTGACCCCTGATTCTTTTAATAAAGAGAGGAACGGCATAATCGTATACACCAGAAAGATATAAGGGAAAAACCCGAATTCCTTCGGGAAAATAGATATTGCCTTTTTCATGTATTACACCGCTTCTTGTTTTCTTCTTATATATTTAGATAGTAGCATGAAGAGCATCATATAAGCGATTAATATCAGAATATTTTTCCAAGTCGGACTCCCACCCCGGACAAGTTCCCACGCTCCGCTCCCGAAATGATAAGACGGAAGCCACTGGCCAATGCTCTGCATCATGTCAGGCATGACCTCAAACGGCATCCACATCCCTCCGCCTAAAGCCAGCAGCATATAAAGCACATTACTGATTCCGGCCGCTGTTTCTACTTTTCTCATGAGGCCGATTAGTGTGCCTAATGCTAAAAAAGGCAATGCGCCAAACAAAATCCACAGTCCGCTCATCATCCATTCAAACGGTGACAAGGCAATATCATTGATGATTGCGCCGAACAGAAATATGACGGTAATTGATAAAACGTGAATGACACTTTGGCCGATCATCTGAGCTGATAAATAGATATGATCCGGAAGAGGCGTAAGGCGGATAAAGGCGGCCCAGCCTTGTGACCGTTCTTGTACCATTCGGATGCCAAGCGTCATGATAGAGGAACCCATCACGCTGAAGACTGTCATCGACATCAGGTAATGGGCTTCCCATGCACGTTGATCAGGGACGTTGGTATTCACTACATTTGTAAAGAAATAATAAAAGGCAATCGGCATGATCAGAGACCAAAGCACAAAGTACTTGTTCCTAAGCACCCTTTTCATTTCAGCGATGCTTTGCTTTTGCAGCACGTTCACTCACATCGCCTCCCTGTTGCCGTCAGCCAGCTGGCGAAATGCCTCATCGAGCGTTGCTTGCTCAATTCGAATATCCCGTGCATGTATGTTTTCTTGAAAGATCAGCGCCAACACTTTGTCTGTATTTGATGTCTGGATGATGGTTCTCTCATGCTCGTGGATCACTCTCTCGACTTCCGGGTGACAAGACAGCCTTTCCAATGATTCACTTGAATGAAGCGTAAAGGAAACAGACTGTTTTTGAATTCTTGAGCGGATTTGCATTGGTGAGCCGTCTGCAACAAGCTGTCCTTCAGTAAAAAATAGGATTCGCTGTGCGGCATCATCTGCTTCCTGTAAATAATGAGTTGAAAAAATAATCGTTTTTCCTTGGTCCGACAGTCCGTGAATGGTCTGCCAGAATCGGTGTCTTGATGAAGTGTCCATGCCGACTGTCGGTTCATCAAGTATAAGCAGCTCCGGGTTCCCGGCAAGAGCCAAAGCAAAGCTCAAACGGCGTTTTTGTCCGCCGGATAATTTTTCTGCTCTTGTTTTCAAATCTTCTTTGGTGAGTGCTGTTAACGAAACGAGTTCTTTCATGGACAATGGATTCGGATAATAGCTCCGGAAGAGTTCAAGGATTTCATCCACCTTAAGGCCCGGCATGACACTTACTTCCTGAAGCATTACACCTATTTTTTCACGAACCTGTTGATCATCGGGAACCCGGTTAAATAGTTTGATTTCTCCCTCACTCGGTTTCAGCAATCCTAATATCATCGAGACGACGGTCGTCTTCCCTGCCCCATTTGGCCCGAGAATGGCTGCAATTTCTCCTTTTTCAATACTGAAGCTGATGTGGTTTACAGCGGTTTTTCGCTGGAAATGTTTTGTCACGTTGCTTACTGTTACTGCTTCTTTCATCACATGAGCACCTCCTGATCGTTTACATTGATTGTAAAATGACGGAGAAGACGATGTTAGTATGGGGTGTCATGATGATGGAGTGACAAATGTCATTTTTTTCTCACCCCGGTGTCTAGGCAATCCTCCTCCTGCATCTTCCAATTCATCCATCTTTTCTATCTCCCATGTCCTCTTTCTTTTAAACTGCTGTGACATTCATAGAAAGATACACTCTTCAAACCATCCGAGTGTTATGATAGATCTATTGAACTTTATATTACTTTCCGGCTGCTTCGCCGATCGCTGACCTGAAGGAGAAAATCCTTACATCACTGCAGCATCAAAAGGAAGCTCATCATAAGAGTGATGACGAATGTTTTATATTAGTTGATGTAAAATAAAATGATCCATGAGACATAACAATGATTTGTTACATCTCATGGATTTTTTTGTTTCAGCGTTTCTTTGGAATATGTCCTGACTCCGCATATTGAAACACCTGCAAGGAAGGCAGCGGGTGTCCATGAAAATCAAATAAAGCTTGATTATCTACAGCACTTCCCCCATACCACTTCCCGGCGTCTTCAGGGTCGTATTCAGCAGCATAGCTGGACGCCCACCCTGACCCGTATGTTTCCCATAACACTTTGTTTTTCTCTATCTGTGTCTTCGGTCCGACTGGAATCCACGCCGGCTCCCAGTAGAAAACACCAAGTCCTGCTTTGCCCGTATTCGCCACTGCCTCCATTACATCTCTTACTGCAGTTGCCTGGCCTTGAACAGAAATTGGATATGGCAGCGTCTGCCCGCTTTTTGGTGCTGTATTTCCATGCCCATCTCCATCCTCAGCGGTATAGGTGTACGATGTCTCCGCCACCATGACTTTTTTACCGTACGTATTGGCAACAGCCTTCAGCACGGAGGTCAAATTTTGTAATGTGCCATGCCAGAAAGGATAATAGGAGCTCGCAAACACATCATAATCCACTTTGTTTTTGCTGAGTGTTTCCGCAATAAATGAATACCTTCCAGCCGTTTCAGGATTGGTAAAATGCAGGGCGACCAAAATATTTGAATTTGTCTCCCTGACCGCTCGGCTTCCTTCATTAAATAATTGGCACATCTTCGTCCAATCAGTCTCACCGGCAAATCCTCCTGTTGTTTCATTTCCGACCTGGACCATGCCGATGTCAACGCCTTCCTTGATCATCTTTTGCAGGCTTTGTTTCGTATACTCATAGAGCTTTGCTTTTTTTGCTTCAAAGCTGAGATTCACCCAGGCTTTGGGCACCTTTTGTTTCGCTGGATCGGCCCAGAAATCAGAGTAGTGAAAGTCGGCCAGCACCTTCATTCCGTTCGCTGTCGCTCTTTTTCCGATTTCGATGGCTTTTTGAACATCATTGTTTCCCCCGCCATACCCATTGCCATTTGAATCATACGGGTGATTCCAGATGCGGACGCGAACATAGTTGACGCCAGCCTGTTTTAAGGTTGTAAAGATGTCCTGGCGTTTTCCGCTTGTATTATAAAAGATGACACCGCTGTTTTCCAAAGCAATAACGCTGGATACATCTGCCCCTTTGATAAAATCCTTGTTCATCCCCTCTACTTTTTTAACAAAAAGATCCTCTGCCCGAAGCTCTGACACGTGCTTCTCCTTCTCAATGGCAGCGGCATATCCTGTTGAACTACATGCAATCCACACGATGGCAGCCGCAAAGAACATTTTCACTTTGCTTTTCATGATTTCATCCCCCAAAGACTTAGTAAGCGGTTTCATTCTATAGAAAAAAGAATCCGCCCATATCGAGCGGAGCATCAGCCTAATGTGTGTTTACGATAATTCTCACTTCATACTTTTCCATCGTCAGGTCGCCTGACAATATGTCTCCTGTCATCATGTCCTTCACACTCTGGTCAAACGTGACCAGCTGTTTTTCTTCCGTGAAATTCATGACAAAAATATAATCATTGTCCTGATCCTGCCTCGCTTGTACGGAGACGCCTTTTCCGTGCCGAACCGGAAAAACTGGAGAAAGAGACAGGTCTGTGATCAGACCCTCATAGAAATCACGCTGAAATTGATCCTCCATACGCGCGCCGATAAAATACGCCTTGCCCTGCTGGTACTCATGGCTTGTGACCGCTGGCGTGCGCGCATAAAAATCTTCTTGATACACCGCTTCCACTGAAGCTGTCTTTACATCAATCACGGTTGCATAATCCTTCATTTCATATATTTGGCTGCGGTAGCTGACAGCGTTTCGATCCTTCGGATACAGGGTGTCCGTTTCAAGAGGCTCAACTCCAAATATAGCTTGAAGGTCCGGATGCCATCCGCCTGTGTATGTTAAGTCATGCTCATTCACAATCCCGCTGATATACGTCATGACTAAGATGCCGCCGTCAGCTGTAAACGCTTTCAAACGGGAAATGGTGTCCTCGCTGATTAAATACAGCATCGGGACGATCAGCAGTTTATATGGTGAAAAGTCTTGTTCTTTCGTAATGACGTCGACAGGGATATCGTGTTCCCAGAATGTGCGGTAATGCTGCTGAAGCGTTTGCGGATAACGTTTTGTCGCCTTCGCAAACCCCTGAGCATCCTCGAGCGCCCAATGATTTTCCCAGTCATATAAAATTGCGGTTTGAGCCGGCCTCTTCGTTCCGACAACTTCGGACAGCCGTTCCAATGTCTCGCCTACCTTGGCCACTTCTTGAAAGACGCGGTTCTTCGGGCTATTGTCATGATCCACAACCGCTCCGTGTAATTTTTCTGATGACCCCCGTGATTTGCGGTATTGGAAATAGAGAACGCTGTCCGAACCGTGGGCAATCATTTGCATGGACGACAGCAGATTCATGCCCGGGCGCTTTGCCTTGTTGACGTTATGCCAATTGACCGCGCTTGGCGTACACTCCATTAATAAGAAAGACTGCTGCTTCAAGCTTCGGTACAGATCGTTGATAAAACCGACCTTCATCGCCAAATCAGCTGTGCTTTCCCAGTCATTGTGCCAGACAGGATAAGCGTCCCAGCTGATGACATCGACATGCTTTGCAAATTTGCTGTAGTCGAGGCCCTGGTACGGGATCAAATCCGCTGTGTCAGCCATAAAATTCGTTGTGATAGGGATATCAGGCGTCAGTTCTTTCAGCGGAATGATTTCATTTTTATAAAACGAAATCGTTTGATCGGTGACGAAGCGGCGCCAATCTAAATTCAGGCCATGCAAGCCATTTTCACCGATCGGCGAAGGGCTTTCAATTTGTGACCAGTCATTGAACGTATGGCTCCAAAAAGGAGTCCACCACGCATGGTTCAATGCCTTGAGGCTGTTGTCATATTTCGATTTCAGCCACTCCCGGAAAGCATGCTGGCATAAATCACAGTGGCAATCTCCCCCGTATTCGTTTGAAATGTGCCACATTAACAGCGCCGGGTGATGCCCGTATCGTTCTGCTAATAAGCGGTTGATGTGCCGTGTTTTTTCTCGGTAGACTTTAGATGTGAGGCAGTGGTTGTGCCTTCCGCCGTGCAGCTGTTTGACGCGGGAGGCATTGACGCGCAAAACTTCCGGATAGGTTTGCGACAGCCAGGCCGGACGGGCTCCGCTCGGCGTTGCTAATATGACCCGGCCGCCTATACTGTGAATCCGCTCAAAAATATCATCCAGCCATTCAAATTGATATACGCCCTCCTCCGGCTCAAGTGCGCTCCATGCAAAAATACCGACAGAAAACGTATTCGTATGAGAAAGCTTCATCAGTTTGATATCGTCAGCTAAAATATCGGGCCGATCCAGCCACTGATCGGGGTTGTAGTCTCCCCCATGGAGCATAAATTTCGCTTTTGTTACGTGCGTTTTTTCAAGCTTTGACATCACATTCTCCTCCTTTTTCTCTTAGCCCTTCGTTCCGCCTGCGGTTAGTCCGGACACAAAATTCTTTTGCAGCATGATAAAGATGATGGCCACCGGTATGCTGATAAGCAGGGCTCCGGCCGCAAATGTCGTATAGCTGGCCCCCATGACATCATTCACTAAATTGAATAGACCGACGGGCAATGTATATGATTCAGGCGTTCTCAATATGGTTGAGGACAGCACAAAATCTCCGAGCGGACCGGTAAAGCCGTTCATGGCCACGACTGCCGCCATCGGTTTTGATAATGGCAGAATGATCTGGAAGAAAATTCTGGTGCTGCTGGCTCCGTCAATCTTGGCGCTTTCGTCTAAATCCATCGGAATGGAATCCATGTACCCTTTCATCAAATACGTATTCATCGGGATCAGGCCGCCGATATAAAGCAAGATTAGCAGCCAATGGCTATTGATCATTCCCAAGATTTGCGCCAGCACAAACAAGGCAATTAAAGCTGAAAACTGAGGAATCATCTGCAGCAATAAAAAGAGCGTTAAAGCGTATTTCCTGCCTTTGAAGCGAAAGCGCGAAAACGCATAGGCTGTAAATGTCACACAGAGCAAAGACCCTGCCATTGTAAACAGGCTGATCTTCATTGAGTTGACATACCACTGCACATATTGAAGGCTTTCTTTGCCCGCAAATAATTCCTTGTAATGGTCGAATGTCGGATGCTTCGGAATGATGGATGTACTGATTAAGCTGTTGCCAGGGTTAAAGCTTGCGCCTGCCGTCCAAAGGAGAGGATACACAATGATGACCGCCATAAAGGCTAGCAACAAGTAAGAGAAAAGGAGACGGATATATTTTCTGACTTTCATATCTGCCAGCATACCTTATGCCCCCTCTTTAAAAGACTTTGTCTGTCTGAATTGCCACAATGCGATGGAGATAACAAATACAGATAATAAAATGGTTAAAGCCGCAGCAAGAGAATATTGGCTGGACTGCATTGTCAATTTATAAATCCATGAAACGAGGATATCTGTCCCGCCGGCTGTTGATCCGGTTACAGCCGGACCTCCGCCATTGAATAGATAGATAATATTAAAGTTATTAAAGTTAAACGTAAACTGGGTAATGATAATCGGAGCCATTGCAATGAACACCATCGGAAGCGTGATGTATCTCAGCTTTGAAAAGACAGAAGCGCCATCAATCGTAGCTGCTTCATACAGATCGTCCGGGATGGATTGCAATACGCCTGTTGAGACGAGAAAGATGTACGGAAATCCGAGCCAGCCCTGCATGAGAATCAACGCAAGCCTCGACCAATTGGCATCTGTCATCCACGGAAGCGGATCTATCCCGAAGAAAGCCAAGATGTCGTGATTCATCGCACCGAAGCTATCATTAAACAGTCCCGCAAAAATTAAAATCGTCACAAAACCGGGAACGGCCCATGGCAAAATCAGAATCGTCCGAAAAAAACGTTTAAACCGAAGGTCTTTCTGGTTAACAATGATCGCGAGAAAAATCCCCAAGCTGACTTGCAGTGTGGATGCAGCAAGTGTCCAAACCACCGTCCAAGCCAGTACATCAAAAAAAGTCGACCTCCAAATATCAACTGTGAAAATATTTGCGAACGTTTGAAAACCGACCCAATCAATTAATTTTGCAGGAGGAGAATGATACAAATCATAGTTTGTAAACGCTAATGCAAAGCTGAATAAGATAGGAAAGATCACGGCGAAAATTAAAATAAACAAAGAGGGGCCGCTGACGACATAAGGATAGCCCTCAGAAATGATATGTTGGTATTGTTCCTTTAAGGAACTTAATGGCTTATTTTCATCACGCTGTTTTCCGCTTTGGAACGCATCGCGAAGATTCACATAATACACCGCAAGGCCAAAGCAGGTCACGATGACAGCGATAATTCCTTCCGCCAGCAGAAAAACGGAATTATCCCGCGGCACTTCTGTTCCCAGTGTAAAGATTCCCCAAAACCCCATATTGAGCAGATCTCCAAAGACCGCAAAAAACGATGCGCCTAAGAAAAGAAAGACAATACCTTTTATCCATTGCTTGTTATAAAATTGCCCGAGCCCCGGGATGATAGAAAGCAACAAAGCGACTTGACGATGCTGCACCGTTTTCACCTCTCTTACAATACAAATCTAGCTTCCTCTTTATTTTCCGCTGTGCTTTGCCTTAATTTGTCCTTTGGCGGTTTCAGCAGCTTGATCCAATGCTTGTTTCGGATCCGCCTTCCCTGTTGCAACCGTCTGTAATGCTGAATCAGCCGGCGTCCATATTTCATTCATTTCCGGAATATTTGGTGTTGGCTCTGAGAAACGGGATTGTTCAGTAACAGCCCGTGCCGCCTCGCTTTTCATAATAGCCGGGTCATTGGCTAGGGATTTCACAGCAGGAACTTCTTTCGTTTCTTCATATCGTGTTTTAGAATTTTTTTCATTTGCCAGGAAAACGGCTAATTCTTGCGCCAGTTCTTCATTCTTTGTAAATGCACTAACGTTGTAGCTTTTGACGCCGATAAAGGAGCTCATGTTTTTCCCATTTTCCAGCTTCGGCAGTTTCGTAATGCCATAATTGATTCCTGCTTTCGAAAAAGCTTCTACATTCCATGGACCAGAAATAATTGCGGCGGCTTTTCCTTCTGTGAACAGCGATTCCAATACGTTAATCCCTTGTTCTCCAATAATGCCAGCTGGGAACAGGCCATCTTTGTAAAACTTCTGAATCAGCGCCGCACCTTTGACAGCTCCTTCATTATTGATTCCAATGTCTGACGGATTATAGCTCCCATCTTTGGCCTTTCCAAAAATGTATCCGCCATATCCGCTCATCACACTTTCTGCATAATAAATTTGATCGAATAGGGCTAAAAAGCCAAATTTGCTGCCGTCAGCAGTCTTTTTGGAATAGTCGTACCACTCTTCCAGCGTTTTGGGCAATTCCTTTTCTGTGATGAGATCTTTGTTGTAAAAAAGCACAGTCGTTTCGACCGCTTTTGGCAGTCCATAAAGCTTTTGATCTACCATTTGAGACTGAATGGAAGCGTCAGTATAAAGTGATTGAACGTCTTTTTTGACATGTAATTCCTTGAGTAATCCTTCCGTGACAGCGGTTCCGATTTGGTCCCCTGGCATTGTTAACACGTCAGGGCCTGTGCCGGCCGGTCCATCCATTCGCAAATCTTCAATCTGCTTGGCATACGGTTTTTCAACGACTTTGACCTTCACATCATGCTCTTTTTCAAATGCAGCCACAGCGTCTTTAATGCCGTTGCTCTTTTCTTTATCCTCCCATACAACAAGCTCTGACCCTTTTGAACTCGATTTGGCGCTGCTGCTTTCCTTTGGGCCGCAAGCCGCCAAGGATAAACTGACAGCTGCGCAGAGCATGAATACGGAACACTTTTTTGCCATTTTCATTGATTGTCACCCTTTCGGTAGGAATGAAAGCGCTTTAAAGATAATATAGCACGCCTGAGAAAATGTGTAAACAAACTATTTACTTCATAGAGTAAATTTTTTTACCCAAATAAAAAATGACTTAGTGTCCTAAGTCATCCTTAATTCATACTCTTCCTGACGATTAATTCTGCGCCCACATATAATGTTTTTACCGTTCTTCTCTTGTCCTGCACTTGTTCAAGCAGTAATTGAACAGCATTTTTACATAATTCATGTATATCAATATGAAACGTCGTCAGAGGAGGCGAGACATACTTCGCGAAGCTGATGTTGTTGATACTCACAATGCTTACCCTGTTTGGTATGGCAATCCCTTTTTCGTTCAGGGCCTGCAGACAGCCCACTGCAATCGGGTCCGCTGCAATCATAAAAGCAGTCGGAAGCTGATCGCCTAATGTGTCGATCGCTGCTGACATCAGGCGGTAGCCGTTTTCTACAGAGAATCCGCGATGACAGAAAATATAGCGCTCGTCCAGCATGGCTTTTTCCCTCATATAGGATCTGAAGGTTTGTTCACGGATGTCCATTTCATCCTGATTGGTATTCGGATTTTTGTAAGTGCCGCCGATAAAACCGATGCTCTTATGCCCCTTCTCAGTCAGGATGTTTACCGTCTTCCTTGTCATTTGTGCCAAATCGGGCCTTACCGAGTCAAAATGATCGGGATCAGGAGTTGAATCGATGAACACGCCGTTTTCAGTGAGATTTCTGAGGAAAGCCAGCTCTTCATCTGAAAATGTGCCGACGGCAATAAACCCTTCCGTATGTTCAGGAATGCTCTCGATTCCATCCGCTATTTTATAAGTGGTCATATCGACATTGAATGCTTTCGCCAGTTTCTCTACTTCTAATCTCATCGTTTTAAAATAGACATCTTCTAATTCTTCTTTATCTGTCAGCCAATATAAAAACGCAATATGTTTCACCAGCGGCCTTACTGTTTTTTTGCGGTAATTGAGCTTTTCCGCCGCTTCATAGATTTTCTCCCGTGTTTCATCAGGAACAGAAAGGCTTTCATCGTTATTTAAAACGCGGGAAACGGTCGAGATTGAAAATCCCGCTTCCTGCGCGATATCTTTAATTGTCGCCATTGCATCTGCCTCCATTATTCAGCTCGCATTGTTTTAGTAAAATATTTTACTTTCTTTTTCGCAAATGTCAAGTGCACAAAGCCCTCTGGCTGCCATGTAAAAAGACTGAACCATTTGCGGCTCAGTCTCAGTTGTTCGTATCATTCGGAACCGGCGGAATTGCCCGGGAAATGAGTTGGTTATTGCACATTTTCATCGAAATATCCCGAAAGTACATCTTCCACATTCGTCAAATGCGCCAGCATGGCGGCTTCCGCCTGTGCACCGTTCCCGGCAGCCACAGCATTGTAAATCCGTTCGTGCTCCTCATACAGCCGCTGAACGGAGGTCTTCTTGGAAAACAGCCAGATTTTCCTCGTTTCCCTCATTGTTTCCAGCAGCAATGATGACACGTGATTCATCAAGTGTTTAAGAAGTTCATTTTGAGAAGCGTCCGCAAGCGCAAGATGAAATGCAAAGTCTGCTTTCTCTCCCAGCTCCCCGTCCGCTTCAATGCTGCCCATTTCCTTTAGTGCATCCTGAATTCTTTCGAGATCTGCTTCTGTCCTTTTTTCAGCCGCTAGTGAAGCCACGCCGATTTCAAGCAGTTTTCTGACCTCGAGCAGCTGCTTGACGTCCTCTTTTTTCATCAGAAGGGCGGCTGAGAGCGGCTGAGAAATTTGATTGAGCTCAAATTCCTTCAGATACGTGCCTTCTCCCTGTTTCATTTCGACAAGCCCCATCGCTTTTAGCGCAGAAAGTGCCTCGCGAACCGCTGAACGGCTGACTTGAAAGCTCTCAGCAAGCGCCTGAACAGAGTCCAGTTTATCCCCCGGCTTCAATTCGCCGTTTTTGATCATATCTAATAGTGCATCCGCTACTTCTTCATATATTTTTTTTGTTTTAATCTGTTTGTATTTCAATGCAATTCACCCCGTAACTTGTAGGTCTGGCTGTTTACGATCTATTATACTCTGTTTTTTGGGCCGCCAAAAGATTTTGACTATTTTGTCAAAAAGTCTTGTACTTTGATTTTTTTCAAAATATAATGCTAGGTAACTGGTCTTATTACCCAGTCATCAGATGATCATATCATCTATAGAAACCGCTTACATATGGCGCCAGTTTATGTTTCAAGGAGGGGTTTGGGATGCAATGGACACAGGCATATACGCCTATAGGGGGAAATTTGCTATTATCAGCGCTTGCCGCACTTGTACCGATTATTTTCTTTTTTTGGGCACTCGCGATTAAACGGATGAAGGGGTATACAGCAGGCTTGGCCACATTGGGGATCGCCCTTGTCATTGCTGTATTGGTTTATCGGATGCCGGCGGAAAAAGCGCTGATGTCCGCGACACAAGGAGCCGTATACGGATTGTTGCCGATCGGCTGGATCATTGTGACGTCTGTTTTTTTGTATAAAATCACTGTGAAAACGGGACAGTTTGATGTCATTCGCAGCTCTGTTCTCTCGATTACTGATGACCGACGGCTTCAAGCTCTCTTGATCGCTTTTTCATTCGGGGCTTTTTTAGAAGGGGCAGCAGGCTTCGGAGCGCCGGTCGCCATTTCTGCCGCGCTGCTGGTCGGTCTCGGCTTTAATCCTCTTTATGCTGCGGGGATCTGTTTGATCGCCAATACGGCGCCGGTTGCCTTTGGGGCGATTGGGATTCCAATTACAGCCGTAGAAGGGCCGACAGGGATTCCGGCGATGGAGATTTCGCAAATGGTCGGGCGGCAGCTGCCGTTTTTATCCGTATTTATTCCTCTTTATTTAATCATCATCATGAGCGGTTTCAGGAGAGCCTTGGAGGTCTGGCCGGCGATTCTCGTATCCGGTGTTTCCTTTGCCGTTGTTCAATATCTCAGTTCCAATTTTTTAGGACCTGAGCTGCCCGATGTTTTGTCAGCTCTTGTTTCAATGGCTGCACTTGCTGTGTTTTTGAAATGGTGGAAGCCGAAAACAACATTCCGGTTTGCCGGTGAACAAGAGTCGGCCGCCTCAATTGAAACGGCGCGCACAAATCCGGCGGCGCCTGCGTACAGCAGCGGACAGATTTTTAAGGCTTGGTCGCCATTTCTGCTGCTGACGGCGATGATTTCCGTATGGGGCATTCCATCTGTCAAATCTGCACTGACCGGGCATTATGAAGGCTCTGCGGTGTTCTTGAAGTGGCTCAATGCAGTTGGAGAAAAACTGACTTTTGCCCCCGGTGTGCCTTTTTTGAACAATCAGATTGTCAATGCTGACGGTACGCCGATTGAAGCGGTTTACAAGCTGGAGGTGCTTGGTTCAGCCGGCACCGCGATATTGATTGCCGCAGTGCTGTCAAAGTTCATCACGGCGATTTCATGGAAAGACTGGGGAACCGTTTTTAAAGAAACAGTCCAAGAATTGAAGCTTCCGATTTTGACCATTGCTTCTGTCGTTGGTTTTGCCTATGTCACCAACTCCTCGGGAATGAGCACGACACTCGGGATGACACTCGCGCTGACAGGTTCGATGTTTACCTTCTTTTCGCCCGTCCTCGGCTGGCTCGGCGTCTTCATTACCGGCTCGGATACTTCCGCCAACCTGCTGTTCGGCAACCTGCAGAAAGTCACCGCGTTATCGGTCGGTATGGACCCTGTTCTGTCTGTCGCCGCCAACTCTTCAGGCGGTGTCACAGGAAAAATGATTTCGCCGCAGTCGATAGCGGTGGCGTGCGCCGCGGTAGGACTCGCCGGAAAGGAATCAGATCTTTTCCGCTTTACCATTAAACACAGTCTGTTTTTGCTGCTGCTCGTTTGTATCATCACCTTTTTGCAGCATCACGTATTCAGCTGGATGATTCCTTAAAAAAATCCTCCCGTCTAGGGAGGATTTTATTTATATCGCTTTCTCGCTGCCGATGAAGGAATATTCATTTGATCGCGATATTTTGCCACGGTGCGTCTCGAGATTTGGATGCCGTGTTGTTCATACAGCAAATCGACAAGCTTTTGATCTGAAAGCGGTTTTGTTTTGTCCTCTTGATTGATCAGGTCTTCAAGATGCATTTTGACTGCATAATTCGACGCATCTCCCTCTCCTGAAGCCTCGGCTTTTGCTGAGAAAAAGAGTTTCATCTCAAACAGCCCGTAAGGCGTTTGTATTGTTTTCCCTTTAATGGCCCGGCTCACAGTTGATTCATGAAGGCTTAGACAGTCCGCCACCTCTCTGAGAGTCAGCGGCTTCATTGCGCTTCGCCCTTTCAGAAAGAAATCCTTTTGGCGTGTGATCAGTTCATTGATAATTCTCGTGATTGTCTGTTTTCGCTGCCGCAGCGCGCGGCTCAGCCAGCGCCACTCCTGATATTTCGCAGATAAATAGGAGACAGTATCCTGACAGGAGCCGGATGATAAAAGCGTTCTGTACTGCGGATGCAGATCGATCTCGGGAAACGAGCGGGTATTCAGTTCCGCTGCAATGTGCCCGTTTTTTACGGTGATAAAAATGTCAGGCTCAATATACACATCTTGCTCTGGCCGGGCAAACAGAAGGCCAGGTCTAGGATGAAGAGCCGCGATATCATCTGAGATATCTTGAATGGTATGGAGCGGAATTCCCGTCTCTACTGAAAGCGCTTTCCATTTTTTTTGCGCAAAAGCATCAAAATGAGCTGAAATCAGCATTTCCGCTTGTTCATTTCTGTTCGGCAGCCGCTGTAATTGAAGAAGGATGCATTCCTGCAAAGATCTCGCACCGATTCCAGCCGGTTCTAATGACTGGAGTTTTGCCAAAACAGCCTCCGCTTCCTTAGCCGATACAGATAGGCGCCGTGCTGCCTCCTCCACATCTTCTTCCAAGTACCCGTTTGAATCAAGCGAATGAATCAGATAATTAAAAATCTTTTTTTCAGTGTTGGTCAGATTCATATCGAGTGACTGCTGTTTTAACGCATCCTGCAATGTTTTTTGCGGATTACTTAATTGAAGGCCCGCTTCCTGTGCATTCATCCTGTTTTTGTTTGTTTTATGGTAAGATAGTGGCGGTGTGTCTGTTTCCTTTCGTTCAATAAGAGGGTTTTCCAGTGAGAGCTCATCAATGTACTCGGCGAGTTCTGCCGAATGATAGCCAAGCAGCGTGATGGCCTGCCTGAGCTCCTGTGTCAGTTGAGGCTTTAATACTTGTACTTGCTGAAGTTTCATATCCATCTTGCTCACTCCCCTTTCTTCATTGTACATGATTGAGATCACACCGTATACATTTATGAAAAAGGAGCTGCCAAAGAAATGTCTGAACTTTTTTCCGTCCCTTATTTTATTGAGAATTTAAAACAGCATATTGAAATGAATCAGTCTGAGGATAAAATCCACGCGATGAACAGCTACTACCGTTCCGTCGTCTCAACACTAGTGCAGGACCAGCTGACGAAAAACGCAGTTGTCCTGAAACGGATTCAGCATTTAGATGAAGCATACAACAAAGTCAAACGTGGAGAATCAAAATAAACCTTCCGCTCACATGTGAGCAGGAAGGTTTTCCTTCTTTGAGGTGTGCTGGATGAGACGGGTGCTTGGCACGCCTTCCATCCAGGTATGAAAGTAATTGGCGTTTTTCCCGTAGGAATTATCAATGACCGTGTTTTCTTTTTGAAGAAGAGAAGACAGGATGTGGCCGTGCAGCCTTGATGTTTCCACCGATTCGTAACGGCTGAAAAACCGAATCGCTTTTTGGACGATATAATCCGAGTATTTTTCCCATATATACGCAATGGGCAAAGGGTTGCCTGCTTTTTTATTCAAGACGTTCAGCGTTTGGAGAAAAGCAATCGTCCGGCGGTCTGAAGCTGACAGCACCGTGCGCCAGTCGTAGCTTTCCGCTTCTGCGTGTTCCTGAAGCGCCTGGTTTGCTTCATGATCTGTTCGGATAAATCTCAGCTTTTGATTGGACGGCTGCTGCGTGGGAATGACGGGAAACAGCTGATGAGCCATATCAGGCAGAAGCTGAATGTGATTTGTTGTAAAATAGGCCTGTGCCGTAGCATAGGAGGCTTTTTCCCTTGTCATGATGTGAAGGTTCGCATGCTTAGAAAATATCTCTGCCGTCCGTTTGAGGTTGTCTTTGTTTTGAAAATAAATCGATTGCGGCAGGATCACAATTTTGTGGTTCGGATAGGTTTGAACGATTTTCTCTCTAAAGCCTTGATAGTACGGATACAGATCCCCGAAGTTTCCGCCTCCCTGGCAGACGATGATGAGATTCGGATCAAGCTTTCGCCCGATTGGGAAATTGTCAGGATTCCAGCGTTTTCTGACCCGAATCCCGTGTTCTTTAAAGAAGGCTTCTGTTCCTTTCATAATAAATAAATCCCCTACATTCCCATATAGAGGATAGTCAGCATATATAATCTCTGATTGTTTCGGAATGACGTCGAGCAGCCCGGACAGTTTCTGTTTCAGGCTGATCATCGAATGCTTGCTGTCCATTTCTTCACCTCGGCAGTTTGGAATAAGTGCAGTAGCACTTCAATGACCCGGCCTTGCTCATCTTCTGTCATATTGGACCCCGATGGGAGACAGATTCCTCGCTTGAACAAATCTTCGCATACGCTTCCTGTATCTTCATGAGAATAAAATAAAGCCGGATTGAACAGCGGCTGGGTATGGAGCGGCTTCCACAGCGGACGGGCTTCAATGTTTTCTTCAGCAAGACGTTGAACTATGTCATATGGGCTGAGCCCGTTATCAAGTGTGAGCGTGGTGAGCCAGCGATTGGATACGCCTGCTGCGTACTCTGGCATAAAGCGGACGCCGTCTAAGTGACCGAGCGCATTTTTGTATCTCGTGAAAATGGTCCTTCTTTTCTCCACTCGCTCATCCAGCACCTCAAGCTGGGCAATGCCGACGCCGGCTAAGATATTGCTCAGCCTGTAATTATGTCCAATTTGACTGTGCTGATAATGAACAGCCGGCTCTCGTGCCTGCGAAGCGAGAAATCTTGCTTTTTCAATTGCGGCTTCATCATTTGAAACGAGCATCCCTCCCCCTGATGTGGTAATGATTTTGTTCCCGTTAAATGAAAAAATGCCGAAGCGCCCGAATGTTCCGCTTTGCTTCCCTTTATAGACTGTTCCGAGAGATTCGGCTGCGTCCTCAATGACAGGAACTCCGTATGCATCGCACAGGCTTACGATTTCATCCATTTTCGCGCTCTGCCCATATAGATTGACGGCAATAACCGCTTTTGGCAGTGTTCCATTTCTTTTCGCTTCCTCCAATGCTCTTTCAAGGGCTGTCGGCGACATATTCCACGTATCAGGCTCAGAATCAATAAAAACGGGCACCGCTTTTTCATATAAAATCGGATTGGCGGTTGCTACAAATGTGAAGGACTGGCAAAACACGCTGTCACCTTCTTTTACCTCAAGCAAACGCAGGGCGAGATGAATCGCCGCCGTTCCTGAGCCGACCGCAGCTGCTGCTTTTACACCGACTCGTTCTGCCAGCTGTTCTTCAAATGAATTCACGAGCGGCCCAAGCGGCGCGATCCAGTTTGAGCGAAAGGCTTCTGAAATATAGTGCTGCTCCCTGCCGCTCATATGAGGGGGAGATAAGTAGATTTTTTTATGCATAGAATCATCCTTTGTTTGATGTTTGAATGGAAGAAATGATGCGTGCCGGAGCACCGGCCGCCGTTACCCTGTCCGGTATGGGATGGATCACCGCGGAGCCGGCGCCGACAATGCTCCAAGCCCCGATTGTGATCTGCGGTATGACGGATGCACCAGTTCCGACGTGAGCGCCTTCCTGAACGGAAACCGCTCCTGACAGCGTGACACGCGGGGACAGATGAACGTAATCGCTGATTTGATTGTCGTGCTCTGCCACTGCACCCGTATTGATGATGCAATGAGCGCCGATGCGCGCATCCGCCTGAATGATCGCGCCCGCCATAATCACTGTCCCTTCCCCGATGACAGCCGACTTGCTGACGATGGCTGACGGGTGAATCAATGTAATAAAATCATCTTTCCTCAGTCCCAGTCGCTCCGCCAGCTGTTTTCTGACACTGTTCTTCCCAACAGCAATCAGAAACAGCACATCAGGAATGAGCCTGCGCAGTTCAGTAACGGCTTCCGGCGGTCCTGTGTACCATTCTTTTCCGCCTTCGAACGTTTTGAATTTATCATCCAGCACCGCGGCTAAGCGCGTATCTGAGCGGGCGTTTATCAGCTCTCTGATCACCTTTCCGTGTCCGCCGTCACCCACAATGGCCACGTTTTTCATGAGGACACATCTCCGCTTCCGGTAAACCGTTCTGCGGTCACATGATTGGTTTGCTGAATCCCTTCTGAAACAAGGACCTTTCGCACCGTCAAACATAAAATTTTCAAATCGAGAAAAAATGACCGGTTGTCAACGTACCATACATCTAATTCAAATTTCTTTTCCCAGGAAATCGCGTTTCTGCCATTGATTTGCGCCCAGCCTGTGATACCCGGCTTCACCTCATGGCGCCGTGCCTGTTTTTCTGTATAAAGAGGCAGATAGTCCATCAAAAGCGGCCGTGGCCCGACAAGGCTAAGATCGCCCTTCAGGACATTCAGGAGCTGCGGAAGCTCATCAATGCTCAGCTTTCTGATCAGCCTGCCCGTTTTCGTCAGCCGGACTTCATCTGGCAGCAGATTTCCCTCACTGTCCCGTTCATCCGTCATTGTCCGGAACTTATATAGGGTGAACGGTTTGCCGTGCAGGCCTGGCCTTACTTGCTTAAAGAAGACAGGTGATCCTATTTTCAGCCTGACAACGGCGATGGTGAACAGAATGATCACACTCGTACAGCACAACAAAAAAATGGCGGCCGTCAGATCAAAAAGTCGTTTCAGGATCAAAGATTCACAGCTCCTTTCGTTTTTCGAAACCGTTTTAATACCAGCTGTCTTTCCTCTTTTGTACAAACGAGCATAAAAGCGAAAACAGCGTAGAAAAAGCTGACTGTCACTCCCGTCGCTATCAATGACGGCCAGCTGTCAATCTTCACAATGAACTGAATTGCCTTACAGACCGTCCAGGCAAATACAGCGGCTGAAAGAGGCCCGATTATGCCTTTAAAGAACACGTGCTTTTTGTAGCCTGTAATGCGGGATACGTAAAGCGGCGTAAAGATGGCATTTTTTAAAATAAGAGAAATGGCCCCTGCCAATGTTATGCCGTACAGACCGAGATGAGCCGGCCCGCTCAGCGTGACCGCCAGCACCACATTCACCGCACCTAACAGCAGGGTAACAATCGCCGGTGTTTTTTGTTGATTAAAAGCGGTCCATATATAAAACAGCGGCATAAAGGCGAGGCTGACAACCAAGTATCCGGCATGAATAAATAAAAGCGGTGCTATCGTTGAAAAGGACGGTCCGAGCCAGATTGTCAGAAAAGGTCCCGCCAATCCGCCCAATAAGGCAGCAGGAAGTGCAAGCAAAAGACCATTGAGCCTTACTGCCTTATTGGCGTAATTCATCAATCCTTCCATATCGCCTTTTGAATAATATGAAGTCATGATGGGCGCAAACAGGGATGCGACCGTTCCGGCCAAGCTGCGCAAAAGCAGCGGAAACTGGATAATCGCCGCGTATTTCCCGGATGCAGACGCCCCCAGCATCAAATTGGCGGTTAACAGATCAATCTGCAAAAAAAGCAGGACGCCGATTTGATTGACGGAGCTCCATGCGCCCGCTTGAAACAGCTCCTTGCTTGTACGGAATGAAAGATCCTTCATACGAAACGAAAACCACGGAATCAGCTTTTTGAAGAAATAGAAAGACAGCACAGACGCAATAACAGCACCAGCTAAAGCTGCAAGCTGGATCTGCCAGATTTTCGGCGCAAAGCATGCAAACAGGAGCAGCACAGACAGCACCCGTATAAGCATTTGCACCGCCTGAATGGAACTGGTGATATAAAGGCGGTTGGCATAAAATGGTGCAGCGCCGAAGCCCGCCATCAGAAACGTTAAAATAAACAGCAAACTGCCGATTAAAATCGACAAACGCACATCAGCCAAAAGCGCTTGCGGCACATTCATGACGCGGTCAATAAAAAAAGCCGAACCCGCAAGCGGCAGCAAGAGCAGCAATGAAATCAAAACAGAGGCCGCTAAATAATTGCTGATATACGCATTTGCTTTCTCCCGCTCTCCCCTGTGGGCAGCAACAGAAAAGAATCGAACGACAACCGAGCTGAGCGCCACGGTAATAATCGAAAAGTAATTAATCACATTTTGTGTCAAGTGAACAAAGCCAAACGCTTCCACACCGAGCGTTTTGACAATAAAAGGCGTCATCCAAACCGATAGGAAAACGGACAAGAGAAAAGCCGTGAGATTAGCGCTGAAGTTTATTGTGAATTTCATGCTTGCTTCGCACTGCCTTTCATTATCCCCCGATGCTCGAAAAACAGCTTGATGAGAAAAGTGAGCCGCCATTTACACAGTGCTAATACCAAGCGCTCTCCTCTTAATAATTTCTCATGCTGAAACGGTGTATGTCTGACAGCCTGCCGCACCATGTCATAGGATAAAATCTGTCTGATCTTCTTTTTGATGTCTTTCGGCGAATTCGGAGAAGCACAGGCATTTGCCAAAAGCATCGGAAGCTGGTGCCTGCAAATGTACACATTCAAATCTTCTTGGCATGCGCCTGCTAAGCCATAGTGATTGTAGAATGCGATTTTAGCTTGATATTGTTTTTGAAGATGTTCATCCATCGCCGGCTTATAAGGGATTTCTGTCAGGCTGTTCGGATTTTCACGATAAATGTACAATCCTTCATCCAGCATTTTCACCCGCTCCGCTTCGCAAAAAGCGGACAAATTGAAGGGAGAGTCTTCAGCAAAACGGATGTCTTCATCAAACATCAGATTCGCCCTATCAAAAAGCTCACGGCGGTAAAGATAACGCCATACATACCAGATAAATCTCGTTTCGTGAGCATGTTTAAGCCGTTCAGTCATTTCTCGTTTTGTCAGCACGCGGTTTGCCTCAAGCTGCGGCGGCACATATGTCCGCCTGTCCGATGACTGTTTGTAAAAACCGCATCCGACGATGTCGAGCCGATTTTCCTCCGCTTCTTCAGCCAGCCTCTGGAACATGGCGGAAAATACATAATCGTCTCCGTCTACAAAGCCGATGTAAGTGCCCCGCGCGGCCTTTATTCCCGTATTTCGCGCTGAACTAAGCCCGCCGTTTGCCTGATGAATGACCCGGATTCTCGCATCCCGTTTTGCATAATCCTCTGCAATTTTGCCTGAACGATCCGGTGTTCCGTCATTCACGAGGATGATTTCAATATCAGAAAGCGTTTGACGAAGCAAAGAATCAATGCACTCCCCTATAAATGGTTCAACATTATACATCGGGACAATAATGCTGACGAGCGGGGTCATTGCGCTTCACCGCTGATTTTGTCACGCAGACCTTTAAAATACACATCTCTCGGAAAGCCTGCACGGGATGTTTCTTTTGTTAAAAGCTCATTGACTGCGGCTGTTACGCGCTCTGGCTCCGGATGTTCTATCAGCTTCATGAACGGGATGTCTTTAAGCCATTGATAGCCCTCCATCACCTTATGGTCAAAGGAGCGAATGACAACACACGGCGTTCCTGTCAGCGCGCAAAAAATCATGCCATGAAGCCTGTCAGTGACGACGGCTTCTGCGCTTTGCAGCTTAGACCACAGTGCTTCAAGTTCTTGTTCGCGTGTATCGCGGCTGACCCGGCGGCCGATCGTTGTCGTAAAGGATTTGATCTCGCCGAATTCCTCACATAGCGCAGCCTTGACCCGGTTCCTCTGGTCCTCCTGAAGCACGCTTTCCTGATCCTCGCGCAAACACATATAAACCCCTTCGCGTTCTGCGGGGGTCTTGCTTCTATCTAAATACAGCACCATGTCCGGCTGCTTCAAAATTGTTTTTTCTTGAAAATGCTGTTTCATAAATTGATACGTTGTTTCATCCCGCGCCATCAGCAACAGGCCGGGGTGCGCATTATAAATTTTCTGTGCCCGTTTCAGCTCTTTGCGCCCTTTTTTCGTGTCAGAAAAATGAGCCGTTGCCGGAAGCTGGACAACCCGATAGTCATGGAATGTTTTAATGATGAAGCGGCGCGTCCACTCCTCATAACGGTATAAATCCCCCATATTTCCGCCGCCGATGATAAAGACCATATCCTCCGGATGGCGCGAGCGGATCAGGTTTTTTGCTGATTTGTAAATGTCCTTCATATCGACCTCGACGATGTCAAAGTCCGGGTATTCTTGCTCAAGAAATGCCTTGCTGGCATAAGCAATTGCGTGATCTCCCAAATTGTCATGGGACGGCAGCAGGGTCAGTATGATTTTTTTCTGATGTGCTGCGGCCTTTACCGGTTGATCTGCCGCTCCCAGCCAATATTGGGACGGATATTTGACCTTTAGCAGCAGCCATTCTGCAAAATTGATTTTCAACGATTGTAACGACATGTCCTCACCCTCTGTTTCTCATTTTGTACTCGATCACCCGCTGATACACAGCCGATGCCATAGCGACGAACGGAATCATTCTGTATTTCGCCATCAGAAGCAGGCATGACCGTTTTGCGTCAAAAGGAGCAGTACCCGTTTTTGAAAGACTTTCTTGAAACACCGGATCCGCGCATATCACGCCAACATTTCTAAGCTTTTCAAACAGTCGGCGGCTGCCGCTCGTTTTCCATTCATTCAGCATGCAGATGCTGCTGTGAAGAACGATAAAGGTATCAAGCTCCTTGCGATACTCCTCCAGTTTGTTGTTCTCCTGTAAAAACGCCGCATTCGCCTCATACAGCGCAAGTCCTGATTCAAACAATTTTTTCTGATAGCGCTGCACAATGGAGGAAAGGTGAATTCGGTAATGATAGAGCGGCGTTTTTACGTAGGATACTGAGCGGGCGAAAAAATGAGCCCTGAAGCTGAAAAACTGATCCTCGACATGCTCCAGCTCGCCTCGGAGCGGAAACGACAGCCGATGGGCTTCAATCATGCTTCTTCTATACAGTTTGTTCCATGAAAACCCTCTGACCTTCCCTTCGAATAACGCCTTGATATAGTGCTCCTTCGGCTGATCCTGATAGGTTTGGGCAATGTCAGAGTCCATGGTTTTGCCAGTGTCCTCAAACTCTGCGGCGTAATTGCAAATGACCAGATCAGTTTCATCGCCTGCTGTCCGGAGCATCTGCTCGCAATAATCAGGCTCAATCCAATCGTCTGAATCGATAAACGCGATAAATTCGCCGCGTGCAGCTTCAATGCCTTTATTCCGAACCGCACCGAGACCCTGGTTTTCCTGATGAATCACCTTGAACCTGTTGTCCATTTTGGCGTATTCTTCTGCGATATCCGGGCTGGCGTCAGCTGAACCGTCATTGACAATGATGATTTCAATATTGTCCACTGTCTGGTTCCGCAGTGATTCGAGACACGTTCTGATATATGTTTCTGTGTTATAAACAGCGACTAACAGACTAACCGCAGGTGTTTCCATAATGACCGGCTCCTCGTGCATAAATTACCGGGAAAAAATCGTTCTGTAAGGCAGAACCGATGAATCAACCGGCATAAGCAAATAACTGTAAAGAAAATAACAAACAACGATAGCGATATAGATAAGGGCGTTCGATTTTTCATCAAATATCCTGACAAAATAAGGGACTAAGATCATTTGATACAGACCGAAATAAATATTGAATCTGGCAAAAATCACGTCCTTTGTGGCCAAAAGGCCGAACAAAAAACCAAGAAGGCACAAATTGACGACAATATCGATTTGCGGCCACAGACTCCGCAATCGTTCTTTATAGCAAAATGCAAGGAACAGCGGCAGAACCAACACAGCGATTTTGATCACATTCATTCCATTTGTGTTCGTCATGAGCCATTTTTCATAATGGCTGTATGAGCTGTTTTCAAGTACAACGACAAACACAGAAATAAATTTTTGATATAAAAATGTCATGCCGAGAAATAAAGCGGATAGGCCGAATATCGCCGGTGACCAGGCTTTTCTTCTGACAATAAAGTACACCGGAATCATAATCAGCGCCGACGAATGAAAGAGCGAGCTGACCAGCACAATCAGGAAATATCGCTTCCAGTTCCCGCTGATGATATAACGGATCGCCCAAAACAAAGCAGCTGCGACCATGTATTGCCTGATGCCGTTAAAAGACGCGTAGTAATGAAAGGTTCCCAAAAACAAAAAGACACTCAGCTCAAACGGCCTGCCATAGTCGGCGAGTGTCTTCATAATAAAGCTGTAGGTCACGACCGCCACCGTAAAATACATGATTTGAGGATCTTCCGTGATGAAATTCATCAGCCAAAGGAGTGCGGTAAACCCCGGATCGGTCGCTGTTTTCGCTGTGCCGAAACCGAATATCTGCCACACATTTTGATAATCGCCCGCCAATTCGTACAGCAGCGTGTACGTCTGAAAATCCGTGCCGACTCGATAGCGGAGACCTGACACGAGCACAAGTGAAGCGAGCGGAATCCAGATCAAAAGCTTATTCGGCCGATACCCCGTGGCAAGCGAATCGTCACGGCCGCCGCACATTTTAGCGAACCAAGACCAAATAAATACAATCCCCATATTGACGGCATATACAATCATCGGTTATGGTCCTTTTCCGTGCTGATGTTGTATACATTCAGCAGCGCTCCTACATTTTGCTGTGCATCGTAGCCAAGTTGAGCGAGTGTTTCTTTGATGAACTCACGCTTCGGCCTGCCTGCGGCGGCCGCCCTTGCAATGGTTTCAGCCCAGACGCTGATCGGCTCAGAAAGACTTAATCTTGTGACAAGCCCGAGACCGGCGTCGACTTTTTCTGTAATGCTGCCTGAAATGATGCATGGAAGCCCCGACGCCTGCGCTTCCACAAGCACAACCGGCAAGCCTTCGTACAGAGACGGCATGACAAACACATCAAATGTGCGCATCAATTCATGGATCCGTTCTTCAGTGCCTAAAAAGAGAACATCTGATAGCAGATTCTGCCGGCGCGCCTCCTCCTCTATCTCCCCGCGCAACGGCCCGTCTCCCGCCAGAACGAGCTGAAAGCGAACGCCTCTTTCCTTGAGATGTGCGGCAAGCTTCAGCAGGAACGCGTGGTTTTTCACTTCATGAAACCGGGCCACATGGCCAATGATGAGCCGGTCGGCTGCAATGCCGCGTGCTGCTTTTTCTTCATCAGCCGCCTGCCCATTTGGGGCGAACAACTCAAGGTCAATCCCGTTAGGAAGAAGGTGAACACGCTCCCGCTCCATATTGGACTGTCCAAATAAAAACCTGCCCGCATCCTCTCCGCAGGCACACAGCGCTGTCGCATTTGCCAAAATGAGCCGCCTGAACACGAGCAGCTGCAATCGATCCTTCCAGTTGAAGCCGGTCTTCCAAGACGTATTGTGGGAGTGGCATACCCTGACCGGCACTCCGGCTAGCCTTGCCGCAAGGGCGATAAAACCCGTTTGGAAATCCGTGTGCGCATGAACGGCGCTGAACGGCCCATTTTCTTTTATCGCGTTTCTCACATTCCTCACAAATGTAAGGGGATTGCTTTGCCCAATGCTCGGGACATAAAAAAGCCGCCCGCCTAAAGATAAAATCTCTTCATCATAAGCGCACGGATCATTTCGATACGTTAAAAAATCAAATTGCACTTTGCTTTTGTCCATCTTCCGATATAAATTCATTACCATGGTTTCCGCGCCGCCCCTGTTCATGCCGCTGAGAACATGGAGCACGCGCTTTTGGCTGCTATTCATGCTTGACAAGCCCTTCCTTTTGGTTCATCACTCTTTTTTTATGGTAGCGATTCATCACAGCTGCAGGCATAAAGGCGCGAATTAACGGTTTTGCGATATATATGTAATCAGATAAAGGAAGCTTCAAGCGTCTGCACGCCTGATAGACAAGGATGGCATTGTCAATTGAATACGTAAATGACCGCCGTTTGAATGCATCGCTGTCTTCCCTCACTTTATACAAGGCTTCCTGAAGATTATAGCCCCTGAAGCCCTCTTCAAAAAAGCGAAGCCACAAATCAATATCTTCCATTCGTCTCGTCCGCCGCACCGACCGGTAGCCTTTCAGCGTGCGGTAGGCACTCGCCCTCATCATAATCGTGCCGTGGCAAAATGGAGTCCCTTTTGCCATGATGCCCGGCTCCGGAACAGAAGGCAGAATGCGGGTGCCTCTTACGCCAAATTCATCAAACACAAGCATGCCGGTGCCAACCACCTGATAGTGTCGGTGCTTTTCTAAAAACGCGACCTGCTTTTCCAGACGGCGCGGAAACGAAAGGTCATCTCCATCCTGACGTGCGATATAATCGCCTGTCGCATGCGAAAGACAATGATTTAATGATGCGGCAAGCCGCTTATTTGTTTTGTTTTGAATCAGTTTGATGCGGTCGCTGTAATGAGCGGCATACTGCTTCGCGATACGGAGCGTGCCGTCTGTTGACGCATCATCGCACAAAATCAGCTCCCAATTTTTATAGGATTGGCTGAGTATGGATTCTATGCTTTCTGCCAAAGTGCGTTCGCAATTATAAATGCCCATAATGACAGAAACTTTCGGTCCTGAGTTCATACGCTTTTCTCCTTTGTATCCATATCCATGTACGCGGAATAAATATCTGCCATTTCTTCCACCGTTCGCGCCTCCGAGAAGCGCAAGGCTGTTTTTCGGCCTTCCTGTCCCAGCTTTCGGCAGAGCTCCGGCTTATGGTAAAGCTGTTCAATCCGGCGGGCAAAAGCAGCACTGTCACCGATTTTGATCAGAAAACCGTTTTCTCCGTCGCGGATGATTTCCCGATGCCCGCGATTATCTGTGGCGATCGCCGGTTGTTCTGCCGCCATTCCCTCAAGCACATTCATACCGAGGCCTTCTCTAATGCTGGATGCGACAGATACATCCGCAAGCTGAATCAACTCATGTATGTCGCTGCAAAAGCCGTAAAAACAGACATGGGCGGAGGCACCAAGCTTTTCAGCTAACGTTTGATACGTATGTTCCATTGCCCCTTCCCCGGCAAACACAAGGCGGAGTGAGGGAATTTTTTCTTTTAGCAAGGCTGCGGCTTCAATTAACTGCTTCTGGTTTTTGTTCAGATTGAGCTCAGCCGGATAAACCAATATAAAATCATCTTCACGGAACCCGTGCTTTTCTCTGAGTCTTTGCTGCTCTATCGGACTGACAGGCCGGAAACGCTCGGTATTGACGCCAATGCCGTGAATTTTCTGCGTCCTTCCGCCCGGCCTTTGAAGTCCTTTCGCCCGTATGTAATCCTCTTCATTAATCGTAATCAGGCAGTCTGTATATGCTGAAAGCCATTTCTCAACCGGATAGTAAAGAAGCCAATTTTTCATCGGTGCCCCTTTGCAGAAGTGAAATCCGTGCGCTGTGTACAGCACCTTTGTTCCGTGCCGCCGTGCCTGCCTCGCCGCCAGTCTGGCGAGAACGCCGCCGACCGGTGTATGGCAATGGACAATGTCGTATTCATAGGTGTCAATCACTTTCTTCAGCTGCCTATAAACGGCCAGGTTCTGAGGGTCAAAAGGTGACCTGCGAATCGGGATGGAGAATTTCTCATCCACATACGGCAGCTTGGTTTGTCCGTTCGCGGCGACATGAACCTCCCAGCCCATTTGCTTGAACCATTTAAAATAAGGGAGGTGAAAGGCCTTAAAATGATAATCAACAGTCGCGCAAAACAATATCTTTTTCGTCATTTTCACTCCCCCTAATGAACGCTGGCAGCCGTCATTTCTTCTGATGTATTGATTGCCGCAAACAGCCTCGCTCTCAGGTCGGCTTCCGGCAGCTCATGAAAATCCTCGATAAAGCGCATCAGCACCGGCCAATCGCCGTCCACCGCTTTACCGATGTGAATTTTTGGAAAGATTTGTTCAGCATGGACTTCATTTTTGTTCAGCAATTCTTCATACATTTTTTCGCCCGGACGAATGCCTGTGAATTCTATTGGAACCTGCTCAGTCGTGTAGCCGGACAAATGAATGAGGTTTTTGGCAAGATCCACAATCTTTACGGGCTCTCCCATATCGAGAACGAAAATTTGACGCCCTTTCGCCAGTGCCCCAGCCTGAATCACAAGCCTTGATGCCTCGGGAATCGTCATGAAATAGCGAGTCATTGCCGGATGTGTTACTGTCACTGGGCCGCCTTTTTCAATCTGTTTTTTGAAAATTGGAATGACGCTGCCGCGGCTCCCGAGTACATTGCCGAAGCGAACAGCGACAAATTTGGTTCTGCTGACTTTCCCAAGATTCATAATAATCATCTCTGCGAATCGTTTTGTCGCCCCCATTACATTGGCTGGGTTCACCGCTTTATCCGATGAAATCAGCACGAATGTCTCTGTTCCCGACATATCGGCTGCTTCCGCGACATTTTTTGTTCCGATAATATTGTTTTTGACCGCCTCTTCAGGATTGTGTTCCATTAAAGGCACATGCTTATGGGCAGCTGCATGATAGACAACATGCGGTTCGTATTTTTTCATCAAGGTAAACATTTTATCGCGGTCCTGCACATCAGCGATTTCCGTATGGAACACAATGTGTTTGCCGAATCGTCCGTTCAGCTCTGTATAAATCGAATGAATGCTGTTTTCCCCATGGCCGAGCAGAATAATTTCCTTAGGCTGAAACGCGCTGATCTGACGGCAGATTTCCGAGCCGATGGATCCGCCCGCTCCCGTGACGAGAACTGTTTTTCCTTTGATGCGGTTCGAAATTTCGCTAGTGTCGAGGGTTACCGGCTTTCTGCCGAGCAAGTCCTCAGCTTTTACATCTCTGATTTGTCCGGCAGTTCGTGTGCCAAGCAGCATTTCATCAAAATGAGGCATAATTTTAATGCTTACTCCGGTTCGCACACATTCTTTATATAACACCTGAAGCTCATGGGTGCGGAGTGAAGGAATGGCAATAATAATATAATTAATTTTGAGCTTTTGCACCGCAGGCATGATACTTTCTTTTCCGCCGATTACGGGCAGCCCCATAATTTCTAATTTATGCTTCGTTTGGTCGTCATCAATAAAAGCGACAGGTATGATATCAGGTTCATCTTTCGAAAGCAGCTGCCTGACCATCAGAGTCCCACCTGAGCCCGCCCCGATAATCAGCGCGCGGGACGAGGCGCAGCGTTTTTTCCTGATGCTTTCGTTTAATACTCTGGATAAAATACGGGTCCCTCCAATAGACAAAAGCTGAAGCACCCAGCACGCGGTTAACAGACGGAAGAACATCGTGTGATACACAGCATACTGAATGACGCCGGTCACAGCGGCTGAAAGCGTAATGCCCTTAAGCAGGACAATCAGCTCGCCAAGCCCGGTGTATGTCCACACCTGTTTATACTGATTGAACAGGAAAGCACACACATGATAGCTGAGGAGCAAGCTGACAGCGGTAAGCAGTAATGCTCCGGAGTCATAAAATTGATAGGAATCTTTTAAAAATTGATATCCTGCAATAACTGAATTTAAAACGAGGTAAGTATCCAGCGCAATAATCATTGACAGTCTTCTCCGGTAACTCAACCTTTTCCCCCCTAATTCTTTTATCGGTTTAGCTGCGGCGGTTTTCGTCTCTCCAAAAAATCGGCAGCAGCTAAACCGACAATACGTCCTATGTATATATGAGATAAGTGGGCATTTAACCCATCCTCACGCCCCGCCAGCGACGACCAGCATCTAAGGCAGCAACTTCAGCTGCCCACAGCAGAGCCGAGTGCCTCCATTGATACAGGTCAGGAGACATCACCTTTACAAAAACTAGTAGGAATAGTGTTCCGATTTTTTCATTTTCTTTTTGTTTAAAAGAGCGCCTAACAGCTTCGCATTGGATTGTTCCAGTGCATCTTTTGCTTTCAGAACGGTATCGGTTTTTGTTTTTCCGCTTAAAACGACGAGCACGCTGCCGTCTGTCTGATTTGCTAGAATCTGAGCATCTGCAACAGCCAAAAGAGGAGGGGAATCAAAGATGACGAGGCTGAATTGTTCATAGATCTCAGATATTAAATCTCCCATTGCTTTTGAAGACAACAGTTCTGCCGGGTTTGGCGGGGTCGGCCCGCTTGTCAGTACATATAAGTTATCGATCGGCGTCTTTTGCACCGTCTCACTGAGTGAAGCATTGCCGACCAGCACATTTGTCAGCCCGGTTACATTATCAACCTGAAACGTCTGATTGATGGTCGGCTTTCTTAAATCGGCATCCACCAGCAGTACTTTCTTTTCCTGCTGCTGCGCAAAGACAGCCGCAAGATTCGCTGCACTGAACGATTTACCTTCACCAGGCACAGAGGAGGTGACGAGGATAGATCGCAAGCTGGTCTGGACAGATGAGAACTCAATGTTTGTCCGAATGGTGCGATATTGTTCCGCAACAACTGATTTATTGTGTAAAACAGATATTTGAGCCAAACCTCGCCTTGCTTTCTTTTTTCTAAAGATCACTCGCTTCACTCCCCGAAATGTTTTATCCCGCGATTCCGCCCTTTGTGGACATCAGGAACGGAGCCTAAGCATGGCAATCCGGTTCTCTCGCTGAGCTGCCGTGCGCTTTTGCATGTATCATCGAGAAAATGCAGAAAAAATGCCAGTGTAATGCCGCCCATGACAGCAGCGCCAAAAGCCATGACCATATTTCGCAGCCTGGCCGGCTTGATCATCGGGCTTTCCGAAGCCTTCGCCTCTGATAATATATGTACGCCTTGTACATTCATTCTTTCATCTACTTCTTTTTCAAACTTGTTCACTAACGTGTTCGCAATCTCAGCCGCTTTCGCCGGATCGTGATCCTGAACGGCAACGTTAATGATTTCTGATTCATTTTCACTGCTGGTAACCACTTTTCCTTTCAGCGAGAAAGCCGATTCAGATAGGTGCAATTCCGCCTTAACTTCTTCCATCAAGGCAGTGCTTTTCATAATCGATTGGAACGTGCTGCTATACTGAAGATTTCGCTGGATGTCACTGAGATTCGAGTTTTCTTCACCGTCTGATTCATGAACCAGCACCTGTGTCGACGCCTGGTAGGTCGGTGAAATGACCTTAAATTGCACAAAACCCATAATAAGGGTGACGCCGATTGTGATGAGCAGAATCAGCACGAATCTGTGTCTGACAATCGCATATAATTCTTTGAAACTCATATTCTCATTCATGTATTCATAGCCTTCAGCCTTCCCGCGGCTGGCTTCCCGCGCCCCTTTCTGTTAATGATTGGATTATAAAAGAAAACGTTATTATTTAAAAATTGCAAAATAAGCCAATAAGTTCTCTTTAGAGAACAAAATCATGATTTTCCTCTAATTTACTGCACTTCCCTTATTATTTTAAATTTTATAAAGAACGAAAAATTCCTTATAATGAACGAAATAACGACAGGAATAGAGGAGAATTTCATATTATGATTGGAAGAATTATCCGTTTGTACCGTAAAAGAAAAGGCTATTCTATTAATCAACTGGCTGTTGAGTCAGGCGTATCCAAATCCTATTTAAGCAAGATTGAAAGAGGCGTTCACACGAATCCGTCCGTTCAATTTTTAAAAAAAGTTTCTGCCACACTGGAAGTTGAATTAACAGAATTATTTGACGCAGAAACAATGATGTATGAAAAAATCAGCGGCGGTGAAGAAGAATGGCGCGTACATTTAGTGCAAGCCGTACAAGCCGGGATGGAAAAGGAAGAATTGTTCACTTTTACGAACAGACTAAAGAAAGAACAGCCCGAAACTGCCTCTTACCGCAACCGCAAACTGACGGAATCCAATATAGAAGAATGGAAAGCGCTGATGGCGGAAGCAAGAGAAATCGGCTTGACTGTCCATGAAGTCAAATCCTTTTTAAAAACAATGGGAAGATGATGATCGGTTAAGGGCTAACGTTCGCATCTATAGGGTAAATCTGTTTATAATGGGGGAAAAAGGGAGAGAACATAATGACTCATCAAATAGTAACGACTCAATACGGCAAAGTAAAAGGCACAACGGAAAAACGGCGTACATAAGTGGAAAGGCATCCCCTATGCCAAGCCGCCTGTCGGACAATGGCGTTTTAAAGCACCTGAGCCGCCTGAAGTGTGGGAAGATGTCCTTGATGCCACAGCGTACGGCCCTATTTGCCCGCAGCCGTCTGATTTGCTCTCACTGTCGTATACAGAGCTGCCCCGCCAGTCCGAGGATTGCTTGTATGTCAATGTATTTGCGCCTGACACTCCAAGTCAAAATCTTCCTGTCATGGTGTGGATTCACGGAGGCGCTTTTTATCTTGGAGCGGGCAGTGAGCCATTGTATGACGGATCAAAACTTGCGGCACAGGGAGAAGTCATTGTCGTTACATTGAACTATCGGCTGGGGCCGTTTGGCTTTTTGCACTTGTCTTCGTTTGATGAGGCGTATTCCGATAACCTTGGGCTTTTAGACCAAGCCGCCGCACTGAAATGGGTGCGGGAGAATATTTCAGCGTTTGGCGGTGATCCCGATAACGTAACAGTATTTGGAGAATCCGCCGGCGGGATGAGCATTGCCGCGCTTCTCGCTATGCCTGCGGCAAAAGGCCTGTTCCAGAAAGCAATCATGGAAAGCGGCGCTTCTCGAACGATGACGAAAGAACAAGCGGCGAGCACCTCGGCAGCCTTTTTACAGGTCCTTGGGATTAACGAGGGCCAACTGGATAAATTGCATACGGTTTCTGCGGAAGATTTGCTAAAAGCGGCTGATCAGCTTCGGATTGCAGAAAAAGAAAATATCTTTCAGCTGTTCTTCCAGCCCGCCCTTGATCCGAAAACGCTGCCTGAAGAACCAGAAAAAGCGATCGCAGAAGGGGCTGCTTCCGGCATTCCGCTATTGATTGGAACAACCCGTGATGAAGGATATTTATTTTTCACCCCGGATTCAGACGTTCATTCTCAGGAAACGCTTGATGCAGCACTCGAGTATTTACTAGGGAAGCCGCTGGCAGAGAAAGCTGCCGATTTGTATCCGCGTTCTCTGGAAAGCCAAATTCATATGATGACTGATTTATTATTTTGGCGCCCTGCCGTCGCCTATGCATCCGCACAGTCTCATTACGCCCCTGTCTGGATGTACCGGTTCGATTGGCACCCGGAGAAGCCGCCGTACAATAAAGCGTTTCACGCATTAGAGCTTCCTTTTGTCTTTGGAAATCTGGACGGATTGGAACGAATGGCAAAAGCGGAGATTACGGATGAGGTGAAACAGCTTTCTCACACGATACAATCCGCGTGGATCACGTTCGCTAAAACAGGAAACCCAAGCACCGAAGCTGTGAATTGGCCGGCGTATCATGAAGAAACGAGAGAGACGGTGATTTTAGACTCAGAGATTACGATCGAAAACGATCCCGAATCTGAAAAAAGGCAGAAGCTATTCCCTTCAAAAGGAGAATAAATATGGAGAAAACAGGATACATTGGTGCTGCCATTGTTGTGGCAGCTTGTATCATTATTTTGTCGGCCGTGGTATGTTTACGGGACACAGTCTATTACCAGCCTATGCGCTGGACTGGCATCATACTGTTTTTCGCGGGAATTGTGATGGTTCCCGCATACTCAGCAAAAAGAAAACCCGGAAAAGAGAAGTAATTCTCTTTTCTGGGTTTTTATGTTTATTATAATCTTCCCGCGCGAATATCGTCTGTCATTCCCTCATAAGGAGCCTTCGAAATCACTTCTTCGTTGTCGACTCCTTCATTTTTCAGAAATGTAATTTCCGCAAATTCAGGTACAACGTATTTTGGATACGTTTCATATTTTTCGCGGGATTCTTTCATCAAATCAATGTGGTCATTTTGGTAGCAAACCGTAATTTCAGGATATTCATGCACCCATTTCGGGAAGAAAATAATGCCATGCATGCGTTTTTCATTTGGCATAAAGTTTAATGAAACATCCGTGCCAGTCGGCTCTGTCCAAGACACTTTATATACGCCTTCTGTCAGTTTGACAATATTCACTTCCTGATCCCGAACCCAGCGTCCGGCAACCATTCCGCTATGAATTCTATAATCAATTGTATGGTCGTTTTTAATATAAATCTCGTATTCCCATCCGTTTTCATACGTATAAATCATGTGGCTTCCGATAAAGTTTTCCATCTTACACACTCTCCTTAGTCTTTTACTGTACTTCATAAATGTCTAGTCGAACGTAATCAGGGGTTCTTTCTGCGGAACCGATAAACAAGCGGTCATGGAGCCATTGATAGACTTCACTGCCTGTTTCAAACGTCGGTACCGTACGAAAATAAACATGCTCCGGTTCAATAATTTCCCCGGCTGCCGCTTGTTTTCGAAACGGCTCGCTGACTTGCCGTATTCCATTGTTTTCAATGTAAATCAGTTCATGATCTGCTGTTTCAATCACATACCTGGCAGATAAATCTGTTCTGCCGTTAGCGCGAATCATTTGTGAATCGGCACCGCCCGGCAAAATACGTCCCTTTACTTCCCCGGTTATTGTTCCCGAACGAATCGGAATGAATCGTCTCAGTCCCAGGCCTGTCTCACCAATCGTGATAGGCGGATCAACCTTGATTTCTAAAGAGGCGAATGGTTTTAAAACCGGCTTCTTCACGAGAACCACCTCACCTTCAGAAAAAATCATGTAACTATTTACATGTTTAATTTAACACTATTGCAGTTAACTGTCAAACAATAGGAACATAAAAAAACAAGGACTGTTTGAAGACAGTCCTTGTCTGAAGCTAGCTTTGATAAGCAAGATATGTGCTGACAGTGCTTTTGGCAAGACAGGCAGAGGAATCTATAATCGGAATCTCACTTTGAATATGATCTAACACCGCATTTAAATCCGTGCAGGCTGAAACGATGATGTCTGCATTCTGACTGATTTCTTCATATAGCGTCTGCCACAATACTTGTGTATGCTGCATATGATTTGGCTGTTTGATTGCGGCGATAAGCTGGTTCACAGACTGCTGCCAATGGTCCTTGTGAACAACTTCTTGTCCATTTTCCTTCAGAACTTTTTGGTAGATGGCGGATTGGATGGTTGGCTCTGTTCCTAAAACCACCGCTTTTTTTGCAGGATGCGGAATCTCTTTTATCGTTTCTTCAACGATATGCAACATAGGAACCGACAATGCCTGCTGAATCTCTTCATAGTAGACATGCGCCGTATTACAAGGCAGCGCAATGAAATCCACGCCTGTTTTCTCGAGCTTTACCGCTCCGTCGATAATCGCTTTTTTCATCTCGTCATGGTCAATTGGACGATCTGCATAGAAGGGCGTCGGGCATGAATAGATCATCATGTGCGGATAGTCAATATCGTTTGAAGCCCCATACAGCTTCTGACAGTAATCAATCACCTTATCAATAAACGGCGAGGTCGATTTCGGCCCCATTCCGGCTAATATTCCGATCATCAAATTCATTCCTTTCTAATTCGTACGGACCGCTTCTTCTTCTGAGCCATCCTCATAGAGGATAAAGCTTTTCGCAGCATCCCCGCCTAACATAAACTCGACTTCAACAGACAATGCTCGCAGAAAAAAACGCGTTTCCGAGGAAGGGAATAACTCCAGTCTCAGCTGTCCGGTGATCTCCAAATAAAGCCGTTCATTCTCGGCTGTCACCTGTGCAGCCGTTCCATCCTGCAACAGGTAGCTGCCAACATAGCGGCTGTATATCGCCGTATCAATTGCTTTTTTCTTTTTATCAGCAGGACGTTCCGGGACCTCATATGGCTGGCCAAATAGAATATGTTCCGCCGCCTTCAGAATCGCTTGTTCATATTCAGTATCCTCTTCCTTATTACTCAAATAGATCAGTGTTTTACGATGATCGATATATCGGATCATCAACGTCGAATAGCCGGGCCATCCTCCGCTGTGGCTGACAATCCGCCCTTTTTCAGGACTATTTTGCAGTACCCAGCCAAAGCCATAATCAATTGTTTCTCCATTGTTGAGGCGCACTGGGGAAAACGCAGATTCCTTAGAAGCCTTGCTGATGAAATCGTCCTGATATAAAGCCTGATCAAATCGAAACAAATCGCTTGTGACAGAGTTCACCGTCCCATCTCCCTGTATGCCATCGAGATACACAACATAGTTCGTTTCCTCCAGCTCATCAGGGAGGACGTATGTTTCGGAATGTACATCATACACATATCCATATGCATAATGATCAATTCGCTCAGGCGAAAGCCTCCTGTTATACACTCTTGTTTCATTCATGCCTGCCGGTAAAAAAATACTTGTTTTCATAAAATCCGCATAGCTCATGCCAGATGCTTTTTCAATGATAACCGCCAGCAGCACATACCCCGTATTGCTGTACATCCAGCCTTCATTCGGTTCAAAATAACCAGATAGCCCCTCATTCATCAGCATATCGACAATATCCTGATTCACCGCAATCTTGTGTGAATCCCAATTGGCAAAAAACCATCCCATATAATCAGGAAGCCCTGACGTATGGTTCAATAAATGCCGAATCGTTACGCCCTGATACGGAAAACCGGGCAGCCAGCGATCCACTTTATCCTCATAGCCAAGAATCCCCTTCTCCTCCAGCAAGATGATTCCCAATGCTGTAAAAGGCTTTGACAAAGACGCTAACTCAAACAAAGAGTTGGTTTTCAACGGGCGTTTTTCCGTCATTTCCGCATAGCCAAAAGAGTGGTGATATAAAATATCACCACCCTCCGCAGCCAGAACCGTCCCGTTAAACTGATGTTTTTCGCCTAATGTCTCAAATAACGTCTGAAGATGCTTTCTTTTATTCTGCTTCATTCCTCCACCTCCCATATCTCTGTACGTTACTAACCTACTAATGTTTCAAATATTTCGAAAAATACTTCAGTTAGAGATCCTTTTTAAAACATCACATATACCTGTCTTTCACTATTATTTAGTGAAATGAGATATTATGATATTTTCTGAATTATGATTAAAAAGGCAACTTTATGCCCATGCAACAGAAGCTATAAAAAATACAGAGAATGAAAAGAAACAGATAGATTTTTTAGTTCTTTAGGCCCGTAGACCGCAAATCCTTTTATGATTTTCTATCAAACAAAAGAGGAAAATAGACCAGTTGCAATCCAAACGAGAGTCTAATAGAATGAGGTCGAAAAGTAAATCGAGCGGGTTTGTTACTGATAAAGCAGGCAAGACCTAAAATGTGTAAAGGGCAAAGTGTATACTTTGGCGTCACCCCTTACATATTTTAGGTCTTTTTTTATTGTGCGTAACTAACTTGCCATCTTCAAACAGGAGGGCTGGAAGAAGCAGACCGCTAACACAGTACATAAAAAAGGAGACATGAACGATGAACATCAAAAAGTTTGCAAAACAAGCAACAGTATTAACCTTTACTACCGCACTGCTGGCAGGAGGCGCAACTCAAGCGTTTGCGAAAGAAACGAACCAAAAGCCATATAAGGAAACATACGGCATTTCCCATATTACACGCCATGATATGCTGCAAATCCCTGAACAGCAAAAAAATGAAAAATATCAAGTTCCTGAATTCGATTCGTCCACAATTAAAAATATCTCTTCTGCAAAAGGCCTGGACGTTTGGGACAGCTGGCCATTACAAAACGCTGACGGCACTGTCGCAAACTATCACGGCTACCACATCGTCTTTGCATTAGCCGGAGATCCTAAAAATGCGGATGACACATCGATTTACATGTTCTATCAAAAAGTCGGCGAAACTTCTATTGACAGCTGGAAAAACGCTGGCCGCGTCTTTAAAGACAGCGACAAATTCGATGCAAATGATTCTATCCTAAAAGACCAAACGCAAGAATGGTCAGGTTCAGCCACATTTACATCTGACGGAAAAATCCGTTTATTCTACACTGATTTCTCCGGTAAACATTACGGCAAACAAACACTGACAACTGCACAAGTTAACGTATCAGCATCAGACAGCTCTCTGAACATCAACGGTGTAGAGGATTATAAATCAATCTTTGACGGTGACGGCAAAACGTATCAAAATGTACAGCAGTTCATCGATGAAGGCAACTACAGCTCAGGCGACAACCATACGCTGAGAGATCCTCACTACGTAGAAGATAAAGGCCACAAATACTTAGTATTTGAAGCAAACACTGGAACTGAAGATGGCTACCAAGGCGAAGAATCTTTATTTAACAAAGCATACTATGGCAAAAGCACATCATTCTTCCGTCAAGAAAGTCAAAAGCTTCTGCAAAGTGATAAAAAACGCACTGCTGAATTAGCTAACGGCGCTCTCGGTATGATTGAGCTAAACGATGATTACACACTGAAAAAAGTGATGAAACCGCTGATTGCATCTAACACAGTAACAGATGAAATTGAACGCGCGAACGTCTTTAAAATGAACGGCAAATGGTACCTGTTCACTGACTCCCGCGGGTCAAAAATGACGATTGACGGCATCACGTCTAACGATATTTACATGCTTGGCTATGTTTCTAATTCTTTAACTGGCCCATACAAGCCGCTGAACAAAACTGGCCTTGTGTTAAAAATGGATCTTGATCCTAACGATGTAACCTTTACTTACTCACACTTCGCTGTACCTCAAGCGAAAGGAAACAATGTCGTGATTACAAGCTATATGACAAACAGAGGATTCTACGCAGACAAACAATCAACGTTTGCGCCAAGCTTCCTGCTGAACATCAAAGGCAAGAAAACATCTGTTGTCAAAGACAGCATCCTTGAACAAGGACAATTAACAGTTAACAAATAAAAACGCAAAAGAAAATGCCGATATCCTATTGGCATTTTCTTTTATTTCTTATCAACATAAAGGTGAATCCCATATGAACTATATAAAAGCAGGCAAATGGCTAACCGTATTCCTAACCTTTTTAGGAATATTGCTGTTTATCGACTTATTTCCAAAAGAAGAACATGACCAAAAAACAAAATCAAAACAGAAGCCGGACTACCGGGCGGCATATCATTTTACGACGCCGGATAAATGGAAAAATGACCCTCAAAAACCGATCTATTTTGATGGCAAGTATCATTATTTCTATCTATATAACCGGGATTACCCAAAAGGCAACGGCACAGAATGGCGCCATGCCGTCTCAGAGGATTTGGTGCACTGGACCGATGAAGGCGTGGCGATTCCGAAATATACAAACCCGGACGGTGACATTTGGACCGGTTCCGTCGTGGTTGATAAAGAGAACACAGCCGGCTTTGGGAAAAATGCGCTTGTCGCGATTGTGACACAGCCCTCAGCCAAAGACAAAAAACAGGAACAATATTTGTGGTACAGCACAGATAAGGGAAAATCATTCAAATTCTACAGTGGCAACCCCGTTATGCCTAATCCGGGTACAGACGATTTCAGAGATCCGAAAGTCATATGGGATGACCAGGATAACAAATGGGTCATGGTCATGGCTGAAGGATCAAAAATCGGCTTTTATGAATCCGATAATCTTAAGGACTGGCATTACACAAGCGGATTCTTCCCAGAACAGGCGGGAATGGTGGAATGTCCCGACCTCTACATGATGCGGGCAAGCGACGGAACGAATAAGTGGGTTCTCGGTGCCAGCGCGAATGGCAAACCGTGGGGCAAACCAAATACGTACGCCTACTGGACCGGAAGCTTCGACGGAAAAGAATTCAAAGCGGATCAGACTGAAGCCCAATGGCTTGACTATGGCTTCGACTGGTATGGCGGTGTGACGTTCGAAGACAGCAAAAGCACAGATCCATTAGAAAAGCGGTATGCGCTTGCCTGGATGAACAATTGGGATTATGCCAACAACACCCCGACAATGAAGAACGGCTTTAACGGCACAGATTCTGTCATACGCGAACTCCGGCTGAAGGAGCAGGATGGAACATACAGCCTCGTCTCACAGCCGATTGAAGCTTTGGAGCAGCTGACTGTTTCAACTGACGAAATAGAGGATCAGGATGTGAACGGATCAAAAACATTGTCGATAACAGGTGATACGTACCAGCTTGATACGGATCTTTCTTGGTCAGAGCTAAAGAATGCAGGCGTCAGGCTCAGAGAATCAGAAGACCAAAAACGCCATATTGATGTCGGTATTTTCGCTGAAGGCGGCTATGCTTATGTCAATAGAGCAGCCACAAATCAGCCTGACAAAAGCAATACCTATGTCGAAAGCAAAGCTCCTTATGATGTAAACAAACGTAAGGTGCATTTGAAAATACTTGTCGATAAAACAACGATAGAAGTATTTGTTGGCGACGGGAAAACCGTTTTTTCAAATGAAGTCTTCCCAAAGCCTGAAGATAAAGGAATTACCCTTTATTCTGACGGCGGCACAGCCTCCTTCAAAAATATAACAGTGAAACACTTTGATTCGATTCATGAATAAAAACAGGGGCGGCGCAGGCTGCCCCTGTTTTTTTATTAGGAGCGGTATTCTCTGTTACATATTGGGCATTGTAAGGAATATAAGGCTGGTTTCAAAGGAGGAAGCGAATGTCTAAACAAGGAAATTTTCAAAAATCAATGTCGCTGTTTGATCTGATTTTGATTGGGATGGGAGCCATCTTTGGATCAGCGTGGCTGTTCGCTGTCAGTAATGTCGCTTCAAAAGCAGGGCCCTCCGGCGCTTTTTCCTGGATCCTCGGAGGAGCCATTATTTTGTTAATCGGGCTTGTATATGCGGAGCTCGGAGCCGCTCTGCCCCGTACCGGAGGCATCATTCGATACCCCGTTTATTCACATGGCCACCTTGTCGGCTACTTAATTTCGTTTGTCACGATTGTCGCTTATACAAGCTTGATTTCAATTGAAGTGACAGCTGTGCGCCAGTATGTGGCCTATTGGTTTCCCGGCCTGACCATTAAAGGATCTGATTCGCCGACCATTTCCGGCTGGATCTTGCAGTTTGCCCTATTATGCTTGTTTTTCCTGCTGAATTATTGGAGCGTCAAAACCTTCGCTAAGGCGAATTTCATCATATCGATTTTTAAATATATTGTGCCGATTACCATCATTATTGTGCTGATCTTTCATTTTCAGCCGGAGAATTTATCCGTTCAAGGATTTGCACCGTTTGGATTTACAGGTATTCAGGCTGCCATCTCGACAGGCGGCGTCATGTTTGCGTATCTCGGCCTGCATCCGATTGTATCTGTAGCAGGTGAAGTCCAAAATCCAAAACGCAATATCCCGATCGCTTTAATTATTTGCATCATCGTTTCAACCATCATTTATACTGTTTTGCAGGTCACCTTTATTGGTGCAATCCCGACAGAAACACTGAAACATGGCTGGCCGGCAATTGGCCGGGAGTTCTCATTGCCGTTTAAGGATATTGCGGTCATGCTCGGGTTAGGCTGGCTTGCAACGCTTGTCATTTTAGACGCCATTCTGTCTCCCGGTGGAAACGGGAATATCTTTATGAATACGACATCCCGCCTTGTTTACGCCTGGGCGCGTAACGGCACATTATTTGGCATATTCTCAAAGGTCAATAAAGATACGGGGACACCCCGCGCTTCGCTTTGGCTTTCGTTTGCCCTGTCCATTTTCTGGACACTTCCCTTTCCTTCGTGGAACGCGCTCGTCAATGTCTGTTCAGTCGCGCTCATTCTTTCATATGCGATTGCACCCATTTCTTCAGCTGCGCTGAGGGTCAACGCGAAGGACTTAAACAGGCCGTTTTATTTAAAGGGAATGAGCATTATCGGGCCGCTTTCCTTTATATTTACAGCGTTTATCGTGTACTGGTCAGGATGGAAAACAGTCTCCTGGCTGCTCGGTTCACAACTCGTGATGTTTTTGATCTATCTCTGTTTCAGCAAATATACGCCTAAAGAAGATGTCAGCCTTGCTCAGCAGCTGAAATCAGCCTGGTGGCTTATCGGGTTTTATATTATGATGCTAATCTTTTCCTACATCGGTTCTTTCGGACATGGTTTAGGGATTATCAGCAATCCCGTCGACCTCATTTTAGTCGCGATCGGCTCACTTGCGATTTATTACTGGGCAAAGTATACCGGGCTCCCAAAAGCCGCCATTGATTATGATAAATAAAGAAGCAAGAGGTTTTCTTGCTTCTTTATTCTTTACAAACAAACATACACGCGATAAAATGAATGAGAGTCAGTCATTACTGGAGGTGTTCCTCATGCCAAAACAAACATCGGGTAAATACGAAAAAATTTTGCAGGCGGCCATAGAAGTCATTTCTGAAAAAGGCCTCGACAAAGCTTCTATTTCTGATATTGTCAAAAAGGCCGGCACTGCCCAAGGAACATTCTATTTGTATTTTTCATCTAAAAATGCCCTCATACCGGCCATTGCAGAAAATCTTCTCACCCATACACTTGATCAAATCAAAGGTAGGCTGCATGGGGACGAGGATTTTTGGACCGTTTTAGATATATTAATTGATGAGACATTTCTCATTACAGAACGCCATAAGGATATTATTGTCCTCTGTTATTCCGGGCTTGCGATCGACCACTCCATGGAAAAATGGGAGACGATCTATCAGCCTTATTATTCCTGGCTTGAAAAAATCATCAACAAGGCCATTGCAAACCATGAGGTAACGGAAGGAATCAATTCAAAATGGACGGCCAGAACGATTATCAACTTGGTCGAGAATACTGCAGAACGATTCTATATCGGATTTGAACAAGATGAAAATGTTGAAGTGTATAAAAAAGAAATCTTTACTTTCTTAAAACGGAGCTTAGGTACTGCTTAAAAAATGACTGGGTAACACCGCTCATTTTTTAATATTCTAAAAATGACTGACGTTCATTCATAAAAATAGAGAGGTGTTTCATTTGAATTGGGTTCTTGTTTTTATTGCAGGGCTTTTAGAAGTTGTTTGGGCCTCTTCCCTCAAACATGCCGATTCGCTTTTGGATTGGATCATCATTTTTATCTTAATCGCGGTCAGCTTTATCCTGTTGATCCGCTCTTATCAAAAAATCCCGATGGCCGCGGCGTACACTGTGTTTGTGGGAATCGGAACCGTCGGAACATATCTGACTGGAATTGTTCTGGGCGAATCCTTCTCAGCAGCCCAAATGTTCTTTTTAGCTTTATTGCTGGCTGGCATTTTAGGAATGAAATTATTTACGAAAGAAAGCGAATCTCAGCCGGGAGGTGAACAATAATGGCATGGTTTTTATTAGTGATTGCCGGCATAGAAGAAATTATAGCTGCCATTGCCATGAAATATATAGACGGAACAAGAAAAAAATGGCCAATCATTGTGATGACTGTTGGATTCGGCTTATCCTTTTACTGCCTTTCCCAAGCGATGATCGTCCTGCCTGCCGGAGTCGCATATGCCGTCTGGACTGGCATTGGAAGCATTGGTGTTTCGGCGGTCGGGCTCATCTGGTTTAAGGAGCGGTTTCAGCTTTCACAGGTGATTTCACTTTGCCTTATCCTAGCTGGCGTCATCGGCCTGCGTCTTACGTCATCTTCATAAAATCAAGGCATATACAGCTGTATATGCCTTTGCCATTAAGCTTCGTGATGTTTTTGAAGATGAAGCGGCGGTGGGATGAGCCAGCCTTTGTTTTTTAGCAGCCTTAAGTATTTTGCGCCGGTTGCCGCTTTCGACATATGAAATTGCCCAAACATCATGGCAATATCCTCACGAATCGATTGCCCCATCATTTTGCTGCATGTCACCAGACCTGCAGCATTTTCTGCTGCCGCGGAGGCCGCCACATCCGGATCGAGAAACCGTGCGCCAGGCGGAATGTCGTTAAGATCTGCTGTCGGCGGTTCAGGAGAAGCCGGCGGCAGCGCCACCCCGTTTTCTTTCAGGATCGTGCTGACCTGTTTGATTTCATCTTGGCATTTCTCAATAGACTCACGAAGCAGCTTCTTCAGGTCGTCATCACCGACATGATTCAATAGCATTTGGTAATTGCCGACCATTTTATTGCCCGCCATCACATAACTCCACAAGCCGAATACCTCACCGTAATGCATCGGTTCATCCTGCGGATTTCCGCTTAAAATACCCATGTTCATCCTCCTCCCATATTCAATATTGCACATTTCATAACGTGCCCAAGCGGAGGAACATTTATGTTTCAGCGGAAAAGATTTATGAAATGAAACAAAACAAAAAAGACAAGAGTGGCAAGTTGCCAAACCATTGTCTTTCCTGTTGTTTGATTGGACGCACTGAAGGGATTCGCACCCCGACAGACAAGATACCGGAAACCATTCAAGTGCTTTTTAGTATGAGTCATTGATTCTGTCTTTAATAAACTTTAACGAGATGGCGGGATGCTTTGCGGAAAACGAAATACATTTTCGGGGTCATATTTCGCCTTTATTTCTCGAAGCCGCGCAAAGTTTGCGCCATAATATTCTTTTCCGAAGTTTTCAATGTTTTGATCTGGAACATTAACATATGAACCTGCTACATATGGTTGCATCAGCTGACGCACTCTTTCAACTGATGCAAGATTTGAATCTTCTTGTGATTTATTTTTCCAACTAGCCGTCCATTCCGTATAAAATATTGGATGGCGCCAAAAAAAGGCAGTTTCGTCTTTAGGGACTCTGCTTATAGCACCACCCCAATTGATAAAAAAGAAATTGGCATCTGTTCCAGTAGCATCTTCCAAAAATTTTCTCATGATTGAAATGGGTTCGTCAGACCAAAAATCATGACCCCAAGCCGAGGAGAATTTAACACTCTGATCATTTCTGCCAGGGATGGGTTCGTCAGGGTCTAAGAAATCTATAGCATCTGGATAGTATAATGTTTTGATATCTGCTTCTGTTGGAGTTCCCGCATGTAATAAAGGTTTTAATAATCGAATCAATTCAGTTTTCGAACCGAGGAAAATTCCTTCTGCATGACACAAACCATTTATTTTGCTGTAAATTTCAAGGTAGCATCCTAATCGTTCATCTACAAACGGAGCCCATTTCTGCCAAGCTTTAAATACCGTTTCTAATTGTTCCCACGGCCAGATAATATTGAAGACGGTTGCAGTTTTAGGGGCACGATGAACTTTGAATGTATATTGGGTATTATATCCAAAGTTACCTCCTCCTCCGCCTCTAGAAGCCCATAGCAAATCCTCATTGTGAGATTGATCTGCATGAATAATCCTTCCTTTTGCATCTACCGTTTTCAGCGCGAGAAGGTTATCACTTATAAGGCCAATCGATCGTGAGAGTACACCAAATCCGCCGCCCATCGTAATTCCCCCGATTCCAACTGTTGGGCTATCTCCAAACGGAGCCATAAAACCGTCTCGAGCTAATCCCTTTACAAGCGGGCCAACGGGAATACCAGTTTGAACGGTTGCAATCGCGTTTTCTTCATCTAAGAAAACTTTATTCATGTCACTCACATCAATAACAATTCCTCCACTTACTACTGAAAGGTTCTTATCTAAAGCATGGCGACCGCTTCTGACACGTAAGGGCACTTTATTCTCACGAGCCCATTTAATGGCATTACTTACATCGTATGAATTTTGCGCAAAAACAAAGACAAGAGGATAGACATCCACATAAGGGTTCCAATTCTTAATAGCCTCTGTATAGCCGGGGTCTCCTTTGAAGATTACACGCCCTGTCAACTGTGTTGATCCCATATATTATTTCACTCCCAAAGAAATTCGATTCAGATACTAAAATATGCAGGAGCTGGATAATCGCATAGACAAATGATCTACGAACTATAAATATAATACGCTAAGGCCTTTTTCGTCGGTAAGGTCTGCTGAGAAAACATTTTTCAAACAATTTTGAGCAAACTTCCTGTCCAATCCTCCAACAAGCGTTTTTTCTTATCGTTTTTAGGAGCAGTGTCCAGTTTTTTTCGGAGTGAATATTCGTTTAGGCCAAAAGAAAAGAGAGATGAAGAAGTGTTTAGTACCAGAGGTATACATCCATACAACAGACTCTAGATCATCATATACTGAATGTATGTAGAAAGGAGACATCAGCTTTGGCAAAATATCGGATTATGACCTTTGACGGCGGCGGTACCTTAGGTGCTTTAAGTTTACAACTGTTAAACAGATTGGCTAGGCAAAACCCGAAATTAATTAGTCGAACCCATGTATTTTCGGGAAATTCAATCGGTTCATTTACTGCCCTTGCATTAGCAAGCGGAAGATCTCCGAGGGAAACACTTCAGTATTTTGAGGATGAAATCCTGCCGGCATTCAGCATTTCCCGGCCAGGCGGACCTGTTTTCAACCAACAATTACCCTATTCCGGTTTTATTAAAGCGGTAAGAAATTTTTTCCCAGCAGATCTTCAACTTATAGATTTAAGAAAACGAATTGTTGTCCCATCATTCAAATTATACTCTCAAAAACTGGATCGTTGGACTCCTGTCTTATTTCACAATTTTCCCGGCTCTCCCTATTTAAATGAGAAAGTAAGTGATGTCATACTGCGGAGCAGCGGTGCTCCCGCGACGCAACGGGCCTATCAAAACTATGTGGATGGGTATGTAGTAGCAACGAACCCTAGTACAGCCAGTATCGCGTTTGCAGTTGGTAAAGCCAATGTGCCATTGGATCAAATTGCGGTATTGTCCATCGGAACAGGTGAAGCCCCGACCCGGTTAAGAAGAGATACGAAGGGATGGGGAATGGTAAGTGCAGATAACATCCGCCCCGAAAATCTGAAGAACCTTCCTCCAAATTGGGGAGTTCTTTTGGACAGGTCGCCTAATGAACCTTTACTGCCATTTCTTCAGATGATTGCTGGCGGTAATGGGTACTATGAATCCATGGTCAGTGCGAATCTTCTGGGAGATCGTTTTTTCCGGTTAGATCCACGGATTCCGAACTTCTCCAAAACGGACCCTGCCGTCGTTCCCGCTGTCATTGAAATTGCGAACAAAACCAACTTACAGCCTGCAATTCAATTTATAGAGAAGAACTGGGGAAGCAAATAAATTTTTATTTTAAAACTATTCTCGCTTATCCAATTTTGTCCGAGAGAAGATTCTCAAAATAAATACAGGCAATGGGTAGAACCGGATTTTTTTAAAGGTTTGTTAATCACAAGCTAATAAGATGAATGAAAAAATCAATTCATACTTCTTCTTTTGAAAGTGAGGGTTCAAACTAAAGAATGTAATTGAAATGTTACTCTAAGGTATGCAATTCCCTTTTTCACACAAAAAAGACAAGAGCGGCAAATCGCCAAACCCTTGTCTTTCCTGTTGTTCTATTGGACGCGCTCGGAGGGATTCGAACCCCCGACAGACGTGGTACCGGAAACCACCGCTCTATCCAACTGAGCTACGAGCGCAGAATGACTGCGTTATGAGAACGTCAGCACAACTAATTATACGATAATTCCATTCAAATAACAACCCTCTATTTCGAGAGGCCGTTTTTTAAATAGACAAAGCATCTTAATTGGCAATCTGACATACGATGGTTTGAACCCCTGTATTTTTGGGGAAAATGGGAAAAAGAGACGACTTTGCATATCAGGCCAGCTTTTTGTTTGACCTTTATTGACCAAAAATGTATCATGTAACTACATACTTACCTAAAAGGTGAAGGAGGAGCATTATGAATTTAATACCTACAGTCATTGAACAAACGAACCGCGGGGAAAGAGCGTATGACATTTATTCTCGTCTATTAAAGGATCGTATCATCATGCTTGGATCTGCGATTGATGACAACGTTGCGAACTCCATCGTGTCACAGCTTTTATTCTTAGCAGCAGAAGACCCTGAAAAAGAAATTTCTCTTTATATCAACAGCCCGGGCGGCTCTATTACAGCCGGTATGGCGATCTATGATACCATGCAGTTTATTAAGCCGAAGGTATCTACAATTTGTATCGGTATGGCTGCGTCAATGGGCGCGTTCCTGCTTGCAGCCGGCGAAAAAGGCAAACGCTATGCGCTTCCAAACAGTGAAGTCATGATTCACCAGCCACTTGGCGGTGCGCAAGGTCAGGCGACAGAAATTGAAATTGCCGCTAAACGCATTCTCTTGCTTCGCGACAAATTAAACAAAGTCCTTGCTGAACGTACTGGCCAGCCGCTTGAAGTGATCGAACGCGACACAGACCGTGATAACTTCAAGTCTGCTGAAGAAGCGCTTGAATACGGCCTGATTGACAAAATTTTGACTCACACAGAAGACAAAAAGTAATAACACAACCTGCAAGAGCTGCGTCTCTTGCAGGTTTTTTTCATTTCAAGGAATTGACTCCCTTAAACACTTTTTATTCTATACTGCTCCCATTCCTCATGTAACAGCTCAAGCGTCAAATCATTCGTCTGCCTCACAACCAGATCAGCACCAAGCATCGGCTGTCCTTGACCGACACCAACCGCAAACATCCCCGCAGATTTGATTGCAGAAATGCCTGCTTCTGCGTCTTCTATTGCCGCGCAATCAGCAGGGGAAACATCGAGCATCGCTGCAGCTGTTAAAAAGATGTCAGGATCAGGTTTCCCATTCACGAGAGCGGTCGGGTCAACAATGGCATGAAAATCATCAATGATCTCCAAACGCTTTAAAATCTCAGGGGCATTGCGACTTGAAGATGCTAACCCGATTTTTATATTTTCGTTTTTCAATTGACATAGAAGCCTGCCAATCCCCGGTAAAAGATCTTCCGGCGTCAATTTGCTGATCAGCATTTGATAATCGCGATTTTTCCGATGCATAAGCTCTTGTTTCTCCGCATTTGTATACTTTGTTTCCGCCCCGCCAAAGATCAATATGCTTTCAAGTGACTCTTCTCTGCTGATTCCTTTTAGCCTTTCATTCATGTCTCTGTCAAAAGGGATATCGATTTGTTCTGCGATGTGCTTCCAAGCGAGAAAATGATATTCAGCAGTATCTGTTATCACTCCGTCTAAATCAAAAATGACCGCTTTCATATACTAATGCCCATCACAGCTTCATAAGGTTTGAGGCTAATACTCTTTAAGTCAGCCCACTCCTGCGGATAGTTTGAAATCAGCACTTTCCAACGTTCTTGAATCAGTTCTGGAGGCGCTTCGAACAGAGCCTTTTCTTCCGATAAATTCACAACGACAAGAAGCTTTTCCCCTTGATATTCTCGAAGGTAAGAAAAGACCTGCGGATCATTCTCCTGCAACAACTGATAATCGCCATATATCATAATCTTATATTGCTTTCGTAATTGAATGAGCTTCTGATAGTAAAAGAAAATCGAATCTTGATCTTTCAAGGACTCTTTCACATTGATATCTTGATAGCGGGAATTTACCGATATCCACGGGTCTCCGGCTGTGAATCCCGCATGTTTTCCGGCATCCCACTGCATCGGTGTTCTCGCATGATCCCTTCCTTTTATCATCACGGCTTTGACAAACTCTTTTTCTGACATCGTTTTGTTTTCGACGACTAGTTCACGATATGCATTCTTTATTTCAAGATCATCATACATCTCCAGCGGCATATCGCTGTTGACCATGCCGATTTCTTCTCCCTGGTAAATAAACGGCGTTCCTTTCATGCCGTGCAGAACCGTTGCAAATGCCTTCGCACATTCCTTACGCAGCTTCCCGTCATTGCCCCAGCGGGAAATAACCCTCGGCTGGTCATGGTTCTCAAAATAAAGGGTATTCCAGCCGACATTCATTAACCCGGTCTGCCACCTTGTCATCGTCTTTTTTAAAGCAATCAAATCAAACGGCTTGATCTGCCATTTCCCATTTGGCGAGTTTTGTTCTGTATCAATATCCATATGTTCAAATGTAAAGATCATATTCAGCTCTTGCCTGCTTGCATCTGTGTACTTTTTCGCCTCTTCAATATCAGAGCCGTTTGCCTCTCCGACTGTCATGCAGTCGTAATGAGAAAGCACTTCCCTGTTCATCTCTTGAATAAACTCATGAAGACGGGGGCCGTTAGAGTGATAACGGCCGACAATATAGCTGCGGCTGTGATCCGTTTCGTAGTCCGGAAAATCGGTGTATTTAGAAATAGAGCCGATCACATCCATCCGCCAGCCGTCAACGCCTCTATCCATCCAGAATCTCATTACATCATAAACTTCCCGGCGAACGGCTTCGTTTTCCCAATTTAAATCAGGCTGTTTTTTCGAAAAGTAGTGCAAATAATACTGCCCTGTTCCTTCATCGTATGTCCACGCTGAGCCTGAAAAGATCGATCCCCAATTATTCGGCTCTGAGCCGTCCGGTTTAGGATCTTTCCAAAAATAATAATCCCGGTAAGGATTGTCCTTCGACTTGCGGCTTTCAGCAAACCAAGCATGCTCATCTGATGTGTGGTTCACGACCAAATCCATGACGATTTTCATTCCGCGTTTATGGGCTTCATCAATCAGCTGAAACATATCTTCATTTGTCCCAAACTTTTCGTACATGTTTTTGTAATCGCTGATATCATATCCGTTGTCATCCTGCGGGGAATCAAATACCGGGGAGAGCCAGATGACATCCGCCCCGAGATTTTTGATGTAATCCAGCTTTTGAATCACACCTTGCAAATCCCCGAATCCATCTCCATTGGCATCATAAAAACTGCGCGGGTAAATTTGATAAACGACAGCTTCTTTCCACCATTCACTCATTAGGCGTTCTCCTTTCACATCGTCCCTGTAGGACAACTGGTTCCTCATAAACGTTCATGTGCAGCGGCTCGCCTTTTACAAGCTCAAAAATAACGCGCTTTTCGTCAACCGTCACATTGATTAATCGGTTTCGATAATTGATGTTGAATGAATATTCGTCCCATTCTTTCGGCAAAAACGGAGCAAATGACAGCATCTCATTCGCGGTGCGCATGCCTGCAAAGCCATGAACGATTGTCAGCCAGCTACCCGTCATTGAAGTAATATGCAAGCCTTCTTCCGTATCATGATTGTAATTATCAAGATCAAGCCTTGCTGTGCGCTTATATAATTCGAGCGCTTTCTTTTCCAGCTTGAGTTCGGCTGCGAGAATCGCATGGACAGAGGGCGATAGGCTTGATTCATGAACAGTCATCGGTTCATAAAATTCAAAATTCCGCCGTTTTTCTTCCATTGTAAAACGGTCATTAAAAAGATAAATGCCTTGGAGAACATCTGCCTGCTTAATAAAATTGGAGCGGAGAATCTTGTCCCATGACCATTTCTGATAAAGAGGCCGCTCCGCTGGATCTAATTCATCAACTGCTTGCAGATCTTTGTCCAAGAACGTGTCATGCTGAACGAAAATTTGCAGTTCTTCACTATACGGATAGTACATGTGCTGGATGATTTCTCTCCAGACTTTCAATTCTTCTTCCTGCACATCCAGATGGCGGCGTTTCTCCGCTGAGATACTTTCGAGACTTTGTAGAGTATACTCCAACGTCCAAGCCGCAATGACATTCGTATACCAATTGTTGTTAACGTTGTTTTCGTATTCATTCGGCCCTGTGACGCCATGGATCATATACTTATTTTTTCGTTTCGAGAAGTGAACACGGTCGGCCCAAAATCTGCTGACTGCCATAAGTACGTCTATCCCGTATTCTTCCATATAGTCTCGGTCGCCTGTATAATTGATATAATTGTAGATCGCATAACAGATCGCGCCATTGCGGTGAATTTCTTCAAAGGTGATTTCCCATTCGTTGTGGCATTCATCACCGGTGAACGTCACCATCGGATAAAGTGCCCCCTTCATCCCCAATTTTGCAGCGTTTCGTTTGGCAGCCTCCAACTGATGATAGCGATACAAAAGCAGGTTTTTCGTCACCTCCGGCTCGGCTGTCGCCAAATACATCGGAACGGCGTACGCCTCAGTATCCCAATATGCGGCACCTCCATATTTCTCGCCAGTAAATCCTTTCGGCCCGATATTCAAACGGGCATCGCCCCCGTAATATGTCGAGAATAACTGAAAGATATTGTAGCGGATTCCTTGTTGAAGCTCCTCATCTCCTTTAATCTCAATGTCCGCTTTTGCCCATCTTTCCTTCCATCGATCAGTGTGCCTCCGTTTTGCTTTTTCATAGCCGTACTCAACCACATCCGCCAAAAGCTCCTTGGCTTTTGATAAAAGCTCTTCCTCACGAAAATCACGTGAAGTCGTGACAATCACAAACTTTTTCAAAGATGCCTTCGTTTGGTAGCTGTAGCGATTCTCGACATACATTTCAGTCGTTTTAAAGCTTTCATGGACAAAACCCTCCGTCTCGTTTGCCATTGCGGCTAAAACCGTGAAGCGCGGTGTTCCAAATGGATTTTCGATTGTTTTTGCCGCTAAATGGCCGCTGTGAGAATCAGCACCTTTCGCTTCCTCCTGCCAAAACTGTTCTTGGTAGTTAGAATCTTCATTTGCCACATTTCCATCCAGGTAAGGAACAAGCGTAATGACAGCATCTCCCGTCAGGCACTCCGCTTCATAATGAATCGCACAGAGTTCTTTTACAGCAAGGCTAAGAAATCGCTCCGAGCTGATTCTGACGGATTTATCTTGAATGCGGACAACAGCGCTTCGCCGCAGAATCCCCTCTTTCATATTGAGTTCTACCTCAAATGATTCGATTGGGTTTTGATGGAGATCGATTTTTTCACCGTCAACATATAGGCCTATGCCCATAAAGTTCATCGCATTGATCACTTTTCCGAAATATTCTGGATACCCGTTTTTCCACCAGCCTACTCGCGTTTTGTCGGGGAACCACACGCCTGCAATATATGTGCCTTGGTGACTGTCGCCTGAATAGCCTTCTTCAAAATTCCCTCTGACCCCCATATAGCCATTGGCAAGAGACGTCAGGCTTTCCAGCAGACGTGTATGCTCCTTATTAAATGTATTTGTTTTGATTTTCCATTCATCAATCTCAAATAACCGCTGATTTATCATCATTTCCTCCCGAATGTAAGTTTCCATTATCACGGCGGGTTTTGGTTAAATATCTAAATGCAAAAGAGATCATCAAAGTAACGCCACACGAATGGATCATCAATACAGTAATCAAATCAAAATGAACCATGCCGATAGCAGCTGCCGCAAATGCCGGCAGTGCTGATGCGCAAATCGCTATAGAGGCCGCTTCCTTGAATGATGCAATAGAGACCATGTTTGATCTTTTTGTGATCCAGAGGCCTCCGGCAAGAACAAACGTTAACAAAAGCTGGATCATAGAAACCACCGTATATGCCAGCATCATGATCATCGGCTTATACTGTGCCAACCACAATGTATCGATCAAAACCTCTACATCATGGACGTTTGGTTTCTCGAGCTTAACGTCCATTTTCGCATAGCCAACAGAAAACCCCGTTTCGTTTTGATCGGTGATCACCAGTTGATCAGGTTGAAATATGACGGCGTTTTCAAATCCAGTTACTTTCAATCGCCCATTTTCACCGCTTGTCTCATATTCATGCTTCATATCGACTGCCATCACATTCTGCCCATCTTCAATCCTCTCAGAGCTCTTCCCGCCTGTTAGTTTTCCGTTCCTGATTTGAAAACCCTGCAATTGATCAGCAAATTGATCATTAACCCCTTGAATCGCTGACGGCATAATAGATGCAACGCTGAAGCGATCCATTTTCACAAACGAAACCGCTAACGGCGCCATTAAGCAGGCCGTTAAAAACAGAAAGAGAAAAGAGAGCTGCAGCCAGCTGAAGGTATTCCCGTAGCGGCAAACACCTGATGGGGATGCAGCCGCCTTCAGGCAGCGGATGATAAAGCTTTTATTCTCCAGATTCTTCATTGAATTACCCCTTTGTTCCGCCGGCTGTCAATCCGGACACAAAGTTCTTTTGGAGAAAAAAGAATAAGACGCATATCGGCAGTGCGGCTAGTATGGCACCGGCCGCAAATAGAGCTACTTTTTGCTGCTGCGGATTAGAAATAAAGGATTGTAATCCTACAGCGATGGTCAGCCTTTCCGGTGAGCGAAGCAGAAATTTCGCCAGCAAATAGTCGCCAAACGGTGCCATAAACGCCCAAAGCGCTTGTACCGCGAGCATTGGCTTAACAAGCGGCAGAACAATTGAAGCGAAAATCCTCAGATGTCCCGCTCCGTCAATTCGCGCGGCTTCATCAATTTCTCTCGGCACAGTATCAAAATAACCTTTCATCAGCCACGTGTTCATCGGAATTCCGCCGCCGATATAGATCGCTGTTAAAAACCAGTATTGATCGAGTGCGCCTATTAGCATCGCCAAGACATAAAAAGCAGTCAGCGCCGCCATTGTCGGCACCATTTGAATGATTAAAAAGAATATCAGGCTCTTTTTTCTGCCTGCAAACCGATAACGGCTGTACGAGTACCCGGCAAGTGTCACAATCGTAACCTGCAAAACCATGACCGATAGCGCGATGACAAGTGTATTGCTGTACCAATTGAGATAAAGCGTTTCGTCAAATAGCCGCTTAAAATGATCCAATGTCCAAGGACCCGAAAAATCGAGCTGAAAAGCCGCCGAATTCCCCACACGGAAGGCTGATGATGCCGTAATCAGCAACGGATAGATAATGACAATACTTAAAAGCGTCAAAAAGAAATACGTACAGATTTTATTAAGCATTCTGGCAGTGCTCGCGTTCACCTACATAACCTCCTCATTGCCAAAAGCATTCGATTTTTTGAAAGCAATCAGTGAAATTCCAATGACAATGAAAGAAATTAACAGTGTCACAGCCGCCGCAACGGAATATTGGGGTGATGTGCCTGTTGTCAGTTTATAAATCCACGAAATTAAGATATCGGTCGATCCGGCCCCGGCTCCCGCACTGCCTGGCCCTCCCTCATTAAATAAATAGATGATCGAGAAATTATTGAAATTAAACGTATACTGAGTAATCATCACGGGTGCTGTGGCAAATAAAATCATCGGGAATGTAATATGCCGAAAACGCTGAATAAAAGTGGCCCCGTCAATCTTTGCCGCTTCATACAATTCACCTGGAATCGCCTGAAGCACTCCCGTTACCATGACATAAATATATGGAAAGCCGAGCCACGTCTGAATCATAATGAGGGCTGTCTTTGTCCAGAAAGGATCAGTCTTCCACGCGATCGCAGGCAGCTCAACAAACGGCAGGTGATTGAATAGTGGAATCACCTGTGCATTCACCGCTCCTATGCTGTCGTTAAACATGTTGGAAAAACTCATGATTGTAATAAACGCCGGAACAGCCCATGGAAATAAGAAAATCATTCGAAATATCCGCTTGCCTTTTATAAAATCCTGATTGACGAAAAGTGCCGTCACAATACCTAAAATGATTTGCAGCGTTGTTGCACAGATTGTCCAGATAACCGTCCAGCCCAGTACATTCACAAATGTTTCACGATAGGAGCCAAGGAAAAAAATATTTAAGAAATTTTTAAACCCGACCCAGTCAATCAGACGATTAGGCGGAATATGATAAAAATCATAGTTTGTTAATGCAACAAACAGAGTCACCAAAACCGGAAAAATAATCACAAACACCATCATGATATATGCCGGAAGTGTAAATAGATATGGAAACCCTTTATCGCCCGCATGACAGATCATATCCTTGGCTGTTGTATTGACTTCCAAACCCGCCGCTTTCATAGCAGCGGTCTTACGCGAATCATGGATATTAAAGATATAGAACATGAGGAAAATCACCGTCACGATCAATTGCAGCGTGCCTTCAATCAGCATAAACAGCGAGTGATCTTCACCGGGAACACTTCCCAATGTCATCAATCCGGTTAGCGCCTGTATACCGAAAACGCATAATTCAAAAGCAAACAAGCCTGTGATGGCAAGAAATAAGAGCCCCTTTGACAATTGCTGATTCTTAATCTGCCCAAGTCCTGGAATGATCGATAAAAGCCCTGCCTTTCGTTTTTGCTTTGCAAGTGTGTGATGTTTATTCATTTTTTCCGCCCTCTATTCTTCCGGACGCTATCCCGCCGTTTTATTTCACATACTTTTCTTTAATATTTTCCTTTATGACGTTTACAGCATCATTCGCTGATGTTTGTGTCGATTTTTTTCCTGAAGCTGCATCAAAAATTAAACTTTCCGCTCCTGTCCATACTTCAGCCATTTCCGGAATATTTGGAGTCGGCGTTGCTGTTTCATATTGTTTAATCACAGCTGACGTCAGTTCATTCTTTTGCTCATCGGCTTTCTTCCTTGCAGCCGTGTTGGCCGGAACTTCGTTTGTATCCTCATAAAAAGCGTAAGCATTGGCATCATTTGCAGCATACTCAAGCCATTTTTCAGCCAGCTCGGGCTCTTTTGTATATTTTGAAGCTACCCAGCCCTTCCCACCCGCAAAAGGGGCATATTCTTCTCCATTGGGCAATGTCGGAATGGGAGCCGCTCCGTAGTTCAATTTAGCCTCTTTATAATTGGCAGCTGACCAAGGACCGCCAATGATCGCAGCCGCTTTGCCTTCTAAAAACATCTGCTGAATAAAGTCGTCTGCGCTTGAATTGTCTTGCATTCCTTTCGGCCAATATGTTTCAAACCATTTCTCCGCATATTTCACCGCTTCTACAGCTCCTTTATTGTTCAGGCCGATGTCCCCGGAATCTGTGCCGTTTTTTCCAAACACATATCCGCCGTATCCAGCCAATAAGCCGTACGACATATAAAAGTCAGTCCATTTTGCTAAAAATCCGGTTGATTTTCCTTTTTCCGAAGCAAACGCGAATCGAGGATCTTCCGTTAACTTTTCAAGGTCTTTAAATGTTTTTGGCGCTGTTTTTAAAAGATCTTTGTTGTAATACAAAATAAGTGTCTCAATGACTAGCGGCATTCCGTACACTTTGCCGTCAACTGTCACCTGCTGCATTTCTTTATCACCAAAGCTTTTTGTATGAGATGGCTTAATGTCAAGCAAATGTCCTTGCTGTCCCAAACCGCCGATCCGGTCATATGCAGCAAGCATAACATCAGGCGCATTACCCGCCGGGCCATCAAGAGGAAGCGCCTCCAACTGTTCGAACATTTGCTTTTCAACAATTTTTACTGTGACATCATTCTCTTTTTCGAACCTTGTTTTTATGCTTTCAATGTATTCTTTATACGTTTCTTCGACAGACACAGTCAGCACCTTTTTGCCATCAGCGCTTGCTGGATTTTTTGAACTTGAGCAGGCGGCAAGGCCGATTGCCAGGAATGATGCCGCCAATATGGCGAACCCCTTTTTTAAAAGAACCATCTCTTTTTCCCCCTTCTATTTACGAAACTATAACAATTGTATTGTCCTATAGAAAGCGGTTACAACAACTTTTGATTTGTTACCGATAACAGAATGTTATACAGGGGCGGCAGCACTCAAAATCAAAAATTCTCCCGGCTGAACGGTAATGACATCGTGATGATGAAGCGGCTGCTCTGTCCATGCATCACAGATTTTCTTATTCCTATCAATATTCAACTCTCGTAAACTGACGTGTTGAACCACATTCCCTTGATTAAAGAAATAAATCAGTATTTTTTCATCAAGAGTCCGCGAAAAGCTAATGAAATCATTTTTGTCGTCCAGCAGATTCCACTCAAGATGTCCTTCAGTCAATAAAGTGTTTTCCTGCTTGCGTAAAGCAATTAACCGTTTCATAAATTGCAGCATGTCTTGGTTTTGCTTCTCCTTTTCCCAAACCATACATTTCCGGCATAATGGATCATTTTCGCCGTCCAGCCCGATTTCCGTTCCGTAATAAATGCATGGTGAGCCTGTCTGGGCAAACATAAAGGCCAGCAACGCGCGTGCTTTCTTCTCATCATTGCGGCACCTGGTCAAAAGGCGCTTTGTATCATGGCTATCCAGTAAATTAAACATCACCTCATTGGCCTGCTTCATTCCATTCATCAAATGTGCATTGACACGGTAGGCCATACGTGAGGCTGGGATCGTCCGGTCAGCAAAATATTCAATCATAGGCTCTGTAAAAGGGTAATTCATCGCCGCATGAAATTCATCCCCTCTAAGCCAGGGTTCGGCAGAATGCCAGATCTCACCTAAAATATAAACGTCAGGCTTTTCAGTAGATACAGCCTGCCTGAATGTCTTCCAAAACACGTGATCCACTTCATTTGCGACATCCAAACGCCAGCCGTCAATGTCAAATTCGCGAATCCAGTACAAAGCAATATCAAGCAAATATTTCTGCACTTCGGGATTAGCCGTGTTTAGCTTCGGCATATCAGCTGTAAAAGCAAACCTGTCATAATTGTCGCCTGTGACGGGAAAAGAGTGAATATGGAACCAGTCTTTATAGCGGGATCGAGCTCCGTTTTTGACGACATCCTGCCATTGCGGAGACGCGCTTCCTATATGGTTAAAAACCGCATCAAGCATAATTCTCATCCCCCGCTGATGCAGCTGGCTGACCAATGTACGAAAAAGCTCAGGATCCCCGAAATGCGGATCAATAGAAAAGTAATCCAGCGTGTCGTATTTATGATTAGAAGGCGCGGAAAAGATCGGTGTCAGATAAATGCCGTTCACCCCTAAATCCTCTAAATAATCAAGCTTGTCAACAATTCCTTGTAAATCCCCTCCAAAAAAATCATTGACGCCCGGGTCCTTGCTCCCCCACGGCAATGCATTCTTCGGTGACAAGTCTTCTCTTCCATTTGCAAAACGCTCCGGAAAAATTTGATACCAAACCGTTGACTTGACCCATTCAGGCGCTTGAAATGTATCAGCCTCGTGAACAAACGGAAATTTAAAGTAATAATGAATCGTTTCCAGTGTTTTTTCGTTATAAGGGCATACACCCGAACTTCCGAAAAAGATGTCTTCATGATCGTCTGTTACAACAAACGCATATTGTAAACGCCTAAATGGCGGCACCACTTCAGCAAACCAATAGTCATGCATTTCTGTAGCAGCAATTTTTCTCATCGGCTGCTCGTTTGCCGACCACTTGGCGTCGTTGTACTCATAGGGATCACCCCAAATGAATCGAATGTGATCTGCATCACCTTTTTTCGTCCGAATCTTGATATGCACAGTCCGCCCATCATAAGAATAAGCATCTGTGCTGAATGGCTGGTGGTGAATCGCTGCATATTCCATCATGTTTCCCCCTTTGATTTCCGTTTTATTGAAGCCGGCTCATAGTTTGAAAGTATCATGATGAAATTGTGGGAACAATCCTTTTCACCCTGTTACCGATAACAGAATACGGCGCTTACAGCGTTGATTCTCGTACAATTAACTCTGGTTCAAAAAATAGACTTCCTTGTGCAGCACCGTCTTCATTCATTTTTTTCAGCAACATTTTCGCACAGGCTTCCCCCATTTCAACAACAGGCTGTCTGACCGTAGTCAAGCGCGGCGAGGAGATGCGATCAAGAAACACACCGTCATTCCCGGTAACCGCAACGTCTTCCGGAATTCTCTTTCCAAGGGATTGCGCCGCACGAATGACGCCGAGCGCGATTCGATCAGATGCGCAGACAAATGCGGCTTGATTGTCCATGGATTTCAGCAGTTCTCTTGCAAGGCCTTCACTTTTCTTAGAACTGTTGTCGATCCGAAACATATTCGATTTTTTAAAGCTTTTATTCATCGCCCGTATATACCCCTGTTCTCTTGCACGTTCGAAAGGCTCATCTAAATCAATGCCAAAAAAGACAACTTCCCGCTCCCCCAGCCCCATAACATGGCGGGTTGCCATAAAAGTGCCTTTCTCGTTATTCACATCGATAAAGTCATAGCCCATTTCATTTTGTCCAAATACGACAAGCGGCTTCTCAAACGCTTTTATTACACCTTCAAAATCGTTCTTTCTCAAGCCGGTGGCAATAATGCCGTCACATTGGCCAATATTAAGAGAATTTCTTGTTACAAGCTGGAGAGCATAGTGATTGCGATCCAGCTCCCTGCTGATTCCTGTCAGCAGGTTCATGTAATATGGTTCTGTCGTATCCATTTCCTCAAGTATCAATAGTTTCACAACCTGTGTTCTGTTTTGCACGAGCGCTCTCGCCGCATAATTAGGGATGTAATTCAGCTCTTTCATCGCAGAATGAACAAGCTTTTTCAATTCATCTGTCACCGTCTCAGGGTGATTGATCACTCGTGATACCGTCATTTTCGAAACATTTGCTTTTTTCGCCACATCTGACAATGTTGCCATTTTCATCCCCTCCTTATCTGTGCTTATTATCCAAACTAGTGATAAAGTCCTCTATTACTGTTAAATATACGATGCAGGCAAAAGAGAAATAAAAAAGAGATTTCCCTTAAGGAAACCTCACTTTGTTAAAAACACTCGATTTTTCATGGATTCATACGCTAGGTGGCAGACTCATTCTCTCCACTTCCATGAGAAAGTCTCTTTTTTAAATTTCTGTCCACTTTTTTTCTAAAATCGGATAAGAATAATTTTGCATTTGCTCAATTAACTCATCCGGCCGTGACGAGCTGTGAATCAGTTTTAGGTGTGATTCGTTAGAAAACCCTTCTTGAATGCTGTATTTCACCATTTTCATCATTGGTTCAAAATATCCGTTTACATTGTACAGTCCGATTGGCTTTTGGTGGATGCCGATCTGTGCCCAGCACAGCACTTCAAATAATTCTTCATATGTACCGAAGCCGCCCGGCATCGAGATAAAGCCGTCCGCCAGCTCGCTCATTTTAGCCTTTCGTTCATGCATCCCGTTTACTTCAATCAGCTCAGTCAGGTTTTGATGGACAACCTCCCCGCTGAATAAACCGCTCGGCATGACCCCGATTGCAGTTCCGCCGTTTTCCATAATCGCGTCAGCAATCGTGCCCATCAAGCCGACGCGGGAGCCCCCATAGACAAGGCCGATTCCCTGCTCAGCCATATACACGCCAAGCTCTGCCGCTTTTCTTTTATACGCTTCATTTCCCCCAGGGTTTGATCCCGCAAATACACAAATGGTTTTCATCTTGTCATCTCCGCATCTATATATCGTGTTAAACTTTCAAAAACACACTATATATTGTCCCATCTTCATGTGATAATATCAATATGAAATACATAAAGAATGCAGGAGTGATGAGGTTGCAGCTGGCTGATGCAGAAAAATGGATGAAAGAGTTTTACGAAAAAAGAGGCTGGACAGAATACGGACCTTTTATTCGCGTCGGCTTTTTAATGGAGGAAGCCGGAGAACTGGCCCGGGCTGTCAGGGCGTATGAAATCGGCAGAGACCGGCCGGATGAGAAAGAATCGTCACGCGCTGAGCAAAAACAAGAATTGATTGAAGAAATGGGAGATGTCATCGGAAATATCGCCATTCTTGCTGATATGTATGGTGTCTCTTTAGAAGACGTCATGAAGGCCCACCAAGAAAAACTGACAAAACGATTTGAGCATGCATAAAAAAGCGGCCGCGATGGCCGCTTTTTTTAACCTGTGATTTCATCATGGTGATCAAAGAAATGCTGCTTTCCTATTTTGTGAAAAAGGCCTGTTTTATGCAGCAGCTCCTTCGGCTGCGATTGCAATCCTACAATCATCAGCTTTCCATTGTGGCGTTTAATTCGATTCATAATGTTCCCAAGCACCGCTTCAGCTGACGTATCCATATAGTGCACCTTATTCATGAGCAGAATAAGGGTTTTCGGTTTTTTCTGTACATGCTCCAGCAATGACGATTCAAGGGAATCAATTGATCCGAAAAACAGCGGCCCTTCTATGGCATACATGCTGACAGATGGATCTTCTCTCTTCGCCAGAACAGGATGCGTTTCCTGATTGTGAATGCGGGTCGCTTCGCTCATTCTTCTGATAAAGAACACGAATGCAAGCAGCAATCCGGTTGCCACACCGATGATTAAGTCAAAAAGAACCGTAAGGGCGAAGGTCGCCGCCAAAATAAAGGAATCAGCATTTTTCAGTCTCAGCATGTTTGCGACTTCCTTGCGCTCACTCATATTCCATGCGACCACCATGAGAATCGGTGCCATACTGGCGAGCGGCACATGGGCCGCATAAGGCGCAAATACAAGCAGGACAAGGAGAACGACTACGCCGTGAACGACGCCGGAAACTGGGGAAACCGCTCCGTTTTTTATATTGGTCGCCGTTCTCGCAATCGCTCCTGTAGCCGGGATTCCGCCAAACAGGGGCGCTGCCATATTCGCAATCCCCTGGCCGACAAGCTCCTTGTTGCTGTCATGCTTTGAGCCCTTCATGTTATCAGCGACCATTGCGGACAAAATCGACTCAAGTCCTCCAAGAAGCGCGATGACAAGCGCAGCCGGAAACAGCATAACCATTTTATCCAAAGTAAGCTCAGGAAACTGAAATTCAGGCAAATGGCGGGGGATTTCTCCATAAGTTGACCCAATCGTTGCCATGCGGTCAGGGAAAAAGACAACCGCGACCACTGTGGAAATAAGAAGCGCCAACAAAGCGCCCGGCACTTTAGGCATCACCTTGGCGGATACAAGCAAAATGACGAGCCCGATCACAGCTGTCAAAATGGCATACACGTTAAAGGTGCCGAGCTGCTGTACAATTTCAAACATGTTGTGGTGAAAGTTCTCATGTTTTTCAACATTTCTCAATCCGAGAAAATTAGCGATTTGTTCCGTAAAGATCAGCACGGCAATTCCGGCTGTAAAACCGACGATAACGGGTTTAGGCACGAATTTCATTATTTTTCCGAGCTTAAACAGCCCAAACAGTACCAGCATTACCCCTGCCATAAACCCTGCGATCAGCAGATTCTCTAATCCGTACTGCATGATAATGCCGAACAGTATCGGGACAAAGGCGCCTGTCGGACCGCCAATTTGATATTTAGATCCCCCGAACAAAGAGATACAAATCCCCGCTATAACCACAGTGTACAGCCCGTATTCGGGCTCGACTCCCGAGGCAATGGCAAACGCCATTCCTAAAGGAATTGCCACGACACCTACTACGATACCTGCAATTAAGTCTTTCTGAAATTTCTGTAAATTATATCCCTTGAATCTCCCTGAGAATCGCATATTTTGTTATAACCTCCCTTATGAGTGATTGTTTATCAGCTCAGTTTCATAACCGTTAATGACCACATCAAGTTTTCCTGTTTCAGGGTGAATGATAAGCCCGTGAACCGGCACTTTTTTCGGAAGCAGCGGATGGTTCTTAATCATGTTCACACTGTGGGAAACGCTTTCTTCCACGCTGTTAAAACCAGTCAGCCACGTTTTCAAATCAAGTCCGGCGCTCGTCAGCAAATTCAGGCAGCTATCCTCCACCCCGCGTTCCTTTGCTTTCTCAAGAATCGAGGACGCATTCAGCCCTGACATTCCGCATTCATGATGGCCAACAATGCATACCTCTTCAGCCTGCAATTCATAAATCGCGACCAGTATGCTTCGCATCACGCTTCCAAATGGGTGAGAAACGATGGCTCCCGCGTTTTTTACAATTTTAGCATCACCGTTTTTAAGCCCCATTGCTTGCGGAAGAAGTTCTGTAAGCCTTGTATCCATACAGGTGACAATGACGAGCTTTTTCGAAGGAAACTTTGTCGTTTTGTACGGTTCATACTTCTTCTCACTGACAAACCGCTGATTGTGTTCCAAAATTGATGTTAAAGAAACCATTTGATTCATCTCCCATCCATATGATTTTGCAAGCCTTCTTACCCAGCTTACAGTAAGGAATTATAGCATAGGAATAAGCCAAGAAAAGGCTTTCAAAAAAAGACACTATAATTGGACTGTAGAATCAAAACATAAACATTTATATCTTTCAAAGATAATAAAATTTATATTTAATGAATCCTATAATCCGGCTGCAGCTCGCATATTGATGATTTGTCTGACAAAAAATATGGGTGAATTCTGATAATTAAAAAACTTTTTTAAGCAGATATAGCTGTTCGATCTTCATTTTAAGTTCAAAAGAACCAGAAACTAAAAAAACGCAGCTATATTTTTAACACCTATTTATTTTCGATATAATGAAATAGACAACAGCCATAAAGGGGGAGCCTTGTTGAAACCATTTGTATTTATCACAAAACCGATTCCTGAAGAGATTGAAGCATTCATCGGTGAACATTGCCGTTATGAAGTATGGCAGGAGGATACGCTTCCGAGTGACGTGCTATTTGAAAAATTAAAAGAAGCGGAGGGACTTTTAACATCAGGGACGTCCGGGCCGTCAATCAATCGTGAGTTGCTGGAACACGCGCCTAAGCTCAAAGTGGTCAGCAACCAATCAGTAGGCTACGATAACTTCGATATAGAAGCAATGAAAGAAAGAGGAGTCGTCGGGACTCATACACCTTATACACTGGATGACACAGTTGCAGATCTGGCTTTTTCACTGATTCTGTCTTCCGCCAGACGTGTTGCCGAACTGGACCGTTTTGTCAGAGCAGGAAAATGGGGAACCGTGGAAGAGGAAGCGCTTTTCGGAATTGATGTTCATCATCAAACGTTAGGCATTATCGGCATGGGCAGAATTGGAGAACAAGCAGCGAGACGCGCCAAATTTGGTTTTGATATGGAAGTGCTTTATCATAACCGACATCGCAAACAAGAAACAGAAGACAGCATCGGCGTTAAGTATGCAGAGCTTGATACATTGCTGGAGCAATCTGATTTTATTCTTCTCATTACGCCGCTGACTGATGAAACCTATCACATGATAGGAGAACGCGAATTTAAGTTGATGAAGGATTCAGCAATTTTCGTCAATATTTCCCGGGGAAAGACAGTTGATGAGAAAGCACTGATTCGCGCTCTTCAGGAAGGCTGGATCAGGGGAGCCGGCTTAGATGTATACGAAAAAGAGCCTGTCACCCAAGATAATCCGCTCCTGCAGCTGGATAATGTCACGCTGCTTCCTCATATCGGTTCAGCAACAGCTAAAGTGCGCTTCAACATGTGCAAACAGGCTGCCGAAAATATGCTCGCAGCGATCCAAGGGCAAACACCGAAAAATCTCACAAGAGAATTTCAATAAATCAAAAATCCGGTCTGATAACAGACCGGATTTCATATTACATACGCTGAAGAACAGCACGCTTATAAATATGGCGGGTGACGATATAATAAACAGCCTGGAATACAAAATAAATGAAGATGACAATTACGGCCTCAAGAAATAAATTGGAATTCAGCATATTACTTAACGCTGCATACGCAAAGCCCGCGTGAATCGTACCTGCGATAAATGGGATGAAGAATAAAAATCCTATTTGCTTTCCAAGGATCGAGTGAATCTCTTTGTCCGTAACCCCTATCCTTTTTAAGGCTAACACCTGCACTCTCGTATCTTCTATTTCCGTAAACATCCGCAAATACAGCATGCTTCCTTGCACGATAAAAAACAGCACGCTGACAAACAGACCAATAAACAGCATTAATGCAACTCCCTGCTTCACAATTTGATAACTAGGAGCACGTGTTTGAAAATCAGATGTATGTTCTTTCGGCACCATGTTTTCAAGCTTTTCAGAGACATCCACCGTCTCCTGCCAATGCTCAAGCTCATAACCTACCATTCTCATCTGTTCCTTCAGCGGCACATCCTGTGACAGACTGTCAAAGCTCTTTTCGCTGACAACCAATAAACGGCTGACTCCATCGACAGACATCAATATCCCTTTGTTTTGCTGCTTTTTTATGACGTAGGAAAGGGTTTTTCCTGACTTCATATGAAATGCTGCTGTTTCCCCTTCTCCAAATGTGTCTTTCACCATCATTTGAAAAGAAACATTAATAAATGCTTCATTTTCTTGTAAATGAATAACTGGGAACCCTTTTTCCTTTGCGACTTGATTATAGACTTTTTCTGAAATCAGCAAAGCTTCCGCTTCCATCTTCTTATTTCCATACGGCAAGTCTGACTGAAAAGTGACAGGAATCCCTGTGGCATCCACCTTATACTTGATAACAGCATGAGCTTTTTTCAATGTATTCTCAGCTGTCTCAGGCTTCATGACCTGAAAGCGGGAAGCATCCTTTTCCACCCAGGAAACAGACTGAGGAATGCTTTGCTCCTCCTGCCTTTGTAAATCGGAATAAAACATATAGATGACACCTGTAGCTGTTAGTATGACCGCTGTAATGACAGAGGTTAAAAACAGCATGCGTGCATGATCCTTCAGCCTGAATATCATGTTGGAACGCACAATGATATTCGTGCCTTTGTAGAAGCTGTGTTTCTTTCGGTACAGCATGCGGAAAAACGCCACACTGCTTTGTGTAAAAAAGAAATACGTGCCAACTAACACTAAAATCAAAATTGGAAATACCCGAAACATCATGTCAATGGCATTGGCTGTTGCAGATAGATAATAACCACTGCCAAGACATAGCAAAGACAATACAGTGAGCCATTTCGAATAAACCGGCAAACTTTTCGGCTTTTTGGCCGATTTAATCAGTTCAATGATTTCCAGCTTCCGAATCCGTCCCAGTGATAAAATGAGCAGCGTCTGAAACAGGATGAGAAAGCCGGCAATTGTCATCACAAACGCTTTCGGCACAATGGCAAACGAAATCGGCACCTTCACGCTGAGCATCCATGTCATAATCATAAAAAACAGTTTTGAAAATAACAGGCCTGCTCCAATGCCGGCCGCAATCGCCGCAAGAGAAATAAGTGACTGCTCATAATAAATCATCTTGCGAAGCTGCTGCTTTGATGTGCCAAACAGTGTCAGCAGCCCAAACTCTTTCTTTCTTGCCTGCAAAAACGCTGAATTGGAATATGTGATGAAAAATATACAAAACACAATGATGACGACAAGAGCTGCGCTCAAGCATGTTTTGACAAGGCTTCCGCCATATATATTGTCTTCATTGACATCAGGATGAAAAATAAATGATGTGAAGACAAAAAACACCGAAACGGCAAACACACAGCTTAAAAAGTAGGCCACATACCGTTGCAGATTCCCAAGAATGTTTTTACGGGCGATAGTTCTCAAATTCATGAAAATCGCCTCCCAACACACTCAAGGTATCCAATATACTTTGATAAAACACCTGCCTGTTTGTTCCTCTGTGAATCTCTGAAAAGAAACGTCCGTCTTTAATAAAAACAATTCGTTTACAGAAACTTGCTGCTGTGGCATCATGCGTAACCAACAGAATCGTCGCTTCCTTTTCCTCATTCAGCTGAGCCAGTGTGTTCATCACTTGCTTTGCCGATTTTGAGTCGAGGTTTCCTGTCGGTTCATCAGCAAGAATGAGCGCCGGATTGTGAATAATCGCTCTGGCACAGGCTGCCCGCTGCTGCTGTCCGCCCGACACCTCATATGTGCGGTGATCGAGAATATGCTTGATTTGCAGCGTATCCGCCAGTTCATCCAATCGGGCTTCCATTTCTCTCAGCTTTACCTTATCCAATGCGAGCGGCAAGAGAATATTTTCACGAATCGTCAGCGTATCAAGCAGATTAAAATCCTGAAAGACGAAGCCGAGTTCTCTTCTGCGAAACAAAGCCAGCTCTTGGTCCTTTAACGTTTTCGGCTGAATGCCGTTGATCATCATCTCGCCCTGGGTCGGCTTATCAATGGTAGCCAGCAAATTCAAAAGCGTGGTTTTTCCGCTTCCCGACGGCCCCATAATCCCGACAAATTCCCCTTTTGACACACTGAGATCAAAGGCGCTGAGCGCTTGGTATGATATTGTTCCTTTATTTGAATAGTACGTTTTCGATAGGTTCGTTGTTTGCAACACGTTCATGTTCTGCTCCTCCTTTTTCTTTATTATAAAAAGGAAGTCAGCATCCTCCCATCGAACTTTCTTGCAATTCCGCTCCCCAACCTTACAATGCTGTCACATTCACGAGGGTGTCACTTGAAAACACGATGGTCATCACAGTGCCAGCCCCTTCTTTTGATTCCGCATACAGTTTATGGCCGAGACGGCTGCACACCTGTTTTGCCAAATAAAGGCCCATTCCAGTTGCCTCTTTCATGGTTCGTCCGTTTTCTCCGGTAAAAAACGCGTCAAAAATCCGCGGCAGATCCTGCGGCGGTATACCGATTCCTTCGTCGGCAACCGACAAGCGCGTCTCATGTCCCTGTGTTTCAATCCGGATTGTAATAGGGTCTCCCACACCTTGCTTTGAATATTTTAAGGCGTTGAAAAGGATTTGCTCGACAACAAAGGAAAGCCACTTTTGATCACTGGAAATCTGAACGGCATTTGGCGGCACATGTAATGTTGGAAAAAGGCGCCGTTTAATAAACTGACGTTTTTCCTGATTGATCAGTGAACGAACCATTTCTGTCAAATCAAAGGTTTGCGGCTTTACATCAAATGCAAATTCCTCCAGCCGGGCCGTTTGCAGCATCATATCAAGACCGTGGCGAAATCTCTCATTCTCATCCTCCAGCTCCTCTAAAAACGTCGGAAAAGAGGATGAAGTTCCGTTTTTTCCTTCCTGAATCATTAAGGATATGACGGATACCGGTGTTTTCATATGGTGGACCCATTGGTTGGTGAAGGTATAATGCTGTTTTTGCTGATTGATATATTGTGAGAGCCTGCTTTCGTATTGCTGCCCGAGTGCGTTGATCATCTTCGTCCAAAGCACTTGCTCTCCTGTTCTTGGCTTTCTGGCTTTCAAAGACTGTCCGATGTCATTCGAAGAAGAGGCTTGTTCTGCAAGCTTTTTAACATATGTGAGAAAGGAAATTTGCCGAACATAATCAACAGCAAAACCTGCGGCTAAAAGAGTACCGGGCAAAATCCATATGTACATCATATTTTCTTTGGAAGGTTCTGCGCCGCTCTCTACAATGCTTAAATACGCAATCAGCATGGCGGACCCTATCCCTAATAATGAAAATAGAATAATGGCTAAGCGGTCGATGAGATAAGTCTTTAACACTCCGCTTCATCCTTCCGATTGACTTGAAATTGATAGCCTTGTCCTCTGATTGTGGAAATGCAATCTGTCAGTCCTGCATTCTCCAGTTTTCTCCGCAGCCGGTTGACATTGACCGTTAACGTATTGTCATCGACAAAATCAACGTCATCCCATAACGCCTCCAATAGTTCATCACGAGAGACAATTTTTTTATGCTCCCTCACAAAAATAGAGAGAAGCTGAAATTCTTTTTGGGAAAACAGAATACGGACGCTGTTCCATTCGGCCTCATTTTGATCAGGATAAATCGTCAGCCCGCCAAGCTCCACTATTCTAGATTCCTGCGGCAAAGAGGGCGAGTATTCACCATATGTGCGGCGCAGGACGCTTTTGATTTTGGCCATCACTACCTCTAAATGGAACGGTTTTGTGATATAATCATCGCCGCCATTTTCAATCGCCATTACCTGATTCAGCTCATCGGTCCGTGCCGATATAAAGATAATCGGCGCATTGGAAATGGTACGGATTTGCCTGCACCAATAAAACCCGTCAAAAAAAGGCAGGTTGATATCAAGCAGCACAAGATCAGGCTTCATTTCTGCAAATTCCAATTTTATATCATTCAGCTGTTCAGCAATTTTCACTTCATATCCGTATTTTTGAAGATGACCGCCCAGCAAAGAAGCAATCCGCTCATCATCTTCCACAAGCAAAATCCGATACACGTTGATCCCCCTTATATGTACATCACGATGATTTTTCTAGAAGATTCCAAAATTATTATAGCATGTGCGGAATAGTAAATCGGTCTTTTTCTTTTTGTTATGATAGAATGATAAAGGTAAAATTTTCATAATAGGCAGGTGTCGTGATGAAGAAAATCATGCTGTTTCTGGCAATGACGTCAATTCTTTCAGCATGTCAGCCCAACTATACCGGGAAATACATAGAAATTGGGGATACACTAACTGACTATACCAAAGAGTGTTTTAAAGAGAATGAAATTCCTTATAAATACGAAAAGGGAAAACTGTATATCCCAGAAGATGCATTTGATACAGCGATCTACACTTGTTCATAAGAAAAAGCTTGCAGATAACCTGCAAGCTTTTCACGTTACAAAAAATGAGTATTTAATTTCTCTTCAAATCCTGAAGGGCCGATGTCGCTTTTTTGAATGTCACCGCCGTTTTCATGAATCGTAAAATGGCGCTCTGACATGACCATCCTTCCGCTCGGCGTCAGCTTTGAGGCAAGCAGGGATTTGTTAAAAGGAGATTTTTCATGAGAGTGAATGATGTCCTTCATGTTATCTAAATCACCGAGATCACTCTCTTCAAGAGTAAAGGCGTACCCGATTTGCCAGCCTTCTCCCTTGTCCATCAGCAGAACATGGCTGCCCTTTTCTGTCTCTTCTCTTTTGATTCGGAATGACCCGACTGGTGACTGTACCGTTTCTCCGGAAAGCGGTATCGGCTGGAGCGCCAGGTTGATGCCGAAGCCGATATCAACGAGGTAATCGCCGTTTTCCGCAGACAGCCATACAGCAGCATGCGTCCCTTCTAGTGCCCATCCCTCTTGATTGCCTGCATAAACCGTTCCTCGAATGAGCTTCACGTGAAACCCGGCCTCACGCAAGACAAAATAAAGGAAACCATTTAGATCGTAGCATAGGCCGCCGTGCTGATCTTTGAGCAGACGTCGCCATAGCTCTTCTTTTGTGATCTTATAATTCTCTTTTGCAAGTACGGCACGGTTTTCGAATGGAAAACGGTATGCCATTGCTTTGAGAAAAAGGGGAAGATCGCCGAAGCTGACATGATCTTTCTCCCAGCCAATTTTCTGAAAGCAGTCTTTTAGAAAGTCACTCATTTTTATCACCTAAACTTCTTCTTGAACGTAAGCAGCCAGCTTCTCCAGCGCCTCTTGTTCATCTTCTCCCTGGGCAATCAAGGTAACCTCAGTGCCTGTGCTTACCGCAAGGCTCATCAGCCCCATGATGCTTTTGGCGTTTACTTTTTTCCCATCCTTCTCAAGAAACACATCTGACGTAAACCGGTTTGCTTCTTGTACAAACAAAGCAGCAGGACGTGCTTGCAGTCCTGTCTTTAATCGAACTTCCACTTTCTGTTGAACCATAAGATCTCCCCTTTTCTTTACGGTTATTTTAAAGTGACGGTTTGCCCTGTCCGCAGCTGTTCTGCGATTTCGTCAAGTTTTCTCAGCCTGTGATTGATCCCTGATTTGCTGATTTTCCCGCTTGCTACCATTTCCCCCAGCTCTTTCAGCGTCACTTCCTGATAATCAATCCGAAGCTGCGCAATTTCCCGAAGTTTTTCAGGCAGCGCCTCCAGGCCGATTCTTTCATCGATGTATTTAATATTTTCCACCTGTCTCAGCGATGCGCCGATTGTTTTGTTTAAGTTGGCTGTTTCACAATTGACGAGGCGGTTGACCGAATTTCTCATGTCCCGGACGATTCTGACATCCTCAAATCGCAGAAGCGAATTGTGAGCGCCAATTACGTTCAGAAACTCTGTAATCTTCTCAGCCTCTTTTAAATAGGTAATGTAGCCTTTTTTCCGTTCAAGCGTTTTGCTGTTTAACTGAAACTCATTTAACAGGTCGCATAATGAATCGTTATGCTCCTTATAAAGAGAGAAGATTTCTAAATGATACGAGGAGGTTTCCGGGTTATTGACCGAACCTCCTGCCAAAAATGCTCCTCTCATATAAGAACGCTTGCAGCATCTCTTTTTGACCAGCTCTTTCGAAATACTTCGTTCAAACACAAAATTCTCCCCGAGTATTTTTAAATCCTCTAAGATCGTTTTTGCATTTTCTGAAAAACGCACAATATAGACGTTATTCTTTTTCAGCCGCATTTTCTTTCTGACCAGCAGCTCGACCGACACATCATATTGTTTTTTCAGCAATGTATAGATGCGGCGGGCAATCGCCGCGTTTTCAGTTTGAACATCGAGTACGAGATGGCGGTTTGTAAATGATAAAGCTCCATTCATCCGAATGAGTGCAGACAGCTCGGCATTAATGCAGCAGTCCTTCACTTCCAGATTCGTTAATTCTTTTTTTGTTTCTGATGCAAATGACATATAGCCACCTCATTTCAAGGCTTCATTCTTTCAGTAAATCAACAAGAAGAGAGGCCACTTTATGTGTATCGTGACGTATTACGTCATTTTTATACGTTACAATTTGATCTCTGATGACTTCAAGCCCCATCGCTTTCAGCTCTTCAATATCAAAATCAACAGGACGCGCCGATTCCATTTCGTACTTACGCTTTATTTCGTCGGGAATGTCTTCACTGTTTACTAATATCGTATCAATAAAACCACAGCCCATATGCTGATTGAGCGCTTTCACATGATCAGCAGCGGTGTAATGGAGCGTTTCGCCGGGCTGAGTCATCACGTTGCAAATGTATACTTTTTTCGCCGGCGCCTTTATCACTTCTTCCCCGATTTTTGGGACGAGCAAATTGGGAAGAATGCTTGTATAGAGGCTTCCCGGGCCGATAATAATCAAATCCGCTTCCCTGATCACGTCTATTGTTTCCGGCAGCGGATCAATCTGTTCAGGCGTGAGAAAAACACGCTTAATACGCTGTCCGTATTCCGGGATCGTTGACTCGCCTGAGACCACGCGGCCGTCTTCCATCTCAGCATGCAAAACGACACTGGCATTGGCAGCCGGCAAAACCTTTCCTCTTACATTCAGCACCTTGCTCATTTCAGTGACAGCGTGAAAAAAATCACCGGTTATATTTGTCATCGCTGCCAAAATCAAATTCCCGAGAGAATGGCCTGTTAAGTCATTCCCTTTATTGAAGCGGTGCTGAAAAAGATCTTCAACAAGCGGCTCCACATCGGATAAAGCGGCAAGCACATTTCTGATGTCTCCGGGAGGCGGAATTTTCAGTTCATTCCGCAGACGGCCAGAGCTTCCCCCATCATCGGCAACTGTTACAATGGCCGTGATGTCAACAGGTTTATGCTTTAAGCCCCTAAGCAATACAGAAAGACCTGTACCGCCGCCAAAGATTGCAATTTTCGGCTTTTGTCCCATCTTATTTCCGGCTTCTCTTTTCAATGTCCCGGTGAGTAACATGAGTATAGTAATCCTTTTTGAAATAATCAGCTAAATTCTCGGCTAATGTCACAGAGCGGTGCTGGCCCCCTGTGCAGCCGATCGCAATGACAACCTGGCTTTTTCCTTCTCTTTTGTAAGATGGAAGCATAAAGCTCAGCAGATCAATTAATTTCTCATTGAACTTTTGTGTTTCATTCCACTTCATGACGTAAGAGGAAACCTCTTTATCCTTGCCAGTCAGCGGCCGCATGCTTTCGATATAGTACGGATTCGGCAAAAATCTGACATCAAAGACGAGATCTGCATCAATTGGAATACCGTATTTAAAACCAAATGACATGACATTCACGGTAAATGTCTCTCCTTGGTTTGTCGCAAAGTGCTTCACGATTTTTTCACGCAAATCACGCGGCTTCATGTCAGACGTATCGTAAATGATTTGAGAGCGGCCTTTTAATTCCTCAAGCAGCTCTCGTTCCAGCGCGATGCCTTCAAGCGGCAGGCCAGTCGCTGCCAAAGGATGCGAGCGTCTCGTTTCTTTATATCTTGTGACGAGAATGGAATCCTTCGCGTCCAGGAATAAAATTCGCGGTGTGATCCACGGATTTTCGGCCATTTCATCCAGCGCTTCAATCAGCCGGTCAAAAAATTCGCGGCCGCGCAAATCCATCACAAGCGCAACTTTGCTCATTTTCGAATTTGATTCCTTCATCAGCTCTAAAAACTTCGGAAGCAATGAAGGCGGAAGATTATCGACGCAGAAATAGCCGAGATCTTCAAAGCTTTGGATCGCGACAGTTTTCCCGGCTCCCGACATTCCGGTTATAATGACAAGCTGAATATCATGTGATTCACTAACACTCATCTTTCTCCCCCCTGACTTGTCTTTCTATTTGATGTGCTGCGGGTCTAAACGATAACTGAGCAGCTCAAATTCCGGTGTATACGTAAATGTGCCGTGCAGCAGCCCTTGTCCCTTCATCATAAAATCAAGGATATGGCCGTCTCCAGGGGCCATAGGCAGGTTCTGAATGTCATTGACATCGTGCCACTGCAGTTTGCCTTCCTCTGATTCTGATACATTTTGTCCTGTATAAGAATCCGCGACAAACGTAAACATCATCCACTCGGAGACAATGTGGTCACCGTCTTTAATAATAAAGGTAAAAACGCCTTTTAATTGAGGATTTATGATATAGATACCAGTCTCTTCTCTGTACTCTCTGATGACGGAGTCTCTGACTGATTCTCCGCTCTCCATCTTGCCTCCCGGCGCGACCCACCATCCGCGTCTCGGCTTTTGAAGCAGAAGAACTTTGTCATCCGTCTGAAGCACACAATTTGTCACTCTTTGCAAGTACGTCACCTAACCTTCGTCCTGTCATCGTCTCTTTATTATACCGCTTCAAGATGCCTCCCACAATGAAGAGACATTGACAATCTTTTCTTCTATTTTACAGCATATTCATTCCTTAATTCAGATGATTTTGCTGTAACTGGCATTCATCTTTTATTTATGGACAAAAAAAGGACACGGATAACTGGAGAATCCGTGCCAAAAAAGTGTATTCATTATAAAAAGGGGGTCAATTACTTTATTAATCATAACCGAAAAGCATTACACATGTGTTACAGCGGAATTAAAACCCAGTAACGTAATGTGAAACTCGTATGACAGCCCTTTTTATTTTAAGGTTTTCAGCGTTTCTTGGAGCTCTTCGACATAATGCTGTACGCTTTGTGCCGCAATACTTCCGTCTCCTGTAGCCGTTACGATTTGGCGCAGTGATTTTTCGCGGATGTCTCCGGCAGCGAAAATCCCTTCAACCTTTGTCTCCATGCGGTCGTTTGTTTCGATATAGCCTTCTTCATTCGTAATGCCCAGGTTTTCAAACGGTTTAGACAGAGGAAGCATGCCGATGTAAATGAATACGCCGTCTGTTTTGAATTCACTTTCTTCACCGGTTACTGTATCGACAAGCGTTACGTTACCGACTTTGCCGTTTTCCTCATGAATTTCCTTCACGGTTTTGTTCCATAGGAAGTCAACTTTTTCATTATCAAATGCTCTCGCTTGAAGAATACTTTGAGCACGGAGTTTATCACGTCTGTGCACAATCGTTACTTTTGAGGCGAAACGAGTCAGATATACGCCTTCTTCAACCGCGGAATCTCCGCCGCCAACAACGACTAGTTCTTTGCCTTTAAAGAAAGCGCCGTCACATACTGCACAATAAGATACACCGCGGCCGCCCAATTCTTTTTCGCCAGGCACGCCGATTTTTTTATATTCCGCACCAGCAGCAATGATGACAGCACGGGCTTTATATTCTTTTGAACCAGCTTTGACTACTTTGTACTCTTTGCCGTCAACGACTTCTTTAATATCGCCATAAGCGTATTCAGCGCCGAATTTTTTCGCATGTTCAAACATTTTGTTAGAAAGCTCAGGCCCAAGGATACTTTCGAATCCAGGATAGTTTTCTACATCTTCCGTATTGGCCATTTGTCCGCCAGGAATTCCTCTTTCAATCATTAATGTTGATAAATTCGCTCTTGATGTGTATACAGCGGCCGTCATCCCAGCAGGGCCCGCGCCGATTATAATCACGTCATAAATTTTTTCTTCTGACACACTATTCACTCCTTAAACCATCTTTTCAAGTTTGGGCTCCTTCTTATAAGATAAGAATCCCCATCAAACGTATTCCTTACCCATATCCTATAAAATCTCATGGTGATACGCTATTTTTTTGCTCAACACGATTAAATGTATTCGAAAAGGGTATATGTTAATAAAGAAAGAGCCTTCTGTTTTAGAAGGCCCTTGTCATATTTATTATTGAACAACACGTCTTACAACGCCTTTAAATGCTTTTTTCCAGTAAGGATTGCTCATAGAGTCAACAGATACGCCATGAGATGTATTGTCGTTTAGGAAAGTACCGTTTCCTAAGTAGATTCCTACGTGTCCATTTGTTTTGTAAGTGTCAAAGAACACAAGGTCTCCGCGTTTCATTTCAGACGCGCTGACAGCTTGTCCTCTGCCAACTAACGTATCAGTAGTTGTCCCGCCTACAGGTCCAAGGTTAACACCTGCAGAAGCGTATGCCCAGCGTACGAATGATGAGCAGTCAAAAATACGGTTGTTGATATCAGATTGGCTGCGTCCGCCGCCAAACTTGTACGGAGATTGTCCTACAATGCTTGAACCAACGCTGATCGCGCCTTCAATTCCGCCAGAGTTGCTGATAATAGTGCCGCCTGAATTGCTGTTTGAGCCGCTGCTCTTCTTAGAAGATGAGCCGTTTGACGAACTGTTTGATGAACCGTTAGAAGAATTGTCTGAAGAATCATCAGATGAGCTTGCTTTTGCTGATTCAGTTGTCGCCGTTTGACTGTCATCTGTTTGTGTTTCATCAGATGCTTTTTGTGCTTCTTCCTGCTTTTTGATCAAAGCAGCCGCTGCTTCTTGTTCTTTTTTGATGCGTGCTTGTTCAGCTTCAGTATTTGCTTTTTGATTTGCAAGTTCAGACGCCTCTGATTTTAATTCAGAAATCGCTTTAGCCGTTTTCTTTTGGCTTGCTTTTGCTTCGTCGAAAAGCTTGTCTTTTTCATTAAGCTGTTTATCAAGGTCTTTTTGCATTGTTTCTAATTTAGCCAATGCAGCTTGAACTTCTTTCAGCTTGTCATTCAAATCCGCTTCAGAATCTTCGAGCTTCGCTTTATCCTGCTCTTGCTGTTTGATTAAATCTTTGTCTGCGTCCACAATAGATGAAACCGCAGTCGCACGAGAGATAAAGTCACCAAAGCTTGTTGATCCTAAAAGAACATCTATGTATCCTTGAGATCCGCCGCTTTCCTGTAAAGAACGAACGCGTTTTTTCAGGATTTCATTGCGTTTTTCGATGCGTGCTTCAGTTTCTTTAATCTCTTTTTTCAGTTTTTTGATTTCTTCTTTTGTTTTATCATTTTCTTCTTTTTTATCTTCGATCTTGTTGCTTGTATCAAGCGCCTTAGCGTTAATGTCTTTCAGTTCTTTTTCAATCTTTGATTGATTTTCCTGAAGCTCAGTTAATTCTTTTTCCTTCGCTTCAATGCTGGAAGCAACCTCAGATTGCTTGCTTTCGATTTTTTGTTTCTTTTCATCTAATGTTTCCGCCGATGCAGTTTTACTTGTAAATGGGATCAAAAAACTGCTTGTCCCGATGACGGAAGCCAAACCAAGTGTAATTAAACTCTTTCTCACTTTTTATATCCTCCCTTTTACTGTGAACCTGTCCTCATTTGGAATCGTATTTTGAACATCAAGTTTCGTTCCTCATACTCTACGAGGAATGATGGTTGTTTATGGTTAATTATTCTGTGCATCTCTTATTCTGGTTGTATAGCGTTTATTTCACATCATATGTAAAAAACACTAATTCCTTATGTACGAGAATCATTATACCATCAAGTTTCGACAAATTAGCGATAAATTTTATTACATTTATGTTTCAAACAGATGTCAAGTCACACATCATTTGTCATTTTTCTTAAGCGTGCAAAAAAACTGTCGATATTATTTTCTCAATATAATCTATCTAACAAAAAAAGAGTCGATTAAATAAATCGACTCTTTAAAATTTACTATTCTAGAATATCATCAATATATTTCATATATTTCGTCAACGTTGCCGGAGAGATGCCGAATCGGGCCGCTGTGTGTTTTTTCGTGTCTTGCTTGCCATGGGCTTCTTTCCAAATATAACAGATGGCTGCTGCCCAGCCTTTCTCATTCTTCAACGGAGCAGCTGCACGAATTTGCTGGATGACCTGGAAAACCCAGCAGCTCATGACTTCTGTTTTCATCTCTTCTTTTTCAGCTTGCTCTAATAATTTGACCGTTTGATAAGCGAAAAGTGCATCCTCTGAAACGTCAGCAGCAGCAGAATCTCCATTCAGAAGCAGCTTTACAAAATGATTTTCAAAAGGAGCGGTAATTCTCTTTGATCGTATCACCGCTTCCAGATGCTCTGTTTCTCCCTTTGTGCTGCTGATATAATAGGCTGCGAGACGCTGCTCCACAGATGAAGGAAGAGCTTCCCTCCGCTCAATCCAAGGCGCCGGGCGGTCTTCGCCGGGATATTGCGACTCGACTTTTCTCCAGATCGTCTCGGCAAAGTCGGTATGTCCCGTAAAATAAGCAGAGCAGGAAAGCCAGTAAAAGAAGGTGTCGTCACCTTCAAAGCCGGTTTTATATAATGATTTGAGCCATTTATATCCGATCTCGTAGCGGCCGACAAGCGCCAATGTAGCACCCAATTTATAACGCTGCTCCAATAGCATCGGATAGACATTGGAGAGCTGATCACTCAATTCCGCCACTTTTTCGTCTTCTCTTTCATAATAGTAGAAAACGAGAAGATTGCATAAGGCGTGAAGATTTCCTTCATTATGAGAAAGCACTTCATAAGCGGTTTGCTTCGCTTTTACAACGTTTCCTGAATAGAAATAGGCAAGCGCGAGATTGTTGTATGCTGACCAAAGCTCCGGATATTCAGCTGTGATTTCCTCAAGCGCCGCAACCGCTTCAGCAAGCTGGCCGCTTTCCAGCAATGACTTTGCCCGATCCTGTTTCACCAGCAGTTCATCCTGATCATACAACGAATCTTCAATGCCGTCGTCTCCTAAATCGAGCAAATCAAGCAGACTATCGTTTTCTTCGGCGAATTCACCATCCGGGTCCGCATCAGAATAAGCGGCCGCTTCTTTATAAGCTTCCTGGAAGAGCCCCAGATGGGCAAAGTTATTCGCTTTAAAGTAATGGCACTCCGGCATTTCGGCCTCCAGATTTGCCATGATATAGTCAAGAAGATCGTTCGACTCTTGATACTGGCCCATTTCCGAATAAATGACCGCAAGCTGTGAAAGCATCTCTGAATCCTCCGGCTCCAAATGAACCGCGCGCTGAATCAGTTTGCTTGCTCGTTTTAGATTGCGCTCTTTATACGCTTTCAAGCCTTTATGAAAAAAATATTGTCCATCTTGAAGCAGCTGGACAATTTGTGCGTGATTTTTATGTTCAGAAGTGTGTTTTCCCACAACTACCCTCCGTTTTATACAATATTACCGTCAGTAGTATACCATAAATCGTAAGCCCCTCAATAGTTCAAAAGGAAGGATTGGGAAAATCCCTCCTCTTTTTTATTGGCTGATTCGACCAGAATTTACCCAGCTTTGTTTTCTAAGTCCGCATTCATTTTCAGCTGCTGTTCAGCAAAATCCCTATAAAGACCATGGGAAGCCATTAACTCATGGTGTGTTCCACGACCGGTAATTTCCCCTTTTTCAACAAACAAAAGCTGGTCCGCATCTACAACGGTAGATAGGCGGTGAGCGATAACAATCGTTGTGCGGCCCTCCATCAGCACCTCCAGCGCCTGCTGAACTGATTTTTCAGATTGGCTGTCGAGACTTGAGGTAGCTTCATCGAGCATAAGAATGCTTGGGTTACGGAGAAGCGCTCTCGCAATCGCGATTCTTTGCCTTTGTCCGCCTGACAGCATAATGCCGCGTTCGCCTACTTCTGTATCAAACTGATTCGGCAGCTCCTTTATAAAATTGAGCGCATATGCCATCTCCGCGGCTTTTTCGATCTCAGCATCCGTCACATCTCGTTCTAACCCGTAGCAAATATTTTCTCTGATTGTCCCGGACATTAACGGGCTTTCCTGCGATACATACCCGATGTGCTCCCGCCACGATTCAAGCGAATAAGTATCAATCGGCTCGTCCCCCAGCCGAATGGACCCTGCAGTCGGAGAATAAAAACGTTCAAGCAGCTTAAACAGCGTCGTTTTCCCCCCGCCGCTCGGACCGACAATCGCTGTGACTTTACCTGCTTCAATGACAGCGCTGACCTCTTTTAAGATCAGCTGATCAGGCTTATATCCAAAAGACACGCAATCCAGCTGGATAGGGAGATGCGCATTTTCAATTTGTTTTCCTGTCACTGTATCTTCCTCTTCCTCTGCTAAAATCTCAATCATTCGTTCTGTTGCACCGATTGATTTTTGCAGCTGTGTGAAAAACGTTGTAATCTGGCCCATCGGCATAATAATTTGAAACAAATATAAAATAAAAGCCACGAGCGCTCCGGCTGTGAGCTCGCCTGAAGATACCTGCATGCCGCCATATCCGATGACTGCGACAAGGGCTGCCATTAACACGAGTGAGATAAGCGGGCCGACAAGTGATTGAACCTTAGCTTCTCGAACGCCAAGCTTAAATAATGAGGAAATCCCTGTTTTCCCGCGGCCGTATTCGACATCCTCCGCATTTGAAGCTTTGACAAGTCTGATTTCCGGGAGAATTTGATTCAGCAGGCCTGTAAAACGGGCTGTTTCATCTTGTGTTTCCCGTGAAATGGAGAACATTTTCCGTCCAATCGGCACCAAAATAAGAGCGGCCAGCGGAACGACCACTAACACAAGCAGTGTCAGCTTCCAGTTCATAATAAACAAGATTGTCAATGATCCAATGACAGAAATGATGCCTGTAATAAATCCGCTGATATGGGTTGTAATCAATTCTTTGACAACCATCGTATCGTTCGTTACACGGCTGACTGTTTCTCCGGAAGCATTTGTATCGAAATAAGAGACAGGCAGCTTAATTAATTTCTTCCATAATAAATCCCGCAGCCCGGAAATGATTTTTTGTCCATTATAGTTAAGCGCATAGGTGGCATAAGCGCTTAAACCCGCCTGAACGAAAAACACCAGCGCGATCAAACCGATTTGCGTGCCTGACAGATTTGACATAGAAAAACCATCGACAAGCTGCTTCGTTAATAATGGAATGAGCAGGCTGACCAGCGTGGTTACTACACTGAGGGCAAGCGCAAAGGCGAGCTTTCCATAAGAAGGATTGGTCCGTCTTACTAAGGCAAAAAAGGGTTTCAATTTACTTTTAGATTTTTGTTTCTTGGTTGGCATATATTTTCCTCCTGTTTCAGCGTTCAGAAAGGTGAAAAGTCATAGCAAAAGGATGATTTTTACTCTTTCTCAATCATATCAATGGAGAAAGACTTTTTCAGTATATTTTTGCCGTGATCAAAATAAAAATCTCCCACTCATTGTTTGAATAGGAGATTTTTGTGTTAGACATCTTTCACTGGCTTCTTTTTTCTGTAAGTCAATGTTACATCCTGCTGTCGCAGGTCTTCTATTATCATTTTGTACCGATCAACTTTTGCGGTATGTTCTTCTTTTATCATCTGAAGGGCAGCTTTTCGTTTTTCGCTATTAGACTCAAGCTCTTTTTTTATTTTTTTTACAATCAACCCTTTTTGCCCTTTGATTTCCTCTTTTAATGAAGACTCAAATTTCTTTGTCAGGCTGAGAAAGTCGTTGATCGGTTGATTGAGGGTGCCCGCTTTCCCCTTCATTTCATCTTGGGTAAGAAACATATAGGTCGTTGATACAATTTCTGTTTCACTTTCTGAAAATAAGGAAGTCACTCTTCATATTCCTCCTAAGGCTGAAAATCAAATAACTGAGAAATCATTTCTTCTTTTTCAAACAGCTTTTCAATACTCTCGCGGATATTTTTGATAAAATCTCTTTTTTCTGTTGTCTGTTTTTTTAATTCAGCAACAATTCCATCATTAGCAGGAAGCGCACCTGTGTGGAATGATTCATGAACTGAGATTTTCTCCAATTTATCGAATGTGTGGCTGAAACCAGCTGCAAGCCGGAATTGAAGATCGAAGGCATAATGCGAAGGGTTTTCTTCCATATGATGAATAGCCGTGATGATCGCCTGCTTTTTGTCTATGAAGTCTTCATCGATTTCCTGACTGTAAACCTTCTGGTACTTAGAAATCGCATCTTCCATATCTTCAACGATTTTCATACCGTTTTGATAGATTCTGACAGCGGATGAGAGATTGACTTGAATCGTTTCTCCCGAGCCGCTCTTCCCTGTAAAATAAATATCGGTGCCTTTATAGCTGAAGCCTTTTTCCTTTGACAAGGCGTTGAGCATTTGAACGATACTGTGGCCGTCGACGATAAGTTTTAGTGCGTCTTTTGTTTCTGTGTCGAGTGTTTTCAATGAGGACAGAATTGATTTTACATAGTCCACTATTTCACCAACGTCTTTCAAAGCTTGCATAAATTGGCCATGCTTTAAATGGTCAATGAAATGTTCGTACCGTGATTCTATGCCTCGCATACTCGCATTAATATTCGTAAATTCTTTTTTGATCACTTTCTTTTGCGTTTCATCAATATAACCGTTTTCAGCTAACTGATCTACGACCGGTCCGCTGTTTCTCAACAAGGTATGAAGAAAACCTAAAAACGACGGCAGTTCCTCTTTTATTCGGCCATACATTTGCTTAACATCATCAAAATGCTCATATAGAACACTTACTTTCTTTAAAGCGCCGTCTGTGTTTTTCACTTTCTCAATCAGGTCTATGTCTATCCCGCTGGCTGCCTTTATAAAACCGTTCAAGCCGTCTTTTTCATAGTCATCCTTATATTTTTGAAGGAATTTTTGAATTGACCTCACATCTTCGTCAGGAACCCCATCCATAATGTTTCGGATGCCTTTTACACTTGTATTTGTATCTGCCATCTTCACATCACCGAATGTAATGAAATCGGCCTTGCCGCTGACTCCATACAGCGGGTCATCTTTTGAGATGCGTTGGATGATGTTTGCTGTTACGCCTTTGTCTTCATAATATTTTTGGATTTCTTTTTTTAGCTTATCTGGTGGGATATCATTTATATCTTTTAAGCGTCTAATATGAAATTTATGCATTAGCCTATCTCTCAAATTCAAATCAGTTGCTAGCAGGTGGTCAACGCTTATTTGAGCTCCGTTAACCCCATAAACCTCATCAAATTCTCCGTCAATTAATTGAACCATCACCTGATTATTATTTGCCAGTGAGTGGCCCATAGCAAAGGTCTTTAAATCATGAGAATTCTCTGTTTCTCTTTTGGCATTTCTTACAAACTCTTTTGTCGCTTGGTACTGGCTGTCATCTATCCCTAAAAAGAGACCAAAGAAATTGTATGACCAGTCTTCGTTATCAGCACTCCCCTCTGAAATAATATGAAGTTGATTAACGTGTTGTTTATCATCCTTAATATAAATAGCTGTACCATCATATCCGGACTCTCTTATTGATGTATCTATTTTCGAATTTTTTTTAATAAGTTCATTAGATGTGTATATTTCCAGATTTTTTGGAAGATCTCGATGTGTTTCTTCTTTGTATATTCGACGCACCTCGACTTCAAAACCTGTTTTAGCTCTCTTTATTTCACTTTCAATATTAGAAGCAAATTTTTCTTTATAATCGTACTCCAAGTCAATTAAACGCAGCTTTACATTTTCATTTTCAAATATATTCTTATTTTCCATTTTCTCTATTTCTCCTTTTTAACTTTTAAAAAGGTGATAGAATCAATTATTTTTCGAACTTTTTTTTCTGCTTCTTCTTTCTTTAATGAACAAACCTCTTTACCCTTATAGCAAGAAAAACGAAAAGAATACTCTATTCCTAAATATTCCTCTTTTTTAGATTTAACATAACCAAAAAATCTATAAGAAAAATTATTCTTTTCATCCACATCATCAAAACTGCTTTTCTTTTGAGCAGAATATACAATTTTATCAGATAGCTCTCTTTCTTCGTATTTTCCTTTATAGCTATTTCTGCCGCTTACAATGTCAAGCATTGTATCCTTGTCATTCGCAAAACTTTTTTCTTGATGATAATCTAATTGCCCGTCATATTGAATGTTAGTTTTTTTATTGAAACTATCAAATACTATTGTTTCCTCATTTTCACCTTTACTTGAAAGATCAGGTACATACTCCCCATCCTCCGGAAACAACATCCTAAACCCTTTCAGCTTAGATTCAAGCAAATAATACCCTGGCTCCTCTTCTTTCGTTGACACCATGTACTCTCTCGTTTTTTCATCTTGAAACGCCGGAACTTGCGGCAGGTCTTTTGGATCCATTTCTTTTGGTTTTACGGCTTCTGTTTTATTGTCATTTGTGCTGTTTTTATCATTGTCATTCATACTGCATCCTCCTGTCAGGGCAAGTAATAAGCTGAAGCAAATAAAGATGATCTTTTTCATTACGAACCTCCACGGGTTTTGTGAGAATAGAATTCTATTTTCATACTAAAATAATTCTATTGACCTGCTTAAGAAATGATTATTTTATCCTTTTTCATGTTACATCATGGCTGAATTTGGATAAATAGGAAATCAGACTCGGTTTTGATCTCCTTTTATTAACTATTCATATATAACACCTAATATAAATCTAAATACCTATTACTTTTTTCACAAAACAAAAAGAGCCGTATCATACGGCTCTTTACTCTTCTTTCTCAGAATGGCGTTTTTTCAATACGTCAAGCACATCATCCAGCGGCAGGGATTGTTCTCTGAGCAGGACAAGCAGGTGATACAGCAGGTCTGCCGCTTCCCATTTGAGTTCCTCATGATCCCGGTTTTTCGCGGCGATGATGACTTCGGATGCTTCTTCTCCTACTTTTTTCAAAATCTTATCGACGCCTTCACGGAAGAGGTACGTGGTGTAAGCTCCTTCAGGCATTTCCGCTTGGCGTTCCGCGATCACCCGCTCCAGTTCGTTCATGATGCCGAATCGGTCCGCGGCCTGTTCTTCTGTTTGTTCCTTTGTAAAACAGCTGTAGCTGCCAGTGTGGCATGCCGGGCCTGACGGTTCTACGAGTACGAGCAGCGCGTCTTGATCGCAGTCATACCGGATACCTTTGACGGCTTGCGTGTTCCCTGAGGTTTCTCCTTTATGCCATAGCGCTTGGCGTGAGCGGCTGTAAAACCATGTTTCCTTCGTTTCCAGCGTTTTTTCGTACGATTCCTTGTTCATATACGCAAGTGTCAGCACTTCTTTGCTTGCCGCATCCTGCACGATAGCAGGAATTAATCCGTCCTCGTTAAAACGCAGTTCATCTGCCTGTTTCATCTCACATTCACCCCGTACTCTTTCAAGTATGATTTCACTTCTTTAATCGATGTTTCTTTATAATGAAAAATTGAGGCGGCCAGCGCGGCATCGGCTTCTCCTTTTGTAAAAGCCTCAAGCATATGCTGTGCGTTTCCCGCGCCTCCCGAAGCGATAACAGGGACGGGGACAGCTTCGGAAACAAGCTTTGTCAGCGTGTGGTCGAAGCCTTTTTTCTCACCGTCGGAGTCCATGCTTGTCAGCAATATTTCTCCTGCCCCGCGTTTGACGCCCTCTTTTGCCCACGCGGTAACCTCCCAATCTGTTTTCTTTCTGCCGCCGTGCGTGTAGACATTATATGTGTCAGATTCTTTGTCATACTTGGCATCAATGGCAAGAACGATGCATTGAGAACCGAAAAACTCGGCTCCTTCTGTAATCAGCTCAGGGCGGAGAACAGCTGCCGTGTTCACCGACACTTTGTCCGCTCCGGCACGCAGTATCGTTTTCATATCGCTGAGCTGATTGATGCCGCCGCCGACTGTAAACGGAATGGCAAGCTTCGCGGCAACCTGCTCCACAACGTCAACCATCGTCTTTCGTCCTTCGTGCGAGGCGGAGATATCAAGGAAAACAAGTTCATCCGCACCTTCCCGGTCGTACACTTCAGCGAGTTCAACTGGGTCACCTGCATCCTTCAATTCGAGAAATTGAATTCCTTTGACAACGCGTCCTTCTTTGACATCAAGGCATGGAATAATCCGTTTTGTGATCATTTGCGCTTCACCCTTTCAAGCGCCTCACACAGCGTAAACTGATTGGTATACAGCGCTTTTCCGATGATCGCTCCAGAGACGCCGTCCGCCTCATAGCGGGCGAGAGCTTCGAGATCCGCGACGGAGCTGACTCCGCCGGAAGCGATCACCGATTTCCCCGTTTCCTTAGCAAGCTCGACCGTGCTTTTAACATTGGGGCCTGACAGCATTCCGTCTGTCGCGATGTCAGTAAAAATAAAGACTTCCGCACCTTCATTGGCTAGCTCTTTGCCCAGTTCAGTTGCCTTAAGGGTTGATGTTTCCAGCCATCCCTCTGTTGAAACAAAACCGTTTCTCGCATCCAGTCCGATTGCAATTTTCTCGCCATATTGTTTCAGCATTTTTTTGACAAACGGAGGGTTAGAAACTGCTGAGCTTCCCAGGATCACCCGATCGACTCCTGCTGATAAATATTCATAGACGTCATTTTCGGAACGGATCCCGCCACCGATTTCGACTTTCAGGTTCAGCTTTTGCGTAATCTCAATCACATGGCGGTCATTCACTCTTTTCCCTTCTTTGGCCCCGTCGAGATCAACGAGATGGATCCATTCGGCACCCTCTTTCGCAAATAACTCAGCCATGTCGTACGGTGAATCGCCATATATCGTTTCCTTATTGTAATCCCCTTGAACAAGGCGGACACATTTGCCGTTTCTCATATCAATTGCCGGATATAATGTAAAAGCACTCATTTTTTCACCTTCTGTTCTGCTGCCATTTTCGTAAATTGAGTTAAAATAGACATTCCGACCGTGCTGCTTTTTTCCGGATGAAATTGGGCGCCGAAGACGTTTCTTTTTCCGACTACAGCAGGCACTCGTACACCATAATCGGCGCTTGCCAGAAGCGCGTTCTCCTCCATCCCGTCAATGTAATAGGAATGAACGAAGTAAGCGTAGCCTTGTTCTGTTTTAGTCAGCAGCGGAGATTCATTATGAAAAGAAAGACGATTCCAGCCCATATGCGGAACCTTCAGCTTGTTTCCTTTTTCATCTTCTGCTTTCAGCCTGACTGCTTTTCCTTTTAACAGCCCGAGTCCTGAAGCGGTGCCGTTTTCTTCGCTTTCTTCAAATAAAAGCTGCATGCCGAGGCAGATCCCTAGAAGCAGTCTTCCCTCTGAGACCATATCGTGAATCAATTGATCAAGCTTCGTGTAGCGCAAATTGTCCATCGCGTCTCCAAATGAACCAACTCCCGGCAAAATGAAGGCATCAGCTTCTTTCAGCTCCTCCGGCTTTTCAGAAACAAAATACGACACGCCGACACGTTCAAGCGCCTTTGAGACACTGTATAAATTCCCCATTCCGTAATCTATCACGCCGATCATTTACAGCATCCCTTTCGTTGACGGTATTCCTTTAACTCGCGGATCGATCGTTGTCGCTTCATCAAGCGCACGTCCCAGTGCTTTAAAAACGGCTTCAATCATGTGGTGGGTGTTTGTGCCATAATGAACGATGACGTGCAGGTTCATTCGAGCTTCGAGCGCCAGCTTCCACAAAAATTCATGTACAAGCTCCGTATCGAAAGTTCCGACTTTAGCAGCCGGGAAATCAGCGCGCATTTCTAAGTGCGGCCGGTTGCTTAAATCAATCACAACTTGAGCAAGTGCCTCATCCATCGGCACAAACGCCGATCCGTAGCGTTTGATTCCTTTTTTATCGCCCAACGCTTTGAGCAGCGCCTGCCCTAAGCAGATGCCGATATCTTCAGTCGTGTGGTGATCATCTATATCAACATCACCTTTTGCGTTAATGGAAAGATCGAATTGGCCGTGTTTCGTGAATAAATCCAACATATGTGTCATAAACGGCACATCTGTTTTGATATCCGCTTGTCCCCCGCCGTCTATTGTAAATGCCAGCTCAATATCTGTTTCGTTTGTTTTCCTGACGCGTTCCGCTTTTCTCATTTAGAAATCCTCCGTTCTCTCGCTTCAATTGATCTGGCATGGGCTTCTAACCCTTCCAGTCTGGCAAAAGCCGCGATGCTTTCGGCATGTTCTTCAAAGGCTGATTGACTGTAAGAAATAATGCTCGATTTCTTTTGAAAATCAGTTACGTTTAATGGACTTGAAAATCTGGCTGTTCCGTTTGTCGGAAGCACATGGTTCGGTCCAGCAAAATAATCACCGACAGGCTCAGGGCTGTATCTGCCTAAGAAAATTGCACCCGCATGTTTGATACTGCCAAGCAAAGCTTCCGGAGACTGTGTTATGATTTCTAAATGCTCTGGCGCGAGTGTATTGACAGTATTAATCGCTTCCACCATTGTTTCCGCCACATATATACAACCGTAATCTCTCACTGAAGTTTCCGCTATTTCTCTTCGCGGCAAGGTTTTCAGCTGCTTACTCACCTCGGCTGAAACCGCCTCGGCCAGCGCCATGGAATCTGTGACAAACACACATGAGCTGAGCTTATCGTGTTCCGCCTGTGACAGCAGATCGGCTGCAATTTCGCTCGGAATCGCTGTTTCATCAGCCAGCACGACGATTTCACTAGGTCCGGCAATCATATCGATATCGACATCGCCGAACACTTCTCGTTTGGCAAGCGCGACATAAATGTTGCCCGGACCCGTGATTTTATCCACCGGTTCAATGGTTTCTGTTCCGTATGCTAACGCCGCAATCGCCTGAGCGCCGCCCATTTTGTAAACATCTTTTATGCCCAGCTCGGCTGCTGCAACCAAAACTCCAGGAGACAGCAGACCGTCTTTTCCCGGAGGCGTGACGAGAACGATTCTTTCAACGCCCGCTACGAGCGCCGGAATCACATTCATCAAAACAGATGAAGGATATTCGGCCGTTCCCCCCGGCACATATACACCGGCGGAATCCAGCGCCGTCACTTTCTGCCCCAGCATTGTGCCGTCCTTTCTGTGATAAAACCAGGAGGATTGCAGCTGTCTTTCGTGATATTCCCTAATATTTTCGATTGCCTGCCTAATCACCTGAAGAAGACGTGAATCCAGTGAGGTGTATGCCTCCTCAAATTCTTCTTTTGTGACCAGCGGACTGTCTATTTCGATGCCGTCAAATTTCGCCGTGTAGCTGCGAACCGCCTGATCACCGTTTGCTTTAACATCTTCTATAATGGACCGGACCGTCTTTCTTTGCTCTTCCGTTCCGGCATCGATGGAACGCTTGAGAGAAAGCCGTTCCGCTCCGCTGATGGTTTTGATCTTCATTTTGCCGTCTCTCCTTCCACAACGAGAGATAGGCGGGATGCCATTTCGTCAATCACATCGTCTTTCATGCGATAGCTTACCGGGTTGACAATAAAGCGAGAGGTAATGTCACAAATGTGCTCCGTTTCAACAAGCCCATTTTCTTTCAGCGTCTGTCCTGTGGAAACAATGTCCACTATCCGATCTGCAAGCCCAATGAGCGGAGCCAGTTCAATTGAACCGTTGAGCTTAATAATCTCGACTTGTTCTCCCTGCTCTCTGAAATAACTGGAAGCCACATTCGGATACTTTGTCGCGATTCTTGGCGCTACTCCGCTCCAGTCTGTATTCGGAAGTCCGGCGACAGCTAAGTGGCATTTGCTGATTTTTAAATCCAGTACCTCATACACGTCGCGTTCCTCCTCCAGCATGACATCCTTGCCCGCAATTCCGACGTCTGCCACGCCATGCTCCACATACGTAGTTACGTCCATCGGCTTCGCTAATATGAAACGAAGATTTTCCTCCGGCACATCGATGATCAATTTTCTCGAATCTTCAAACTCCTCAGGGAGCCTGTAGCCTGCCTGCCTCAGCAGCCCTGCCGCTTCTTCAAATATCCGGCCCTTTGGCATCGCCATTGTGAGTAACTTACCCATTTTGCTCTTCCTTTCTGGCACCGATAAAATAAGTGACGTTTGCAAAAGATTTTGTCATCTGGTCGATATTTTCTATTCCCGATAAATCTTGAAGAACCACTTTGTTCCCTTTCATGCGTTCTTCATTCGCATAAGCGATGGCTTGCGCCCGCTGCTCTTTGCTGAAAATAACAGCGTCTATATCACAAGGTTCTTCTTTCATATGAAGGGCTTCAATCAGCCGGTCGATCCGAAGCCCGAAGCCTGTTGCCGGTGCAGGTGAATCAAAATGGCCCAGCAGCTTGTTGTAACGGCCGCCGCTTCCAATGACAAAACCGACATTCTCGGCGTACACTTCAAATAAAATCCCTGTGTAATAGCTCATGTGGCTGACCATATTCAGATCCAGGCGGACATTTTCCGTACATCCGTAATCCTCAAGAATGTCCCACAGCGCCTTCAGCTCATCAACCACGCTTTTTCCTTGCGCAGAATCGACGATTTCCTCGGCACGTCCGCATACTTCTATACCGCCCCGCAGTTCAAGGAGCTCAAGCAGCCTGCTTTTATCAATGGAGGAAAGCGGGAGAGACTTGACATGCTCTCTGTAGCCGACGTAGTTCTTTTCATATAAGAACCTCCGCAGCACATCAGCTCGTTCAACGTTCCCGAGCACCTCAACAAACAAAGCATCCGCAATGCCAGCATGGCCAATGGCAATTTTAAAGGATGCCAGCCCAGCGTTTTTCAATGCCCCGACGACTAAAGCAATGACCTCCGCATCCGCACTCGTCGTGCCGTCACCGATTAACTCCACTCCGACCTGCTCAAACTCAGCCGGACGTCCGCCTTCACGCTCCTGAGCCCTGAATACATTTGCCGCATAGCCGACTCTTAGCGGATGACCGTGTTTCAGAAGCTTCGATGCCGCCACCCTTGCAATCGGCCCCGTCATATCCGGGCGAAGCACCAATGTCTTGCCGTCCTGATCAAGTAGCTTAAACAGCTGTTGCTCTTCAATTGCTGACTGGACGCCAACCGTATCGTAAAACTCCAGTGTCGGCGTTTCCATAAATTGATATCCCCATTTATCAATCAAATCGGTTAACGATCGTCTCACCTTTTTTTTCGTTTCGTATAAACCGGGCAGTGTATCTCTCATGCCGTGCGGTTTTTCAAACATAAACATCAACCCGAGCACCTCCGCTGTTATCTTATGAAGGAAAATTCCGAATCCTTTAGTTCGCTAATATGATAATATGTTAGCAGATGAAAGAATGAAAATCAACGCTTAACTTCAGTAAGGATATTTTTAGTTCAAATATCCTTCTCCTCATTATGAAAAAATCATGAATAATGTATTAAAGGTACGTAATATCTCAAATTCTTTATGTTTGGCATGCTATAATACAAATCAAATAGAGAACAAGGAGATAAAGATGAAAACACTGCGAACTCTATGTGTCCTGATGATTCTTTCAGGCGTTATTTTTTTCGGACTTAAAATAGATGCAAAAGATATAGATATTCCTTTTTTGAACAGCCTTAAAAAAGTGGTTTCTGATAGCGATACAGACTCAGCTGCGAATAGCAAAAAGGAGCTGAAGGGAAGCGCAAAACCGCTGGATGTCATCCTTTACAATCAAATGGACGCACCCCGGCTCTATAACGGCTGTGAAGTAACAAGCCTTGCAATGGTGCTGAATTACGCGGGATACGACGTGACAAAAAACACCCTGGCAAATCAGGTTGCCACAGTGCCTTTGACATACAGCAGCGGATTAAAGGGTGATCCGAATGACGGATTTGTCGGGGATATGGCGAATGGCCCTGGTCTCGGTGTCTACCATCGACCGATCTATCAGCTGGCGAAAACCTATGCGGGAGACAAAGTGTTTGACCTGACTGGAAAAAGCATTTCTGCTGTTTATGAACAGCTTGAAAAAGGCAATCCAGTTTGGGTTATTACGACAGCCAACTTTACGCCAGTTGACAACATGCAGACATGGAAAACGCCAAACGGAACGATAGAGATTACGTACAGCGAACACAGCGTCGCCGTTACGGGATATGATGATAAATATGTGTATCTCAATGATCCGTATGGCTATAAAAACAGAAAAACCGATAGAACAAGCTTTGAAAAAGCGTGGAAACAAATGGGCAGCCAGGCCGTGGTTATTCAAAAGTAAACACCTGAAGCCTCACTATGCTCTATCCTGAGCAAATACGACAATATTCATGCTTTTTGTTTCAATCGGTAAGATTGATTCATTTTCCATTTATCATCCAGAATTATCTTTACTTTCAGGCTATCTGTTTTTATGATTAAAGCAGATTCAGCCTTGCCCCGATCTATGCGAGAGAAGCCGGTGCAAGTCGCTGACGCTTCTCTTGCAAAAAATGAAAGATATCCGGGGAGGATTTATCATTGAAAAAATTCGTGTCTATCCTATTTATGTTCGGTTTGGTTATGGGGTTCAGCCAGTTTCAGTCATCAACCGCTTTTGCAGCAGACAAAGTGGTGCACGAAACAATTATCGTACCAAAAAATACAACATATGACGGGAAAGGACAGCGGTTTGTGGCAGGGAAAGAATTAGGCGACGGAAGCCAGTCAGAAAACCAAGACCCTGTTTTTCGTGTGGAGGATGGTGCAACCCTGAAAAATGTGGTGCTTGGCGCCCCTGCCGCTGATGGCGTACACACTTATGGAAACGTTAACATTCAGAATGTGAAATGGGAAGATGTTGGTGAGGATGCGTTAACGGTGAAGAAGGAAGGAAAAGTGACGATCGACGGCGGTTCTGCACAAAAAGCGTCAGATAAGATATTCCAAATCAATAAAGCCAGTACATTCACAGTGAAAAACTTCACGGCAGACAATGGCGGAAAGTTCATAAGACAGCTTGGCGGTTCAACCTTCCACGTTGATGTGATCATCGATAAGTGCACCATCACAAACATGAAGGAAGCGATATTCCGGACGGACAGCAAAACAAGCACGGTCAGAATGACAAATACACGCTACTCTAATGTCGGTCAAAAATGGATTGGTGTTCAGCATATTTACGAAAACAACAACACTCAATTTTAACCAAAAAAGTCCGCTGATGTTATTCAGCGGACTTTTTCAATCTTTCTTGCATTTCTTCCTTCGTATAGATGATCCTCATCGGATTTCCGCCGACAAATGCGCCGGCAGGCACGTCTTTATGGACAAGTGTTCCGGCGGACACAACTGCGCCATCTCCTATTTTCACCCCGGGCAGAATGGTCGTGTTGGCACCAATCATCACTTCGTCTCCGATCAGAACTGTGCCGATCCGGTATTCGTGAATCAAATACTCATGGGCCAGAATGGTCGTATTGTACCCGATGATTGTATTTGTTCCGACTGAGATCTTTTCCGGAAACATGATATCTGGCATCACCATGAGGGCAAAGGATGTCTGATTTCCAACCTTCATCCGTAGAAATGTACGGTACAGCCAGTTTTTCATCCCTATAAACGGCGTATATCTCGCAATTTGAATGACAATGAAATTTTTGACGACCTTTAAAAAAGGTACCGTTTGATAGACATGCCACAGTGAGTTGGCCCCCGAGACCGGATGACGATCTGTTTTTCTCACAGATTACTTCACTCCAACGATTTGTAATAGATCACTCATTTTCTCAAGCATAAAATCCGGCTCATGCTTCGCCAGCATTTCCGGCCCTTTAATCGTCCATGCGACTCCTGCCGTTTTTGTACCGGCGTTTTTGCCTGCCAGCACATCGTGGTAATTATCTCCGACCATAATGGCTTCCTCGGGCTTGCTTCCTAACTGTTTCAGCGCTAACAGCACAGGCTCGGGATCAGGCTTTGCATTCGTCACATCATCAAGGGTGACAACTGTTTCAAAGAATTCGCCGATTCCCGTGAGCTTGAGGCCCATATTGACAGTATCTCTTAATTTTGTTGTCACAATTCCTAATGTAAAGCCGGCTTTTTTTAATGCATCCAGGGTCTCATATACCGTTTCATATTCAGTGACGAGTGAATCATGCATGTCATGATTGTACGCTCTGTACATAGCGATCATATCCTCGCATTTATCAGGGTCCATCGAAGAGAACGTATCAAAAAGAGACGGCCCGATAAATGCAAGGACATCTTCTCGTTTATACTTGCTCGGATAATAATGCTCCAGTGTATGCAAAAAGGACGCGATAATTAATTCATTCGTATTAATAAGCGTTCCGTCTAAATCAAACAGAATCGTCGTTACTTGTTTGTCACTCATATTGCTTCCTTTCCAACCGCTGAGGGTTTCCATTTTTTCCACGTGTGCGCAATAGCCATTGTCAGCAGAACTGCTGTGGTGACACGAATCAAAAGAAGCGGCCAGACGGGTATGCCAAGCGGAATAAAGACAAGTGTATCTTCCACGACCGCGTGGCAGGCAACGAGAAATATAAATGCCAATGTCATATCCCGCTTGCTCACGCCGTCATCCTCGACAGCTTTGATCATGACACCCGCTCCGTAGGCCAGACCAATCGTCAGTCCCGCCACCATCGTCATAGACGTATTTTTATTCATGCCAAGCAGCTGCGTAAACGGCGACAGCCACCTGGAAAACCGATGCAGCCAGCCTAAATCTCTTAAAAACTGGATGATAATCATCAGCGGGATGACAATTGCCGCCAGCTGCAAAACACCAAGTCCGGCTTTCGTTAATGCTTCTGCCAACATTCCTAGCCAGCTGTCTGGCGCCGCGCTCTTCGCAGCGATAAAACCGTACTGCGCCGTTTCCTTTCCGCCATGCCAAATGAGGTTGATGACGATGGCTGACACAGCGGCCAAACCGATGCGCACGGCCAATATGACGCCAATTCTGATACCAACCTTTGCGGCAACTGTCGATTCGATAATCAAGTTATGACAGAAAGAAAGCATAACAGCTAAAATAAAGACTTCTTTCACAGATAAATCCAATGTTAAAATCCCGGCAATTCCCGCATACAGATTCAGCATATTTCCCAGTACAAGCGGAATGGCCGCTTCACCAGAAAGCCCGAAGAGACCCATTACCGGTGTAATCAGCCGTACAAGCCAATCCATGACAGGGGTATGCTGAAGCAAAGTGACCAATAGCGTTACCGGGAAAATCACTTTACCCAGCGTCCATGTTGTTTGAAAACCTGCTGCAAGACCGGCCAGAAAGATCTTCTTCATCCCTCATCCCCCTTTGTTAACGTCTACTCCGCGTACCGCTCCTTCGAGTATCCCTTGACGCGTCTGAAGATGATGGCTGCCACAGCCAAAACAATTAATACGATTGAAATCACCTGAGCGATGCGAAGTGAATCAGTCAGCATTAAGCTGTCAGTCCGCATTCCTTCAATAAAGTATCTTCCGATTGAATACCAAATGATATAGATCAAGAACATCTCGCCTCTACGCAAATTCGCTCTGCGCAGCAGCAGTAAAACAATGACGCCGACAAAGCTCCATAGTGATTCATATAAAAAAGTAGGATGATAATATTGCCCATTGATATACATTTGATTGATGATAAATTCAGGCAGGTGCAGGTTTTCTAAAAAGGCTCTGCTGACAGCCTCGCCGTGCGCTTCCTGATTCATGAAGTTCCCCCAGCGCCCGATCGCCTGGCCGAGCAAAATGCTGGGCGCGGCAATGTCCGCAAGCTTCCAGAACGAAAGTTTTTTCACTCTCGAAAACACATAACCCGTTAAAATGGCGCCGATTAATCCGCCATGAATGGCAATGCCGCCCTTCCAAATCTTAATGATTTCTCCCGGATGTGCCGCATAATAATCCCATTCAAAGGCAACGTAATAAATTCGCGCGCAAATAATCGCAATCGGAATGGCAAACAGGACAAGATCAATAAACGTATCTTTCTGCAGCCCCCGTTTTTCACTTTCCCTCATCGCAATCCACAGCCCGAGCAAAGCGCCGAGACCGATAATGATTCCGTACCAATGGACAGCTAACGGCCCCAGCTGAAATGCTATCGGATTGAGTGGTTCTATCGCTTCATTCATTTAACGCCAACTCCTATTCTTCTTGTTCACCGTCTTCAATGACGTCCGCCAGCTTGTTGGTAAATTGTTCAGCGGCATTCAGCCCCATCCGCTTCAATCTGAAGTTCATTGCTGCCACTTCGATGATGACTGCAAGATTTCGGCCTGGGCGGACGGGAATCGTCAGTTTTGTAATTTCTGTATCAATGATTTTCATGGTCTCTTCCTCAAGTCCGAGCCGGTCGTATTGCTTGCCCTGCTCCCAAAGTTCAAGGTTCATGACAATCGTGATTCGTTTATTGCTTCTGACCGCGCCGGCGCCAAACAGCGTCATCACGTTGATAATGCCAAGCCCCCTGATTTCAAGGAGATGCTCAATTAATTCCGGAGCGTTTCCGACAAGGGTATCCTGATCCTCCTGCCGAATTTCAACGCAATCATCGGCAACAAGGCGATGCCCTCTTTTCACAAGCTCCAGCGCTGTTTCGCTTTTTCCGACGCCGCTCTTTCCTGTGATCAGCACGCCGACACCATATATATCGACAAGGACGCCATGAATTGCTGTGGTAGGCGCCAGCCTGCTCTCAAGGAAGTTGGTTAAACGGCTTGACAGTCTTGTCGTTTTCAGCGGCGATCTGAGGACAGGCACCCCATTTTTCTCGGAGGCGTCAATCAGCTCCTGCGGGATGGGCATATCTCTAGAAAGAATAATAGCTGGTGTTACATCAGTGCACAGAGAATCCATTCGCTGTTTTTTCTCCTCTTCAGGAAGCTGTTCAAAGAAAGAAAGCTCTGTTTTTCCGAGAAGCTGCACGCGCTCTCTCGGGTAATATGTAAAATATCCGGCAATTTCAATGCCTGGTCTTGATAGGTCACTCATTGTAATCGGGCGGTTAATTCCTTCTTCTCCGCTGATTAATTCCAAATTGAACTGTTCCATTACGTCTTTTGTGCGAACCTTTGCCACGATATGTTCCTCCTGTTCCGGGCTGCCCCGAGCTTGCTCACAATACTTTCATTTTATCACTTTCAGGCTTGAACCTAAAACAGATTTTATAAAAGGGTGGGAAAACACCTCAGCTGGTCTAGATCACTAGTCTGAAAAAGAGTAAAATAAAGGTATTCAAATTCCAGAAAGGCGGATCATCTATGGCAGAGAGTCTTCTTATCAAAGACATTGCGATCGTGACAGAAAATGAAGTAATCAAAAACGGCTATGTCGGAATCAATGACGGAAAAATCAGCACAGTCTCAACAGAACGGCCCAAGGAGTCATATTCAAAAGAGATTCAAGCACCTGCGGATTCCGTTTTGCTTCCCGGCATGATTGACATTCATATCCACGGCGGCTATGGCGCAGATACGATGGATGCAAGCTTTTCTGCGCTCGACATCATGTCGTCAAGACTTCCCGAAGAAGGCACGACGAGCTTTTTAGCCACAACGATTACCCAAGAGCATGGGAACATTTCTCAAGCTTTGGTGAACGCAAGAGAGTGGAAAGCGGCTGAAGAGTCCTCTTTATTAGGTGCAGAACTGCTCGGTATTCATTTAGAGGGCCCCTTTGTTTCTCCTAAAAGAGCCGGAGCGCAGCCAAAAGAGTGGATTAGGCCTTCGGATGTTGCGCTTTTCAAAAAGTGGCAGCAGGAGGCGGGCGGACTGATCAAAATTGTTACACTTGCGCCAGAGGAGGATCAGCATTTTGAACTGATCCGCCATTTGAAAGACGAATCGATTATCGCATCCATGGGGCACACGGATGCCGATTCCGCATTGCTGTCGGATGCCGCAAAAGCAGGGGCGAGCCATATGACTCATCTGTACAACGCGATGAGCCCGTTTCATCACCGAGAGCCCGGAGTGATCGGAACGGCGCTGGCCCATGATGGGTTTGTGACAGAGCTTATCGCCGATGGCATTCACTCCCATCCTTTAGCTGCAAAGCTTGCTTTTTTGGCGAAAGGCAGCAGCAAGCTCATTTTAATTACCGATTCCATGAGGGCAAAAGGCCTGAAAGACGGCGTTTATGAGTTCGGCGGCCAAAGTGTGACGGTAAGAGGACGAACAGCTCTTCTTTCAGACGGAACCCTTGCCGGTTCGATCCTCAAAATGAACGAGGGCGCACGGCATATGCGTGAGTTTACAAATTGCTCTTGGACGGATATAGCTAATATAACTTCTGCAAACGCGGCCAAACAGCTGGGCATCTTTGACCGAAAAGGCAGTGTGACTGTGGGAAAAGATGCAGATTTGGTGATTGTCAGCAGTGATTGCGAGGTGATTCTCACCATTTGCCGCGGAAACATTGCATTTATATCCAAGGAGGCTGACCAGATATGAAAGTAATGGAATGTCAAACGTATGAAGAGCTAAGCCAAAAAGCAGCCAGAATAACGGCAGATACAATCAAAGAAAAACCTGATGCCGTTCTCGGGTTAGCGACGGGCGGCACACCGGAAGGCACTTATCGCGAGCTGATCCGCCTGCACCAAACTGAGAATCTCTCATTTCAAAACGTCACTACAGTTAATTTGGATGAGTACGCCAGACTTTCAAGCAATGACCCGAACAGCTATCACTTCTATATGAATGACCGTTTATTTCAGCATATCGACAGCAAGCCTAGCCGGCATTTTATTCCGAATGGAAATGCAGACGATTTGGAAGCCGAATGCAGACGGTATGAACAGCTAGTCGAGTCCCTCGGCGGCACTGACATTCAGCTTCTCGGCATCGGCCGAAACGGACACATCGGCTTTAACGAACCGGGAACCTCTTTCAAGTCGCGAACTCATGTTGTGACATTAAATGAGCAAACCCGCCAAGCGAATGCCAGATATTTTCCTTCCATAGACAGCGTGCCGAAAAAAGCACTGACAATGGGAATTCAAACGATACTCTCAAGCAAGCGCATTCTGCTGCTTATTTCTGGAAAAAGCAAAGCGGAAGCTGTTCGTAAGCTGTTAGAAGGAAACATCAGCGAAGATTTTCCCGCATCTGCTTTGCACCTGCATTCCGATGTTACGGTTTTGATTGATCGTGAAGCCGCGTCATTAAGACCTTGAAAGGAACATGCTGACTTATGAATATCAATAAACAATCGCCTATTCCGATTTACTATCAGATTATGGAGCAATTAAAAACCCAAATTAAGAACGGAGAGCTGCAGCCGGATATGCCTCTTCCTTCCGAGCGCGAATATGCCGAACAATTCGGGATCAGCCGGATGACAGTTCGCCAGGCGCTTTCTAATTTAGTTAATGAAGGCTTGCTCTATCGCCTGAAAGGACGGGGCACCTTTGTCAGCAAGCCAAAAATGGAACAAGCACTTCAAGGGCTGACAAGCTTTACCGAGGATATGAAAAGCCGCGGGATGACACCGGGCAGCAGGCTCATTGATTATCAGCTTATTGATTCAACTGAGGAGCTCGCGGCTATATTAGGCTGCGGGCACCCCTCCTCTATCCATAAAATCACTCGGGTGCGGCTGGCAAATGATATTCCAATGGCGATTGAGTCCTCACATATTCCGTTTGAGCTTGCGGGTGAATTGAACGAATCGCATTTTCAGTCGTCGATCTATGCTCATATTGAAAGGTATAACAGCATACCGATTTCCCGTGCAAAACAGGAGCTTGAGCCAAGCGCTGCCACCACGGAAGAAGCGAACATTCTTGGTATTCAAAAGGGAGCGCCAGTCCTATTAATTAAACGAACAACATATCTGCAGAACGGAACTGCTTTTGAGCATGCAAAATCCGTATACAGAGGCGACCGTTATACATTTGTCCACTATATGGATCGTCTTTCATAAAAAAAAGCCTCCAACCCTTTTTAAGGATTGGAGACATGGCGAAAATCAAACTGGTCTGGTGCCGGACGATATGTTTCTTTTTTCGTCTTGAACTTCCAGATCGGTGATTTCGTTTTGCCGTTAAAACTGTCTTCCACTATAATGTACCAATAATAAACAGACTGCGGTTCAAGGTGATCCCAGCGGAATTCAGCTGTATCCCCGCTCTTCACTTGCTCCCGTTTTCCGAGCTCTTCATTGGTATAAACATTACATTCAAAATAATCGGTTTCCACCTTTTTGATTCTTGGCTTCAAATCAAGCGAAAGGGAAAATTCATCCTTGTTGCCATAGGTATCCGTATCATAGTAATTCTTATCCTTTACATACGGAGAATACGTCGATACGTGCACCATGTCATTGGCCTGGTCAAATTGAAGCAAACGCAAATACCCTTGACCGCCTTCTGGCCCGCCCTGATAATCGGCCAGCATTTGATGTACAAGACGATCCGGCTTCCCATCACCATCATCATCCAGCTCATCTGTTTTTCTCATCGCACTATGATAATGCCCGCTCAATACCATCACGACATTCGGGTTCGGCTTTACGATTTCTTTGAATATTTTCTCCCCGATCGGGCTTCTGTTTCCGCTGACCAGCAAATACTCATGAAAAGCTAAAATTGCCATCCGGTCAGGGTGTTTCTTCAGCACCTGATTCATCCACGCGATGTCTTCATCCGTAATGCCCCATCCCATGTACAGCATGATATAATCATTGCCGTTGCTAGAAATCAGGTCATAATGTCCGCGGTTGTTTTTATAGGAACCGCCATAATGCAATTTTTTATCAAAACGATCGCTGCCAAAATATTTGCCAAACGCCCTGTAGGAGCCGTCCTTATGCCCGACATCGTGATTGCCGGCCAGCACGCCGTAAGGTATTCCGCTCTTATCCAGAACGGACATTGACCGATCAGCGTTTTTCCACTGTCTGATATCGGCGGAATCATCTACAATATCACCCGTGTGGAACACATATTTGATATTGAGCTGCTTTTGGTTATCTTTTATCCATTCGGTCTGTTTATCAAAAATATGCGGATAGCTTTCGGCGTAATACTGTGTATCAGACATCCAGACAAATGTGTACATATCCTTAGCAGGAGGAATTTCATCCTGTACAATCACATTCATTTTCGACTCCCGTACAAAATCGGCGGCAATCACAGACGCTTTCAGCGTAAACGGTTTGTCATCCTTCGCGACGAAGCTGTCAACAGGCTGCCATTCGTTTGTCCGATAATTCCAAGCATACATCGTCACCTTTCTCCCCGGCAAAGAACTGCCCTTCCAGACTGCTTCTGCCAGATCATTCTCATCAATTGATAGATCAACCGTCACTTCAAAGCGATGATAAGGGAAAAGCTCTTTGTTTTCTGTCGATACTGTTTTTCCATCAGCAGCTGATACCCGCTCCAATTCTTTATTCGTAAATGGGGTCTCCCTTTCCGGCACAAAGCTTTTCGGCGGTTCAGTCAGTGACGCGTGCTTAAATATTTTCACATGATTGCGCGCTGTATATTGAAATCCCCTATAAAAACCAACATCCATGGCATCATTCGTCGGATCTTTCACCCGTACAGAAAGCTTGGCCTTATGCGTGTCGGCTTCGCTGTCTATAACCTCCGGCTGGTCCGGATGCTCTCGTTCGGTTTTAAACGTCCTCTCAATCACTGTTTTATTGCCCGCGAGATCCGTTGCTGTCACTTTTAGAGAATGTTTTCCCGGCAAAAGGTCAGAAGATGACGTATGATATGGGAGTGTAATGCTTTCTCCATCTAAAGACGCCTTCGCTTCCTCGATTTTGCTCCATTTATCATACATATCCGCCTGCAGGATAAGGTTTCCTTTATACGTTTGCCCCTCGGTGATATTCGGCTCAATGTGAGGTCCTGAATTATCTACCCGTACAACCAGGCTGACATTTTCCTTGCCGTCGCTTGCTTGAATATGGTGAGCGCCTTCAGAAAGCTTTGATGTATCCCACTCCAGCAGCTGTGATGTAAACAGTCCGTCAGGCAGATTGAACTGAAATTGCCAGCTTTTATTCGAGCGCTGATTATCGCCAATAAAGAGTTCCTTCTCAGGGGACACCCTCTGATCCCTGATCACCGTTCCATCCGATAACACCAATCGGGCGTTTTTGACTAAGAAGTCATCACGGTTTTCAGCCGTATCAAACGGAGACACCTTCGAACCCGATCGTATTGTAATACGCTGCAGCTGCTTCCCTTTCCGAAGCAGTGTCTCTGGCAATGGAACAGAATAGGTGCGGTATTTATTTGTTGTATCATCGAACACCTTCAGCACTTTGCCTTCCATCGTTACCGCGTTTTTAAAATAAAGGTTCGTTTTCCTCGTATCGAATGCAAAATATACTTCCTTTTCCATCGCAGGCTCTGTCACTTGTTTTTTCCCGTCAATCCACAGCTTAATGCTGTCAGCTCGCCCTTCTGTCGTGGCTTTGAGAAATTGAGTTCCCGACAGCGTGTCTCTGTTTTCAATATTCAACCGCAGACCGTGCGCCTTGCTTGTTTGTTTAATATCAATCATTTTGACCGGCGTTCTCGCTTCATTGATCCCGTCCCCGGCCGCCACATAATACTCTAGTTGATCCTTCCCGATCAATTCAGGCGAATACACAATATAATGGTAGAGATTATCGTTACGGTCTTTTTCAGCAAGAATTCGCTTAAACGGTTTGTTCTCATCCGTCCGGTAGTAAAAGGCAGCTGTTTTCACTAGACTTCGGTCCCGTATGTCAGCCCGCAGCTCAATGCTTTCAGCAGGGCGGACAGGCTTGCGGTCAGTCAAATCCTCAATAACCGGCTTTTCTTTATCGAGCTTGATTTTCCGTTTCTGGTCGGGCACCTGTGCCTGTAATACGGTTCCGGGAGACGGATTCTTTTCCCCGATTGAAATGTTCAGAAGTTCTGCTGTTCCGTTCAGTGGATACTTATAAAGCACTGATGACAGCCGACGCAGCGCATGTTTCCGATAATGCGCAACCGAAATGTCCTTTCCTGTATTCGTTGATATCACAACGGCCCGCGGTCTCGTATTGGCCATACCCTCTGTCTCGTCTATCACCGCGAGATTTTTTCCTTCTTTAAGTTGTGTCTGATAATAACGATTGAAATCCTCTGACGTCAATTCTGGATGCCCGGCAGGCTTCAGCCAGACGACAAACGTTTCGCCGGATGGTATCAAGATCCTTTCATCAGGTCTCCAAATCAGATCGGAGTCAGGCCCTTCTTTTGGGTAGCGGTAACGGATATGGTAGTCTTTAAAATCAATCGTTCTGTCAGTCGTATTAAAAATCTCAATAAATTCATAACCGTCTGCGCGTCCTATATTCTTCGTATCAACTGCCAGTTCTGTGATCAGAAGCTCCGGAATATGGGCAAGGTCAGCCTGGTATCCTTCAAGCTTCAGTTTCTTCGTCTCCGACTCAACCCGCTGCTTCCCATTCGACATCACAATGTAATACTCAAGCTCGCTGTTCCAAATCAAACGTTTCGGAATTTGTGCCAAAAACTTGCGGACCGCTCCGGGGGTCGGGTCCATCGGCACCATTTTGTAGCCCAGCTCATTACTTTGTTTATAAAAAAGAAAGGCGGAAAATGCTTGATACGAATTATCGCGAACTTGAGCCTCAATCATTAGATTGCTTCTCATTTCAGCTTTCACATCAATTTGAGGAGGATTTTCAAGCAAGGGTATGTAATGAGGCGTCTGAAATGGTTCCTGCTGAACAACAGGAACAACTTTCGATTCATGATGGCCGCCAGACAAAACGGAAAGAAAAGACAATAATATAGAAGCAATAACCGTGTATTTCCTCATCAAAGCACCTCCCTTTTCATGTATTTTGCGTCTGAACAGGGAAGCTTATGAGTTCATTTTTAAACAATATCCAATCTGACAAAGCAGATAGTATACGACATATACGCGGGACTGCTGACAAAAAGCGAACACTTCACTTCACAATTTTTTAAGGAGGCTGCAGAACATGTAAAAAAGCTGCCTTTGCGGGCAGCTTTTTTTTATTTTTTTCTAAGCGGCTCTAAAATGCCTTTTTGAATCAGCAAATGGAAGACCGACAGGATAACGGATGCCCATATCGCTGTGCCGAAGCCGTCGATTTGAAAGCTGTCACCCATAATGGACGCGGTCATCATAAGCGTGATGGCGTTAATCACAAACAAGAAGAGTCCAAGCGTCACCATCGTGACTGGCAGTGTAAAGATAATCAAAAGTGGTTTAATCAGCACGTTTAAGATCGATAAAATGAGGCTGGCGATAATCGCTGCCCCGATGCTGCTGATATGGATGGAGTCAATATATCCATCAATGACGATTAATAACAATGCATTGACTAAAATGCTGACTGCCCATTTTACCATGTCATTTCATATCCCTTTCTGACGGGACGATAAAAATCCAAATGATATAAATGAGCAAAACCGGCAAGACACTTGTCATAATGGCTAAGATGACAGTTATGACTCTGAGGAGTGATGCGTCCCAATTGAAATATTCCGCGAGACCTCCGATAACACCGGCGATTTTCTTATTTTTTTCTGAGCGATAAAGCTTATTCATTCGATCACCTCTGTGAGTACTTTAGTTTGATGGCGCCTGTTAGTGATTCTGAGAAGACGGTGATGTTTTGATCATGTGCCTGATTTGAAGTGAACATCATTTCTTTTTGAATGGTATCATTTTTTTCCTTCAGCATCTCAACATCCATTAATTCATGGGACAGCGAACCAAGATTGCTTTTCAGCTCTGCCTTCACTGCGAGATCGTCCGGAATCGCAAGCTCCACACTTCCAGTCGTTGTTTTTGCATAAATGGAGCGGCAGTCTGATTCTGTTACGTTAATCGCAATATTTCCGTTAAAGCTTTGAACGTCAATGGATTCGCTTTTCCCTCGGAGATCGATCAATCCGTTAATGGTTTCCGCTTCTATCGTTCCGCAGCTGTGGCTGGCGAGCTTAATTTGCCCGTTGGCCGTTTCAGCTATGGCTTTTTCGGCTGTTAAGTGCGAGAACGACAGCACGCCGTTTGTCGTTTTCGCTGAGAACTCTTTTACATGTAAATGTTCCCCTCTGACCGGACCGTTAAACAGCTTCACCCGAATCTTATCATACTCCTTCTGAGGAATATACAAAGTGACATTCGTTTTCATCGTCTTTTTCTCAGTACGGATAAAAAACTTATTTCCTTTGATTTCACATTCAATATGCTGAAGAAATGCGTGTCTCGCCGCATCCTGGCTGTCAGCGCGATATACCTTCGCCTGGCATTCCGCTCTGATATCGTCATCTTCCCAAGGGACGATATTCACGCTGCCGTTGGCAATTTGCAGCTCAACACTGGAAAAGTCAGTATCTTTAAATTGAAAAATGTGCTGAACATCATACGCATGGCCAAAGTTTAAATCAAGGTCAACTTCCTTGACCTTTTTCACAGCAGAATCAATCCAGTCAAACAGCTTGGCTCCTAAAGACGGTTTGCCGCTTTCTTTTTTTGCCGTTGTAAATGGCTCTTCCTCGTCATGAACGTGAACTGAGAGCGCTGTGATTTTCTCTTCTTTTTCCTTGTAGTCGCTGTCAAGCTTTTCAATCAGTGTCAAAGCTTCTTGTGCTGTAAGCTTTCCTTCCTCAACAAGCTTAAGGATTCGTTCCTTTTCTTGCTTCATTACGATCTCCTCCCCATTGTCTACTTATGCTGCACGCAGGACCTTAATGCCCTGAATCACATTCCAAATGATAATGCCAATGACAACTAAGAAATAAATAACCGCTCCCCCGATGATTACAAATACAGGGAGCAAGCTGTCTCCATCAATCGCAACGGCTCCGCCAAGTAAAGCAATAAAAAGGAACAGCCAGCCGACAAACGGAACTATGTGAGAAATAAGAGAGCGTATCGCATGGCGTTTTGTTTCTTTCTCATTTACAACAAAATATGCGACAATCGGCACAATGATTGGCGCAATGAACACACTGAAATAACAAAGTGATGCAATAATAGCTTGATTACGGTTCAATTCATTCCACACTCCTATTGTGAATTGTCCATGACAAAAGATCAGGGACGTTTTACTTATTTATACGTTTAAAATCTTCTCAGGTTTCAAATTCATTCTTTAGACATGCCCCAATTTACGGAAATTGGATTTTAAAAAGTTTTAGAAGTAGAATCTTCCGGCTATACCGATTACAATATGTAAAAAGCTTACGGCAACCAAGGAGGCTGGACAAGCAATGGAGAAAGATCCCAGTGACTATACAGTAACACAAGAATCAGTGTTAAAGCTGATTCATGAACAAAAAAGAATGAATCGTGAAATGATCGCCGAGCTTGAGCAGATTCACGGACCCTTCCCGATCTCTCACGATATCCAATATATAAAAGTGCTGCTCGACAGCAGCAACACGCATATTGTTCAAGATTTAATGAGTGTAAGTAAGCAGCTGTATAAGAAGACTTTGTAATTGCGGAAAACATATCATTCATTATAACTGAAACAAAGCTAAAGGTTAGATGACAATATCTTGCCTTTTTTGTTTTGAAAAAACAAGTGATTCCCTGGCTGTCACAAAATGATTGTAACAAAAAAAGCCTGCCGGCACATCCAGTTAATGGACTCTGTCGGCAAGCTGTAACTATCAGAAAGAGATAGCCGTTCAAAATTAACGTAACAATTGAAGCACGTTTTGCGGCTGTTGGTTTGCTTGAGCAAGCATCGCTTGAGAAGCTTGAGAAAGAATGTTGTTCTTTGTGAAATCGCTCATTTCTTTCGCCATGTCAACGTCACGGATGCGAGACTCAGCAGCTGTTAAGTTTTCAGAAGAAGCACCAAGGTTGTTAATTGTGTGCTCTAGACGGTTTTGTACCGCACCAAGTTTAGCACGTTGGTTTGAAACACTTGTAATTGCACTATCGATTTTAACAATCTCAGTGTCAAAACTAAAATCATCTGCTGAAACATCGATACCTTTTACTCCTAAAGTTGTTGCATCCATGTTACCAATTGTAACATTAATATTTTGGCCAGCATTTGCACCAATTTGGAATGTAAATCCTGCTGTTTCACTACCGTCTAAAAGTTTTTTTCCGTTAAATTCAGTACGTTGAGAAATTCCATCGATCTCTTCAGTTAAAGCATCCATTTCATCTTTAATTGCAGTTAAATCTTCAGTTTGCTGTGTACCTGTGTTTCCTGCTTGAACAGTAAGTTCACGCATACGTTGAAGGATTGCATGGGTTTCAGTCAATGCACCCTCAGCTGTTTGGATAAGAGAAATTCCGTCTTGAGAGTTTTTAGAAGCCATTTCAAGACCTCTGATTTGTCCTCTCATTTTTTCAGAGATCGCTAGACCCGCAGCGTCATCTCCCGCACGGTTGATGCGAAGACCTGAAGAAAGTTTCTCCATGTTTTTTGAGCTCGCACTGTTGTTTGAAGACAAACGGTTTAGTGTGTTAAGCGCTGCAATATTGTGGTTGATTCTCATGTGAAAAATACCTCCATGTGTATATGTTTTTGAAATCAAAGACTTCCTTTTCTTTGATTTCTGGCGTATCAGATTCCAATAAAGCTTCTAACCTATGTAGATTCAGTTATTGCTTAGGATGCCTTTAAGCCCCTTAATAGGGTTTGTCTGCTTAATTTGGAAATCATCATCCGCCTTTCAATTCATATATCGACAGCAATTTGTAAATGTTTAGGCGTTTTCCCAAAGAAATTATACCAAAGACGAATCTAAACCTATTATGCCGTAAAGAAAAAGCTTGCCTGCTAAGCCCAAGGATGGACTTGCTGACAAGCTGTCCCCTCTTAACAGAGGTTTTTTTAAGATGTAGCTGTTTCTTTTGCTTTCAAGAGCGATTTCATGCGTGTTTTGTCACGTTCGATAACAGGCTTCAAATAACGGCCTGTATACGATTCTTCCACTTCAGTGATTTCCTCAGGCGTTCCAGACGCGACAATGGTTCCGCCTCCGGCTCCGCCTTCCGGGCCCAAATCCACAATGTAATCGGCCGTCTTAATGATATCAAGGTTGTGCTCAATAACCAGTACAGTGTCTCCGTTGTCTACCAACCGTTGCAGCACGACAAGAAGCCTGGCGATATCGTCGACATGCAAACCTGTCGTCGGCTCATCTAAAATGTAGAGCGTGCGTCCGGTTGAGCGTTTGTGCAGCTCTGACGCGAGCTTCACGCGCTGCGCTTCTCCGCCTGACAAGGTCGTCGCCGGCTGGCCGAGCGTAATATAACCTAAACCAACATCATAAAGGGTTTGGAGCTTGCGTTTGATTTTCGGGATATTTTCAAAGAAAGAAAGAGCATCTTCAACCGTCATATCAAGCACATCAGAGATGCTTTTTCCTTTGTACGTCACTTCAAGCGTTTCACGGTTATAGCGTTTGCCGTGACACACCTCGCATGGAACGTATACGTCAGGAAGGAAGTGCATTTCAATTTTAATAATCCCGTCTCCGCGGCAGGCTTCACATCGTCCGCCCTTCACGTTGAAGCTGAAACGGCCTTTTTTATAGCCGCGGACCTTCGCTTCATTTGTCTGCGCGAATACATCACGAATGTCATCAAATACACCGGTGTATGTCGCAGGGTTGGATCTCGGCGTTCTTCCGATTGGCGCCTGGTCAATGTCAATGACTTTATCTAAATGATCCAAACCTTTAATCTCTTTATGGCTGCCGGGCTTCGCTTTCGCTTTATGAAGCTTTTGCGCCAGCGCCTTATGCAAAATTTCATTAACGAGTGTACTCTTTCCTGAACCGGAAACACCTGTAACTGCTGTAAACGTCCCAAGCGGGAACTTGGCATTCACTTTTTTCAGGTTGTTTTCTGATGCACCTTTAATTTCAATGTAACGTCCGTCCGGCTTTCTTCTTTCAGGAGGCAATGGGATAAACTTTTTCCCTGATAAATAGCTGCCCGTTAATGAGTTTGGATCTTCCATCACTTCTTCCGGCGTACCCGCAGATATCACCTGTCCGCCGTGAATGCCGGCTCCCGGTCCAATATCTATTAAATAATCTGCTGCCATCATCGTGTCCTCATCATGTTCGACAACAATCAGCGTGTTCCCGAGGTCTCTCATATTTTTCAGAGCGCTGATCAAGCGGTCGTTATCACGCTGATGCAGACCGATAGACGGCTCATCTAAAATATAAAGCACACCGGATAAACGCGAGCCAATTTGAGTCGCCAGCCTGATGCGCTGCGCCTCTCCTCCGGACAATGTACCCGCTGCCCTGCTCAATGTCAGGTAATCGAGGCCGACTTTGTCCAGAAAGCTTAAGCGCTCCACAATTTCGCGCAAAATCAAATTGGCGATCTGCATATCCTTCTCAGAAAGGGTAAGATCTTTAAAGAAGGCAAGTGCGTCGGCGACAGACAGCTCGGTAATTTTCCCAATGTGGCGGCCGTCAATCAGTACGGCAAGCGCCTCTTTCTTTAACCGATAGCCTTTGCACGTCGGACAAGACTTCTGAGACATATACTGCTCCATTTGCTCACGTATGAAATCGGAGCCTGTCTCCTTATAGCGTCTTTCAATGTTGCGCAATACGCCTTCAAATTGAATTTCACCTTCGCGGATTTGTCCAAAATCATTTTCATATCGGAAATAAATCAGGTCATCCCCGCTGCCGTACAGCACTTTATCCAGTTGATGCTTCGGCAAATCTTTGACCGGCACATCCATATCAATCCCGTAGTGGGTGCAGACTGCCTCAAGCAGCTGAGGATAATATTGTGAGCTGATCGGTGTCCAAGGGGCGACCGCATTCTCCTTCAATGACAAATCTTGATTGGGGATGACAAGATCGGCATCCACTTCAAGCTTCATTCCGAGACCGTCACACGTCGGACACGCCCCGAACGGACTGTTAAACGAAAACAGACGCGGCTCAAGCTCACCAATTGAAAATCCGCAGTGCGGACAGGCATGATGCTCGCTGAACATCAGCTCTTCCTCACCGATGACATCGATCATAACCCGTCCTTCACCTAAACGAAGCGCCGTTTCCAATGAATCTGACAGCCGGGCTGCCACGCCTTCTTTCACGACAATCCGGTCAATGACTACCTCAATGGAATGCTTCTTGTTCTTTTCTAATTCGATATCGTCGGAAAGCTCAGCCATCTCGCCGTCAATTCTGACTCTGACATAGCCTTGTTTCCTAATCTGTTCAAGCACTTTGACATGAGCGCCTTTTCGGCCCGAGACAATCGGCGCCAGCACCTGAAGCTTCGTCCGTTCCGGGTATTCCAGAATTCTGTCCACCATTTGCTCGATGGTCTGGGATGTAATCTCAATTCCGTGTTCCGGACAATGAGGCTTCCCTACTCTCGCATATAAAAGACGCAGATAATCATAAATCTCAGTTACCGTACCGACAGTGGACCTCGGATTGCGGCTCGTTGTTTTCTGATCAATGCTGATGGCGGGAGAGAGCCCCTCAATTGCATCCACATCCGGCTTATCCATTTGCCCTAAAAACTGGCGGGCATAGGCAGACAGCGACTCGACATACCGTCTCTGTCCTTCAGCATATATCGTGTCAAAGGCAAGGGAGGATTTACCTGACCCGGACAAACCCGTGACAACGACAAGCTGATCTCTCGGAATCGTTACATCTATATTTTTCAGGTTATGCGCCCTGGCTCCCTTCACCTCTATCCGATCCATAGCCATTTGTTCATCATCCTTCCGCTTTTAGCTCTAAAAGTAAATCGCGAAGCTCCGCGGCTCTCTCAAAGTCAAGCGCCTTGGCGGCTTCCTTCATTTCATGCTCCATCTGTTCAACGACTTTCTGGCGTTCTTTCTTCGTCATTTTCGACAGCTTCGGCGCGGCTTTTGTTTTGTATTCCGCTTTATCCTCAGCTGCTACTGTGGCACGAATGACATCGCGAATTTCTTTATTTATCGTTTTCGGCGTAATGCCGTGCTCTTCATTAAACCGCTCCTGCTGCTCGCGGCGGCGTTTTGTTTCATTAATCGCAATTTCCATAGACTTCGTTATTTTATCGGCGTACATAATGACGCGGCCTTCCGCATTTCTCGCTGCCCGTCCGATGGTCTGGATCAGCGACCGCTCCGAACGAAGGAAACCTTCCTTATCCGCATCCAAAATCGCAACAAGGGATACTTCGGGAATGTCCAAACCTTCCCTCAGCAGGTTGATGCCGACAAGCACATCGTACTTGCCAAGGCGCAGGTCGCGGATAATTTCAATCCGTTCAAGCGTCTTGATCTCAGAATGCAGATAGTTTACTTTAATGCCGATTTCCTTTAAATAATCGGTCAGATCCTCTGACATCTTCTTCGTCAAAGTTGTCACAAGCACCCGTTCATTCCGCTCGATTCTAGCTTGAATTTCGCCGATCAAGTCGTCAATCTGACCTTCGATTGGACGGACGTCAATAAGCGGGTCAAGAAGCCCCGTCGGACGAATGATCTGTTCGACCATTTCATCTGTATGTTCAATCTCGTACGGCCCTGGTGTTGCTGATACATACACGATATTGTGCATATGCTTTTCAAATTCCTCAAAACGAAGCGGACGGTTATCAAGCGCTGATGGAAGCCGGAAGCCGTGATCCACGAGCACCTGTTTCCGCGCCTGGTCTCCGTTAAACATGCCGCGCACCTGAGGAATTGTCACATGCGACTCATCCACCACGATCATAAAATCGTCTGGGAAATAATCAAGAAGCGTATACGGCGTTGAACCTGGAGGCCGCAGCGTCAAATGTCTTGAATAGTTCTCGATGCCGGAGCAGAAACCCATTTCACGCATCATTTCAAGATCATATCTTGTCCGCTGCTCTAAACGCTGCGCTTCAAGGAGCTTTCCGTTTTCATGCATGACCTTCAGCTGCTCCTCAAGCTCCTTCTCGATATTTTGAATCGCCTTCTCCATTTTCTCGGCCCGCGTTACGAAGTGGGATGCCGGGAAAATCGCAACATGATCTCGGTCGCCGAGAATTTCTCCTGTCAGCGCATCCACTTCCCGAATCCGTTCGATTTCGTCACCGAAAAATTCAACTCTGATACAATGCTCATCACGGGATGCCGGAAAGATTTCCACTACATCCCCGCGCACACGAAATGTACCGCGCTGAAAGTCGATATCGTTGCGGGCATATTGGATGTCTACAAGTTTTCTGAGCAGCTCGTTGCGCTCAATTTCCATTTCAGTCCGCAGTGACACGACCATTTCCCGGTATTCCTCAGGCGAACCGAGGCCGTATATACAAGACACACTCGCAATAATAATGACATCTCTACGCTCAAACAAAGCTGATGTGGCGGAGTGTCTCAGTTTATCAATTTCATCATTAATACTAGCGTCTTTCTCTATAAATGTATCCGTTTGAGGAACATACGCCTCCGGCTGATAATAATCATAGTAGCTGACAAAATACTCGACAGCATTGTTCGGAAAAAATTCCTTGAACTCACTGTAAAGCTGTCCAGCAAGGGTTTTGTTATGGGCAATCACGAGAGTCGGCTTATTGACTTCTTTAATCAAATTGGACACCGTAAATGTTTTCCCAGTTCCTGTTGCACCCAGCAGAGTCTGATGCTTCTTGCCCTCCTGAATTCCTTTCACAAGCTTTTCAATGGCTTTCGGCTGATCTCCCTGGGGCTGATATTTCGAGACTAACTCAAAGCGATCTTTCACAAAAATAAGCCTCCGTTTCTTTAACGAAATCTTCCTATAGATATAGTAACACAATGGAAAGCAAAATCACTAAAAATACGAACTAAAGTTCGGTGGTTTTTTATTTCCAGCTGTTTTTGTGTATAAAAAACCTGCTTTTAAAACGTAAAAGCAGGTATTCAGTCTTTATATTCATTATGTCCGATTTATTCTTCTTTTTTCTCTGCAGCTTTTTTGGCCATATACAGTCCGCCAGCCACAAGAGACACAACATCCAATCCTACAATAAAATACGTTTCTGTATAGCCTTTTAAATAAGAGGCAAACAGCAATGCAGCTGTTAAAGCGATCGCCACATAATGATTAAAGGTGACTCTAGTAAATAGAACAACAAGCATAAAAGGGAAAAACAATGCAAAAACGGCTTTTGTAATCAACAAAAACCCTCCTCAGGGATTCTTCATCTGATCTGATTATAGTAAAAAATGAAGAATCGGACAATCGTGCATTCGCTCCCTCTACTACACCATACCCCTTTTCAGCCAAAATCAATCACCATATTTGCATTTTGGTGCCGGTCAAAACTTATTCCATGGTGCCGCTGTTCTAATCAGCGGCACTTTTTTTATTACATCATCAAGTCCGCCGCCAGATTCCGAGAATAAAAGAAAATAGGCATACAGTACCAGTACGGCCGCATTTTTCATGATAATCTAACTAACTTAACTATTCATTTTATTTAGGACTTTCTGCGTTTGACAGCATTTTCCTGAAAACCTACAATTGAATGATAGTGTTTACTATCATTTTTTAAAACACAGGCTCCGCAATAAAAAGACTAGAGAGAAAAACAAAATGAATGAAGAAAAGAGGGGTTTCAAATATGTATTCTGTTTTATTTCGCCAGGCAGAAGAGTCCAGCCAGCTGGCTGGAGCAAAAGGAATGAATTTGATTAAATTGACCAAACACGGTCTTCCTGTTCCGGACGGGTTTATTATTCAAACGAATGCGCTCGCACGTTTTATGGAGGACAACCAGCTTCAAGAGACTAGTGAAAACGTCGAAGGCGGGATCATTTCCGGAACATTTTCGGATGAGCTGAAAGATGAGCTGACTAGTTCCTTTTATAAGCTTAGAGAATCATATCGATCCGTAGCCGTGCGTTCTTCGTCTGCTTCGGAAGATTTAGAAGGCGCCTCATTCGCGGGTCAATATGAAACCTACTTAAATATCAAAACAGAGGAAGAGTTTCTGGCTAAAGTGAAAGAATGCTGGGCCTCATTTTTTTCTGTGCGGGTCAGCAGCTATAAGAAAAAAATGAACAATCAAATCGCAGAGCCGTTAATGGGAATAGTCGTTCAGGGGCTGATCGATTCAGAAATGTCAGGTGTTATCTTCAGCCGCAACCCTGTTACCCATGATGATAGAGAGCTTTTAATCAGCGCCAGCTACGGGTTGGGTGAAGCTGTTGTTTCAGGAAGTGTTACCCCAGACACGTTCATTGTTAATAAATCTTCGTTTGAGATTCAGAAAGAAATAGGTGCAAAGGAAATCTACATGGAGTCTGCGGCAGAAGGAATTGCTGAAAAAGAAACGAGTGAAGACATGCGCAGCCGTTTTTGCCTTACAGATGAACAAGTGATTGAATTGGCTGAAATCACAAAAAAAACCGAAGACCTGTACGGATATCCTGTTGATATAGAATTTGGAATTGCTGATCATCAAATATACCTTCTGCAAGCTCGCCCGATTACAACCATTGATCAGGACAAAAAAGCGGCAGAAGAAAAACGCAGCTTCATGATTACCGACACTGATATGAATGATTTCTGGCTTAACATGGAGTCTAATATTGAAGGTCCGGTGAGTCCGTTATTTTCATCCTTCATCGTGCCGGCGTTGGAATATGGCTTGAAGAAGAGCATGCAAAAGTTTCCGATTGGTGTAGTTGTTGATGAAGTAAAACTTTATCGCGGACATATTTATTCCAAAAACCAAGGCGGACAGCAGCCTCCTTCTGAAGACTGTGGCAAAGAGCTTTTCCCGATTTTATCGGAGCATATGTATGACATCATCAATCACACATACCTCCCTTTTTACCGGACACTGGACCAGCTCGCACAAACTGAGCATACCGCAGAAAGCGCACTGGAAGCTTTTCAAAAACTAAAGGCCTTTTATCTCACGGCTTATGAAGAGCACTTTAATATCGTTTTCCCGCAAATCCTTTTAACAAACAAACTGCAAGCGATGTATCAGGACATTCAAGGAGAGTCCGAAAACGCTCATTTTTACGAGATGCTGACAGGAAAAATGAACAAATCACTGGAAACGGACCGTTGCTTATGGCTATTTTCTGTGGAAGTTCAGGAGAACCCGAACCTTCTGGCCATTTTTGAAAACAACAAGCCTGAACAGCTCCAGGAGAAATTGGAACAAACAGATGAGGGAAGACACTTCCTGAAGAACGTCCATGAATTCTTGCAAGAATACGGATGGAGATCTGTTAAAAGTCATGATCTGATTGAACAAATCTGGGTGGAAAATCCGTATTTCGCTCTGGCCAATATTCAAAATTATGTCCGTAATGGCTATCATTTTGACAATGAATTTCAGAAAACGAAAGAAAAACGAGAGAAATTATACAATGAATTCTTGGAAAACATAGAAGATCCCGGTTTACGCACCGAATTTGACCGCTATTATCAATGGACACTGAACTCTGCAAATATAAAAGATGATCACCACTTTTATATTGACGCCATGCTGGATGCCAAGGCGAGAATCTTTCTGCTGAAGATAGGTGAATTGCTGGCGGAAAACGGTGTCATTCAAGATCGTGAGGACCTTTGGTTCTTATATGATGACGAAGTGGAACAAGCGCTTCTTCACCCTGTATCCCTGCAAGAAAAGGCTGAAAAACGCAGACAGATTTTTCATGAGTATGAGCTGGCCCAAGCCCCGGCCTACCTCGGCACCCCGACAAAAGAACAGCTCAAAGCAGCTGAAGAAATTGTCGGCGCTGTGATAGAGGATGAAAAAAACACAGAGAATCATATTTTTGGCATTGCGGCATCAAGCGGCATTGCGACAGGTCCGGTGAAAATCATTCGGGACGCCAATGAATTTTCTCAATTCGCGCCTGGAGACGTACTCGTTTGCAAGATGACCACACCGCTATGGACCAGCCTGTTTCAAGACGCCAAAGCGATTATTACAGACACAGGCGGCATTTTGTCTCACGCTGCGATTATTGCCCGTGAATACGGCATTCCAGCCGTTCTCGGCACACGCACGGCAACCGAAAGACTGCGAGACGGTGACATCATCACTGTTGACGGAAGCAGCGGCAAAATCACAGTTGTCAGCCGGTCCTGATGCGTCCCCCTCTTTCTTATACAAGCGGGGCGGGTGTATACTTGTCCTGCCAGTATATTCGTGAGGTGAAACGTATTGAGACCGACAAACAAGAGAATCCTTGATGCTGCCATGCAGCTGCTCGTCAAAAAAGGATATCGCGCAACGACTACAAAAGAAATTGCAGAAAAAGCAAATGTAAGTGAAGCGACGATTTTCAGGAACTTTAAAAACAAACAAGGACTAGTTGAGGCTTTGCTTTCTCAGCATTCTTCAAACAGAGGCAGCATTTTGGAACAAACAGAAGGGGATTTGTACAAAGACCTGCTTCATATCGGAACCTGTCTCTTGGAGGAGCTCGAACATAGAAAAGATATCATTAAAATCAGCTTTCGTGAACCGGCCATGTTTCAGGATGTCATTAACCACGTCACTGAATATCCCCAATCTATGAAACAGCTATTGGTTGATTATCTCAAAACGATGGGTGAGAAAGGGGTTATTCAGACAAGAAATGAAGCGGAGCATGCCGACGTGTTCATGTCGATTATCTTCGGTTATTTCATTCACCGTCTCCACTTAGGAGACCGGGTCATATCAATGCCCCAGGAAAAAATGCTGGAGCATAGCACAGCTCTATTTGTCAAAGGAATTTCTGCTGATTAACTCCTTGGCATAATAAAAAGGAGGATCCCAATGAGCTCAAGAAAAGAATGGGCGCTGATCGTCTCGCTATTATTGGGGGCCATTCTGGTTCCCATTAACTCAACGATGATCGCGGTCGCGCTCTCATCTATTTCCCATACGTATAACGAGTCCATCGCAAGCATCACTTGGGTGGTTACCGTTTATTTAATCGTGATGGCAGTCACACAGCCGATTGCAGGAAAGCTCGGTGACATGTACGGTAATAAAACAATGTACTTATGGGGAGTCGGCCTTTTTCTAATCGCATCTCTAGGCTGCGCCCTTTCACCGAGTCTGCTCCTGTTAATTGTCTTTCGGGCATTGCAGGCTGTCGGCGGGGCATTGCTTACGCCAAACAGCATTGCCATTATCCGGCATGTTGTTTCTGAAAAACGCCTACCGAAAGTGTTTGGATTTTTCGGACTGGGCGCGGGACTTGGTGCAGCACTCGGGCCTTTTATCGGCTCTATACTGATTGACAGCTTCAGCTGGCATTCGATTTTTTGGGTCAACATCCCGTTCCTCGCTATTGCTTTATTTACGGCATTAACGATGTTTCCTCAATATAAAGAAAATAAATCTGACGCGCCGCTGGATATCATCGGCTCTCTCTTGCTTGCAGGCAGCATCGTTTCAATTATCCTGCTGACGAAAAATGAGGCTCCATGGGGATATGCGGTATACAGTGTATTGATACTTCTTTTTGTTCCGCTTTTTTTCAGAAGAGAAAAACGTACCAAGCACCCTATCATTGACTTTGCACTGTTTAAAAGCTCAACCTTTACAAATGCGAATCTATCAGTCTTGTTAAGCAATTTGATGATGTATGCCGTCTTATTGATTATGCCGTTATTTATGACGAACCAATTTGGGCTTAATACGTCTAACAGCGGGATGGCGCTTTCTGTATTTTCGATCTTCATGTCAGCCAGCAACTGGGTGGGCGCGCAGCTCCATCACAAATGGGGAGCCAAAAAAATCATTTTTCTTTCATTTGCCATGATGGCTGGTGCGAATCTATTATTTTTGCTGTTAAGCAGCTCGCATTCTGTCTTGTTCCTCATGCTCTCTCTTATCCTTGGCGGGCTCGCTTCCGGAGTCGGTCTGACCAGCATGCAGGTTTCATCCCTTGCCACAGTAGACCCCGGAATGTCAGGAGTGGCATCCGGCATTTTCTCGACCTTCCGTTATTTCGGAAGCATCATTTCATCAGCCTTAATTGGCCTGATTTCGGGATATCACATACTATTTATGATTCTCTTTGCTGTATCCATCATCGGCGTTTTTGTTTCATTGGGCATCAAATCTGATGAAACGGCACGGATAGAAAAAAACTCAGCGTAACGCAAAACAGCCCGGCATCGCATCTTCCTGCGGTGCCGGGCTGCCTTTTATGATCCAGAAGCGGCTGCTTCGTCTTCACGGTCATCCTTTACGAAGAGGATGCCCAATTCATGATGTTCTCCTTCATAAGAAGCTCGCTGGTCAAAACGAATTTCTCCATTCAAACCGATAATTTCAAGCTTTACATATGCACGGTTATGCTGAAGCGCTTCATAGAAATCAGAAACGTTCTTAACCGGTATGCCATTGACTTTCGTTATGATTTCCCCGATTTTCAATTCCAGATCCTCAGCCGGCGTATTGGGGATAATCCCAAGCACCATTAAGCCCTGATCCCTTTTCGAGAAATAAAACGGAGCCGCGTTATCATTCACTCTTTGCTTTATGGACAGAAAAATGCGCCCTAACAAAGCAGTACAGACCGCTGCACCCGCAAGCGGCGTCCACAGTAAGCTCGCTGCACCGAGAACTGCGACGGCAAGACCGAGAATACAAACGCGTTTCGCTGTGATCCTTATACTCGTTTCAGGCAGCGATCCCTGTACCCTTTGTCCAAATCCGACAAAGTAAGGAATCCATAGAAAATGGAATGAGCCGCCGGGAACAGTAAACACGGGCCACCAGCTAAGGTGCGATTCTAAACCATTACCGGGCACGAGAAGGAACAGCGGCAAAAGCCAAACCCGGTTTGCCAGCTGCTGTCCGATCGGCAAACCGCGGCTGCTTACGACAAGTGCCGGTGATGTTCTCACATGCGCAGAACGATAAGCAACCGCTCCTTCAGTGATAATCAGCAAACCTAGAAACACAGCCACAGCCGGCCAAACAACTGCAAATCCTTGCTGAAATCTCTCCAGAAAGGGCTCCGCCTGATATATTTGCAGTCCAAAACCTATCAGCATACTCACACTGACGATATATGCAGCAGACATCCAGTTTGCGCGAAGAGTGAACGCTGCCGCTGCAGTGATAACGGCAATAATCGCAAGTAAACCGAGAGGAATCGATATTCCGAGTCCACCTAAAATAACTGACAAAAGAAGACCTGGAATCAGTCCCTTTGTATATGTAAATTTCAGATCATCATAAATATCTGCTATTCTTGTATGAAAGGTTTTTCGTTCCCGTTTGATTCTTACATAGCCGAAAGCCAGGGTTATGATGATAAAAAACCAGAAAAGCGGGTGTAAGAAGAACAAGCCCGCGCTTTTTAACAGTTCAATTCCCCATTGAACAGACACTATCTCTCACCGCCTCAAGCCAAACATGTTACTCATATTCTATCAAATATTAAATGGCTTGGATATCCTCAGGAGAGTTTATCTCTCTTGCGTCATCCACAGCGTGACATTCGATAGTGAAAAATCCTTTAAATAGTGGTTTACATCCACATCCAATAACCCGCTGATTAGATGCATCGACCTTTTTATATCTGTCAGATTAATTCCTAATCGCTTATGGTTTTTCATTAAGTAGTTAAAATAATGTTTGGCGCATTCCTCATTAATGTCATTTACTGATTCGACATTGGTGTAATTGACCAAATATCTGCTGAACAGCATAAGAAGACTTAGTGCTTTTGTAGCTGAAAATGTTACGTCTTGTGTTCTGTCTTTTAATTGTTCCACTAATTCATAATATTTTTTTTCACGCACAATACTTGCCCTCTTCAATTGTGAACCCCCATTTTCTTTATACAGATAAGCACGGGCCAGTATAAGCAGCAGTACTGGAGTGCTAACAAGCATTCTCGCTAACGTTACTCTTTAAATACCTGTCGTTCAGCTGCCATTAACCTGATTACTGTTCTTTTTAGAACCTTCTTATATTGTATGAAGTAAACAAAGACTAGGCAACTTGCAAAAGTTTCATTTTAAATGCATATTAACTCGTTAGAAAGTCTCTCTCATATATTGATATCGGGTAATAACAGTCCTTTATAAATGTTTATTTGTGAAAATTTTTTTAATTTCTTGTCAAAAACTCATTTTTTATGTGACTTATGATCCATAATCTCTTTAAGTACAAAGAAACAGGAGATGGAATACCATCTCCTTTAATTGACAAATAATGATTTCAATGCTGTTTGAAGCTGCAAATCATTTTTGTCATCTGATTTTTTCTTTTCTATCTGCTGATTTAATGTCTCTGCAGTGCGAGTGTCGATCACACCGGTTTTATTCAGCTTGTTTTGATCCTGAAAAGCCATAACCGCTTTTTTCATGTCTTTGCTGAAATAGCCATCCTCACGTCCCGGATCAAAGCTGAGACCTTTTAACAATACCTGCGCATGCTTGACGTCTTCATTGTTCATGTCCACTTTAAGCGGCTCTTTCAGCTGTAAAGGCCCAGCGGAAAAATAATCGGGCTGCTTAATCGCAATGGTCGGTTCAATTCCTTTCTTATGAATCCAATTTCCATTTGGCGTCAGCCACTTGTAAAGCGTTAATTTGATGTTGCTGCCGTCCCCCATTGGCACAGCCTGTTGAACCGTTCCCTTTCCAAAAGACGTATCGCCTACAACATCATAATGGCCAGCTTCCTTTAATGCGCCGGCAAGAATTTCTGATGCAGAGGCACTTCCTTTATCCGTAATCACATTGACAGGGTACGCTTTTTTATGGGTCAATGTTGAAAAATAACGTTTTTTATCCCCATTGCGTTCAGCAATCTGAATATACGGCTGATCCTTTGTAACGAAATGCTTAAGAATTTCTTCCACACTTTGAAGATATCCGCCCGGGTTGCCGCGTACATCAATGACAAGTCCTTTTATTTCTTTTTTCTCAAGCTCCCTCAGCGCTTTTGCAAAATCCTCTGCGGTGTGCTCAGAAAAAGTAGAGATGGCAATATATCCGACAGAATGCCCCTGTACTTTTTTCTCTGATGCAAAAACCGTTTCGAGCGGAATCTCAGCTCTCTTGATCCGGAATGACAGCTGCTTCTTCGTTCCAGGCCGCTGAATCTTCATTGAAACGCTGGACCCTTTTTTTCCTCTTATTTTTAACACAGCGTGGTTTAAATCCTTGCCGGCCATCGATTCTCCATTGATGCTGATAATTTCATCATTAGGCTTCAACCCGGCTTTTTCCGCTGGCGATTTCTTGAATGGGGAAACAATAATAATTTTGCCGTCTTCCATGCCAACCTCAGCCCCGATGCCTTCAAATGAGGAATCAAGAGAATCAGAAAATTGCTTAGCTGTCTGCTTGTCCATATAAACAGAATAAGGATCATTTAGCGTAGACAGCATTCCCTGGATGGCTCCCTCGAGCAGCTTTTCTCTATCTACTTTTTCTACGTACTCATTCGAAATTAACTCATACGCTTTTTCGATTTTGTCCATAGCTTTATCCCGTTCAGAGTCAGCTTGTGCCGTCGCGGGAACTGCTGCAGTCTGGGGCTTATCCATCTCAAGCAGGTTGATTCCCGCATATACACCAGCGCCTCCGAACAGCATGCTCCCTGCTGCTATCACAGCCATTATTTTTTGATTCATCCTTTACTCCTCCTGTATGCCAGACTGTCTTTACCAAAACCTAGAGATAGTATATGTAAAGGATGGAGATTTCATGTAATCATAGAAGAAAAAGAAGGCAAATGAAAAGCCGTCCCGAAAACGGAACGGCTTTTTCACTTTATACTCGCAAAAACTTGCGGATGGAAGTCAGACTTCCCCATACTCCAATTACTGCGCCGATTGCAATCAGCACTAGCGAAACTTGGAATACAAATGGATTATAAGGAAGAAGAGAGACAAATGATCCTTGAACCTTTGGAACGACCCATCCGATAACGTATTGGTAAGTGCTCAGCACCAGTGCAATCGGAATCACAGAACCGAATACGCCTAGCAGCAATCCTTCAAGGAAAAACGGCCAGCGGATAAACCAGTTTGTCGCACCAACAAGCTTCATGATTTCAATTTCTTTTCTTCTTGCGAAAATTGTAATTTTAATGGTGTTGGAAATTAAGAACATCGCCGTAAATACCAGGCCGATAATTAACGCGATTCCGATGTTGCGGGAAACGCCGACCACTTTAAACAAACGGCTGACCTCTTCTTTTCCATAAGTGACTTTATAAACATGATCCATTTTTTCGATCTTTTTCGCCACGTTCGGCGTATCATGCGGATCTGTCGTTTTGACGACAAACGCATCATTAAGCGGGTTTTCCTGATCCTTCATTGTCAGGGATTTTCCGCTGTCACCAAAACTGTCAACCAGCTGGTCAAGCTCTTTTTCTTTAGATGAAAAAGTGACACTCTGAATGCCCTTCAGTTCCTTAATATCGTTCTGAAGCTTGTCCTGTGCCTTCTGATCTGCAGTCAGATCAACCAGCACTTTGATTTCGACTTGTTTTTCTGCATTCGTGGCCATGTTATTCAAATTCAGCATAATCACTAAAAACACGCCGACTAAAATCAGCGTAACGGTTACAGCACTAATGGATGCAAATGTCATCCATGTGTTTCTCCCGAGAGATTTAAAACTCTCACGCAAGTGGCGCCCGAGAATTTTAATCATATGAACCATACTCCCCTCTTGACTCATCACGCACAATGATACCATCTTCGATTGCAATGACACGTTTCTTCATGGTGTTTACGATTTCTTTATTATGTGTCGCCATCACGACTGTTGTCCCGCGGTTGTTAATTTCCTCCAGCGTCTTCATGACTTCCCAAGACGTATCCGGATCAAGGTTTCCTGTCGGTTCATCAGCAATGACAACATCAGGGTTGTTCACAATTGATCTTGCAATAGATACACGCTGCTGCTCCCCGCCTGAAAGCTGGTCAGGAAATTGTCGCGCTTTATGCTTCAGCTGCACGAGATCAAGCACTTCAAGCACCCGTTTCTTAATGACAGACGGCTGTTCTCCAATCACTTCAAGGGCAAATGCCACATTTTCAAAAACAGTAAGTTTCGGAAGAAGCTTGAAATCTTGAAAGACAACGCCTATTTTTCGGCGCACGAAAGGAATCTCTTTTTCTTTAATTGTCGCGAGATCTTTATGATTGATTAAAATTTGTCCTTTTGTCGGTTTTTCTTCTCTGTAAATCATTTTAATAAAAGTAGATTTACCTGCTCCGCTCGGACCAACAACATACACAAACTCGCCGGGATGAATGGTAACAGAAATCCCATTGAGCGCTTTTACGCCGTTCGGATAGGCTTTATATACTTCCTTCATCTCTATCATGAAATCACCTAATCTTTTATATCATTTTATCTATCACACGGTCATACTCTTCGAATGCATTCGACAATTTATGACCCATTCATTTGTAAAAAGATGAAAAATCTGAAAGTTCCCTTTTTCAATACACTTCATTATACGTCAAATTTAGACATAATACTATTACAGTTTCTTTTCATTCATATTGTCAAGGCATAAAAACATCCTTGCCGGCACTCGGCAAGGATGTTTTTATCTTACTTTTTTTCTGACAGCCATTTGGCAATAACAGCGGCTTCGTTATCATCTACAAGCCCCTTTGGCATATTGCCGCGGCCGTTTTTAATAATGCTTTCAATTTTGTGTTCATCGTATTTGCCTCCGACCTCTTGGAGATTAGGCCCTGACACACCTTCTAAATCCTTGCCGTGGCAGCCTACGCAGCTTTGCTGATATAATTCTTCCCCTTCAGATGCAGTGGCTTCCGTCTTGCTGCCAGTGTCTGCCTTCTCTTCTTTTGCATCGTTTGATCCGCAGGCAGCCAACAGAACAGAAAGCGCAAATCCAATCATTAGTATCGATAACTTTGATTTCATGTTGAGAAGCACAACTCCTTTACGATCTCTTCCATATTATAACCTCGTTTAAGCGCGTTTGAAACCCTCGCCCAGCACCTCGCTCGCGTCTGCTACAATTACAAAAGCTGACTCATCAATCTGTTTGACGATTTGTTTCAATTTGGTGAATTCAGTTTGCCCAACCACGCACATTAAAATCGGACGGTCATCGTCAGTATATCCGCCGACTGCAGAGATTTTTGTCACGCCTCTGTCAATCTTCTGTAAGACAGCCTCCTTGACAGCCTGCTCCTGCTTTGTAATGATGAGCGCCATTTTTGAACGGTTAAAGCCGACTTGCACAACATCAATGGTTTTGCTGGACACATAGACGCCAAGCATGGCATATAAGCCTTGCTCAATATTAAATACAATCATAGCCGTAACAACGATCATTCCGTCAATGATGGCGAGACACTTCCCCAATGACAGACCGGAGTACTTATGAATGATCTGTGCAGCCAAGGCTGTTCCTCCCGTCGATCCTTTCCCTAAGTACACAATACCAATTCCGATACCTATCCCGACACCGCCAAAAATCGCCGCCAAGAGTTCATGATGAGTGGCGGGCTGAATATCCCTTGTCAGAAACACTACTAGCGGCAAAAACACAGAACCTGCAAGCGTCTTTAGCCCAAATTTCCCACCGAGCAAAATGACGCCAGCAATAAATAAAGGGATATTAATAATCCACTGTACATACGCTGCTTCAAAACCATATGATTGTAAAATCGTACTGATCCCGCTGACACCGCCGGCGGCAATCTTGTTCGGAAGCAAAAATACATTAAAGGACACGGCCGTAATCGCTGCTCCTATCAATATGTATACATAATCCCGCAAAATCCACAATGTTTTATTCCGTACGTCCATCATATATCCTCCGTTTCTTCCAATGCTCTCCGATAGCATTTTAATCCTTCCCTGATTAGATGTAAATAACACCCAAATACAGTGGTAATATGCTAAAGCAGCAGTGAAATCAAGGATATAAGAAATAAAAAAACACACCCGTATGCATCAGGTGTGTTTTTCAGCTTATGAAAGCTTAGAACGCAGGTAGGCATCAATAAACGTATCAATGTCACCATCCATTACAGCTTGAACGTTCCCCATTTCTGTATTGGTCCGATGGTCTTTTACCATGGAATACGGATGGAATACATAAGAACGGATTTGGCTGCCCCAGCCGATTTCTTTTTGTTCACCGCGAATTTCATCCAGCTCTGCCTGCTGCTCTTCAATTCTGCGCTGATACAGCTTGGCCTTCAGCATTTTCATGGCTCTTTCACGGTTTTTAATTTGTGAGCGCTCCGTTTGGCATGTCACAACTACGTTCGTCGGCAAGTGAGTAATCCGAACGGCTGAATCCGTCGTATTGACGTGCTGTCCGCCCGCGCCGCTTGCACGGTACGTGTCAACTTTAATATCCTCCGTACGAATATCAATATCAATTTCATCGTTAAATTCAGGCATGACTTCACATGAAACGAAAGATGTGTGGCGGCGGCCTGATGAATCAAATGGTGAGATCCGCACAAGACGATGGACACCTTTTTCTGCTTTGAGATACCCGTAAGCGTTATGTCCTTTGATGAGCAATGTCACTGACTTGATTCCAGCCTCGTCACCTGGAAGATAATCGAGTGTTTCTACTTTAAAGCCGCGGCGCTCTCCCCATCTTGTATACATTCTAAGAAGCATAGAGCCCCAGTCCTGTGACTCTGTACCGCCAGCACCAGGGTGCAGTTCTAAAATCGCGTTATTTTTATCATACGGTTCGCTGAGAAGAAGCTGAAGCTCAAACTCATTGAACTCTTTTGTTAATGATTTTAGTTCTTTTTCAAGCTCAAGCTGGAGATCAGTGTCCGGCTCTTCTTTCAAAAGATCATGAGTCATTTGTAATTCTTCGTGGGATTCATTCAATTTTTTATACGAATTGACATAATCCTTTAAACCGTTTGCTTCATTTATAACCGTTTGAGCTTTTTGCTGATCATTCCAGAATTCCGGATCAGCCATTTGTTCATCTAGCTCAGCAATGCGGGCCTCCTTTGATTCGAGGTCAAAGAGACCCCCTAAAGTCCGCTAAACGAGAAGCCATATTTTCGAGCTCTGCTCTGATTTCTGATAATTCCATTTCATTCACCTCATTAAAAGATCCGCAGGCGCCTGCAGGCGCCGCGGTCAGTAAACTTGCCGGGGCGAACTATTCAGTACGGCCGCAGCAATTTTTATATTTTTTCCCGCTTCCGCAGTGGCATGGGGCATTTCGGCCGATATCAACCACTTTGCGAACCGGTGCTTTCTTCGCTTTTTTGTTATCGTCGCCTTCTTGCGGCTGATGAGCTGTTGTTTGGCCTTGTACAACCTCTTCACGCTCCAGATTGTTTTCAATCTCAGCTTTCATCACAAATTTTGCGACTTCGTCCTCAATTGATTCAATCATATGCTCAAACATCGCAAAACCTTCCATTTGATACTCACGAAGCGGGTTCGTCTGCGCGTAAGCACGAAGGTGAATCCCTTGGCGGAGCTGATCCATCGCATCAATATGATCCATCCATTTAGAATCAACGGCACGAAGAACGATAACTTTTTCGAATTCGCGCATTTGCTCTTTGCCGAATTGCTCTTCCTTCTCATTATATTTTGTGATGATGCGATCCATAATGAGCTCAAGCATTTCATCCGGTTCTTTGCCGAAGATATCGCTCTTCTCAAGTGCACCTTCATCAAGATAAGTTGTGTTGATAAGATCAACTAGACCGTCAAGCTTCCACTCCTCAGGAAGTTCTTCTCTTGGCGTATAGGCTGCAATTGCGCGTTCGAGAGAAGACTTGATCATATTTTCAACGATTTCACGCAGGTTTTCAGAGTCAATGACTTCAAAGCGCTGCTTATAAATGACCTCACGCTGCTGGCGGAGAACATCATCATATTGCAGAAGCTGTTTACGCGAATCGAAGTTATTGCCTTCGACACGTTTTTGTGACGATTCAACCGCGCGAGATACCATTTTGCTTTGGATTGGAGTAGAGTCGTCCATGCCGAAGCGGTCCAGCATCGCCATTGTCCGCTCAGCTCCGAATCTGCGCATCAATTCATCTTCCATAGAAAGGTAAAATTGAGTAATCCCCGGGTCTCCCTGACGTCCGGAACGACCTCGAAGCTGATTGTCAATCCGGCGTGATTCATGTCGTTCTGTTCCGACAACAGCGAGTCCGCCAAGCTCTTTTACACCTTCGCCAAGCTTAATGTCCGTTCCGCGCCCCGCCATGTTAGTCGCAATCGTAACTGCGCCTTTTTGGCCGGCCTCTTCAATGATCTGCGCTTCACGTTCATGGTTTTTGGCATTTAACACTTGATGCGGAATTCCTTTGTTTTTAAGCAGCTTAGAAATCAATTCAGATGTTTCAACGGCAACCGTACCGACGAGAACAGGCTGTCCCGTCATGTAACGCTGTGCGACATCCTCCGCAACTGCCTTAAACTTTCCTTCCATCGTGCGGTAAATTAAATCCGGGCGGTCATCACGGACAACAGGCCTGTTGGTAGGGATCGTGACAACCTGCATGTTGTAGATGTTGCGGAATTCTTCTTCCTCTGTCTTAGCTGTACCCGTCATACCGGCAAGTTTTTCGTACATCCGGAAGTAATTTTGGAACGTAATCGTCGCCAAGGTCATGCTTTCGTTTTGAATCTCAAGCCCTTCCTTTGCTTCAATCGCCTGGTGAAGCCCCTCACTGTAGCGACGGCCTTTCATCAGACGTCCCGTGAAGGAATCAACAATAACAACCTGTCCGTCTTCCACTACATAGTCAACGTCCTTTTGCATCGCAACGTGAGCTTTTAAGGCCTGGTTGATATGGTGGTTGAGCGCGACATGCTTCACATCAAAGAGGTTATCGATGCCGAACGCTTTTTCCGCCTTCGTCATTCCTTCTTCAGTAAGCTGTACAGCTTTTGTTTTGATATCGTACGTGTAATCCTTCTCCGCTTTTAACGTGCGGACAAAAGCATTTGCCTGTACGTACAGCTTAGTGGATTTTGCAGCTTGTCCAGAAATGATAAGCGGTGTTCTCGCTTCATCAATTAAAATAGAGTCAACTTCATCTATTACCGCAAAATGAAGCGGGCGCTGAACCATCTGCTCTTTATAAAGAACCATATTGTCACGCAAATAGTCGAAGCCAAGCTCGTTGTTTGTAGAGTAAGTAATGTCAGCGGCATAAGCTTCCCGTTTTTCGTCTTTTGACATTGAGTTTAAATTCAAACCGACAGTCAAACCGAGAAACTCGAAAATTTTCCCCATTTGCTCAGCGTCACGGCTTGCCAAGTATTCGTTGACAGTCACGACGTGTACGCCTTTACCGGTTAACGCATTTAAATAAACAGGCAGGGTAGACGTTAATGTTTTCCCTTCCCCTGTTTTCATTTCCGCTATATTTCCGTCATGAAGCGCCACGCCCCCCATGAGCTGGACTTTAAACGGAAACATGCCTGTTACGCGGCGTGAAGCTTCTCGAACAACAGCGAAAGCTTCAACAAGAAGATCATCCGTTGTCGCCCCTTTTTCAAGACGCTCTTTAAATTCAATTGTTTTATGTTTCAATGCGTCGTCAGAGAGATTTTCATAGTCTCCGCGAATCGCATCAATATCGTTAGCAATTTTTTCGTATCTATTCAGCGTACGTTTTGTTGGATCAAACATTTTATTTAAAATTCCAAGCATTTATAACGCTCCTCTATCATCACATGCCTATTTTAAAGGCATGTATAAATAATTTACTAGTCCATGTATACCTCTCATTATCATATCATACCTTTTGTTATTTCCAAAGAATTTGCAAATAAGAAAAACAAAAACCTTCCGCGGACATCACGGAAGGCTTCTCTTCATTATTCAGTCGGTTCAATTAAGCCATATTTCCCGTCATTTCTGCGGTACACGACATTTGTAAGGTTTGTTTCCGCATTTGTGAAAACAAAGAAATTATGGCCAAGCATATTCATTTGCAAGATCGCTTCTTCACTATCCATCGGCTTTAAATTAAAGCGTTTCTGACGGACGATATCCAAGCTCTCCTCCTCTTCTATGTCATCCTGAACCGCAATATCTGTATCAGAGCCAAGACCGTTTGCCAATAAATATTTTGGAGAGCCCTGCTCACGGAATTTACGGTTTACTTTCGTTTTATGCTTACGGATTTGACGTTCCAGTTTGTTTGTTGCGAGATCAATTGCGTTGTACATATCCTCGTTATGCACCTCGGACCGAAGCGCCAGATCTGTCATCGGAATCGTAACCTCAACCTTAGACTCCTTGTCATTGTAAAACTTCAAGTTGACGTTCACATCAGCATCCACGCTATGGTCAAAATAGCGCTCCAGCTTGCCGATCTTCCTCTCGACATGATCCTTTAACGCGGGTGTCACTTCAATATTTTCTCCTCTGATGTTATAGTTCATCAAAGAACGCCTCCCTTTTATTAAGGATATGTATCTATTTCTCTTTTACCCTTTACAATTCCTGCTGAAACATAAATCTTTTGTGAAAATTCAGTGAACTTTGTCGAATTTTGTTTGTATTTGCTCTGTTATTGGCGGTTCGGAGGTATATGTATATGCTGATTGAACGAAACAAATACCTCACACACGCCTAATTGATTAAAAAGGGTTCCATACATTGATGAATAGACAGCATCCATTTTCTATAATGAATCAGAAAATGTTCCTTTAAATACTCACAGAACTCATGAGAGGGAAAAGAGAAAGAGACCAATTGATCAAACTCCGCAAAAATTTGGTCAAATGCTTTCACACAAATTTCAGCACACCGCGAATCCATAATGAAGAGAAGTGTTGAATGTGTTGAATCCAAATAAAAAAAGGCTTGGATCAGATCTTGGTAGATCCGATCCCCTTCTGTTTTTGATAAATTCTCTTCAGCCTCTATCAAATAACACAACCCTTCTTCAATGGTAAAAAGAAGATGATAATAAGCTGATAAAAGCGTATAATCTTCAATGCTCTTCAAGGCACTCACCTATTTACGCTTGTCATAATATGTGCCGTCAATCGTAATGTTGTTATAAGGGTTTAAATACGTCGTATGCATCACACGTTTTCTTTTCATCTGCTGAAGTTCTGCTGCGATTGACTGCTTCAGTCGTTCCATTTCCTTCACAATAAGCTGATCCCATGTCAGCACTAGCTTCATCTGCTTTCGCTCTTCTTCTGAAAGCGGCAGAGATATCTCCTGAATCAGTTCAGACCGTTTAGCCACAAAGTCTTCAATTTGTTTTAAAAGCTCATCGCTTTCCGGCGTATTTTGTATGTGTGACAGCATACTCTTCGTCTCAGTGTATAGTTGATCTATGTTATTCATGCGATCCCGCCTGATCCGTGCCGGTCCTTCCGTTCACTTTGAATTGCTTGTTTCCAAGCATCGCGAAAATCTGTTACATAACCTTCAACCTCAGCCAGCATGCCCGTATCATTTTTGATATTTGCCTGTACCAATCTGCGATACATATAATCGTACATCGCACCCATAGAAACGGAAAGCTCTATGTTACGGTTAAGTGTAAAATTTAATTCCTGAATAATATTTTGCGCTTTAATCAGATTCTCATTTTTACGTTCCATATCATCATTCTCAATGGCCTGAGAGGCAAGTCTTATAAATTTTAAACAGCCATTATACAGCATAAGCGTCAGCTCCCCGGGTGTAGCCGTATTCACTGAATTTTGCTGATAGGCTGTATATGGATTTTGGATCGCCATGTGTCATCCTCCAAATTACATTTATTGTACAAGAAGCTGTGATAAATAGGACGCTTGTTCGTTCATTTTTTGAATCGCAGAATCCATTGCACTGAATTTTGAATAATAGCGGTTTTCTATTGTGGTCAACCGGTCCTGCATTTTGGTAATATCAGTGCTGATCGTATTTAAATTTTTACCGATTGAATAATCATTGGTTCCCATTGTCGAGTTGCCGGCTTTTGCTTCAATGCTCTTCACCGTACTTTTCAGGGTGTCACCGATGCGTTTCATAATCCCTTTATCACTATAGGCGCTGCTATTCGTTCCGCTTGTAAATAAGGCGGCAACGCTTTGTGGATCTTCTTGTATTTTGGCTTTCAGTTTGTCTTCATTAATCTCTAAATGCCCCCGCATTTGGTAAGCACTTGAGGTTGTTATGCCGAATTCTGTCAATTGATAGGTTTTCCCATCCGCATTAACTTGAGTATAAAAGTCAGTCCGCATTTGGTTCGTGCCGGTGCTGATGCTGGAATCATTTCTAAGCAATCCGCTTTTCGCCTTCTCCTCCCAGAGCTCTACCTCTTTATCGGACATGGCTTCTTTTTGTTCACTTGTGAGTGGCGTATAGTCTCGGTATTTTTCTTCTTTCAGCTTTTCATTCAGGCTGTCAACCAGTTCATTGTATTTATCTACAAACTCTTTGATTTGGTTATAAATCCCATCAACATCAGTAGAAACAGATGTGGTAACAGGGCCTGTGGCTGCAGTTGTATTTTTAATCGAGTAGGTAACACCATTCACCGTGAAATTGTTTGTCAGCTTCTCCATTTCAAAGCCGTTAATTGTGACTTTGGCATTTGTGCCTTCTTTGTAAGCAGTGAGCTTATTATCAGCATCCAAAGAAAAACCAAGCTGACCGGACATAAAGTCAGCTGTAGCAGAGTCTGCTGCCTGTATACTGCCTCCTGCACCTGTTGCTTTAGAAGAAAACGCAATTGTTTCTACGTACTCTGTACCATTCCAAATTTTATCTTTAAAAGCTGACACTCCTAGATCTGAGCTGTTAAGTTTAGAAATCACATTATCAATCGTATCGGCGCTCGTCACACTAATGTTCACTGTTTTTGCCGTTGTTTCGCCAGGCGCAACAACGTTAAATGCCAAATTGTAATCGCCTTGAGTGTATCCCGTATAATTGTTTGCCTTATACGTTGCTGCGGTTGCCAAGCTCGCCACTTCAACAGTAGAAGAAGAGTTTGGTGCACTTGCGCTTCCTGTAGCAGTTAACACAGACTCATTAGAGCTTGTCACAGTTTTGCTCTGATACGTGCTAGGATATGTCAACGTATTTTTAGACATATAATCTTGCAATTCTTTTATTTTTGTATTGACTTCACGATAGCTGTCACGCTGCCATTCAAGAGTCTGCTTTTTTTGCTTCAGCTTATCAAGCGGCGCTCTTTCTGTCTGCATCAGCTTTGATACAATATCATCTATATCCATTCCTGATGCCAGACCTGTTATTCTTGTGACCATCTCAAACCACTCCTATTCTACTTTTTTTCATCTACAAATAACCCGAGAAATTCAGTCATAGCCGCATAAAAATCAAGCCACCGTTTTGGTGGAATTTCGCGGATCACTTCATTTGTAGAGTCCTCTATTACTTTTACATAGTATTCATTTAACTTGTCATGAAGCTCGAACTTCAGATGAACTTGCGAAGGTTCCAAAAGCTTGTTCATTTCCCCCACCATTTCAGCAAGATTGGTATCTGAAACTTGATGAACAGGAACCTCGTTATCATTATCTTTCTGATTATGTATTTGAGTATCATAACGATCCCAAACAGGTTGTAACGTAGTGAGCCTTTCAATGTTCAATTGATCATCCCCTATGCCCCAATCTATCGTTTATATCGACTAAATGGAGATAAGATTACACATATTTTTGGAAAAAAATCTTCTGTTTTAGATTTCTTGTTTGGAAATACATTTATAAAAAGTTAGTGGAGAATCCGGTTATTATATCACGAGTTAGTGACAGGATGAGGAATGATTCGGAGATAGAAATATAAATTAAAAGACCCTGGCAACGCCAAGGTCTTTTTTAAAATTAACGTAACAATTGAAGTACGTTTTGTGGCTGTTGGTTTGCTTGAGCAAGCATCGCTTGAGAAGCCTGAGAAAGAATGTTGTTCTTTGTGAACTCGCTCATCTCTTTAGCCATGTCAACGTCACGGATACGAGACTCAGCAGCAGTCAGGTTTTCACCAGAAGCGCTCAAGTTATTGATTGTGTGCTCAAGACGGTTTTGTACCGCACCAAGTTTACCACGCTCAGAAGATACTTTGTTAATTGCAGAATCTACTTTAGTTAAAAGCGCATCTGTGTTAGCTGCCGTAGCTGTTGTTACTTTGTAATCTGCTTTTAACATGTCAAGACCTGTAGCCGCAGTACTCATATCCCCAATGTTAACTGTTAATTGTTGACCTTTGTTGGCACCGATTTGGAAAGTGAATCCATTTGTCTGCGTACCATCAAGAAGGTTTTTACCGTTAAAAGCTGTACGTTGAGAAATTCCATCTACCTCATCAAGAAGGTTATCAATTTCATCTTGAATGGCTTGAAGGTCTGTCGTTGCATCTTGAGTACCAGTGTTACCCGCTTGAACAGTTAACTCACGAACACGTTGAAGAATTGAGTGAGTTTCAGTCAATGCACCCTCAGCTGTTTGGATAAGAGAGATTCCGTCTTGAGAGTTTTTAGAAGCCATATCAAGACCTCTGATTTGTCCTCTCATTTTTTCAGAGATCGCAAGACCTGCTGCGTCATCTCCCGCACGGTTGATACGAAGACCTGAAGAAAGTTTCTCCATATTCTTTTGTGCTGCACCGTTGTTTGAAGACAAACGGTTCAGTGTGTTAAGCGCTGCAATATTGTGGTTAATTCTCATTTTTATATCCTCCCTGAATATGTTGTTTAGGCACGTCCTTGTGCCTCAATTTTGTAATCGGCGGAGCCATTTTTGCCCTCTCCCGGCTACATCATTAATATCGGATTGTCTCTGATTTTGTTAATACAAAAATAAAAAAATCCTCACTTTTTTTGTGAGGATAATGCGGAGATCACATCGCTGGATAACGCTGCTGCACGGTTATTTTCTTCCTGAATGGTCAAATAAATTTCTTTCCTGTGAATATCAATATGCTTTGGGGCGTCAATTCCAAGCTTCACTTGATCCCCCTCAACCGCAATCACTTTTACTTCAATATCAGCACCTATTTGAATCGCTTCGCTTATTTTCCGCGATAAAACTAGCATGATTCTCCTCCAATCGGATGCTTTGTCGTATATGAGGAGTCGTGTAAAACGACTTGCTTAGCCATCATGTTCTTGCGATTCACAATAATGGGAGCCAATAAATTCGCAGTAGACTTTTCAAATGGCTCTGCCATAGTCAATATTGTCATGACTTCTACGTCTTGAATATTATCGATATCCAAAAGTTCAGCAGTTGATTCATCAAGATCAAATTCATAATTCTTAAAAAAGATAAACGGACTTACGACGATAAACGCAAGATTTTCTGAAGTGACGGACTGCAGTGCCACGAATGGAGAGTCTTCTGAAAGCGGAAGTATGACAAATTGTTTTTCTTCTAAAAAGCCTGGAATCCCGCTTTCAAAAAGAATGATTTGTTCTTCTTTTATGTTCATTTGGCCATGGTACTTCGTATGAATGATCATTGTTCACGATCCTTTTCTTTTTACTTTTCGGGTGATTCTTTCGGGTATTCTACATCTATATTTAAATCAGGGTATTGGAGCATGTCAACCTTAACATTTCCTGGCGTATATTCAACAATTGGCTTATGCGGCTCAGCCTGAATAACAGGCTTTCGCGGCGTAATCTGAACATCAAGCTGTGACGGAGTATATTGTATTTTCACCCTAGATAGAGAAGGAGCATAATTTTCGCCTAATTGAATTTGGTGCATTTCAGAGTTCCTCCTTGCTTGTGAAGCGATTGGGTTCCCCTTATTTTCAATCCTCATAAGCTCGTCGCCTTCTTCTGCAGTACGCGCTATTCCCTCCATTACATCCTCATGCCCTTGTTGTGCGGCTTCTTCAATTCTCTTGAAAACATGCTTTCTGTCTAATTCTTCCCATGCTTGTGTCTGGTCAATCGTGAGTTTTCCAGGTGTCACCGATATTTCCATTTCCGCACTCGGCTGTTCGATCTCTAGATCAGCTTGAGGCTGCTCCATTTTTAAGCTGGCAGGCGTCGTTGTTAAACCAATTTTTCCTTGAACACTATGCATAATCAATCTGGGAATCTGCATCACTCTACCTCCTGAACTATAAAAAAAGCGAACTCCTGAGAGCCGCTTACTTTAAAAAGTCAATTAATGTAGGCTGAACAATTTGCGCATTAACGGCCAGAGTAGCCCTGTGCACACTTTGCTGCGCAATAAATTCAGTTATTACTTCTTCCAGTTCTACATCTTCATTGTCTGATAACACTTTGGTAGCTGTTTCTTCTTGCGCTGACAGTCTTGTATTAACCAATTCAAGACGATTATATCTCGCTCCAAGATCAGATCGTTCAGCACTCATGCCGTCAGAAAAATGATCAATATCATCTAAAACACTGTCCATGCCATCTAGCGAACCAGAATTTAGTGCTTTCTCAAAAGAATCAAGCATTTCAAATACATTCTGCCCGCTTTCAGAAGTGCCTCCAAAAGCTGACTTTGGATCTGAATTCACTTTCAATGACATATTATTTGATATATTGACTACGACATCAGCTGTATCAGAAATTGTATAAGTTCCGTCTCCGTTATCTGTAACCGGAGGCTTATCTGAATTTGTGCCATTAAAGATATATCTGCCGTTCACTTGTGTATTCGCAATATTTAAAAGCTGTTCCTTTAACTGCTTTACCTCTACGCCAATCGCTTGCCGCTCCGACTCGCCGTTTGTATCATTTTGAGCTTCAACCGCTAATTCTCTGACCTTTGACAAGATGTCAATTCCTTCTGTAATGTTTGTTTCTGTGTTTTCGAGCCAGGTAAAGGCTTGAGAAGCATTGCTTTTGTACTGCTGCACTTGAGACAGTTGCGTATTATACTTTAAGCTTTTCATTGCTACTACAGGATCGTCGGAAGCTTTTGAGATTTTTTTCCCTGAAGAAATCTGCGACTGGAGTTTATCCAGCTTCGAGTAGCTCGAACCGATATATCTCAGTGAGTTTTGCTGTATCATGCCTTGTGTTACTCTCATGTGACTCTACCTACCTTCCTCCAACACCCATGCCGTTGATCACTTTATCAAGCAATTCGTCTTGTAAAGTCACCATTCTTGCAGCTGCATTGTATGCGTGTTGGAATTGAATCATATTCGTCATTTCTTCGTCTAAAGAAACTGCGCTCATTTGCTGACGGTTTATGTCAGCATCATTCAGCTGTGTTTCTGTATTAGACGCCAGTCGATTAGCCTCTTGAGCTTCGATCCCTAGCTCGCCAATCAGACCCGCATAATAATCTAAAACACTAGTTTCTTTACCGTTAATGGTTATTTTACCGGTTAAAACATTTGCTAATTTTGTAGCATTTGCGTTATCGTTGGCTGCGCCAGTCAGTGAGAAAGCAATGTTTGCGCCTTTTGAATCTATTATGCTGTCAGCTACTTTGATCTTGCCCGCCGCGCCCTTGGCAGGTTCAGTTTCACCGCCAGTAAAATCAAAAAAGTCTCCGCCTTGTTCACCGCTCTTGGTCACACCATTTCTGTGCACTTCATTGAAAGCTTTCGCGAATTCAAGCGCCATATTGTCAAGATCAGAAAGCATTTCCGGGTATACGCCCTTTTCTTGGCCATCTGCTGTTATATACCCATAAGACTCTATAAATCCTAAAAGGGATCCCTTGCTGCTAAAGGACTCCGCCTGTACAGCTGTATCCCCGATTGAAATACTTGATACTAACCCAGTTTCATTATCATAGTTGGCTGCAAGTTCTGAAACCTCGTAATTTTTACCGTCCAAAACAGTTCCCAGCGACTGTTTATTTTTATCAAGGATTTCAATTGATACAGTTCCTTCAGCAGATGCAAGTGCATTCCCGCCTGATTTGTTGTAGCTGACTTTGATATCAACCATTGAGGATAATTTATCGATCAGCAAATCTCGCTGATCATATAAGCCATTCGGAAGAAGCCCGACCGGCTCTACTTGTGCAATTTGCTTATTTAAACTGTTTAATTGAGAAAGCAGAGAATTGACATCCAACACAGTTGTATTTAGCTCTGCTTTTAAATTCGATTGGACATTTGTAAGTGATTCAGAAATATAATTAAACGTTTCAGCTACAGCTTGTCCTTTTCGAGCAACAACAGAACGTGCACTTTCTTCATTTGTATTATTCGATAATTCCTGCAGGGAGTTCCAAAACGAATTGAGCACACTGTTCAAGCCGCTGTCATCCGTTTCATTTAAAACGCCTTCCATTTGGGACAGCGCTTTGGCCTTCGTGTCATAGTATCCGGCACTGTTGTTTTGAAGACGGTATTGGTAGTCAAGAAAGATATCTCTTATTCTCTCAACTGATTTTCCTTGAACGCCCGTACCCATTTGTCCCGCTGTTTTTTCTGCGTTTTTGGATACAGCAGGGAAATAGTCAGTTGCCTCCAATGAGACCCGCTGTCTTGTATAACCATCAGTATTGGCATTTGCCACGTTATTTGCAGTAGTGCTTAAAGCTGCCTGCTGAGCGCTTAACGCCCGCCTTGCAGTTTCAAGCCCCATAAAGGTAGATGTCATTTTCTGAATTCCTTTCTGCTAAGCTTTTGAATCAAACAGTTTCATTTGGCTGCTTTTCGGCAGCTCAGCTTTAATTGATTTGCTGTAATTGAAGTTATTTTCCTTAGGAACCAGCATATCGTACGAAATAGAGATGAATTGCAGCGCGTCTCTTGTCAGCTGCCTATTCATCTCATTTACTTTTTTCAGACGTCCGAGAACTTGAGAAAGAGATTCGTATAGTTGTTCCAGCTCTTCCTTTTCACTGCCTGAGGTTTTGGCGATACATGCGGAAATAGTATTATTTTCGCTATATCCGAGAAAGGCCGAAGTTGTTTTGATCCGGTCATCTTCTGTCTGCGTGATCGCTTGAATATATTTTTGCTCTTTTGTCAAAATGTTAGAAAGCTCTTTTGTTTTGCCGGCTTTGAGCGCTTCCGTCTTTTCTTCAGACAGCGTGAGCAGGTGCTCATGCAGAACGCAAAGTCGCTTCAATTGTTCAATAATTGCCTTCGCTGACATGGGCTTTCTCCTTTTTTATTGCTTTTTATAAAAATTAATCATATTTTTCGCGATATGATTTGCGTCTACTTTGTATGACCCGTTTTCAATTTGCGCTTTAAGCTGCGCAATTTTTTCCTGTCGTGAACCAGCGACTGCGTCGGATGCATGTTGCATTTCTTTAGCCTGTGATGAAATTTCAATTTTATCTTGAGGCTGTGCAGCAGTTTTTTGCACCGCTTGCTTATCATAATTTTTTTGATATGGATTAACGGATTGTGTTCCAAATTGATTGATTTTCATAGGATTCCTCTCGCTTTCCGTTGCAGTCTTTAAACAATCTTAACCCTTTTATCGACTGCGTTTTCAGTTAGTTTAGGGAATCAGCTGTTTTTGGTATTATAGGCATAGTATGTGTCTTTTTTACTATTTTCTTTCTCGATTTTCAGAGCATCCTCGTGGTTCAAATGATCCATTTGATCCTTAATATCGGACTGGCAATCCTTGCAGAACTTGCCTTCTCTAATCGATGTCCCGCACCTTTCACAAGGGTATGCCAAATTAGGAAGATGAGTGATCTGAATTCGCTTCTGCCTGATGAATTTCAATATCAGCTCTTCTTCCACACCTGTTTCCTCAGTTATCCGGCTCAAAGTTGATTGCCGGTTTTCCTGTTTTCTTAAAAATTTATAGACAGTCTCAAATGATTTTTCTTCTTCCTTAATACACGCCTGACATACGGTTTGCAGCTTTGTTTTTAAAAATAAAGCATTGCATTTCGGACAATTAGCCAGTTCTCCCATCTTTTTTCTCCTTATTAGATAATATGCCTGTGTCAATTTCTAGTGATTATATCGGCATAAAAATAGAATCATTTAGCTTCTGATCAAGGTAAAAGATGACACTGAAGCGGCTTTTCCTTTTTCTAATAAGCAGCGGGCTGCGAAGTGCAAGGTGGCGCCTGTTGTATAAAGATCGTCTATTAAAATGATATTCATACCTGCTGCTGAATTATTTTTTGTATCAAAAATGCGCTCTGACAGCAGGCGTTCTGTTTTCTTTTTCTTTGACTGCTTCTCATTATTCAGGCGAATGAGGGGATAGTGGGAAGGCCGGTCTAAACATTCTGCCAAGAGCTGTGCCTGGTTAAAACCGCGCTCTTCTTCCCGTTCCTTGCTCAGCGGAATAGGTACAAGAACAAAATGCTTATCGGGGTAAGCCTTAGAAAAGGTTGAAGAAAAATCACTTTTAAATGCATTTATGATTTCTGCATCTCCTCTAAATTTAAAACGGGAGAGCGCTTCTTTCATCATATCATTATATGTGTAAACTGAACGGTTTTGACGCAATAGCAAACTGTCTCTGATCCTTGTTCTCCACACCTCGCAATCCCTGCATACGGCATGAACAGATTGAGGTCTGCCGCACAGGGGGCAGATATGTCCTGTGATTTTCTTTAATTTGCTTCTGCAAGAATAACAAACCTTTTCATCAGGCTTTAGTAAAAAAAGGGCTCTCCATGTAACATCTTGAGAAAATTGCGAATCACATAATAAACAGATCAGTTTATGAATGCCTCCTCCTGCTTCGTTTGACATAAATCGCTTGGACTCTCTGAAACTACTGCAGCAGATTCAGCCAAAATGACAAGCATTGCTGTGTTTTTTTGTTTATCTACCAGCTCAGCTTTCGTATATGCGATCTTTTTAAGATCAGTAACGTAGGATGGACTCACTTTGTTTAAAGAAAGTGCCAATACATCGTTTTGGCATACTTGGCAAGTACAGGCCATATGAAGCTGGTCCATATATCGGTCGAGCAGTTCTTTCATTACGATTTCTTTTGAATTGACAAGCATTTTTACAGCTCCTCATCATCGGTTATATGAGTATACTGTACCACGTTTTCAAATAATGGCTAGTCTGTACATTCAACTTTTGCTGCCAATTCATTCATTTCTTTTATATGCTTTCTTGCATCGAGCATACTCTTTGTTTTGCCGAAGTGAAAGTAAATGACATCGCCGTCCGCATATTCTTTATGCCGGCCGGTTCTTCCTGCAATTTGAACAAGTGCGCTTTCCGTAAAGATAGACGATTCCGCTCCTAGTACACCCGTTTGCACCTTGGGGACTGTGACGCCTCTTTCCAGTATTGTTGTTGTGATTAATAGATCGAGCTGACCATCTCTGAATTGCTGCACTTTCTCCTTTCTATGCTTGTCTTCCGCGTGCACAGATGCGGTTCGGCAATGAACACCTTTAAAGCACGCAGCAGCCTTTTCCAGAATAGAAACGGAAGGAACGAATAAAAAAACAGGCCTCCCTTCTTTTACATGAAACTCTATCCATCTTTTCACCGCTGGCGGAATTTTATTTCGGTTTAATTTCTTCTTCCAGTTTCCACACCATACAAAGCGCGGTTCGGGTAAAGGTTTCCGGTGGTGTCTTGCGGGGATGCGAACTGAATGTAACTGTCCGTTCAATGCTTTTCTTTTTAATTCTTTAGGAGGTGTTGCACTTAAATAAACGAGGGTGCTGTTTTTCTTTCTTGCTTTTAGAACAGCGAATTGAAGGGTTTGATCAACAGAATATGGAAAAGCGTCAACTTCATCAATGATCATAACATCGATTGCATCTTTATATCGCAAAAGCTGATGCGTAGTGGAAATCATAAGCGGCGATAGCCGCCCTTTGTCATCGCTTCCTCCGTAAAGCGCTGAAATGTCAGCACCCTGAAAGGCAGCCTTGAGTCTTGGAGCAAGCTCTAATACAACATCGGTGCGAGGTGTTGCAATACATACACGCAGTCCTTGATTTAACGCTGATTCTATACCAGGAAACAGCATTTCTGTTTTGCCAGCGCCGCAAACCGCCCAGATGAGGAGCTCTTCTTTTTTTGATATTGCTTCAATTAAAACATTGGCGGCTTTTTGTTGTCCGCTTGAAAGCTTGCCATCCCATGTCAGCTTAATAGACTTCCAGTTTGATTCATTTTCCTCTTTCCATGAATATAAAGGAACCTCCTCACTCACTCTGCCCATCATGACACAGGAACGGCAATACAGCTTATTCTTTCCAGATGAGTGATAAAAAGAAAAATACCGCTGATCAGTTTGTCCGCACCTATTACATCTATATCTCCGTTTATTTATGGATATAGAATTTTCAGCAGTGATATATCCATTCTTAATATGCCATTCAATCATCTCATCGGAAAATGAGAGCTCAGTCCTGAGCAAATGACGGCTTCGAAGCGTCTGCTGCAATTCTTTTGAAAAGGAACTGTTTTTTTCAACTGGCACATTCACATAGCACGCCTCCTTTCGAGACAGTATGCCTGAATGAATATTTTCTGTCCAACTATTAAAATAAGAATATAAAAAAATCTCCGCTCTAAAAACGGAGATTTGGCCTTATTTAAAACACCAGCAAATTCCTAACGCACCTTCACCCAAATGAGTGCCGATTACCGCGCCAAAATAGCTGTTATAAAATTCAACATGAGGATATTTTGCAGAAAGCTCTTCAATGATTTTCGCTGCTTCTTCCTCTCGATTAGCGTGGATAACAGCAGCTCGCATAGGCAACCCTTTACTCGCATCTTCATCTAAAAGCTCATAAATTCGCGAAATTGCTTTTTTACGTGTGCGAATCTTCTCAAAAGGCACAATTACCTTATTGTCAAAATGAAGGATAGGCTTTACCTTTAGAAGACTACCAATGAAGGCTTGGGCGCTGCTTAATCGCCCGCCGCGCTGAAGATGAGCTAAGTCATCTACCATAAAATAAGCTCGAACTGTTTTTTTCATTTCTTCCAATTCTTTTATAATATCTTCCGGCGATGATGCTCCGTTTTTAATTAATTCAGCGGCTTTAAGAGCATAAAAGCCTTGGGCTAAACAGCTTATCTCTGAATCAAATGGATACACATCAATATTGTCGACCATTGAATCAGCCGTTGCCGCACTGCTGAATGTTCCGCTGATCCCGCTGGAAAGATGGATACTGATAACCGCATCATAAGACTTGCCAAGCTCTTCATACAACGCAACCAGCTCGCCGATTGGCGGCTGAGAAGTCGTCGGGAGCTCATTATGTTTTTTCACTTCTTCGTAAAAGCTTTTCCAGTCCAACTCAATTTCTTCACGGTAAGTCTCCTCCCTAAAAACAACCTGGAGAGGGATCATATGTATCTGATGTTGTTCACGCATTTCTTTCGGAATATATGCCGTGCTGTCTGTTACGACTGCAATATTCATAGCTTCGATACCTGCCTTATTGCTTTATAACTCTATTGTAAGGGAAACGGCAGCCTAAAAAAAGACCTGCCTAGTAAAAGGCAAGTCTCCTATTATACTATCTCATTTCTACCCAGCCATTTTTAATGGCGACCACAACGGCTTGCGTCCGGTCGTTTACATTCATTTTTTGTAAAATATTGCTGACATGGTTTTTAACGGTTTTCTCACTGATAAACAATGATTCACCAATACCGCGGTTGCTTTTTCCGTCTGCAAGCATCTGCAGCACTTCACATTCCCGCCTAGTTAAAATATGTAATGGTCTGCGGATTTCAGGGTAAACCTCATGTTGAGGGTGTGCAGAAACTCCGCTTGTTGCAAGGCGGCGGAATTCGTTAACGAGGTTGTGAGTAACCTTCGGATGGAGGTAAGATCCGCCCTCAGCCACTACTTTAACCGCTTCAATTAATGTATCAGCATCCATCTCTTTCAGCAGATAACCTCTTGCACCTGTTTTCAGGGCATGTGTTACATAATTTTCGTCATCGTGAATTGATAGAATAATTACTTTAGATTCAGGATACAGCTCTACAAGCTGTTTTGTAGCTTCCACACCATTTACGTTTGGCATATTGATATCCATGATCACAACATCAGGATGATAGTGCTCAACAATACGAGCCGCTTCGTCCCCGTCATCACCTTCGGCTACCACTTCAAAGGTAGGTTCAAAATCCAATATCCGTTTAACACCTTCACGAAATAACTGATGGTCGTCGATAATAACAATGTTTACTTTAGTCACAAGCCACGCCTCCTTGTATTATTGTTCTATATACTCTAGCATTCGGTCAATATGCCTTTTGGCTCTATTTTACAAATCATAGTCAAAGAGATAACGGAACCTTAATCATAATAAATGTCCCAAGACCTATTTTCGAATCTATTGTCATCGTTCCTTCCAATAAATCTACTCTTTCTTTCATGCCCAGCAAGCCGAATGATTTGTTTTTCTTCTCTTTCGCTTCCTTCAGGTCGAACCCTTTACCGTTATCTTTTATCATTAAAATCACAAAATCCTTTGTGATCTCAACTTTGACTGTAATTTCTTCAGATTCAGAATGCTTTAGCGCATTAGACACAGCTTCCTGTGCGAGCCTGAAGAGCGCAACCTCAAACTGAGGCGCTAGCCTCTGATCCTCTGTTTCTCCAATGCACTGAAAATGTATTTTGACCTTCCCGTTATATTCCTCGGTTGTATATAGATATTTTCTTAAAGTTGGAATCAGGCCTAGGTCATCAAGGGCCATCGGTCTTAAATCATATATAATCCTTCTCACTTCGTAAAGGGCATTCCGAACATTTTGGCGGAGATTTTTAATTTCTTGGAATCCGTCCTCTGCGCCCCGGTCACGGAAAATCCGCTCGATTAATTCCGATCTCATCATAACATTCGCCAGCATTTGAGCGGGTCCGTCATGGATTTCTCTTGAGACTCTTTTTCGCTCTTCTTCCTGCGCCTCAATAATTCTTAAGCCGAAATCCTGTTTTGCCTGAGCATCAGCAAGAAGCAGTCCAACTTCGCGCAAATCCTGATTCAAGTAGTTGAGCACAACTGTAATTTGGCTTACTAATGATTCTGACCGCTCAATGATTTCCTGAAGCCCTAGCAATCTGCGCTCCAAATCGTCCCGCCGTTCGCGCAATTGCTTCTCACGCTGCTGGATCATCGTCAATTCTACCTGCAGCTTATGGGCTTTTTCATAAGCATTGCGGATTTCCTCTTCACTGAATCTATGAAAATTACGGCTGACCTCGGATAAACGGTTTCTCGCATGGCGAGTTTGCACTTCAAGTTTATCGCCAAGCTCAATCACTTCATACACCTGCTGTTTAATTTGTTTCAGTTCTTCGACCAGCTGTTCATACTGCTGGCGTGACTGCTCCCCGATTTGAAAAACCTCGTCCTTGCTCCCGTCAACGGTTTTCAGCATCTTCATCAAAATAGAATCCAGCACTTTGGAATCCATCTTTGTTTTATTCATAATTTCCCTCCGTCACGGCGTTGTCATATATTTTTATTATAAATGTAATTGATCTGCAAATTATGTCGAATTATAATGAAAGAATGCGTATATTCTAGAAAAAAACATTTTTATATACTATCTACTCTTTATGATACCAAAATACGCACAAAAATTCTAAAGACTGTACGAATTTGTATAGGCAGTCTTTTATGCTTAGCAGGAGGGTCAGCTAGCATGCTGCACAGCTATTTTACTGTGAAAGAAGCGGGAGAACACGAGATTGTTATAGAAAAATCGCGTTTTATCTGTCATTTAAGCCGTGTTTCTACCGAACAAGAGGCACAGGAATTTATACAGAAAATAAAGAAACAGCACTGGAATGCGACTCATAATTGCTCGGCTTATGTTATTGGCGAGAATGATCATATCCAAAAAGCCAATGATGACGGGGAACCAAGCGGTACAGCGGGAGTGCCGATGCTCGAGGTTTTAAAAAAACGCAGGCTGAAGGATACTTGCGCCGTCGTTACACGCTACTTCGGAGGCATTAAGCTTGGTGCTGGCGGATTAATTCGCGCTTATGGGAAATCAGTGTCTGAAGGATTAAATCATATAGGTGTTGTAGAACGGAAGCTTATGCGAATCATGCATACTTCTGCAGATTACACATGGCTTGGCAAGATTGAAAATGAATTAAGGGAGTCACAATTTCTGTTAAAGGAAATCCATTATTCAGAAAATGTTGAATTCGAAACATACGTGGAAGAAAAAGAAACCAACGCTTTTTCTGAATGGATGACAGAACTGACAAATGGAAAGAGTGATATTAAAGAGGGAGAGTTGACGTATCTTGAAAAAGCCGTCAATCACATAAAGGAGACTGAATAATGGCTGAACGCGTTAGAGTGCGTGTGCGAAAAAAGAAAAAGAGCAAACGTAGGAAAATTTTAAAAAGAATAATGTTATTGTTCGCCCTTGCACTATTGGTAGTTGTAGGGCTTGGCGGGTATAAACTTTATAAAACCATTAACGCTGCGGATGAATCGTACGATGCCCTATCCCGCGGGAATAAATCAAATCTTCGCAACGAAGTTGTAGACATGAAGAAAAAACCATTTTCTATTTTATTTATGGGAATAGAGGATTACGCGACTAAAGGACAAAAAGGGAGATCAGACTCTCTTATTGTTGTTACCCTGGATCCCAAAAATAAAACCATGAAAATGCTGAGCATTCCGCGTGACACACGTGTGCAATTAGCTGGTGACACAACGGGAAGCAAGACGAAGATCAATGCCGCTTACAGCAAAGGCGGTAAAGATGAAACAGTTGAAACTGTTGAAAACTTCTTGCAAATCCCGATCGATAAATATGTCACAGTTGATTTTGACGGATTTAAAGATGTGATTAATGAAGTCGGCGGTATTGATGTAGACGTGCCTTTCGATTTCGATGAAAAAAGTGATGTAGACGAAAGCAAACGGATTTACTTCAAAAAAGGCGAGATGCATTTGAACGGCGAAGAAGCCTTAGCATATGCCCGGATGAGAAAACAGGATAAACGCGGAGACTTTGGCCGTAATGACAGACAAAAACAAATCTTAAACGCGCTGATTGACCGCATGTCAAGTGCAAGCAACATTGCTAAAATTGATAAAATCGCAGAAAAAGCCAGCGAAAACGTTGAAACCAATATTCGCATTACTGAAGGTTTAGCACTTCAGCAGATTTACAGCGGCTTTACCAGCAAAAAAATCGACACATTGAGCATTACAGGTTCTGATTTGTATTTAGGGCCTAACAACACATATTACTTTGAACCTGATGCTACAAATCTCGAGAAAGTCAGAAAAACGCTTCAAGAGCATTTAGATTATACTCCTGATACAAGCACTGGCACTTCCGGTACCGGAAGTGCAACAGACGGGACTGACAGCTCAAGCAGTTCTGGCAGCACTGGCACAACAACTGACGGGACGACGAGCGGAAACAGCTATTCGAATGACAGCAGCACAAGCTCAAACAACAGTACAACGAATTCAACAACTGATTCACCCTATTAAAAAATGCCCGGTCCTTTTAGAGGATCGGGCATTTTTGCGCAGAAAAAAACTCCGGCACATAAGCCGGAATTTTTAATTCCTTTTCACCAGCCGTTTATAAAACTTTGTAAACGGCTTAAATTTTTCATTCACGAGTCCTGTCACTTCTGCTATGATTTGCATAAAAATAATTAAAATGAAGATAATAAACAAAGAAAGCCAAATTGTGGCACTTTTAAGTACAATCGCACTGATACTGAAAATAAATCCAATTAAATAAATAACTAAGACCGACATCCGATGTGAAAGGCCAAAGGCCATCAGTCTATGGTGAATATGCGACTTATCCGGCGCTGAAATCGGCTGTTTGTTTAATATTCTTCTGATGATAGCAAATGTTGTATCAAAAATCGGTACGCCTAATATAATAATCGGGATAACGATACTGAACAATGTGACACTTTTATACAGGCCTAATAATGAAAGAATCGAGATACTATACCCTAAAAACAGTGATCCCGTATCTCCCATAAAGATTTTTGCCGGATGGAAGTTGTAAAACAAAAACCCCAGCGTGCTGGCAATAACGACTAATGAGAGTGACAGAATGAGCACTTTTCCGCCGGATAGCGCCATGACAGCAATCGTTGACAGGCCGATAACAGAAAGACCGGCAGCAAGGCCATCCAATCCATCAATCAGGTTAATTGCGTTCGTGATGCCGACAATCCATAATACCGTCAGCGGATAAGCCATCCATCCTAACTCAAATCGTTCTGTTAAAAAAGGTACTGAGAAAAAGTCCATTTTTAAGCCAGTGCTTACAATCATAATGGCTACACCTAATTGAATCAAAAACTTAACTTTTGCACTTAATTGATATTTATCGTCAAGAATACCTAACACAATAATGATGAATGCTCCGACTGTAATTGCCGTCATCCTTGTTTCTGTGTAAATACCGGATGCAAGCACGCCTGCAACCACCCCGATAAATATGGCCAGCCCGCCCATGCGGGGCATGATTTTGTCATGTACTTTTCGATTGCTGGGCTGGTCAACTGCACCTATTTTAATCGCAATCCTTTTTACGATTGGGGTTATGATTAAAACTGTCAGCAGCGAGACAATAAACGCAACAACAATGCGAATCATGCGTTCGTCAAGCATAAAGAAGTCTCCTTTGGAATTAAATGAAGTCTTTATTTATATAGAGAACCGTTCCTTCCATTATACCTTCTCCTTAGTTATTATAACAAGCTTCATCAAAAAGAAACACGTATAATCAAAAAACGCGCATCCCAATTTATAGGACTACGCATGTTTTTGAATCCCTGTATATTTCATAATTTGTCTAAATAAGCAATTCCAATCTTGTGTCCGGGCGATGTTTCGGCGCATTTCTTTATAGGTCTCGTCTCCGTTTTGACCGAGAACTTTTTCACAAGCGGCTATAAAATCAATCGGATGATCGCCCTCTACATATTCGTATACATACGGCTTTTGCATTTTTGAGGTTGACGGAAGATTAGTGCCTACAACAGGTTTTCCTGCCGCTAAAAATTCAAATAGTTTCAGCGGAAACACAGCTTGATTATACGGTGATTGTTTATATGGCATAATGCCAATGTCGATAAGCTCCATATAATGAGGCACTTCTTTTGGATCTGCCGGACCGGTCCATATGACATTGGGAAGCCTCAGCAGCTCTTGAAACGAAACATCACCATTGGTGGCATCCGGGCCAACCCATAAAAATGTCCAATCAGGCTTTTGCAGGGCGGCTTCTTCAATCATTTTAAAATCGAGCTTCGGTTTAATTCCGCCGATAAAACCTAACACTGTTCCTTCTCTCCCCTGCAGTATACTGCGATCGGGAGCTTGTTTATTTGCAGAAAACAGCTCATACTCCACACCGTTTTCCACAGTATGAACCTTTTCTCGTCCTGCAGTCAGTTTTTTGTCTACTTCCTTGTGAAGATAATCTGATGAACAGGTTATTGAATCTGCTCGTTGTATAATTCTCAGCTCTGCCGATTTAATGACTTTTCGCCGGAATTCAGACAGCAGATTTGATCGGCCGCTGATCGGCGCAGCCCATAGGTCACTGCAGTCATAAATGACCTGATCCCAAGAATACAGCGAAGACAGCAGCGGGAATCCGGGAAACGTGTACCATAAACAGCAGCGTTCACCGTTTGCAGAAGCAGGTGTAAGCTCATCGAGTAATGGGGAGAGCTTATGTCTGTAAAAGACATCTGTATATCGTCCGAAACGAAACATTTTTTTCTGCAGCAGGTCTTTGACAGCGAATTGCCTGATGCCAGAATGGACTTCCTGAAACTCTTTCCCTTGGGCACGCGGAGCCGGACATACCCAAATAACTTCCTTCGTTTCCTCCTGAGCAGCTAAAAATTCTGCCAGCCGGTGCCTTCTGTATCTCAATTGGTCTTTTCCCCATTCAGCAGTGGCAACGATGACATGAATGATTGCTTCTTTTGTTTCCACCTTCATCACCTTTTCTCTCTGTTTGCAGCTATAATCTTTTTTTCACCGCGTTTTTTGCATATTGAACAAAACACCATGTTGCTTTCATAAAATGAAGCCGTTCGATCTCCCTGTAGACAAACCACGTTTTTTTCGCAGCCTTCCATTTGTTGCTGGAAATTGAGTTATTGACAAGCCGATATTCAGCCAGGCATTCATTCATTCCATAGGCAGTAAATCCTTTTTTTAAAAGAGACAGCCATGTGGCTAAGTCCTGTCTCGTTCTGATATTCGGCATTTGGATCTGTCCCGTTTGCTCCCTGTCAATCATCACCGTCAAGCAGCCGATAATTGTATTTTTCAGGGCGTCATCGTACGTCAGGCTTTCCGGCGCATGAATAAATTTATCGAGTGGGGTCCCGTCCTGCGCCATTAAGCTGTAGCCCGTGAAAGAAAACGCACAGGAGCGCTCCATCATAAACTCAAGCTGCTTTTCCAGTTTGTCTTTTTTCCATTTGTCATCACTGTCCAAAAATGCTACGTAGCGCCCTTGAGCGCGTTCCAACGCTTTGTTGCGAGCAACCGCAGCTCCGGAGTTCTCTTCCAGATACACCACATGAATTCTTTCGTCTATTTTTTCATACTGCTGTAAAATGTCGCGGGTCCCATCCGTTGAGCAATCATCCACGATAATCATTTCCCAATGAGGATGGCTCTGATCTAATACCGAATGAACCGTGTCTTCAATATAGTCACGCGCATTATAGGAAGGTGTAATGACAGATACGAGAGGTTTCCAATTGGTCATGATCACATCTCCATCGTATGATTTTAAAAGGATTCCCTGAAAAATTCAGGAATGACAACGAACATAAAGGCAATCGTAAGGCCAATCATAACGCCGAGAACTGCTTTCTTTTTCGGAGACATTCCCCCGCCTGCTGTCTCACTTACGGTTTCGGAATCAGTAATACTGGCCGCTTTCAGGTTAAGCTGTGTGTTTTTGAGCTCATACAAAAATCTCTCTTTATCCACTTTGGAATCCTCGCTCACCGACTCGCCTTCAAGCGCGTCTATGCTGCTGCGGATGACGGCTTCTCTTTCTGCATACAGCTTTTGATCGTTTTTGAGGAAGGTGGAGGAAATGGCTTTTAAGACAGATTCCGTTTTATCCTTATCCTCGTCGCTATAGCTTAAAGTCAGTAACGATTTGGATTCCGTTTTGATTGTAAGCTTCTCTTTGATCTCTGCTACATCTTCATCCTTTTCATCAGGAAGCGCCTCCTTCAAAAAGGAGTCGCTCTTTAATAGAAGCGGAATCTCTTCTGTGCTGTTATAAACCGGATGATCATAGCTCCCCACAGCCAAAGTATCTTCAGCTGTATAGCTCTTTTGATCAGCGATCTGTGACGGCAGGATATACCCCGCCGCACCTAATATAATTGGCACCGCTATGATCCAAATGATATTTTTTTTTATGCGACGGGCTATTCTTATCAATATATCGTTCATATAAGTCTCCCTGCTTTTTGTAGTCTGTTTTATCTGTACATCGGCTCAGGCATTTGTCTGGATCGCCTTAACACATTCACGGCCGCGATGACGAGCGCCATAAACACCCAATGGAAAAATAAATTTGAAACAGAGCTTGGGCTGATACTTGATACCAGGAAACTGACCATAGCGGTAATAAGTCCTTCTGTGATCAGTTTTGACTGATTTTCTAATTTTCTTTCATAAAACTTGTAAAGCACCCATATGAGGTAGGCATAAACGGACAGATATCCCAGCATGATGAACAAGCCAAAATTAGCAAGAATTTCAACAAGCCAGTTATGCACCTCTGCCACATTGTCAGTATCATATACAGCATAATGCTCAAGATAATAGGATACATTTCCTGCCCCGACTCCGAATCCGTATGAATCAAGGAAAAAATGCCAAGCGTTTTTCAGCAGATTTGCCCGAGCCACATTTGATGGAAGCCTGTCATGAAATGAATGCAGCGTCTGCGGGGCCAGAAACAGCTCCCAAAACTTTGAATAGATTTTGCTGGCGAAAAGAACTGCGAAAAGAGCAATTCCCGCCGCCGACAGCCATATAGCCATTTTCTTTAAAACAGGCGGCAATACAATGAAGATGTAGACAGCAATACCTGCAAAAATCCCCAGAAGGCTGGCTCTTGAGCCAGTGGCAAAAATTAAATACAACGCACAGAGCGAGAGCACAAGGCCAATTGCCTTGATGTATCCATTCTTAATGTTTTTCATCATCGTGATGTAAAAAAAGAAGCTGATGGATAAAAAGGTCGCAAAGTCATTTTGATTAAAAAAGACCGATGTCGGATAATGCTGCTTATACTCCGGTCCGCTGTACAATGTGGAACTCGCAAGATGATGGTGGGTGATATGATTGTAAAAACCAATGATCATCAGAAATACCGTCATCACCAGCCAAATGGCATAAACAATCATCAGCCGCTCCATTTTTTGCACGTACATGACAATAAGATAAATGAAGAAAATTCCCATTGCCAATAAGGCTAAATACTTGAGGCCAACTGTTACCGACTTGGCCCATAGCAGAGAAACAAGGCCATATATAAACCAAAAGGCGAAAAAGAGCAATATCCCTTTTACTTGCAGCCCATGCCATCTTTCAATATGGGTTCGATTCCGAACCATGCCGAAAATATGAAGGCAACCCGCTGCAATGAGCAGAAGCCGGTAAAGGAACAAACTGAAAAATCCAAGATGAATAGCGAAAAATGCATTATTTAAAAAAGTGCAGGCGATCAAAATATAGATTACAGCCATAAAGAGCCGTTCTTTTGTTGTAAATGCGGTTGCAAGCGTCAGTAAAAACAGGCCAATTGCCAACACCGCAAGCACAGCAGCCATCTGCATGAAACCTATATCTTTATGGATGGCTCCCAGCAATAGGACGACTCCAAATATAGCAGCGGCCAGTAACGCTAGCGTATGGACCGCTGATCGTTTGATACTCACATGTTTAACCCCTTTCCTGATGTTTCAGGAGCCGGCGGCCGAGCCTAGCAGCCGGCAGCTTCAACCAAGTAACACTTTTTCTTTTTATAAATTGACGCTCCCCAAGTCTTTAGCCAATTCTTCAAGCGGCAAGCCCTGAAAATACTTGTCAGAAGGTTCCGTTCCCCGAACAGCGGGACGGCCGATAGAGTGATAAATGTATCCGGCTGCCTGCATCTCTTCAAGTGAAAATAAATTTCTGCCGTCGATGATGACTGGCTGTTTTAAGAGGGTGTTCACTTTTACAAGCTCCATTTCTTTCACTTCCGGCCAATCCGTTAAAATCAGGCATGCATCAGTGTCTTCAATCGCAGCATACACATCTGTGTAATACTCGACCTGTTCGCCAAGGATCGCTGAAGCTTCAGGAATAGCAATCGGATCGTATGCTTTTACATGGGCGCCCAGCTGCTGCAGCATTGGGATAATATCAAGCGCTGGAGCGGATCTCACATCGTTCGTATTCGGTTTGAAGGCTAATCCTAGGACTGAAATGGTTCTCCCTTTGACGCTTCCCATAACAGTCAAAAGTTTATCTACAATATGAACACGCTGCTTTTCGTTCGTTTCAATGACAGCTTCGATGAGCTTGAATGGATAGCCTGCCGATTTTGCGATTTGAAGCAGCGCGGTTGTATCCTTTGGAAAACATGAACCGCCGAATCCAATACCCGCTTTAAGGAACTTTCTGCCGATACGGCTGTCAAGACCAACACCATTAGCAACTTTTGAAACGTCTGCGCCGACTCGCTCACAAATGTTTGCGATATCGTTGATAAAGGAAATCTTTGTCGCCAGAAATGCATTCGCGGCGTATTTAATCATTTCTGCACTTTCTAGGTTTGTTTTAATGACAGGAGCATGGAATGGCTGATGAAGTTCCTCAATGATGGCAGCGGCTTTATGACTTGTTGAACCAATCACGGCACGCTCCATATTCATCGTGTCATGAATCGCTGACCCTTCCCGAAGGAATTCAGGGTTAGATACAACATCAAATGAGTATCTCCCCTTTGAGGCTTTTTGAACGATAGATTGCACCAGTTTCCCTGTTCCAACCGGGACTGTGCTTTTATTTACGATCACTTTGTAGCCGTTAAGATGCTCACCGATTGTTTTCGCCGCCGCTTTGACGTACGTTAAATCAGCTTCACCTGTTTTGGACATAGGCGTTCCGACTGCAATATAAATAATATCTGAGGCCCGAATGGCAGACGGGATATCGTTCGTAAAGGTCAAGCGCTGATCCAGCACATTTTTTTCAACTAAGTCTGCAAGCCCTGGTTCATAGATTGGGATTACCCCATTTTTCAGACTTCTGATTTTTGATTCATCGATATCACAGCAAACAACTTTATTGCCGATCTCCGCAAAGCAAGTGCCTGATACGAGTCCTACATAACCTGTTCCAATGACAGCTATTTTTTTCACAGCGCTCAACCCTCTCCTGTAAAATGATCTTCCTATTTATATTGGTCGCAGTGTCTTACGATTAAACGGACGTTTTCGTGACCGTCTGATACTGATGATGCAAGGCCTTGGCGTTTTTTCCTGCGTCAAATTGAGCCTGCACGGTTTCATACAAGTCATCTGCTACTTCCGGCTTCCATATTTGCTCATGTTCGTACCGAGTGATCGCTTCTGCCAAGGCTTGAGCGGATTTCGGTTTAATCAGCAGATGTTGGTGCTTTCCGAATAAAGACGACACTCCGCCAACATCCGTACAAATAACAGGAACCCTTAGTGCCAGGGCCTCAATCACAACAGTCGGCATCCCCTCACTGTAAGAAGGAAGTACGAATAGATCTGCCGCAAGTAAATAGTCTCTTACCTGATGATTCGGGACTTGGCCTGTGACAATATGCCCCTTCTGCGTCAGCATCGATTTTGCGGGACCATCCCCGACAAAGACTGCCTTAGGAGAGTCCTGCAGCGATTCGATCGCTTCAGACAGTTCAAAAATGCCTTTCTCTCTGACCAGCCGGCCGACATAGACAGCCAGACGCTGATCGAGCGGGAGTCCGAGTCTTTTTCTGATTTCCTCTTTCGTCTCCTCATTCTCCTGAAAACGGCTGAGCTGTATGCCGATTGGCAAAACCGAGCTGTCAAAGCCCGAAAGCTTTTTGGCTTCTTCCTGAAGCTTGTGGCTGACTGCTAAAACAACTGATGCAGAACCTACGGCACGCTTGAAGGCTTTAAACGCACCTTTGCTGTAATGCGGATAGACATTTACATCACTGCCATGCAAGGTCAGAACATAAGGAATTTGCGCTGACTCTGACACGACTGCCGCAGCCCCGCCCGATGGCATGGCAAAATGCGCATGGATCAGATCCGGATATAGGTCGCGCTGTTTCATGGTTTTTAAAACGGCTGAGGCGATTCTCCGATGAGGCTGCGCCCACTTCAGCTGGCCGGGAACTGCCCGATAGAAAGGCCGGTAAACCGGTATACCCTTTCTAATCTCATACTCCGGTCTGGCATCCTTTTTTCGATATGTCTTTTTCAGCATGCGGACAGGCGCTGAATGAAAAGGCCGTGGGCATATCACAGTGATATCAAGCCCGAGTTTTTGCAGCTCTTGCACCTGTGTCTCATGAAACACACCCTCACCGGGTTTCATACTGCTCGGATATACGCTTGTGATCCACAAAATCTTCATGACAAACGTCCTTTTCTTAGTAGTTTGCTTTTCGTTTGAGGGTACGCTTTTACCAAAAGAAAGAGATAGCACAGCGCCCCAGCCGCAACTGAAATGGCCAGCCGCATTTCTGCCTGCATACTGAAGTGTTCGGTACTGAGGCTTACACCAAACGCGATGATGCCCATCGCCGCAGTAATCAGAAATGGCTTCATAATCGACTGGAAATAAGCTGAAAGGTTAAGCTTGATGACATATGCCAAAAGCCAGCGCCCAATCAGGAAATTAACAACGCTGATAATGGCATACACCCATGCGACTGTCAGCAGACTTCCCGTCTGTACAGCTGCAAACAGTGATAATCCGTACAACAGCAGCACGCCGGAATCCCAATAAAACGCTAAGTCAGCTCTTCCTTTAGCCAGCAACACAGATCCATTTGGATTCATAAGCACTCTTAGTATTCCGACAATCGCCAGAACATTTAGGATCGGAACAGCAGCAAGCCACTTTTCTCCGAAAACCGCTGTAATAAAGGCGTCTGACACAGACACGAGCCCGATTAGCAGCGGAAACGAAACAAGCGCCAGCATTTTTGTCATATTCAGAAAGCCTTCTCTGATCACGCTGTTTTCATATTTGTTTTTTGCGAAAACAGGGAATGCCACCCGTGTGACAATCGGATTGATCTTCAAAACCGGAATGGTGACAATCTGATAAGCGAGGTTATAAATCCCCAATGCTTCAGCACCAATAAACCGGCCGATCAAAATCATATCGATATTTGCTCCCAGCCTGTTCACAAGACGGGATGAAAGCTGAAAGGCTCCAAAAGAAAAGAAATCCTTCATGCCCCTCAAATCAAAAACAAAAGCAGGATGCCACTTTTTTCGGTATACAGCCCAATATAAAATCCCTTTACTGGACTGCAGCAGGACTTGAGAAATCACGTACGCCAAAATCGCATCCATCATAAAAACCGCTATCGCTAAATATCCGAATGACAATACATTTGAAAAAATCTCTATTTTGCTTAACGTATTAAAATGCAGCTGCTTTTGCAGCATATACTGATATTGCTGTCCAATTGGCGCGATCAAAAACATAATCGCCAGAATCCGAACCAGAAACACCAGCTCTTCTCTTTGATAAAATCCCGCAATGACAGGACTGCTCACATATAAAAGAACAAACAGCAAAACGCCCGTCATAATGTTAAGCCAATACAATGTTGACAGCTGGCGCTCCGTCGCGTCGTCTCTCTGAATTAATGCTGCGCCAAAACCCATATCGAGCACAATCTGGGCGAAAACTGTAACCGTTGTGATCATGCCGACAAGCCCAAATTCTGTTAAGGTCATCATATTTCCAAGCAGGGCAAACTGAACAATTTGTATGATTGTAATACACATGGTTGAAATACTTGTCCACTTTGCACCGCTCATGATTTGTTTTGTAATACTTGGCATCATATTCCCTACTTCTTTTTAAGCTCAGATTGATGGTGAATAATGGCATTCCGTTTTATCTTGCACCATCACCCGTCCAAACTACTTTACAAGTTTTTAACATAATTTTTAATTCTAAAGTGAAAGTCAGATTGCGAATGTAATATAAATCAAATATCAGCTTTTCCTTCGGTGTCATATCGTAACCGCCGTTCACCTGAGCCCAGCCGCTCAATCCCGGTTTAACAGCCAGACGCTGTGTAAAGCCTGGAATCTCATTCTGGAATTTTTCCGTAAATACGGGCCGTTCCGGACGAGGGCCAATCATACTCATATCGCCTTTCAGCACATTAAACAGCTGAGGAAGCTCGTCAATTCTCGTTCTTCTGATAAAAGCTCCGATCCTTGTCACCCGCGGATCTTGCTTCTGTGCCCAAACCGCCCCAGACTTCTCGGCATCTATTTTCATGGAACGAAGCTTATAAAGCTTAAATGGTTTCCCGCCTTTCCCTACGCGTTCCTGCGTATAAATGGCAGGCCCCGGCGTCTCCAAACAAATCAATATTGAAAATACCGCAATCATTGGCAGCGCAATCGCCAACCCAATGAGCGCAAACCAAATATCCATTACGCGCTTTATTGCCAAATAACGAGCCGTCTTTTCAGATAATGTAAAAGAATGTATTTGCTGAACTGAGAATTCACGACTCACATTCATGCTTTTCTCTGCACTCACTGACACACACCTCACGATTTGTTTGGGATGTTATGATGACCTATGCCAGTCAGTTTAGCAGACGGATGTTAATCAGATGTAAATGGTATGTTAAGAAGTGTGAATTACGTGTTTTTTCTGATAAATGTTGTTAATACTCTTTTACTATTTTATATACAAGTCCTATTTGTTTTAATCATTTCATATAAAAAAGAGACAAATCTGTGATTAGATTTGTCTCTTTCGATTATCTGTAATAAGATACTGTGCCGTCATGAATAGCTTGTGCAGCTTTATCTTTATAAACCGCTTGCTTCAATTTACTTGCATCTGATGCATTAGTGATAAAGGCAGTTTCAACTAAAACACTCGGCATTTTAGAATATTTAATAACATAGAAAGCAGCTGTTTTTACTCCCCGGTCTCTCGTTCCAAGATTAGCCGCTAACTTTGGTTGAATTTGTTCAGCCAGTCTCTTGCTATTTGCGGCTTGATATGTTGTATCGTAGTACGTCTCACTTCCATTTGGGGATGAGCTATCATTAGCATTTGCATGTATACTGATAAATAAATCTGCTTGTGCAGAAGCTGCTTTATTTACTCTCTCCTGTAAAGAATAAAAAGTATCATTAGATCTTGACAGTACTGGAAGAGCACCTGAAGCATTTAGCTTTGTATTGACTCTTTTCGCTATATCAAGGTTGACTTCTTTCTCAAGGAGTCCATTGCCGATTGCTCCTGAATCTTGATCACCGTGACCCGGATCAATAAAGATTGTTTCACCTACAACTGGATTCTTTAGCTGATTAGCAACCTTTGTGCTTACGGCAGGAGTGTTTCCGATAATCATAAAGTTTGACATGTTTTTACTTCCAATAATTTTACGGGCTCCTGTAGATAAATTTTCACCATTTGTAAGGATAAGAGATTGCTTCTTCTTAGCTGCCAGTGTAGCTCCTGCAATAGAGTCAGGGTAGCTGAATCCATTGCTTACATATACGGTGCTTGTTGATAAATTAAGTTTTTGTACGATATTTGCAGCAAGCTCATATCTGTTTGAACCGCTAATTCTTGTAGGAGAAGGTAACTTGTTGTATACCGTATTGCTGATACTTCCAGTGCCTCCTACAACAACGGTACTCGAAATTCCCTTATCTTTTATCACAGACGTAGTCGCACTATTTATAGATGTTTTATTTGTAAAAAGAATTGGATACCCGTTTTTCGCTGCATAAGGGATGACGGCCGGAGCGTCTGCATATAAGAAGCCGTTCAAAATAACAGCTTTTGAAGTCGCACCCATCGCTTTTGCCACCCGTGCAGCCGTATCATAACGGTTGCTTCCTGCAATTCGTTTAATACTTATCCCCAAGCTTTTAATCTGGTTAGCAGTGTTAGAAGAAACAGCAGGTGTTCCGCCTACAATAATTACATTTTTAGTCTGCATCTCTTTCAATCTTGTTTTCGTTTCATATGAAAGCTTATCAGAATTAGTGTAAAGCAATGGCGCATTCTTCTGGTAAGCAAGAGGTGCTGCTGAAATAGCATCTGCATAGGAACTCCCACCAACAATTACAGCTGTACTTGCTGTTGAATACATTTGCTTTGATATTTGTACAGCAGTGCCGTATCTATTGCTTCCCCCAACTCTTTTCACTGAGTTATCGGCCAAAGCTGTTGGCACAAAAAGTATGAGCCCCAGAAAACACATTGTTAGGACTTTTATATAAGAACGCAATTGATTTCCTCCTTAAATGGCGTTATATCCTAAAATAATCAATAACTTGTCAGAGTTGTACCTGGATAGTAAAATTTCAAAATTGAACTATATGAATCTCCAGCTTCTGCTCTTGCTTTTGCTCCATATTGACTCATTCCGATCCCGTGACCATATCCTTTACCGCTGATTGTGTACTTTGAAGTATCTTTTTTTACAGTCACATAAGTACTTTTAAATACAGTCGCTCCAATCATTGTTCTTAACTCACTTGTTGGTACACTAATGGTTGTAATTTTGCTCAAGTTATAGGAGCCAGTACTGCTTTTAACAAAATACTTCACTTTCATCGATGCTGTTTTTGCACGCTGCCCTTGTGTCGTTCCACTAAAGCTTAAATCGTCAATACTTGCAATTTTGACAGAATCAGCGCTTGTTTCTTTATTTTTCAAGATCCAGTTCTTAACTCCGGAAAGTCTTGCAGAATCAGTTTCAGTCGCTGAAGACCACCAAGAAGAAGGCTTCGTTAAGTCCAAAGATTTCGTATCTAGCTGTTGTTTTGACAAAGTAAGCGTCCAGCCTATTTGAGGATCCTTTGTATCTTTTTTTGCAATCAAGTAAGGTACACTTGATGACCACACTTCATTACTAGCTTCTGTGTAACCACCATTACTGGAAGAATAAGCTGCAGTTATAAGAGATCCATTATATTTCAGAACTTTCCCCTTCGTTTGCTCTACCGCTTTATTGGTATTCGAATTCCAACTGTAGCCACCATAAACTTGAAAAGCGGTTGTATCAGGTACAGTAGTTCCTGTTTTTGTTATTGAGTAGGTTCTTGCAGCGACAGTCTGTGCTTTAAGAGCCTCAAGTGACCAGCTAGCAGGCATTTCATTCGGAATTACTCCTTTTAAGTAATCCTCAAATGGAATATTCTCATTTACCGGTCGGATATATTTAGTAGACTCAATAGAGAAATTAACCGTGCCAAGATACTGCTTTCCATCAAGACTAATTCTGTTTGAAGTAGAATAGTTTTCTGGTTTAATTCTTAGGGAGTTTCCATAAGTTTTGATGTTTTCAAGGTTTAATTTTCCGCTGTTGATTTTTAGATTATAGGTGCTACCGTCAGCTAAATAAAATTCATCAGCAAGTGAATTCTCAACTTCAGCAGAAATTGAACTGGTACTTCCAATAAAGTCGTATGCATATGTGGCTTTATCTTTCGTTATACTTTTAGCCGCAGCCGGAACGCTATCTTGTTTAATAAATAAAATTTGGCTGTTTTTCTTCGAGGCAAGCGAAGCGCCTATCAGTACGTCTGCATATTTTGTCCCGTTCGTCATTACGACTTTATCAGCCTTCAACTTTAGTTGCTTAATTATATTTGCCGTAAGTTCATATCTGGTTGATCCAGGAATCCTTTGCACAGTTGAAGTTTTTTTAATTTGGTTTTCTACACTATCACTGACGCTAAATGAACTGCCTATAATGATGACTTGTTTTGGCAAATTATAATCCGGAAGCTTGTCTTTCTCTGTAAGCAAAATAGGGTATCCGTGTGCTGCTGCATATGGAGCAATGGCTAAAGCGTCTTGAAATACTCTTCCGGTTACAACGATCGCTTTATCATAGCTGCCCATTTGCTTTGCAATATTTTCTGATAAGACATATCTATTTTTTCCGCTTATCCTTTTCACAGCGCCATATGATTTCAGCTTGTTTTCTACATCTTTTGAAATGCTTCGCGCTCCCCCAATGATTAAAATATTATCAGGGTTAAACTTAGCAATTTGTCTTTCAGTAGTTTTTGTTAACGTGTCAGGCTGAGTAAATAAAACTGGTGCGTTCAGTTTTTTCGCCAATGGAATAACAGGCAATGCATCAATAAAAATATCTCGGTTCACCAATATCACTGTATTAGGATTTTTCCACTGGCTGTTGGATGCAAGAGTCGCAGTTTCGTATCGTGAAGCGCCTGCAAAACGATCCGTAACAGCAACATTATCTCCAGTTACTTTATAAAATCCTGTTGGCGATAGACTGATGCTAGATTTATTTCCAATATAATTTGACAATTTAACTGAGATGTTTGAGTCTGCTGCAAAAGAAACTGATGGAATCAATAATAAGATTGCAGCAAGTGAACACACTATCAATCGTTTGCAAGATTTCAAAATTTCAGGTTCCTCCCTATATCTTAGTTGGCACGTTCAATATCTTTTAACAGAAGCTGACCCTCATCATTTTTTTCATATGTAATCGTGACCTTATCTCCACTGTTAAACTTATCAAGATCACTTGTCGATTCTTCAGTGATATCAAGACTAACCGGCTCATTATCTACTGTTACTTCTATTGTATGAGTATCAGCTAACCCTACATAAGTACCTTCTTTTGTTTCAATGTTACTGTCTGGCGATACATCTTCACCTTGACTCTTTTGACTATTAACCCCGCAACCCGAAAGAAGCAATATAAAGAACAGTAAAGCAATAAATTTTTTCATTTTTTTCACCTCATTATATTTTATCGTCAACCTATTTTATATTTTAAAGAAAAATTAAGAAACAATGAAACTTTTTTTTATAAAAAACGACTATTTTAGGATTTCATTCTTGTATTAAATAGAGTTGTATTTATTGGAAATTTAACTCATAATGAAAGTAATTTAACAGACGAGGTGCAAAGGATGAGAAACGAACGCAGAAAAAAGAAAAAAACTTTATTACTGACAATTTTAACGATAATCGGACTTCTTGTACTCGGAACTGGCGGCTATGCATACTACTTATGGCATAAAGCAGCTTCAACCGTGGCAAGTATTCATGAAAGCATTGATAAATCTAAAAAGAGGGATAAAGAGGTCAGTATCAATAAAAAAGATCCTTTTTCCGTCTTAATCATGGGTGTGGATGAACGCGACGGCGATAAGGGCCGTGCCGATACGCTCATTTATATGACCGTTAACCCAAAAACGAATACAACCGACATGGTCAGCATTCCGCGTGACACGTATACAAAAATTATCGGAAAAGGCACAATGGATAAAATCAACCATTCATACGCTTTCGGCGGCACGCAGATGACGGTAGACACTGTTGAGAACTTCCTAGATGTTCCGGTTGATTATTTTGTGAAAGTGAACATGGAAAGCTTTAGAGACGTTGTTGATACACTTGGCGGCATTACAGTTAACAGCACATTCGCGTTCAGTTATGACGGTTATTCGTTCGGCAAAGGAGAAATCACACTGAACGGAAAAGAAGCGCTCGCTTATACCCGGATGAGAAAAGAAGATCCGAGAGGCGACTTCGGACGCCAGGACCGCCAGCGCCAAGTCATCCAAGGTATTATTAATAAAGGCGCTAATATTTCTTCCATCACGAAATTCGGAGATATGTTTAAAGTTGTTGAAGATAATGTGAAAACGAACTTGACCTTCGATAACATGTGGGATATCCAGTCCGATTACAAAGGTGCGCGGAAACATATTAAACAGCACGAACTAAAAGGTACAGGCACGAAAATCAATGGAATTTACTACTACCAAGCTGATGAAAGCGCCCTTTCCGATATTACAAAAGAGCTGAAGGAAAGCCTCGAAAAGTAAAACAAAAAGAAGCTTCGCACAATGTGCAAAGCTTCTTTTTTATTTGCCTGTAAATGAATCCGGTTGTTCTTTCCGGTACCCGTAATGAAACAGCAATTCTTCCACAATCCGGCGGGAAGCCTCTCCATCTCCATACGGATTAGAAGCCTGGGACATTTTCTTGTACTCATCAGGATCAGTTAACAGCTGTTTTGCCAGATGATAAATGTTTTCCTCATCCGTCCCTGCAAGTTTCAGCGTTCCCGCTTCCACTCCTTCAGGCCGTTCCGTCGTATCACGCAGAACAAGAACCGGTTTCCCGAGAGATGGGGCTTCCTCCTGCACGCCGCCCGAATCTGTCAATATAAAATGCGATTTCGCTGCAAAGTTATGGAAATCAATCACCTCTAAAGGTTCAATCAGATGCACTCTGTCAGAATCACCAAAATGCTTCTGAGCCGCTTCCCGGACAACAGGATTCAGGTGCACAGGGTAAACGACTTGTACATCTTCAAATTCCCCTACAATTCTGCGGATGGCCTTGAACATGTTTTCCATTGGCTCACCCAAATTTTCCCGGCGGTGAGCGGTCAAGAGAATCATTTTATCCTCACCCACCTGATCGAGAACAGGATGTGAGTAACCATCCCTAACCGTTGTGTTGAGTGCGTCAATCGCTGTATTGCCCGTTACAAAAATAGAGTCGGCCTTTTTGTTTTCTTTTAATAAATTGTCTTTCGCCTGGCCTGTCGGAGCAAAATGCAAATCAGCAATTGCCCCTGTCATCTGTCGATTGAGCTCTTCCGGAAACGGGGAATACTTATTCCCTGTACGGAGCCCCGCCTCCACATGACCGACAGCAATTTGATGGTAAAAAGCGGCTAGGCTTCCGGCAAACGTCGTCGTCGTATCACCATGGACAAGCACAATATCGGGTTTGATATCTTTAAACAACTCATCCAATTTTACAAGTGCGTTAGACGTAATCTCTGCCAGTGTCTGCCGCTCCTTCATAATGTTCAAATCGAAGTCAGGCTTGATGTGAAACGCATCTAACACCTGATCGAGCATCTGTCTGTGCTGTGCAGTTACCGTTACATAGGAATCTATTTCAGGATATTTTTTCAATTCAAGCACAAGCGGTGCCATCTTGATTGCTTCAGGCCTGGTCCCGAAAACGGTCATCACTTTTAGTTTTTTCATATTTGTCACCTGGTTTTCTGCTATAGTAAATAAATTCATACTACATATTCTACATGAAAATGCATCATTTTAAATCATTTCATTCTTGATTCAAATAAAATGATATAAGTTTTTAATATTAAGGATAAAGCTTGTTTAAAAATGGTTTATCCGATATCATAAAAATGTGTAAAAACATAATGAAAAGGGTAAATAGTGAATAGTTTAACCATAAATTTTTTCGATCATAAGGAAGGTGCCTTTTAAATGAAAAAAGTACGTAAAGCCATAATTCCAGCAGCAGGCTTAGGAACACGTTTTCTTCCGGCTACGAAAGCAATGCCGAAAGAAATGCTTCCTATCGTTGATAAACCTACCATTCAATACATAATTGAAGAAGCTGTTGAAGCCGGTATTGAAGATATTATTATCGTAACAGGAAAAAGCAAGCGTGCGATTGAGGATCATTTTGATTACTCTCCTGAGCTTGAAAGAAACCTAGAAGAAAAAGGAAAAACTGAGCTGCTTGAAAAAGTGAAAAAGGCTTCTAACCTGGCTGACATTCACTATATCCGCCAAAAAGAACCTAAAGGTCTCGGACATGCTGTCTGGTGCGCGCGCAACTTTATCGGCGATGAGCCGTTTGCGGTACTGCTTGGAGACGATATTGTTCAGGCTGAAACACCAGGGTTGCGCCAATTAATGGATGAATATGAAAAAACACTCTCTTCTATTATCGGTGTTCAGCAGGTGCCTGAAGAAGAAACACACCGCTACGGCATTATTGACCCGCTGACAAGTGAAGGCCGCCGTTATCAGGTGAAAAACTTCGTTGAAAAACCGCCTAAAGGCACAGCACCTTCTAATCTTGCCATCTTAGGCCGTTACGTATTCACGCCTGAGATCTTCATGTATTTAGAAGAGCAGCAGGTTGGCGCCGGCGGAGAAATTCAGCTCACAGACGCCATTCAAAAACTGAATGAAATTCAAAGAGTATTTGCTTACGATTTTGAAGGCAAGCGTTATGATGTTGGTGAAAAGCTCGGCTTTATCACAACAACTCTAGAATTTGCGATGCAGGATAAAGAGCTTCGCGATCAGCTCGTTCCATTTATGGAAAACTTATTAAACAAAGAAGAAATCTAAACAAAAAGGCTATTGGACATTCATCCAATAGCCTTTTTTTATTTCAACATCAAAGTCAGCGTATGCTCTTCATTATCAACTGCGAAGACCTGATCAACGGCCTGCCGCAAAAATTAATAATCCCAGACAAACACACTGATTGTAGAGTTAAACAAACTAAATGAAAACATAAATACAAACATGCAGATTAAATAGTAAATATCTTGTATTCAATGCAAGCTAAGTAAACACCACTTGCTAAAAGAACAATGACTAAACAACCAGCATTACAAAATAATTAAATAAATTTGAAGCAATTACAACAGAAGGCAGTGAACTGTCGGAAAGTTCATTTTGGCTACCATATTAATCCCTTTAACTACGCTGTTGGATTTATCAAGAATTGTCGGGCTAATAGAAAACCACGGAATCAAACCAGCCAGCATTCAAACGATAAAAGGCACTTCTCCGATACCTGTTATGACCAGCTTACTGTTGCGCATCCCAAATACAAACCAGTACGCCATCATTAGAATAAGGGGATTTAAAACCTGCCATAATACACCAAAATAATTGATTTTTTGGATCTTTCGGTTAAAGAAATTTAAAAGTACCAGTGAATATTGTAACAAATGTTGAGTTTTTTTCACTTTTAAAAAGTAAAGAGAAGTCTCGCAGAACTTCTCCCAACATTTGAAGTGTCAATATAAAACAAACCAACCTCATTCAGCAACTTTATTATTATCTAATTCCAAAATAGCATTATAAATACGATTCCTATTATTTTTATCAGTATATGCAAAAAAGTTATCTACTCTTTTTCTATACTTATCTTCCATACGACTATTGTTTTTCATATAATAGATAACTTTATCCACTAAGCTATTATGATTTTCTAATACATCACCAAACCCCATTTTTTTATAATCATAATAATCAAGTTTAAAATGGTATGACTTTTCGTATTGATAATAAATAACAGGTTTTTTCTCATATGCAAAATCAAACGCAACAGATGAAAAATCAGTAATCATTATATTAGAAGAATTAAATAGCATTTGATAGCTGCTGTTATAGTCGGCAAATTCCACATAGTCATGCTTTTCAAAGTCTACAATCTGTTGCTGAATATCTGGGTGAGGAAAAAAAGTTATTTTATAATTATTTTTCTTAGCAAATTCGATTAGCCGTTCATCATTAATCAAAGCATTATACCTAGAAAAATATTCACTATCTTTAAATTTCGGGTTGTACGGTCTTACTCCTTTTGCCTGATCTTTCGGTAATACAATATCTTTTCTCCAAGTCGGCATTATTAGAAGTTGCTTTTCTCCCTCACTCTTCTTAAGATTATCGTATCTCGGAAATCCACCCAACAAAATATTCTCTTTTTTATAGTTGTAATTCCCTTTCACAATAGACCGATATTCAGGTTTGGCAGAAGTGACTAATAATTTGATATTCTTGTTGTATTTGTTTAACCATTCAGAATGATCTGCCATTGTTATTCCGTGCTGTAAAAAGATAAACTCAAAGTTAAATAAATCTCTAAAATAAATCTCCATATTAAAAAATGGATTTACAACCCATATATCTGCATGTGTCGATATTACTTTGGAAGAGGATAAGGTTAAAATTTTATGTCTAAAAGATCTGTATGGTATGACCTTTCCATATTTTTTGATTCTGTCGTAATCCTTGCTATCTTTTTTTATTATAAAGTATTTTTTTACCCCATCATTCTTGTTGATTGCATATTTAAAGAGGTGCTCGGCATTATCATCAGCTTTGTCTTGTCTGTCTATGAATAACCATACTGGTTTTCTATTAAAAATAGTGAAAACATGGTGTACCATTCTTGCCATCAGTGCCTTCTTAATCGCTGATTTTCGTTTTTTTGATTTTTCCCCTGATTTATGTAGGGATTTTAAGAAACGAAACTCTTTTATAAATCTATTTTTAAAATTGTTTTTTTTGAACATTAATTTTTTATAATTATAATAAAAAATATAATCTTTTTTAGCCACATAAGTATTATATAAATCGTTTGACAAACCTGAATACTTGAAAAAACGAAGTTTTGTCAACTTCCTTTTTTTACCCTTAGTTATAAAAAACTCAATATGATGATTATCTGCTAGATGACCTTTGGGAATATCTATTGAAAAACCGGGATATTTTTTTATTACTTCTCCTAAACTTATATAATCATTATGCTGTCTTTTTATATTCTTTGCTTTTATTTTTGTTTCGCCAATTTTAGCATAAAACTTAAAACCTTTAGAATTAAACAGCGAGCTCCAAAAGCCTTCTATGTGAATGGAATCCTCATTTTCTTCTAAAATTTCAATAGTTAAAGTTTGATCCGATAATTTCGAAACAATTTTACCTTCTCTGTATAAATAATAATCCTGTTCAGTTTCTCTTTCATATACATACCTACTATAATTTTCACCGTGCTTTATTTTTAAAGCATGATATAAATAGAAATGGCTGACACTTTTTGTTTCAATGATGACATCGTCGTCAATATACGACAATACTTCTCGAATCAATGTTAAAAATTCACTGTATTCATTTTCGTCTAAAGGTGTTTCACTGATATCCTTAATCAATAATTTCCACTTCAAATCATGCATAACCATATATTGAAGAAATAAAGGTATTTTCTGTTCATGATTTTTTATAATATCGATTAAATTCTTTGAGAAAGTGATAAGTGAATGGTTAAACCAATTCTTATTTGCTTTAGCAGTCTGCATGGCAGATGATCCATCTTCTCTAACTCTATAATGGTATTTTGCCTCTTTAACCAGACCATACTTTTTCTTTTGCGATATGATTAAATTAACTAGTTTGGCATCTTCACCTATTTTACAATTTTCATCAAACCTGATATTTTTCAAGGCATCTTTTTTTATAAATGTAGAACAACAATGAGTTAATATATGATGCGGTTCTTTTTCTACATCCAAAATTCTTGTAGAAGAAAACTTATTATTTAGATTATGTTCTCCAGTTCTTCCTTCTGCAAAAAAAATAGGGATTGCTACAATATCAATTTCATTCTTATGTTCGTCAAAGAAGTTTAAAACATTTTCGAATGTTCCTTCTGAAACTAAATCATCCGGATCCAAAAATTGAATATATCTACCTTCAGCATACTTTAAACCATAATTTCGAGCACTGCTCACTCCGCCATTCTGTTTCTTTGCATAGACAATGTTATTGGGATATTTCTGAGCATATTCTTTACAAATGATTTCACTTTTATCGGGGCTATCATCATTCACCAGTATTAACTGAATATTCTCAAAACCAACAGTTTGGTTAATGATACTTTCTATAGCTTCAGTGAGATACAACTCAACATTATAAATCGGCATTATAACACTGAAATCATAGTTAAAACTTTTTTCGTTCATAAAAGATTACTCCTAACATAATGTTTATATGAATAAGAATTCGGGTAAATAAAAGTAAGAAACAAGAGAGTACTAATTTTTGCAAAACAATTTTAATTTAGTAAAATGTATGAAAAGCATTCCTTACCTTTTTTTAAAAACCCTTGTAAGCAAACTTTTAAAAATGTTCACATGGTTAAGTTCTAAAGAATCATTTGGTGTTTTTAGTACAAAGTCAAATGCAAAGGCCCAAATCGGTATTTCGACAACAAAACCAGCATATCTAAAATCTCTTAATTTATATCCCCATACTTCAATTGTTTTTTTCAGTTCTTTTCGTTTGCATTTTTTTAATCTTTTAAAATATTTTATATATATTCTGTCATTTTCTTTCATCTCATAATACTGGTTAATAAAGTGCCCTGTTAATTCAAGTCTAAGCCCTTTTATTTTTGCCGAAGTAACAGTACATGAACTATGCAGTACTCTTTCTTTTTTTATATTTTCAAGAGCTTCTGTATTTTCTTTTAATAAGTGAAACATAAATTCTTTATAGTACATCGGCATATCTTGTTCTTTTATAAATTGCGGGTCAATAAATTTTAAAACTTTAATAAAATCATCAACAAAAACTCTTTGTTCTTGTTGATCTAAAACAGACTTATAAACATCTCTATAGTTCGGATATAAAAACAGTTTTATATGATATACAATTAAAAATTGCAAATAAGGCAAAACTATATCATATTTGTTGAATGAATCCATCAACAAAGTCATGTAACATTCATTCAACAAATATGTGTACCTTTTTTTGTTAAACCATGAACGATCAACTAAAGAATCCTGTTCTTTCCGTTTTCTATAAAAATACTTTCCTTCTGCAACTGCTCCGTATCTTTTTTCTTTCAGTAATAACTGGTTAAAAAAGATAGCGTCTTCCCAAAACTTTATAGATTCATCAAAAAGGACGGTACTAGTTAGTGTATGTCTTCTGTAAAAAGTGCCGCCAATATAAAAATGAATAGCTTTATAATCGTTGAGAATATTTATAACTCTTGTTCCTTTTTCAAATCTATTATTTAATTTATGTCCCCCTTCTTTTTCACCTGTGTAATAAACAGGTAATACCGCAATATTTACATGTTCGGAATCACAAAAAAAATCATAAACACTTTGCAGCGCATTTTGAGAGAATGCATCGTCAGAATCAAGAAAACCAATAAATTTAGATCTTTCGCTTACATTTGATAATCCACAATTTCTTGCAGCAGAAGGTCCAGAGTTTTCAATTTTCATGATTTTAATATTATTAGGATATAGATTTTTAAAGGATTCACAAATTTGAGGACTGCTGTCAACACTACCATCATCTATTAATATCAGTTCTATATTTTCCTTAAATCCAATTGACTGGTTAAGGACACTCTCTATTGAATATCTTAAATAATTTTCAGAATTATATATTGGTATAATTATAGAAAACATGTTTGTACCTCTTTATTTAGAAGTTAAAGGATCGTTTCAATTACTCTTTTAGAAGCCTTGCCTCTTCTAAATTACAAAATTTATTATAAAAATCCTCATAGTTATGATCTATATAAGGATTATGTAACAACTCTTTTACCGTATCTATAAGTTCTTCACTTGTTTGAAGCAAGTTTCCTGGCGTTTTTTGCTGAAAATTAAAGTAAAAACCTCTGATACAGTCTCTATAAGCCGGGAGATCATACACAAAAAATACAAGGTTTTTTTAAAAATTCATATTATCAAAAAAGACAGAAGAATAATCCATAATCAATAAATCACTAATTAAATATAAATCTCGAATATCTTTATTTAAAGAAACATCGTTCACAAAATATTTATATTTCCCTAATTAAATTGTTCTGAAACTGGATAATACCATTCTTACAAGAATAACCATAGAGTCTCCAAGGTTTCCTCTTCATTTCCTCTAATCAAATTAAAGTTAAATTTATACTGGCCAGCTTTCTTAAAATTCATTATCCCGCAAAGTTGGTGCATATAAAATTATTTTTCTTTAATTCCTTATTTGATAATGTAGAATGTCATTTCTCGAATAACCAGTTTTCAAAATTTCCTTTTTGAAATGCACGTATGAAAGTTTAGTCGAGTAAGCATTAGTGAAATTAAATAACCCCGTTTTTTGGCTTCCTGTAGAAATTCTGTTTATACCTTTTCAGTTGTGGTTCCGAGCATGTGCACTTCGCCATATCATTATCTAGTTTTTTACAGAGTGCCGATCCACGTTTGCACATACAATGTGTTTTAGGGTTTTGGAATCCATAAAGGCAGCAAGCTGTTTTCAATTCTATATTTAGCTGCAGCCATGTACCAAATCCACTTAAGAGAAAACCTTTTTATAGCAGATATTCGTAAATTGGTAGGGGATTGTAGCTAAACTGTTTCCAGAATAGCTTTCAAATAAAATTAATTTATTGTTTCTTGGCAGAAGGACAAAAATTTTAAACAAAACTGAATAAACTCTAACTAGTAAACTTCTGCAATTGGTTATAATAAAAATTTCATCAGTGAACTCCTTAAAGAGTGAAGATTAATATTTACGCAAACAAGAAAAAAAGAAGCAACTGAATTTACTTCAAGCCTCTTTTAGTTAGTGCTTCTATAAACTAGCCATATCTTTTCTGATTTGGGTAGTTGAAATGCCTGCTATTCTTGTAAGGTAAATGGCCTCATAGTATTCCTTTGTAGACAATCGTACGATTAAGTAATCCCAGGTTCTTTTGCTCTTTCCAGTAGCTTCATATGTCCATAGTGAAATAAATCAAACATTCCGTACGTATCACTTTCTTCATTAGATAACATCACCTTCCAACCTTTTCCAACTTAGCGTGCCAGAAAAAACAAAAATCCTTAACTGATTGTTTATCATTTCGACATATTTTTTACGTTCCATTAATAATAAACAATAATAGCATATGTTCCTATAAAAGTTAAGACTCTTTAAAAATGTAAATCCTCAGCACTTTTTGACAATATCGTTGCATTGATGTGTATTTTTTACAGATCTGATATCTTATCTATACTCATTACAACAAGTTTTCTATTCCGGAAGAGTCAATTCTTTTTGTCGCGTTTTCAAGTGTAATGATTTTCTTTCTGCTGCGTCATTTATTTTGTACGCCCTCCTCATATTACTTCATCGTCAAAACGTGAAGGAATTGTAATACGTAGTTCCTAAAAATTTTCGTGGTAAAATTTTAGTGAAGTCTTTATCAGGCTAAGGGACTTTATCTAAACTACGAATTACATATGGAGATATATAGATGAAAAGGAGGGTTGATATGATATAAACGAAAATCAATTAGATAAAGGAAAAACTGAACACTTCTGAAAAAAGTGATAAGTTTCTTTCACTATATCCTCCAAAAAGAACCTAAAGGTCTTGGACATGCTGTCTGGTTCGCGCCTAACTTTATCGGCGATGAGCCGTTTGCGGTTCTGCTTGGAGACGATATTGTTCAGGCTGACACACTAGGGTTGCGCCAATTAACGGATGAATATGAAAGAACACTTTCTTCTATTATCGGTGTTCAGCAAGTGCCTGAAGATGAAACACACTGTTATGGCATCATCGCCCCGCTGACAAGTGAAGGCCGCCGTTATCAGGTGAAAAACTTCGTTGAAAAACCGCCTAAAGGCACAGCACCTTCTAATCTTGCCATCTTAGGCCGTTACGTATTCACGCCTGAGATCTTCATGTATTTAGAAGAGCAGCAGGTTGGCGCTGGCGGAGAAATTCAGCTCACAGACGCCATTCAAAAACTGAATGAAATTCAAAGAGTGTTTGCTTACGATTTTGAAGGCAAGCGTTATGATGTTGGTGAAAAGCTCGGCTTTATCACAACAACTCTAGAATTTGCGATGCAGGATAAAGAACTTCGCGATCAGCTCGTTCCATTTATGGAAGGTTTACTAAACAAAGAAGAAATCTAAACAAAAAGGCTATTGGACATTCATCCAATAGCCTTTTTTTATTTCAACATCAAAGTCAGTGTATGCTCTTCATTATCAACTGCAAAAACCTGATCATCTGTATTCACAAGAAAACGCTTCTTGCTGCTGTCATACAATACATTGCTATCACTTAAGGATAGTGACGCCGGGTTGATAGGAGAAATGTTATGAAAAATAAGCTCTGTTGCTTTATCATTCTCCAGCACATAGCTGATTTTTTCATAATCAAAATCTAACGTTTTTCTGCCGTCAGCCGTATCCCCTTCAGTATATCCATTCAATTTGGATTGAATGCTGGTTCTGCTGTCTCCCAGGAATTTCAGAAAGTATTCATAGGAAGATGCTGCGTTTTGCGAGACATAAGACGTAAATGCAGCAGCACGCAATTCAGCATGTTTCACGTTTGTTGCAACAGCCCTCTTCTTCACAAAATAAGATTGTCCGTTAAACTGTATTTTCGCTGCTTGTTTGCCTTTTGCAGCTACCGTCACCTCTGTACCGAATGGCAGTGTAACGTCAGCCTTCTGTTTCAAACCCTGATCCTTATAAGCAGCCGCTTTTTCATTTGCTATAAACCCTTGCTTATTGATTGTGGTTAAGCGTTCCTCTGACTTGCCCTTTGCATCGCCATGATGGTTTTTCACTTCATTTTGCGGAATAGCGCCAAACGAAGCAATTGTACGAAGCGGGGCATTAACGAACATCGTTCCAGCCATGAAGACAGTCAGAATAGACAAAATAGCAATTTGAACAGCATTAGCCAGTGATTTTGGCTTTTTCTTTTTTTTGCGGAGACGGTCAAGCGCTTCAGGATCTTCTTTCTTCCGCTCTTCCGTTTGCTCCTTTTTATATGTTTCTTTTTCTTTTTTAGACAGCTTATTAAACCAGTCGATAAATGCTTTGTACTCTTTAACAACGGTTTTTGTTTCATCAAACATACGAAGCTCGCCGTAGTGCATCCAAGCGACGCGGTCACACATCTTTTCAATCTGGCCGATCGAGTGGCTGACAAAGAAAATCGTTTTTCCTTGCTTTTTAAACTCATTTATTCTGTCCACACACTTCTGATAAAACGTTTGGTCCCCTACAGAAAGAGCTTCGTCAATAATTAAAATGTCAGGGTCAATATGAACGGAGATCGCGAAACCGAGACGCGATTTCATCCCGCTGGAATAGTTTTTAACCGGCTGATCAATAAAATCGCCAATCTCAGCAAATTCCACGATACTGTCATACATCTCGTCAATTTCTTTGTTGGTTAACCCCATCATCAAACACTTGAGCCGGACATTGTCCCGGCCCGTCAATTGGTTATTTAAACCGGCCGAAATCGCAATCAGCGACGGCTGGCCGTTCATTTCAATTTCACCGCTGGTCGGCGGAATAATTTTAGCCAGCAGGTTAGACATGGTCGATTTTCCTGACCCGTTTATTCCTACAAAGCCGATTGTCTCCCCTTCATACACGTCGAAGGAGACATTCCGCACAGCAAAAAAACCATTATCCTTAGCCGGAAAAAACAATCCTTTAATCTTGTCTGATTGTTTTTTATACAAATGATACTGCTTTGAAACATTTCGAAACGAAACTTTTAGTTTCATCGTACAATCTCCTTACGTATTAAAGAAAGTCAACAAACTTGTCTCTGAATTTCATATGCAGGATAGAACCTACTAACAATAAAAGAAATGTGAACAACCAAAAGTACAGCGTGTACTTCATGTCATGGAAAAACCATGCTCCATCTAAGAAGCTGTTCCGGAATCCTTCAATAATATAGAATAGTGGATTCAACTTCAGAACAGGCACTAATTCGGGGTGGCTTTGACCGAGTTTCGCATTAACATCCCAAAAAATTGGCAACAAGAAAAACAAAAGTCTTGTTACGGCCTGCAGCAAAAATTGATAATCTCTAATCAGCACACTGATCGTTGAGTTAAACAAACTAAACGAAAACATAAAAGCAATCATACAGATGAAGTAATAAATATATTGTAACCAATGCACACTCGGGAACACACCATTAACTAGGAGTACAATGATATAAATCACCATCATGATCATATAACTAAATAAGTTAGATGCAATGGCCACGGACGGTAGAGAACTAATCGGGAAGTTCATTTTAGCCACCATATTAATGCGCTTAAATACACTATTTGATCCATCAAGTATAGTTGGACTGATGAAAAACCATGGGATTAATCCTGCCAGCATCCAAATAATAAAAGGCACTTCGCCCGCTCCGGTTGTCACAGGACCGCCCTTTCTAATCCCCATACCAAATACGAACCAGTAGGCCAGCATTTGGATAAGCGGATTTAAGAACTGCCATAAGACACCTAAATAATTCATTTGATATTTAGACTTGGTTTCATAAGCCGCCAATCTTAAAATTAAAGGAAATGACGTTATTTGCTCTCTGAGTATACGCAACAGATCATTCATTTTTTATCTTCCTTAGACTTAATTGTTTTTGGGAATCTTTCTGTTTAAAAATTTGAAAGCACCGCTGATTATTGTAACAGATCCTGCATTTTTTTTCACTTCTCAACAAGTATCTAAAAAGCTGCCGAAATATCGACAGCTATACATTTTATAAAATAACCTAAATTATTCAGCTTTAAATACAGTATTAACAACCTTTTCAGATGAACGTCCTGACTCTAAATAGCAAAACTTATCATAGAAAGGACCAAAAGAAACCGGAAGCTTATAATCAGGCGATGAGATCTGCTTGATAGCCTCAATCGTTTCTTCAGTAGTTTTTACCAAAGGACCAGGAGCTTCTTTTTCAAAATCAAAGTAGAAACCACGCAACTTATCCCGGTAGGTCTCGATGTCAGGGACAAAGAATAGCATTGGCCGTTTTAAATTTGCAAAATCAAAGAATACTGAAGAATAATCAGTAATCAGCAAATCAGAAACCATATACAATTCTCGAATATCCTCATAAGCAGAAAAATCATATGCAAATCCTTCAAAAGGACCTAAATCAAAATTCTCAGCTACCAGATAATGCATTCTTAAGATTACGATATATTCATTTCCAAGCTCTTGTCTAAGTTGATGCAAATCTAAATCGAGATCGAACTTATAACGCCCTTTTGCATAAAACTGATCATCTCTCCATGTAGGGGCATATAAAATAACCTTTTTATCACGAGGAATATTTAACCTACTCTTTATCAATGATATTGTTTCCTCATTATTATCATTATGAAGAAAATCATTTCTAGGATATCCAGATTCAATCATTGTCTTGTTAAACTGAAACGCCCGTGTAAAGATCTCAGTTGAATAACCATTTGGGGAAATCAAGTAATCCCAATTAGAAGCTTCCTTGATAAAATTCCTTTTATATTTTTTAGTGTTTGTACCAGGCATATGGACTTCTTCCATATCCATTGCAAGTCTTTTTAAAGGCGTGCCATGCCATGTTTGTAAATATGTTGTATGACTAGGTTTCGGAATCCATAATGGAAGCCGGCTGTTAACAACCCAATACTCAGCTCTTGCCATAGCGAAGAGCCATTTTAATGAGAGGCGATTAATGTAAGGAATTCCCTTTTCGTCAAAAGGCGCTGAATATTGTTTATTTACACTCCAATACATTTTATACTCAGGGTGGTTTTCCCGCATATATTCGTAAATCGCTCTCGGATTACAACTGTATTGTTTCCCATTAAAACTTTCAAAAATGACTGTTTTCCTTTTAACTGGCATTCTGCTAGCCATCATGAATAGAGATTTGTATGTTTTAGTGATTAACTTGTTTCTCATTTTTGTGATCTTTTTTAATTTTGATACTAATCTCTTCTTCTTTCCTTTAATAAAGTATTTCATCCTTGTTTTCAGGCTATAGTCGTTTACTCTGATACCTAGAGTCTGCTTTTTCTTTTTCTTAAAGACTTCATAACGAACTGGTGCGTTGTTTGTTTTAATAATACTTACTAATCCTTTTAATTTGTTTTTTCGATCTCCTAAAACAAGAGCAGTGCTGTTGAACTGAATATCCGTTCCTTTATCGTCATTGCATATATACTCCATAAAAAGACGATAAACATAACGTTTTTCATTTGAGAAAGGAATTTCTTTCAAAGGCACTTTCACTTCAAAATCATACAGTTCCGGAACAAAACCATCTGCTCTCATGTTTTCAAGGCCATGTGTTTTTCTATCTAGCTTGATTGGAAATTTTTCCTCAATAGGTGTTTCTCCACCCTTTTTTAAAATAAGGTTCAAGTTTTTTATCCGATATTGATTTTCGGAACTCAGGTATCCCGCATAACCTGTTATGCTTATTTCTTCAGAGCTAATCTCGATTTGATCAAATCTGATGATTTTGGCCTCTCTTTTCACCTTAATAGAAAAGTTGCCTTTATCAGTTGTATAAGGTAAAATCAAAAGTTCTGTGGTTTGATCGACATGAAAGGCGCGCTCAATTGAATTTACTTCAGCAGAAAGACGCTTCAAGAGTGGTTCCTGCTCCGCATCTTCATATTTTTTTCGAAATTCGACATAAAAATCATATGTTTGTCCCATTTCAACAGGCATAGGCAAAACATGAGCATTTATCTCAGTTTTATACTCTAATGAGCCAGTGTTTTGAAGCGGAAATTCAGATTCCGTTCCTGAACGTCTCTCTTTCAGCTTTAAAAATAACTGGTAATCCTCTAAAAATTGGTGTTCTGAATCAATTGAGATTAACAATTCAAGACTTCCTAAATTGTTTTTCAAGCTTTTCAAAATACATTTAATCACAGTGTTTTCAATCATTACTTTTTTCTGCTCCTCTGTATAAAAGCTCTTTCCTTTTTGCTTCCTTTTATTAGTGTCAACTACTAAGGACATTACCCAAAATATTAACTCCCTTTTATTTCCGTGACCCTCCAAGAGAAATTGCCTTTAACTGTTGTATAGGGCTCTACTCTATAGCCATTATTAGTATCTATACTGTTTCCTGACAATTTTGTTTCTTCACTCGAAAGTCTTCGCATTGTTTTAATATGGCCATTTGCATTGAAAACAATATAAAAATCAATAACTTGGGTTTTATTAGCAGCTATCTTTTCAATATTTACATCTTTTTCGAGATCAATTACAAACAGTTGATCATTTTGTAAGTTTGTTGAAATAATTTCAGCCTTATTCTTTCTGTCCAAGCCCACTAAACGTATTTTTTTAATATCATTATGATCAAAATTCTCAATGTCAATTTCTATTTTAGTTTTATCAAAATCCTCAGTATAGGAACTAATAGAAGGATCTTTTTTTCCAACCTTTTTAGAGAACTTCTCTCTTTCTATTCGCACCTCAATCATCTGATTAAGAGCAAAAGCCCAATTTTCAATATAGTTGGGTCTTGAATATTTTTCAGCCATTTTAAAAGCTTGTTCTGAAAATTTTTGATGAGTACTTTCATCTTTCATCAAAGAGATAATAGCTTGACCCAATTTCTCTATATTATACTGTTCAATGACATATCCATTTGCTCCGTTAGTAACTAAGCTCCTTGCTCCGTAATCATAATCGTATGTTACAACTGGACATCCATTGCTCAGTGCCTCCATATTTGATAGACCGAACCCTTCAAAATGAGAGGTTGAAATGGTTAGCCAAGCTTTTTGAAACTCTGAGTCAGGGTTATCCGTATAGCCTTTCAAAAAGACATTGTTCTGCAGTTTGGTATCTTCAATTTCTTTTTTTATTTTTTCGAAATCTTCACCCGATCCGAATATATCAAGTTTTGCTTCAGGAATTTCTTTCACGACTAAACTAAATGCTTTTACTGCATGTATCAGATTTTTCATAGATGCAAGTCTTGAAATAATGACAACTTTGTATTTTTCACTCGGCACATTCAATACAGCGGGATCAAGAGGCTTATCAATTGTATGCGGAGTAAAGAAAAACGTCTCTTGTTCCCCTGAAATCAATTTAAAATCTTCTAGCTGCTCCTCAGTTATAAAAAAGACAGCATCCAAATTATACATCTGACTAAATACTTCTTTATAGCGACCCTTAATTTGATATTTATTGCTGCCGTAATGCTTGTTATGAATAATTGCTCCATAATAGGAAGAAGGTGATTTTTTCACTTTAAAGACATGTTTGTCTTGCGGTCTGCTGTCCACTAAAAACAACTTAGGTTTATCATTTTGTTTTTGCAGATATTCTATCCAATATTGACGCAGTTCCGATTCATCTTTTACTTTTATCTCACCCTCAAGGGAGTACCAAATAATATGAGATAATTGAACATCTTTTTCTTCATTGTTCCATACATAGAGTTTGTCTAAATATACTTGATTTTGGTCATTAATATATTCCTGCAGATACATCTTGTTTAGCTGCACATCATAATGAGTAACGAGAACTAAGTTTCCGTTCTTCGTATATTCCTCTCTCTTTATGAGCTGGTTTTTATCATTCCAATAGTCGACGTACCGGATAGTTTCTCCATCTCCGTAGTAAACTACAGACATTTCATTGTTCTTCTTACCAAACAATCTCGACACAGTTTTTGAAAATTTTCCCATTCCAACTTGCTTTTTTATCTGGTCAAGGCCTATCCTTTCTTCGTATGATCTTTTCCCATTTGTTCTAACACTTAAAAAATCATCGAATAGATTAATAACACTTGTGAATTTTTTATCAATCTTACCGTTGCTGTACAATTCATCAATTTTTGAAGACAACTCTAAATCAAAACGAAACGTTAAGAAAAAGGTGTTTTGGTTACACTCTTCTCCAAATAATTTTGAACGCAATAATAATGATTTCGTCAGACCGCCATAATTACTTGGCAGTCCACCAGAGATAAAATAATAATCCATGTCAGGAATTTGTTTTATATTAGATTCACTCACCGCATGTAAAGACAATTTTTTACTCCCTTTCGGCATCTAGAATATATGATCATTGAAATTTATATCTACCCGGATACTTTAGTCACAAAAACCAATGTAAGCATCAAAAAGTACTTCTTATTTCAATAAGAAGTACTTTAATTAGATATTGAACCAATGATATCAGGATCCTAAATTATAAACCAGCAATTTCCTCTTTGATCTTTGTTGTAGAGATGCCTTCTGTTCTTGGGAGGTAAACAACCTCACACTGATCTTTGAGAAAGTCAAATTTACCTTCCCAGTCATCCCCCATAACAAAAACATCAATATTATGATCAATAATATCTTGCTTTTTTTGCTCCCAATTCTTTTCAGGAATTACTTCGTCCACATATCGAATGGTTTCTAAAATTAATTTACGGTGCTCATAGCTGTGATAAGCTTTTTTTTGCTTTTGTAAATTGAATTCATCCGTTGAAATAGCAACAACTAAATAATCACCAAGCTGCTTTGCACGCTCAAGCAATTTAATGTGGCCCCAATGCAGTAAATCAAAAGTTCCATATGTGATAACTTTTTTCATTTAAAGAAACGCTCCTTCCTAATGTTAAACACTATTAAAAACACTACTGACGTTAGCGATTAAATTCTAAAAAACCTGTTTGTATTCCTTATATCGACATATTTCTCTTATGTCTTCACTGATCATTAATTATAGCATACCGCCTAAAAAAGGTTAAGTACTCATGAGGAGAAAAACATTCCAAAATATGTAATTACACTCAGACTCCATTGGCACCAAGGTCTGTTGTTCATTCGTTCATTCAATTGTAAAATTGGAAACATATTTAAATTTAATGTAAAGATAATGTTAATCCTTTGTTGAAGATTTATGTTAAAATATAAGGTAGCTTGATTTTGCTTTTAGAAACTCTCGGTTTTTAACTATATAAATAGAATCTTAAAGGAAGGAGGAGCCAGACATGCAAACAGAGACTATTCACAATATTCCTTATGTTAACAGTAACTTAACATCATTTATCAATTATCTAGAGCAACATTATATTGATCAAAAGATTGGTGCTGTCATTTCCACAGTCAACCCTGAAATTGCATTTGCAGCTATTAAAGATCGGGACTACTTTGATGTACTATCTTCTTCAAACTTCATTTTGCCTGATGGGATCGGTGTAGTCATGATGTCACGTTTGACTAACAACAGGCTTCAGTCCCGAATCGCAGGTTACGATGTTTTTAAAGAACTTCTGGGCGTTGCTAACAAAAAGAAAAAACGCATATTTCTGTACGGTGCGAAGAAAGATGTTATAAAAGGTGTTGTATCCAAAATTTCTTCTGAATACCCAAACATTAAAATCGCAGGTTATTCAGACGGTTATGTTCAAGATCGCACCCTAGTGGCAAAACAAATTGCAAGAGCAAATCCTGACATGGTATTCGTAGCTTTAGGGTATCCTCATCAAGAGAAATTCATTCATAACTACAGACACTTGTTCCCTAAAGCCGTATCTATAGGTCTAGGAGGAAGCTTTGATGTATTTAGCGGTAATGTCAAACGGGCCCCTTCCTGGATGATACGTTTAAATTTAGAATGGTTCTACCGGTTAATCTTGAATCCATGGCGATGGAAAAGAATGCTTAGCATCCCAAAATATGCTTTAACGGTTTTAAAAGAAGAAAAAAACAAAAAAACTTTCTATCCAAAGCCTGAAAAAGATCATACAAAACAGATTTAAAAACGAAAACTTTCAAATAAATGGATGATAAAAATGAAAATAAGATCACTACTGGCGAATTGCTATTTGTATTTTTTATCAGCAATCGCCTTTTTTCTGCAATGGGTGAAACCTGAAAGCAAAGTGACCCTCCTGATCTCATTCGAAGCAAACGCAAAAGCGATTCTTGAGGAATATGAACAAGGACAATACTCTTATAAACTTAACATCCTGTATACCCAGCAGGCCTCTGCTATTGCCGAGAGCTTCCCGAATGTAGATGCATATTTATTACAAGAAAAAAACCCTATCCATCTCATTAAAGCTGTATACCTAATGTTTAACAGTAAAGTGATCATAACAGATAATTACTTTCTATTAACAAGTGTGTTAAATAAGCGGAAGCAAACGAAATGTATCCAAGTATGGCACGCAAATGGCTCACTCAAAAAATTTGGTTTGGAAGACATTACAAACATGCAACGGACGAAAACTGATATTAAAAGGTTCCAAAAAGTATACAGTTCGTATGATTATTTAACTGTTGGCTCAGAAGGGATGGCAAATATCTTCAAGAAATCATTTGGAATAAAGGATAACCAATTATTAAAAATAGGTGTACCTTTAACAGACCCTTATTACCGAGAAAACAAGAAAAAAATTTCAGATACTCTAAACATACAAAGAAAAAAAATAATCCTCTATGCACCGACGTTTAGAGATTATAATATGCAATCAATTCAATTGCCTTTTACAGAAGAACAATTAATTCATCAGTTAAAAGAAGAATATGTTTTATTTGTTAAGCTGCATCCCGCCATTCAGAACAATATTGATATTAAATATTCCAGTGATTATATTAAAGATGTTTCTAACTATGCCTTGTTTGATCTACTCATGGCTGCAGACATATTAATCACTGACTATTCTTCTGTTCCCTTTGAATTTTCGATTTTAAATAAACCCATTCTTTTTTATACTTACGATTTAAAACTTTATCAACAGAAGCGGGGATTGGTTGATAATTATCTTTCCATAATACCTGGAAGAGCCTGCTATGACAGTGAATCATTAATAAATGAAATTCAAACCCCATTTAATTATTCCAAAATAAAAGTTTTTTCCGATAGATGGAATAAGTATTCTGATGGGAATTCAAGCCAAAATTTATTGAATTTCATCGAAAATTTAATAAGCTAAATGATGACACTTGTTCAAAACAGAACAAGTGTTCTTTTTTCTCTTGACTACCGAACGTATGTTTGCTTTAATGTAATTAGTTGCTTATGGCAGCAAATAATAATAGAGGTGGTAAATTTATGAGAAAAAAAGAACTGTTTGATTTCACCAACATCACACCAAAATTATTTACTGAACTACGTGTAGCAGACAAAACCGTACTTCAATCATTCAATTTCGATGAGAAAAACCACCAAATTTATACAACCCAAGTCGCAAGTGGATTAGGAAAAGACAACACCCAAAGCTATCGCATAACTCGTCTATCTCTTGAAGGTTTACAATTAGACAGCATGCTGTTGAAACATGGAGGTCATGGTACAAATATTGGAATTGAAAACCGTAATGGCACCATTTATATTTGGTCTCTATACGATAAACCAAACGAAACAGATAAAAGTGAATTAGTTTGTTTCCCATATAAAGCAGGCGCGACTTTAGATGAAAATTCTAAAGAACTTCAGCGATTCTCGAATATGCCTTTCGATCATAGGGTTACACCTGCTCTTGATATGAAGAATAGACAGTTGGCAATTAGACAATACGATACAAAAAATAATAATAATAAACAGTGGGTGACAATCTTTAACCTGGACGATGCAATAGCAAATAAAAACAATCCTCTTTATACTATTAACATTCCTGACGAACTTCATTATTTACAAGGTTTCTTTTTAGATGACGGTTATTTATATTGGTATACAGGAGATACAAACAGCAAAAGCTATCCGAATCTCATAACTGTATTTGATTCCGATAATAAAATAGTGCTGCAAAAAGAAATTACTGTTGGCAAAGACTTGTCCACCAGATATGAGAATAACTTCCGTGAACCGGAAGGGATCTGTATGTACACCAATCCTGAAACTGGGGCAAAATCATTAATGGTGGGAATTACAAGTGGAAAAGAAGGAAATCGTATAAGCAGAATTTATGCATACCATTCTTATGAAAACTTCATGAATCATGTACCTATGCTTCGATCCCCTTTATTAAAAACCGTGGGGCACCAAGATACACCTCCAGAAAGATTTCAACCATTTATGCAAACCTTCATTTTAGAGTATAATGCTCAAAACAAAAAATGGATGGTTCCGACTTCAGGTTATTTACCATCTTACACATCAAATTTAGTCCGAAATATTACTATCAATGCAGATGGAAACTTGCAAGTCACATTAAATGAACGCTATATTAGTTTACTGCATCAATCGATAGAAGGAGATTTCCGCTTAAAACAAAAGGATATCCGAATGGGATCCTGGTATTTTGCCGGCGGAGAAAAATCAAATGTGCTTGAAATAGGTTTTATGAAAGGGAGTACAAAAATCAGACCCGATGATGCAGCCATCTCAAATGCTTCAAGAATGAGTATTTTTATGATTGTTGCGGACAAGATTGAGGTGTGATAAACAAATAGGCTGTAGCTATTAAATAGCTACAGCCTATTTGCAACTTTCTAAGTTTTTTATCGATATTCCGGAACATCAAAGTAAAGTGTATAGCCGTCCAGCAATGAATACAGGCTGTACATGCGGTTTACTTGTTTGTACGCCCAGCCGATGTCTGTTGCGTATTGATGTGTCGCTGTAGCTGACCATCTCATTTTGTACAGTGTGTCCTGATTGTAAGCTGTGTTGTGGATATACGATGAGCCTATGAATTTAGCTCCGCCGATAATGGCCGCTTCTGGTGTGAACCAGCCCTGCTCGTACGCATATTTGGCTCCGTAGTAATTCGGATTGCTGTCGTATGCTCCAATTCCATACATGTTGTATACTTTTTTTCCGTTATAGGTTAATCCATTGGCTAGGGCGGATGTCCCGTTTCCTGTTTCAAGAAGAGCGTGTGAGATTAAATACAGTTCGTTGATGCTATATTGATTGGCGGCATCGATAAATGCCTTTGCTCTCCCTGTCAGGATGCCTTTACCCGCAAGCACTTTCTGATTGACCTCAGTAACGCTGAGGCCCGCTGTCTGTGACAGCTTGAGAAATTGGAAGTAGTATTTGCTGTCTCTGGTAAAGTTATTTGGATCCACGTATTGAACTACTTCATCACTGCTTGCGTTTCGCCAGCCCAAATTGATCTTAGCCCAGCCGTTTATCTGTCCGATGATTTTCACTTTATCGCCTTTTTTAAATTGGCCGATCACGTTTGTCGGGCTGACTTCCGGCGTTGACCGGATATTTAGTACATCAGCCGTAACAGTTGATGTTGCTGTATTAATGTACGTGAGCGATACGTAAGCCGCTCCGTCTGTTTGCGGACTTACTGTCATTTGTTTTTGGACCATATCACGAAGCGAGAGATTGTAGTTTGTTTTCATGATTTGCGGGCCGTTTTTGATCTTCACGATAGATGATGTCCATCCGTATAATTGTTTTAGCTTCGTTGATGCCGCAGCAGCTGTATCATTGCCTGTGAACTGCTCATTTACGCTGATTTTATAAAACGTATTGCTTTTCGTTGTATAGCTCGGGGTTACACTTTTCGATTTAAGATAGGTTAACCCATTGTTCAATGCGGTTTTGCTGCTAAGCTGTGTTGTCACGATTTTGTATTGTGTATATGCAGTCTGGCCTGTTTTTGATGTTGTGACTGCGATATGATTTTGTTTGAAAAATGTTAAAACGCGGTCAATCTCTTCTTGGCTGATGATAGCTTCAGTTGTGATTTGATAGCTGCTCGCAGCTGTCTGACCGGTTTTCTGGCTTGCTACTGATATATGATTCGATTTGAAAAACGTGAGTGCCTGATTGACTTTCGTTTGATCAAGCAGAGATTCGGTTGTGATTTTAAACGTGTCAGCTATTTGTTTTTTGACGGATTTCGCAGAAGCACTTAGCTGATTTTTCTTTAATATGTTCAAACCCTTTGTGACTTTTGCTTGATCTGATGTTTCTTCTGAGATGAGCTGATATTGATTTTCTGCTGTTGATCCAGCTGCTGTTTTTGCAGCTTTTACTTTTTTCTGAGCAAAGAAGGCTGCTGCTTTGTTTGCTTGCTGCTCGCCTAAAATCTTTGCCGTCGTGATTTGATAAGCTGCAGACGTTGTCGTTTTTTTGACGCTGGATGACGTGTAATGCCATTTTTTCTTTTTAAAGAAAGTGTCTATTTTTTGGAGCTGCTGTTTTGTTATACCCTTCATATTCACGGTATATGATGTGCTTTTTCCAACCTGTTGATAACTGCCGGATACGCCAGTGTTTTTCTTGATTTGGCTGATGGCGTCCTTTACTGTACTCAGCCCTTTGAAATAAGCTGATTGGACATTGTATGACTCAACGGTTGTTTTTTGATTGATGGACTTGTAGCTGCCTGTGATGCCAGTGCTCTGTTTCAGCTGCTGCAATAGAGTTTTGGCATTGGCTTCACCTGAAATGGCGGCAGTTGTGAACGTATAATAGGCTTGCCCTTTCACTGTTTCCTTTAATGATGCCTGCAGCCCAGATTCCTTTTGGAAGGCGTTTTTGATCTGCGCTGCTCTGCTGTCTCCCACGATTGTGCCAGACTGAATGGTTGTGACAGACACCGTGTGTGTGATGGGCTGATACGAGCTTTTAATCCCCGTTTGCTTGGCCAGGCTCTGGATAAGCGCCTTGACTTTTGTCTCATCAGCAATGTCTGATGTCATGACGTTCATATAGGGCTGAGCTGCTCCGTAAGCTTTTACAGCGCCAGCCACTCCCGTCTCCTGTTTCAGCTTTGCTAGGATAGTGTTGGCCTGTTTTTCTCCGGAGATGGCACCTGACGAGATGGTGACATATGGCTGTTTGCTTCCAACAGGACTTGACGTTCCTGTAATTGATGTCTGTTTGGCGAGTCCGCTCAGTATTGCTTTCGCTTCTGATTCGCTATGAATGCCTGAGGCGGAAATTTGGTAGGTCGTTGTTGTGCCTGAAGCCTGATAGGATGCATCCCAGCCAGTATCTTTTTCCAGTTTGGCGACAGCTTGTGAGGCTTGGCTTTCTGTACTGAACGTATTCGACGGCTCTACTTTATATAGTGAGTAGTCGGTATACGCGGCTGCCTGGGCAGAACCAGACATGGCAAAAAAGGCAAGGGACGCGGCGGATAGAAGCATAGGTGCGATTAGTCTCTTTTTCATTCCTTCTCCTCTTTCTTATTCTATGAGTATATAAAACTAGTTTATTTATCGGCACGCGCATGCTTCATTTATAGGTGAATCACTTCCATTTTCTAATAAAAAAACTTAACCTCGAAGTGAGATTAAGTTTAAATATGAGACACGATAAGGGTACAAGTTCCTTTTATCGTAAAATCGGGCATTTGAGCCGGCAAAATAAAGTGATCACCTTTTTTGAGCGGACATGTTTTGTCCTCATACTTGAGCAAACCGCTTCCTTCTATCACGCTGCAAATCAGAAAGGATTCATCCTGAGCCATTTCAGCTTCGCCATTGATGTCCCATTTATAAACCGAAAAATATTCCCCTTGGACAAATGTTTTAATGGTTATTCCTTTTCTTGATTCTGTCGATTCATCTATATACCCGTCCACATGGGGAACCGTGGCGGCATTGACCGCTTTGGCAAAATGAAGCTCTCTCGGACTTCCGTTGCTATCAAGACGGTCATAATCGTACACCCGGTATGTGGCATCTGAATTTTGCTGAGTCTCTAAAACAAGGGCCCCCTTGCACAATGCGTGCAGCGTTCCGCTCGGCACATAATAGAAATCACCCGGTTTAATTTTGATTCTTCGCAGCAGGCCCTCCCAGTCACCGCTGTTGATCATTGTGACAAGTTCGGTTTTTGAGCGGGCCGTATGCCCGTAAATGATTTCTGCGTTTTCCTTACAGTCGATAATGTACCAGCATTCCGTCTTGCCGAGTTCTCCCTCTTCGTTTTCTCCGGCATAGTAATCATCAGGGTGAACTTTAATTGACGTATCTTCCTTCACATCCAGCAGCTTTGTCAGAAGCGGAAACCGATCCCCCTCTACGCCGCCGAATACTTCACGGTGCTCTTCCCAAAGCTCGATCAATGTCTTTCCTTTATACGGGCCATTTGCAACAGTGCTCGGTCCTTTTGGATGAGCGGAAATGGCCCAGCATTCCCCCGTTGATTCTGAAGGAATACTGTATCCAAATCTATCTCGTAAAGCGGTTCCGCCCCAGATTTTTTCTTTAAACACAGGCGTTAGAAAAATCGGTGATTGCGTCATGATCCGTACCCCTCCCCTGTAAATAACTGATCATCATTTTCCCGGTGCGCCCCTCTTACAAACGCCCGTATAAGCTGTCTTTTTCCGATGACAACATATGTACAAAGCATCATCTTTTCATTACCCCTTCAAAGAAAACGCTTCCTATCTATTATATCACGTCGAAAAGAAGCTTTGTTTCAGCCTTTTCCTCGATAAGAATAATTCTCCTTTTTTGATACAAATTAATAAAAACCGTCAATCTGTTTACGAAGGAGAGAAACTATGCAAATCGACTCTGATCTCCAGAACAATTTAGACACACTGAAAAAAACATTGGGACAAAACGACGATATGATGTTTTATACATTTGCTTTCGGAGATAGCAGACAAAAGGCGTGTTTACTGTATATTGACGGTCTGACAGAGAATAAAATGCTGGCGCAATACGTCATTTCTCCTTTACAAAAAGAGGCGTTGGCCCATAAGGAATGCTCGATTGAAGACTTATCCGCCTTTTTTTTCGGCTTTCACCACAGCGTTGTTTCTACAATGAAAGAAATAGAGCAGCTCGTTTTTTCAGGGCAAGCCATTTTGCTCGCTGATGGCTATCGCGGAGGATTAGCTTTCGACACAAAGTCAGTCGCAACACGCAGTCTTGATGAACCCTCCTCCGAAGTCGTGGAACGCGGCCCTAAAATAGGATTTATTGAAAAACTGCGGACAAACACGGCGCTTTTGCGTGAACGGACGAGTGATCCTAATCTCGTCATCAAAGAAATGACACTCGGAAAAAGGACCAAAAAGAAAATCGCTGTCGCTTATATTCAGGATATCGCCCCAGATTATGTCGTCAAAGAAGTGTTTAAAAGGCTGAAATCAGTCAATATAGATAATTTGCCGGAATCGGGGACGCTTGAACAGCTGATTGAAGACGAACCATTTTCAATTTTCCCCACAATATTAAGCACAGAACGACCGGACCGGGTCGAAAGTTCTCTATTAGAAGGGCGAGTGTCCATATTAGTGGATGGTACGCCGTTTGCTTTGATTGTACCGGCTACGGTTGACGAATTTATTCATTCGCCCGATGATTACAGCCAGCGCTGGATCCCAATGTCACTTGTACGCCTTCTTCGTTATTCCAGCATCCTGATCACCATTTATTTGCCCGGTCTGTATATTTCTCTCGTTTCTTTTCACACCGGGCTATTGCCGACTAGAATGGCCATTTCCATTGCAGGCAGCAGGCTTAACGTACCATTCCCGCCTTTTGTAGAGGCCTTTATCATGATCTTTACTATCGAATTGATTCGAGAAGCCGGATTAAGATTGCCTAAGCCGATTGGACAGACAATTGGCCTTATCGGCGGCGTTGTCATCGGACAGGCAGCTGTTCAGGCGCAAATTGTCAGTGCGCTTATGGTCATTGTCGTTTCTGTCACAGCACTGGCATCCTTTACCGTTCCTTCATACGCCTATAACTTTCCGCTGCGGATCATTCGGATCGGGGTTATGATAAGTGCAACAGCGCTTGGCATGTATGGCGTTATAATGGTTTATCTGTTTGTGATCGGCCATCTCATGCGCCTGAAAAGCTTTGGACAGGATTACATTATCCCGATCATGGCGCAGCCTGGACAGGATTTGAAAGACACAGTCATCCGTATTCCCACGATGTTTTTAAAAAGAAGACCGACACGAAACGATCCCGAAGATAACATCAGACAAAGGTGATGGCTATGAGGAAATCAGAGCATAAACTGACATTTATGCAGACGCTCATTATGATCAGCAGCACATTGATTGGTGCCGGGGTGCTGACCCTTCCCCGCTCAGCCGCCGAAACCGGCAGTCCGAGCGGATGGCTAATGATACTGCTCCAGGGCGTTATTTTTATTATCATCGCTCTGCTTTTTTTGCCTTTTCTTCAAAAAAACAGCGGAAAAACTCTTTTTAAGCTCAACAGCATTGTAGCTGGAACATTCATCGGCTTTCTATTGAATTTATATATCTGTCTATATTTCATTGGGATTGTTTGCTTTCAAGCTCGGATTTTGGGAGAGGTTGTCGGATTCTTTTTGTTGAAAAATACGCCAATGGCAGTTGTGGTGTTTATATTTCTTGCAGTTGCCATCTATCATGTAGGCGGAGGCGTTTATTCAATTGCAAAAGTATACGCTTATATTTTTCCTATAACCCTTATTATTTTTATGATGCTTCTGATGTTCAGCTTTCGCTTGTTCCAGCTTGATTTTATCCGGCCGGTATTTGAAGGAGGCTATCAAAGCTTTTTCTCTTTATTCCCAAAAACATTATTATATTTCTCCGGATTTGAAATCATTTTTTACCTGGTCCCCTTTATGAGAGATCCAAAGCAAGTGAAAAAGGCTGTTGCTCTGGGCATCGCGACTTCCACATTGTTCTACAGCATTACTTTGCTCATTGTGATTGGCTGTATGACTGTGGCTGAGGCAAAAACGGTGACATGGCCGACCATTTCCCTTATTCACGCATTAGAGGTTCCGGGTATTTTTATTGAACGATTTGATTTGTTCTTACAGCTGACCTGGACAGTCCAGCAATTTGCCTGTATGCTCGGATCCTTTAAAGGCGCCCATATCGGGTTAACGGAAATCTTTCATCTGAAAAATAAAAACAATGCATGGCTGCTGACTGCAATGCTGGCTGCGACGTTTTTCATAACGATGTATCCCAAGGACTTGAATGACGTGTTTTATTACGGGACGCTTCTTGGATATGCTTTCTTAATTGTGATTACAATTCCATTCTTCGTCTGGTTTTTAAGCTGGATACAGAAAAAATTAGGGAGGGGGCAGCTGCAATGAAAACAGCAACAAAATTCTCCGTCATGTTTTTTATGCTGCTGGTCCTCTGCGGGTGCTGGGATGTCAAAGATATCGAGCAACTATCCTTCGCCAGAGGGCTGGCGATCGATGAGACAGATGATCACCAGTACAAACTGACGTATCAAAACCTTCTTCCCCAAAGCGAAGACAGCCAAGCATCCGGAAAACCCGAATTTGTCAATGTGACGTCCCACGGGAAAACGATTCTGGAAGCAGTCAGTGATGTATCCATCAAGGACCCTCCTGTTTATAGCGATCATTTAAAAGTCATTCTTCTGGGAGAAAAACTGATGAGGAATCAAAATGTAGACCAAGTCCTCAACCACTTTATCCGAGATGATGAGCTGCGGCGAAGCAGCTATTTGATGGCAGCCAGAGGGAATGCAGCTGATGTTCTCACAAAAGGAAACCCCAATCAGCAGCAGCCGATGCCCTCCGAAAAACTGATTGATTTGACAACTCACAGCGGATATAACGGTAAGATTATGATACCGCTGCGCATCGGAAGAGCTTCTGTCTACTCTCAGAACGGGTACAGTTATCTTATTCAAGCCGTGAAAAACGAAAAGGGAAAAGCCAAGTATGACGGAGCAGGCATTATCAAAAGGGGCAGCAATAAACTCGTTGGGTTTCTTTCAGCTGATGAAACCCAAACACTGTCATGGGTCATGGGGACGATCCAAGGCGGTGTCATGCCGACGACAGATAAAGGACATCCGATTACGTTTGAAATCAAAAAGTCGAAAACCAAAATTAAGCCGGTCATTGAAAACGGAAAGCCTATCTTTCATATTTCTGTTAAAACGAAGGGCATCCTGACAGAAGACCAAAACCCGAATGAAAACTCGTTCAGCAAAAGTTATTTGCACAGGCTGGAAAACATTTTTGAAAAAAAGCTTGAACGAGATGTAAAGCAGGTAATGGATAAACTGCAGCACGAGTATAAAACCGATCCGGTCTTTTTATCAGACCACATAAGGATTCAACACCCTGACTACTGGAATAAAGTAAAAGGGCATTGGGAGGAAATATTTTCTGAGACTGATTTTAAGTACGATATTTCTTTTAAAATCATTAATTTTGGCACGGTGGGAAAGTAAGCAATCAAAAGGGTGCGCATGATCGCGCACCCTTTTTTATGTTCCGACAGTCTGCTGTTTTCCGGCCGCTCCTCCCTGTCCGTTTTTGTCCCGTAAATCCTGCTCAATTTCTTCAAGGCTTTTTCCCTTTGTCTCTGTTACTTTAAATCGGACAAATAAGAACGCCATGATACCGATCGCGGCATAAATCAGGAATAAATAACTGATTCCGATCGCTTCCATTAATATTGGATAGGTTAATGAAACAATCAGTGTCCCAACGTGCAACATTAAGGTCGAAACACCGGTCCCGATTCCTCTGACATGAAGCGGGAACAATTCAGGAAGCATCACCCATACAACCGGTCCCCAGCTGACCGCAAAGACAACGATAAACACGCCTAAACAAATGACGGTCGTCCATGAGGCAGCCGGAGTGTTATCGAAAAAGAGATTTACTAAAGCGAGAACGATCAAGCTGATCACCATGCCCGCATTCCCGAATAGCAGTAACGGCTTTCTTCCAATCTTGTCGATGATTTTAATCGCTACTAATGTCATGACAACATTGACTGTGCCGATTCCGACCGTGCCTAAAATCGAAGCGGAGTTTCCGAATCCGACGTTTGTAAAGGTCTTTGGCGCATAGTAGATGATCGTATTCGTTCCGATAAATTGCTGCAAAAAAGCGAGTCCCAAACCGGCAATAAGCGCTGGGCGCACCCATGGATCGAACAGCTCCTTCAGGCCGCCTTCATCCTGCTTTTCCGCTTCTTTTATATCATGTATTTCCTGATCAATATCTTTTGTGCCACGCAATTTTTCAAGAATTTTCTTCGCTTTGCTTTCTTCGCCATTCGTGAACAGCCAGCGCGGGCTCTCCGGCATAAACAAAATGCCAATAAGCAAGAGCAATGACGGCACAGCAGCCAATCCAAGCATCCAGCGCCACGCTTCGGCATCGGCAAATATGTAATTGACAATGTAAGAAAGAAGGATGCCGACCGTGATCATCAGCTGATTCAGTGATGACAGCGCCCCGCGTTTATGTTTTGGCGCCAGTTCAGATAAATAAAGGGGCACGATTGTCGTCGATGTTCCGACTGCAAGTCCCAAAATGATGCGAAACAGCACCATGACTCCTGTATTTGGGGCCAGTGCCACACCAAGACCGCCTATACAAAACAGCAGCGCGGCTGCCATAATTGCTTTTTTTCTTCCGAAACGGTCAGTCAGCTTGCCGGCCGCTCCTGAGCCCAATATCGCCCCAACCAGCAAGGAGCTGACAACAAGACCTTCTGTAAACGCGTTTAAGCCTAACTCCTTTTTCATAAATAAAATAGCTCCGGAAATCACTCCGGTATCATAGCCATATAACGCGCCTCCAAGAGCTCCGAAAAAATAAAGCCATATATTTGACTGCTTTTTCATAAAGATGACTCCCTTTCTCCATCAGCTGCAATGATATTGTCTGTGGGATTTTTTTAGAAATCTTTTAGCCTCTTTTTCCGGCCATTAAACCTTTTTATTTTGCTGATCATAAGTTTTCCAATCATTTACTTGTATTTTTTTCAATGTCGCCGAAACATTTTACCTGCTGCGGCGTCCAATATAAGGTGATTCAGTACATCATCGTTATCAATTTTCAAAAACAAGAACTTATAAATATAGGAATATTTATCGAAAAATGTCTTTCGAGTAGTTGCCCCGTGGCAAATAGAATGGTACGCTTCAAATATTAAAGAAACGTGAGGTATTGATATATGGAAGAACGATCACAGCGCAGAAAGAAAAAAAGAAAACTAAAAAAATGGGTGAAAGTTGTTGCCGGATTAATGGCTTTTTTAATCATTACTGCAGGCTCTGTCGGCGCCTATGCTTTTGTAAAGCTGAACAATGCTTCTAAGGAAGCTCACGTCAGCCTTGCACGCGGAGAACAATCTGTAAAACGGATCAAAGAATTTGATCCTGGAAAAGATTCTTTTTCTGTATTGCTCTTAGGAATTGATGCCAGGGAGAAAAACGGCGAGACCGTCGATCAGGCAAGAAGTGACGCGAATGTGCTGGTTACATTTAATCGGAAAGAAAAAACAGCTAAAATGCTGAGCATTCCGCGTGACGCCTATGTAAACATCCCAGGTCACGGGTATGATAAATTCACACATGCTCACGCTTACGGCGGCGTTGACTTGACTGTGAAAACAGTTGAAGAAATGCTGGATATTCCAGTCGATTATGTCGTAGAAAGCAATTTCACGGCTTTTGAAGACGTCGTAAACGAGTTAAATGGCGTCAAAGTAACTGTAAAAAGCGATAAAGTCATTCAGCAAATCAAAAAAGATACAAAAGGTAAAGTCGTTCTTCAAAAAGGAACACATACGCTTGATGGGGAAGAAGCGCTCGCTTACGTAAGAACACGTAAAGCGGACAGTGACCTTTTACGCGGGCAAAGACAAATGGAAGTGCTGAGCGCCATTATAGATAAATCAAAATCATTGAGCTCAATTCCGGCTTATGATGATATTGTGGATACGATGGGGCAAAATTTAAAAATGAACTTATCTCTTAAAGATGCCATCGGCCTGTTCCCGTTCATCACTTCATTGAAATCAGTTGAGTCTATTCAGCTGACGGGTTATGATTATGAACCTGCCGGAGTCTATTATTTCAAATTGAATCAGCAAAAGCTGCAGGAAGTTAAAGAAGAGCTGCAAAACGATTTAGGTGTATAATGAACGGGATGGCGATTACGCCATCCCGTTTTACATATTTCCTTGTTGAAAATTATCAAAGTAACGTTTAGCCTTAATTTATATGGATTATGTTTCACAGGCAAGCTGAACATACTACACGAAGCAGCTTCATTTTTAAGGAGGTTCCCCTACATATGAAATGTATTGCGATTGATCTAGACGGAACATTACTCAATAAAGAAAGCGTCATTTCTGCGGAAAACAGAGAGGCGATCAAGCGGGCCGTTGATGCCGGCATCCTCGTCACCATTTGCACGGGAAGAGCGACATTTGATGTAAAAGCGCTGCTGGATGACTTGGACATCCCTATCATTGCAGCTAATGGCGGCACGATCCACGACACGGGTTACCGTTTGATCAGCCGGACATTAATGGATCAGGAAGCCGGTAAAGCGATTGCTGATTACTTACTTTCAAAAAACATTTACTTTGAGGTATATACAGATGACCATCTGCTTTCTCCTTTTGACGGCGAAGCTAAGCTGCACGCGGAGCTTGACATTCTAAAGAGCGCAAACCCAAACGAGCAGACGGATGACTTGTGGCAAGGAGCCATGACTCAATTCAAACAGTTTGGCATTAAACCAATCCCTCATATCGAATCGGTTTTTGACGGCGGTGAAAACATTTATAAGCTTCTTTGCTTCTCCTTTGATATGGACAAGCTGAAACAAGCGAAGGAAGAACTGAAGCATCATAAAAAACTGGCGCAAACCTCTTCAGGAAAACATATTATCGAAATCCTGCCGGCCTCGTCAGGAAAAGGACGCGCGTTAACAAAGCTGGCGGACATATACGGAATTGAAACACAGGATATCTATGCGATCGGCGATAGTCCAAACGATTTGTCCATGTTTGAAGTCGCCGGACACCGTATCGCCATGGAAAATGCAATTGATGAATTAAAAGAAAAAAGCACCTTTGTCACAAAAAGCAATGACGAAAATGGTGTGGCCTTCTTTATAGACCAGCTTCTTTCAGGCCAATATGCATAAAGAAAAGACTCCAGAGATTGGAGTCTTTTTCTTTTATTGCACCCGTATACTTCCTGCGTATTTATCCTTCCAATATGTGCTCGTGTTCATATTGGTGATGGTCACGCCGTTTGATAATGTGACATGAACAACTTGTCCGTTTCCGATATAGATGGAGGGATTTAAGCTTGTTGATTGAAAGAACACAATGTCTCCCGGCTTCAGGTCCGCCTTCTCAATCTTAGTTCCGGCATTGTACTGGCTTGTTGCGTATCGAGGCAGGGAAATGCCAGCTGCTTTCTGGTAGACATATTGGACAAATCCAGCTGTATCAAATCCTGTCTCAGGTGTTACTCCGCCCTGTTTGTAAGGCACTTCTCCGACATAAAGCGTCGCTTCGGAAACAATCGGATTTTCTTTCGGGATTGTCAGGTTGTCAAATCGGCGAATACCCGTCATCTTCGATTTCCAGTAATCCTCTGACAAATAGGAAATGGTTACTTTTTCTGACCGGCTTGCCTGAATGAACCTGCCTGCGCCCGCATAAATGCCTGCATGTGAAATTCCCGTTTTATACGTATTGCTGAAATAGACGACATCACCAGGCTTTATGTTCTGAGGGGCTACCTTCTCGCCCACTGCCCACTGCTGTTCGGCTGATCGCGGCAGATAAATGCCAAGTGCCTGTTGAAACACATATTGCACAAGCCCCGAGCAATCAAAGCCCTCTGACGGCGTGCTTCCGCCAAACACATATGGGACACCGATATATTTTTCGGCCTCCTGAACGACAGGAACATCAGCCGTTGCCGGATCGGCAGCGATTCGTCTCGCCCCGATATAAGTTCCGCTCCAATAGCTGCTTTGTTTGTAATTGGTGATGATAACCCCTTTTGACTGTGTACTGTGAACCATTTGGCCGTCTCCGATATAAAGGGCGTCATGTGTCGGAACAGTGCCGGTGCTTCCCTCTTTCTTGAAAAACAAAATATCACCCGGCTTCAGGTTTTCCGGCTTTACAGCTGTTCCGATTTTATACTGGTCGTTTACAGATCTCGGCAGATGAATATCAGCCTTACTGAACACATATTGTATCAATCCTGATGGATCGAAACCCTCTTTCGGCGTTTCCCCGCCATATTTATACTGATATCCAAGCAGGTTTTTTGCTTCGCTGACAATCAATTCTGATGATGTATCAGCTTCCGCAATCTCCGCTTTTGTCATAATTGGAACCAAAAAACAAATGATAACCGCCACAAGCAAAAACTTCTTCCAGTTTGCCAGTGTGTTCACTTTTATTATCTCCTCCTCTTTTTGCAGTTTTAACATCGGTATTTTTTTGAATATGTTAAGAGACTTTTTAATATTTTTACAGAATGAATATGCTGGGCAAATAAAAAGAGAGTGTCTCATCAGACACTCTCTTTTTTGAATTATTTATTGGCGTTTACCGGTTCTTCCTGCTGCTGGATTTTATTCATTTCCATATCAATCTTCTGTTTTTCCTGATCTGTCAGCTGATCATTGAATTTAAAAGCTGACATAAACATGAACACGATGGCTACGGCAACAAACGGCCAGATGGCTTTGACAAATTTCATCTTTATCACTCCGATTATTTAGATTTTAGTTTGTCACTATGATCAATATCAAACGTCAGTTTTCCGTCTTCTACTTTCCAAGCGAAATTAGAGTCTTTCGTCAGTTCGCGAATAATGGTTTTCTGTTTAAGGCTGTCTTTTTTCACAGGCGCAGGTGTCGCTTCATGGATATCGATCGGTGTCACTTCAAAGCGTCCTGTTCCATTTTTCTTCAGGTGATACTGAACCAGTGCACTGTCTCTTGTTCTCGTCCAGCCTTGGTCAAAGACAAAGTTGCCGAGGCTGTAGAAAATGACGGTTCCGTTATATACTTCAATCGGTTCTAAGACGTGCGGGTGATGGCCGACGATGATGTCAGCTCCCGCATCAGACATGGCTCTTGCAAGCTGGCGCTGGCGGTCGTTTGGATCATTGTCATACTCTTGGCCCCAGTGTGACTGCACAACAACAATGTCAGCATGTTTTTTCGCTTCTGAAATCATAGGGATGAAGATTTCAGGATCTGCGGGCAGCACGCCCGGCGTATTCTTTTTAGCCGCGAAACCTTTCCCGGACACATCGGTAAAGCCAAGCGTCGCAATCGTTACCCCGTTGACTTTCTGGTACGAAATTTTCTTTTTCGCATCACTTAAGCTGTATCCCGCTCCAACGATATCAAGGTTTTGCTTCGCAAATTCTCCAAGCGTATCTTTCATGCCCTGAACGCCGTAATCCATTGCGTGGTTGTTTGCGCTGTTGAGAACCGTGAAATTCATGTCCTTCAAGACTTTCACTGATTCCTTATTCGTCTGCAGATGAATCTCTTTATCTGCTTGTTTATAATTCTTTTGATAGGTTACCGGGTTTTCAAAGTTTCCTGCTACATAATCCGAGGCTCTAAAGATCGGTTCAACATATTGAAAAATACTGTCTGCCCCTTTTTGCTCCGTTACTTTTTCAACATAGCGTCCCATCATAATATCGCCTACAAATGAGGCTGAGAGTACGTCGTCAGAATACGTTTTGACCTTCGGCGTTTCCGCTTTTCCCGCCCACATGAAAGCGAACATAAGGACAAAAACGATCGGAATGGCAATAAATACGTGCTTATTGGTTTTCTTTTTTTGCTGTTTTGTCAGCTTTAGCAGCTTTTCATGAAAGCTCAGTTCTTTTTTCATCGTTTGACACACCTTACATTAAATTAAGTAGTAAACAAACATGATTGCAAAGGTCGCTCCGCTCAATAGCAGCGTGCTTCCGAACGTAATGGTTAAACCTTGTTTCTGAATGGTATTGGCAATTAAACCTGGCACGATGATGCCGATTCCTCGAAATTCTGCGATTTCAAATGGTACAATCGGGTATAGAAAATCAAACGCGATTTTTAGGACGATCCCTGTTATCAGCATGGCAGCGAATTTTCTGCGTCCATACAAAATCATAAATTTGGATAAACCGTATTTCACAATAACATAAGTGAGCAAGCTCACTAGCAAAACAAGTAAAATAAAGACCGGCTGATTAAACACAAGTCCTAAATATCCCGGTACAACAAGTCCTGCCGGCACGATCCCTGTTTTTTCCGCAAAAATTAAACTGAGTAGTACACCTAAAATTAGTGCGATGTATAAATCTGATCCGAACATGTTTGCATTTCCCCCTAGCTTACGAGCTGCTTAACCTTGTATTCGTGGATTTTTTCAATTAAAGGCTCTGCGGCACCATGAATATTGCCGACGCCATATATGACACGGTTGTGCATTCTTTTCTTTAACAATTCCATAATTTCATCTGTTGACTTATACTCTAGATCATGCAGTTTGTCTGCAGGAATTTTGCCTTCTTCGTAGGCTTTTACGATCGGTTCTGTTGTTTCACCGATTAAGATCAGTTCACTTGCTTCAATATAAGGCAATACGTCATTTGCGAATTGCTGTGTCCGATCGACACGGTCTGCGCGGCAGTTCATAATGATGATCGGATCATCGGTCGGGTAACCGATTTCTTTTACACGTTTCCATATATTCAAAGTAGAAGAAGCGTCGTTTGCGGCAAACCCATTAACAAAGTGCCCAGGCTCGCTCGGACTGATCAGCGGAAGAATTCTCATTGCTCCCGGATCTGGCGGCGCATTCAGCATTCCCTTAAATGCTGTTTCTTCGTCAATGCCGAGTGCTTGAGCCACACCCAGCGCCAGAGAAGCGTTATCAGGGAATACCATGTATTCAAATTTACGTAAATACTCATCTGTAATTTTTGAGTTATCAGCAATGATGACTTTTGTGTTTCGTTCTTTTGCTTTTTGTTTAAAGAACTCGGTATATTCACTATCTGTAATGACAAGATGGCCATTATAAGGAATTGTAGCGGTAAACGCTTCTGCAATTTCATCAAGCGTCGGCCCCATGACATCCATATGGTCTTCTAAAACATTCACAATGACGCCGATATTGGCCTGCAGAAGTTCTTCCTGAAAGATGATTTGATAATCTGGGTTAACAGCCATGCATTCACTGACAATCGCGTTAGCCCCTCTTTCTACTGTTTCTCTCATGACTTCTTTTTGCTCTCCGATATTCGGCCCCTGAGGTTTCCGTTTAATCGGCTTTTCCTCCGGTGTGTCCCAGTAAATCATTCTTGCATCTGTTCCTGTTGTTTTTCCAACAGTCTTGTAACCGGCTTCTATTAATATTCCGGTTGTCAGCCTTGTCACAGTCGATTTTCCGCGGATGCCGTTAATATTCACCCGAACAGGGAGGGCATCAATGTTTTTCTGATGTCGTCGTTTTTCTAATATTCCGATGACCAGTATGACAGCACAGGCTATAATGAGTAACCACATTGCTTTTCGACATCTCCTTCTATATTGTTGTAAATTCATTCATCAGTATATAGAATCACTATGAATTCTCAATCGGCATTATGTAACATAATCTTCCCTAATCGACTAAGCCAAACTTCTCTTTTGAAAGAGATTTTATACCTACAAACTGTTTTCTATTTTTGGAAAACAGCAGGACTTATACCTCATCACTTTTTTTAAAAATCGAAGAGAATGCGCTTTCATTTTTCCCCTGATATCCTTCTGGACGTATAGTCACACCCTGGTGTTTGTGTTTAATATGCATTTCAAATCAATCTTTTTTTCAGCCTGTGTTATCAAGTATCTCCTGCTATCATGCGTGTTTCCGGTTCTTATGAACACAAAATAGTTTTATCCTGTTTCTTAAGGACAAGGTCATAATGTCATCCTTTCTGCATGGAATAAGCAATATGAGGCCCATTCCAAAATGACTAAGGAGGTTCGAGATGAAAACGCTAAACATACGAGTCCGAATTCTCTAACATAATTAAACATTTTCTGGGATGATAGTCTTTTCTGTTTCTCACCATTTACAGGTCTAAACGCATGACTTTGAAACAATTTTAATAAAACTTAATATTTGTTCAAGAAATCTTCATCCATATTTGTGAAGACTTTGTCAAAAAAAGAGTGAAAACCTTAAATTTTTCAATTTTATATACAATTTACAAGTAGATTTCTTTTGATATTTTTATTGCTAACTTCGGATTGTTCATGATAATCTATCTGTGTAAACGGTTACATAAACAAGGAGGAGCTGTTTTGGCTACAATTAAAGATGTCGCCGGAGCGGCGGGCGTTTCAGTTGCGACGGTTTCCCGCGTCCTGAATGATAATGGCTATGTACACGAAGAAACGCGAACGCGTGTCATAGCGGCGATGGCGAAGCTGAACTATTACCCGAATGAAGTCGCCAGATCTCTATATAAAAGAGAATCCCGACTGATCGGACTTTTGCTCCCGGATATCACAAACCCTTTCTTCCCCCAGCTTGCCCGCGGTGCGGAGGATGAATTGAACCGGGAAGGCTATCGCCTTATTTTCGGCAACAGTGACGAGGAATTGAAAAAAGAACTTGAATACCTTCAAACCTTTAAGCAAAATCATGTCGCAGGCATTATTGCCGCAACAAATTACCCGGATCTCGAGGAATACAGCGGCATGAATTATCCAGTTGTTTTTCTGGACAGAACACTTGAAGGGGCTCCTTCTGTGTCCAGTGACGGCTATACAGGAGGAAAGTTAGCCGCTCAGGCTATCATTCACGGAAAAAGCCAGCGCATTACGCTCTTGAGAGGACCTGCTCACCTGCCGACCGCTCAAGACCGATTTAACGGCGCTTTGGAAATCTTAAAGCAGGCTGAAGTTGATTTTCAGGTCATTGAGACAGCTTCATTTTCAATTAAAGATGCACAATCGATGGCGAAGGAGCTGTTTGCCGCTTATCCAGCGACAGATGGTGTGATCGCGAGTAATGATATTCAAGCCGCTGCCGTTTTACATGAAGCATTGCGGCGCGGAAAAAACGTGCCGGAGGACATTCAAATTATCGGCTATGATGACATTCCGCAAAGCGGACTTCTGTTCCCGCCACTTTCTACAATTAAACAGCCCGCATATGATATGGGGAGAGAAGCTGCCAAACTGCTTTTGGGTATCATCAAAAAACAGCCGCTGGCAGAAACGGCAATTCAAATGCCTGTCACCTATATAGGAAGAAAGACGACAAGAAAGGAAGATTAAGATGCGTAATATTTGTGTGATTGGTAGCTGTTCTATGGATTTAGTGGTCACCTCGGACAAACGCCCAAAAGCCGGTGAAACGGTTCTTGGCACGTCATTTCAGACTGTGCCGGGCGGCAAAGGAGCAAATCAGGCCGTTGCCGCAGCCAGACTTGGGGCGCAAGTGTTTATGGTCGGCAAAGTTGGAGACGATCATTATGGAACAGCTATTTTGAATAATCTCAAAGCTAACGGCGTTCGCACTGATTATATGGAACCGGTTACACATACGGAAAGCGGAACCGCTCATATTGTGCTTGCTGAAGGCGACAACAGCATTGTCGTTGTCAAAGGCGCGAACGATGACATCACCCCAGCGTATGCGTTAAACGCGCTCGAACAGATTGAAAAGGTCGATATGGTGCTGATTCAGCAGGAAATCCCAGAAGAAACGGTTGATGAGGTGTGCAAATACTGCCATTCTCACGATATCCCGATCATACTAAACCCAGCACCGGCCCGCCCGCTCAAGCAGGAAACAATTGATCACGCTACCTATCTGACGCCGAATGAACACGAGGCTTCGATTTTATTCCCTGAGCTTACCATTTCCGAAGCTCTGGCGCTTTATCCGGCAAAGCTCTTTATTACGGAAGGAAAACAAGGCGTCCGCTATTCGGCTGGCAGCAAAGAGGTGCTCATCCCGTCCTTCCCTGTAGAACCCGTTGATACAACCGGAGCCGGTGATACGTTTAACGCAGCATTTGCCGTGGCCCTGGCTGAGGGAAAAGACATTGAAGCCGCATTGCGGTTTGCCAATCGTGCCGCTTCCCTTTCTGTCTGCTCCTTCGGTGCCCAAGGCGGAATGCCGACAAGAAATGAAGTAGAGGAGCTGCTGTCATGAAAAAACACGGTATACTGAACAGCCATCTTGCCAAGATTTTAGCCGACCTTGGCCACACTGATAAAATTGTCATCGCGGATGCCGGACTGCCGGTTCCTGACGGCGTTTTGAAAATTGATCTTTCACTGAAGCCGGGCCTTCCGGCTTTCCAAGATACAGCGGCAGTACTGGCTGAGGAAATGGCGGTCGAAAAAGTCATTGCTGCAGCTGAAATAAAAGCATCCAATCAGGAGAATGCGAAATTTCTAGAAAATCTTTTCTCTGAACAAGAGATTGAATACCTTTCTCACGAGGAGTTTAAGCTGCTGACAAAAGATGCAAAGGCAGTCATAAGAACAGGAGAATTCACACCATATGCCAACTGCATCCTGCAGGCAGGTGTACTTTTCTAGAAAGGAAGATGAAACATGCAGATTGAAATGAAAGACATTCATAAAGCATTCGGAAAAAACCAGGTGCTGTCAGGTGTTTCCTTTCAGCTCATGCCTGGCGAGGTTCACGCATTAATGGGAGAAAACGGCGCCGGCAAGTCCACGCTTATGAACATTTTGACAGGCCTGCACAAATCGGATCATGGTCAAATCAGCATAAACGGAAACGAAACGTATTTTTCCAATCCAAAAGAAGCGGAACAGCATGGAATAGCCTTTATCCATCAGGAACTGAATATCTGGCCGGAAATGACCGTTCTTGAGAATCTATTTATTGGTAAGGAGATATCCTCCAAGCTGGGCGTTTTACAAACAAGAAAAATGAAAGCGCTAGCAAAAGAGCAATTTGACAAACTCTCCGTCTCTCTTTCTCTTGATCAAGAAGCCGGCGAATGTTCCGTCGGACAGCAGCAAATGATCGAAATCGCAAAAGCGCTTATGACAAATGCCGAGGTCATCATTATGGATGAACCGACCGCAGCGTTGACTGAACGTGAAATCAGCAAGCTCTTTGAGGTCATTACAGCGTTAAAAAAGAACGGCGTCTCCATTGTCTATATTTCGCATCGCATGGAAGAAATTTTTGCGATTTGCGACAGAATTACCATCATGCGTGACGGAAAAACGGTAGATACAACAAACATCTCAGAAACTGATTTTGATGAAGTCGTCAAAAAAATGGTCGGACGGGAGCTGACTGAACGATATCCAAAACGCACTCCTTCTCTCGGTGACAAAGTATTCGAGGTGAAAAATGCTTCCGTAAAAGGGAGTTTTGAGGACGTCAGCTTTTATGTGCGTTCCGGTGAGATCGTCGGTGTTTCAGGATTAATGGGAGCCGGCCGGACAGAAATGATGAGAGCGCTGTTCGGCGTTGACAGGCTGGACACGGGTGAGATATGGATCGCTGGGAAAAAAACGGCTATTAAGAACCCGCAGGAAGCCGTGAAAAAAGGTCTCGGCTTTATTACAGAGAATCGCAAGGATGAAGGGCTCCTGCTCGACACCTCAATCCGCGAAAATATTGCCCTGCCCAATCTGTCCAGCTTCTCACCAAAGGGTCTCATTGATCATAAGCGGGAGGCTGAATTTGTCGATCTGTTAATCAAACGCCTCACTATCAAAACAGCATCACCGGAAACGCACGCACGCCATTTATCAGGAGGAAACCAGCAAAAAGTGGTGATAGCCAAGTGGATCGGCATCGGACCGAAAGTGCTTATCTTGGATGAGCCAACCAGAGGTGTGGATGTTGGCGCCAAACGAGAGATTTATACGCTGATGAATGAGCTGACCGAACGCGGCGTCGCTATCATCATGGTGTCATCAGAGCTTCCTGAAATTCTGGGAATGAGCGATCGGATTATCGTTGTCCATGAAGGCAGAATCAGCGGAGAAATCCATGCGCGAGAAGCAACGCAAGAACGAATTATGACACTTGCCACGGGAGGGCGGTAATATGAAAACGGAACAACTGCAAACAGAACAAAAACGGATTAACTTCGACGGAGTCATGCAAAAACTCGGCCCGTTTCTTGGTTTATTTATTCTCGTTATCATTGTATCTATTTTAAATCCCAGCTTTCTTGAACCGCTGAATATTTTAAACCTGCTTCGCCAGGTCGCCATTAACGGATTAATCGCGTTCGGGATGACCTTTGTCATTTTGACAGGCGGCATTGATCTTTCTGTTGGCGCTATTCTTGCCCTGTCCAGCGCTTTAGTTGCGGGGATGATTGTGTCCGGTGTCGATCCGGTTCTCGCGATCATCCTTGGCTGTATCATTGGTGCCGTACTAGGCATGATCAACGGATTATTGATTACTAAAGGAAAAATGGCGCCCTTTATCGCCACGCTTGCGACCATGACTGTGTTTCGCGGACTGACGCTAGTGTATACAGATGGAAATCCGATTACCGGACTTGGCACAAACTACGGTTTTCAGATGTTCGGACGCGGTTACTTTTTAGGCATTCCTGTACCGGCAATTACGATGGTTCTTGCCTTTGTCATCCTTTGGGTGCTTCTTCATAAAACACCATTCGGACGCCGAACGTACGCTATCGGCGGCAACGAAAAAGCCGCGCTCATTTCAGGCATCAAAGTGACGCGCGTGAAAGTGATGATCTATTCTTTAGCCGGGCTTTTATCCGCTCTTGCAGGTGCCATATTGACTTCCCGCCTGCATTCGGCCCAGCCGACTGCGGGGGAATCGTACGAACTTGATGCTATCGCGGCAGTCGTCTTAGGCGGAACAAGTCTTTCTGGCGGCCGCGGACGCATTGTCGGCACTTTGATCGGGGTCCTGATCATCGGCACACTTAATAACGGACTTAATCTGCTTGGCGTTTCATCATTTTATCAGCTGGTTGTCAAAGGGATTGTTATCTTAATTGCGGTATTATTAGACCGCAAGAAGTCAGCTTAGGAGGGTTTTCACATGAAAAAGGCTGTATCCGTCATTTTAACGTTATCATTATTTTTGTTAACCGCCTGTTCGCTTGAGCCTCCCCAATGGGCAAAGCCGTCAAACTCGGGGAACAAAAAGGAATTCACCATTGGCTTGTCCGTCTCAACGCTTAATAATCCTTTTTTTGTATCATTAAAAAAGGGTATCGAAAAAGAAGCTAAAAAACGGGGAATGAAAGTCATCATTGTTGATGCACAAAATGATTCATCGAAACAGACAAGTGACGTGGAAGATTTAATTCAGCAAGGTGTTGATGCATTATTAATCAACCCGACTGATTCTTCGGCGATCTCAACGGCAGTAGAATCTGCAAACGCAGTCGGTGTGCCCGTCGTAACAATCGATCGATCTGCCGAACAAGGAAAAGTTGAAACCCTCGTTGCTTCCGATAATGTAAAAGGCGGTGAAATGGCCGCGGCGTTTATTGCCGACAAACTTGGAAAAGGAGCAAAGGTGGCAGAGCTTGAAGGCGTCCCCGGCGCATCTGCCACACGGGAACGCGGCTCAGGCTTCCATAACATCGCAGACCAAAAGCTCCATGTTGTCACAAAACAATCAGCTGATTTTGATCGCACGAAAGGCCTGACTGTCATGGAAAACCTGCTGCAGGGACATCCTGATATCCAAGCTGTTTTTGCTCACAACGATGAAATGGCGCTCGGTGCTCTCGAGGCAATTAACAGCTCGGGGAAAGACATATTGGTGATCGGTTTTGACGGCAATAAAGATGCGCTCGCTTCCATTAAAGACGGAAAGCTGTCAGCCACCGTCGCTCAGCAGCCTGAGTTAATCGGTAAACTGGCTACAGAAGCAGCAGATGATATTTTGCACGGAAAAAAAGTGCAAAAAACAATATCCGCGCCTCTCAAACTAGAAACACAAAAATAATTGTCTGATGTTTAGGAACCTGCGATAACGTGAATAGAGTTATAGAATGAATTATTTCTCTTACGTGAGGAGAGGAACGGCATGAACAAACCAACAAAACTATTTTCAACTTTAGCACTTGCGGCTGGAATGACTGCGGCTACTGTAGGGAGCGCTGGCACGATCCATGCACAACAGCCAGAAACAACGGTAAGCATTGATGATTTATACAGTTATCCGATTGATTCTTATTTGGTATCAGCAGAGGCTCTAAATGTCAGAACGAAGGCTTCCGCATCAAGCCAAAAAGCCGATACGCTGCACTTAGGAGATAGCCTAAAGCTGATTTCCTTCTCAAATGCTGACTGGGCAAAGGTTCAGTATAAAAATGGAAAAACAGGATTTGTATCCACTCATTACATTGTTAAAGCAGCGACAACGGTAAAAACCAAAACAAAAACAAAAGTATATACATCCGCTGACGGAAAGAGCATTAAGACTCTTCCAGCAGGCACAAGCGTTTCTTTTTTAGGCTGGAGTAAAACGAATAAAGGCGGTTTTGATTTTGATTGGGTATTCGTTGATTACGGCGGTGCGACAGGTTATATGAAATCAAAGGATTTACACATGACAAAATAACTGAGAGGGATTCCGCATTTATGCGGAATCCCTTTTATTATGAATTGATTTGTCACATTCCCAAGATATTTCTCAGGAAATATTGTCGTATGCTGTGTCGAAAACTTACATGATCATCAACATTTTTGTTCACGCTAAAAAGCGGAGGTGTAAATATGGATCAATTTGAAGCAGCATATGAATCGTATAAAGCCCGGCAAACAACTGTCGATCAAGAAAATGTTCCATCTGGAAAAGAAGAAATTATTGCGGTTAGAAGAAATGAGGAAGACAATATTATCGCAGTGAAAACCAATACAGGAAGAGAGCTCGACTATCCTACTGCGCTGTCAGAAGCAAAATCAGGAAAACTCGCTCATGTTGATGTCTTCCATAAATACGGGCGTGACATTTTGCGAAGTGAACCGGACGGCATCAAGGAAAATAACCTGTCTGAGCTGCCGGATTTTTAAACAAATACAGCCCTGCCGTATGTTCGACAGGGCTTTCTTTTAAACAAAAGGCTGCTGAATGTATTCGGCTAACCGTTTTGCACTGTGAGAAATATCCTCTGCAGCTGCATAATTCACGCCATAGAACACATATGGAGGCAGATACTTCATACCGATCAGATTACTCGTGGCCTGAAATGGTTTCAATAGCTCACTGATCGAGTAATGATTTGCTCCGCCCGCTTGATATTTTTCCGCTTCGCTCCCTGTTGATACAGCCAGCATCAGCTCCTTGCCATGCAAGGCATTTCCTTCTGAACCAAAAGCCCAGCCGTAAGTCAGCACAAGATCCTGCCATTTTTTCAAGAGCGGCGGAGAGCTGTACCAATATAGCGGGAATTGAAAGACAATCCGATCGTATTCCTCGCACAGCTGCTGTTCCTTCGCAACATCTATTTCTTCATCCGGGTATTCCTTATAAAGATCCCGTACTGTGATATTGTCATGTTTACTCAATTCCTCAGCCCACGCCTTATTAACAACTGAGGTCTCCATATGAGGATGCACTGCCAAAACCAATATTTTCATCAGACCACACCTTTACTGTTTTGATGTTATTTTATCTAAAATCAGGAAAAGAGCCAAATAAAAAGAAAGCCCTGCTAAAAGGGGCTTTCTTTTTTTCTTTTATTCAGGGCTTCCTTCAGTTGTTTCGATATCTTTCGCAAAATCAGGGTTATCCAGATTCGCATTAAAGAAATCCGCTGTGTTCGGAAGTCTGAGATTCATGTTCATTTTTTGAGAAATCGTAACCGTGCAATCCTCAAGCACATAGTCAAAAACGTGTCCGCCTGAATTGCGTCCTTCGTCAATGAAGTGCAGGTGATAGCCAGAAACGGCGATTCCGTTTGCATAAGCTGGTGTCAAGAAACCTACAATCGTTCCTCTCACGTTGTCGAAGTTGAAAATCGGCTGTGTTTTGACCGCTTCAACCATTGGCACGTAAGGTTTTTCTTGAAGTTCTACTGTTCTTGTCTGCACCTTTTTAAACAATCCGTCAATGCGAATTGCATAAAATAAGTTTCTGCTTGGCAGCATGCTGTTGATCTCTTTTTCAAAGTCTTCGCGTGTCATTTTCGCATCAATTTTGTGCGTCATGTCCGGTGTAAAGAACGTAAATGAACAGAACGGTGAACGGTCTCCATTTTGGACCGGTGTCGCGGTTCCGTCTGAGCGAAGACGGTAAAATTCGCCGTCAAACCCAATCAGCTCTCCGTCAAGCTTGTTAAAGGTTCCGATACCGAAGTCTCCATATTTCGGAATCTCTGACAGTTCAAAATCTCCGTCATATACTCCGTCTAATAGAGAAGTCATTGTTGATACTTGATAAATCTGGCTCACAGGCTGATCTTTTTGACCACGGCTGAGCACTTGAATGTTGCTTTCTCGTTTCATATTTCCCTTCACTCCTTTTATTTAGTGCTGTTCATAAAACAGTGTCGTGATGCGCAGAGTGCTAGAGAGCTTTCGTTTTCATGAGTTCCCCGAATTCTTTCGGAAGCTTGTCACTTGCTAAATTAATGTTATCACTGTAGTCAACCGGGACATCGATGATGACAGGACCTTCAGCGTTCATGCCTTGACGCAGAACATCTGCCAGCTGGTCTGGTGATTCTACGCGCAAGCCAGTTGCTCCGAAGCTTTCCGCATATTTCACGATATCGATATTTCCGAAATCGACCGCAGATGTACGGTTATATTTTTTCAATTGCTGGAATGCAACCATGTCATATGTGCTGTCGTTCCATACAATGTGTACAATTGGTGCTTTTAGTCGAACTGCTGTCTCTAATTCCATTGCTGAGAATAAGAAACCGCCGTCACCAGAGACAGAAACCACTTTTTCTCCCGGTTTCACCAATGAAGCGCCGATTGCCCAAGGAAGCGCAACGCCGAGTGTTTGCATACCGTTACTGATCATTAATGTTAACGGCTCGTAGCTGCGGAAATAACGTGACATCCAAATGGCGTGCGAACCGATATCGCAAGTTACTGTAACATGATCATCGACTGCATTACGCAACTCTTTAACGATTTCAAGAGGGTGCGCTCTGTCTGATTTCCAATCTGCAGGCACCTGCTCACCTTCATGCATATATTGTTTTAAATCAGAAAGGATTTTCTGCTCACGCTCTGCAAATTCTACTTTCACAGCATCGTGTTCGATATGATTGATCGTGGACGGAATGTCACCGATCAATTCAAGATCAGGCTGGTAAGCATGATCAATGTCAGCGATAATCTCGTCTAAATGGATAATTGTCCGGTCTCCATTGACATTCCAGAATTTCGGATCATATTCAATCGGGTCATAGCCGATCGTCAGAACAACATCTGCCTGTTCTAGCAGTAAATCGCCAGGCTGGTTGCGGAACAAACCGATACGGCCAAAATACTGATCCTCTAAATCTCTAGAAAGGGTACCGGCAGCTTGATATGTTTCAACAAATGGAAGCTGAACCTTTTTCAAAAGCTTGCGAACCGCTTTAATTGCTTCCGGTCTTCCGCCTTTCATGCCGACCAAAACGACAGGAAGTTTTGCTGTTTGGATTTTTGCTATGGCCGCACTGATTGCATCATCTGCTGCAGGACCGAGTTTTGGCGCTGCAACAGCACGCACGTTTTTCGTATTTGTGACTTCATTCACAACATCTTGCGGAAAGCTCACAAAAGCGGCCCCAGCCTGCCCTGCTGACGCTATTCTAAATGCATTTGTAACAGCTTCCGGTATATTTTTTACATCTTGAACTTCTACACTGTATTTTGTAATCGGCTGGAATAGCGCCGCATTATCCAAAGATTGATGTGTCCGTTTTAAACGATCTGCACGGATCACGTTTCCAGCAAGCGCAACGACAGGGTCTCCTTCAGTGTTCGCTGTCAGCAGACCTGTTGCCAAGTTAGAGGCACCCGGTCCTGATGTGACTAACACGACTCCCGGTTTTCCAGTTAAACGGCCGACTGCTTGGGCCATGAATGCTGCGTTTTGTTCGTGCCGGGCAACGATAATTTCAGGTCCTTTATCTTGTAAAGCGTCAAATACCGCATCAATTTTTGCACCTGGAATGCCAAATACATGTGTGACACCTTGCTCCACTAAGCAATCAACAACAAGCTCCGCCCCTCTGTTTTTTACAAGGGATTTTTGTTCTTTTGTTGCTTTTGTCAACACCCTCACTCCTTATTATGCATTTTAAACGTAAAATTTTAAATATCTTGTGATAAGTTTCACTATACACTCTTTGGAAATTGACCTCCAATATCGATTCGCCTTATGATTAATATGTAATACGAATTATTAACCTATGGAAAGGAATGCATATTGAATGGAGCTTCGCCATCTTCAATACTTTATCGCAGTAGCCGAAGAGCTTCATTTCGGAAAGGCTGCCCGGCGGCTGAACATGACGCAGCCTCCTCTCAGCCAGCAGATCAAACAGCTGGAGGAAGAAGTCGGAGTTACGCTTCTGAAAAGGACAAAACGATTTGTCGAGCTTACCGCAGCAGGAGAAATCTTTTTAAATCATTGCCGCATGGCATTGATGCAAATCGGACAAGGAATTGAACTGGCACAGCGGACGGCCCGCGGCGAGCAAGGCCTTCTCGTAATCGGTTTTGTCGGATCAGCTACATATGAATTTCTGCCGCCGATTGTCCGGGAATATCGTAAAAAATTCCCATCTGTGAAAATAGAACTGCGTGAAATATCCTCGTCTAGGCAGCAGGAGGAGCTACTAAAGGGCAACATTGATATTGGTATACTTCATCCTCCCTTACAGCATACAGCTTTACATATCGAAACCGCCCAAAGCAGCCCTTGTGTTTTAGCTTTGCCTAAGCAACACCCATTGACTTCTAAGGAATCAATTACGATTGAGGATTTAAGAGATGAACCAATTATTACTGTTGCTAAAGAAGCATGGCCTACTCTATACATGGATTTTATTCAGTTCTGTGAACAAGCGGGCTTCAGACCCAACATTGTCCAGGAAGCCACAGAATATCAAATGGTGATTGGTTTAGTCAGTGCCGGAATTGGTATGACATTTGTTCCTTCCTCAGCCAAAAAATTATTTAATTTGGATGTTACTTATCGAAAAATGGACCAAATACAGCTTAATGCAGAATGGGTTATCGCTTACCGCAAAGACAATCATAATCCGCTTATAAAGCATTTTATTCATATTTCAAATTGTCAGCAGACAAGAACTAAAGAGAGTGATGCAGGTACATGAACAATACTTGCAATCTCTTTTTTCTTTTGGGATTCTTATGGAATTTTTATTAATTTAATATAATCGCTTAGTACAACTTTATATCAGTATACGTATACATACAGTACAAATAGTTGGCAAGGACATCAGTAAGCGCAGGACATTAGTTTGATTTTAAAAATGAAAGATAGAGAGGTGAAGTAAATTATTGAGTTCACCGGCATATTCACATTGCTCGCTTTTTTCGTAACAATGATTTTTATTTTCTGGAGACCAAAAGGACTAAATGAAGCTATCCCCGCCACATTTGGCGCTTTAATGGTTTTATTGTGCGGAAGTGTGTCATTGGCAGACTTAGGGGAAATCGGAACAAAAGTCACGGGTGCATCGGTTACAATCCTTGCCACTATGATTATGGCCATTGCACTAGAAAGCTTTGGTTTCTTTTATTGGGTGGCTGCAAAACTGCTCCAACAATCCAAGGGTTCAGGCATCAAGCTTTTTTGGCTAACCAATTTGCTCTGCTTTCTCATGACCATTTTCCTGAATAATGATGGGAGCATTTTGATCACAACTCCAATCCTTTTGCTTGTACTAAAATATTTAGGTTTAAAAAAACATCAAAAAGCCCCATATTTATTAAGCGGTGTTTTAATAGCCACAGCCTCTAGCGCACCGATTGGCGTAAGTAATATTGTTAATTTAATTTCTCTCAAAATCATTGGAATGGATCTATATCTTCACACCGCCATGATGTTTGTCCCTAGTATGATGGGACTCATTTTTATGACTTGTCTACTGTTTATGTTCTTTTATAAACGTCTTCCCAAGAACCTGCCAGATATACCGGGCCATTTTCAGTCTCTGCGGCATAGAAGGTACCATCCTCTTCATTCGCCATCAGCTCCTTTACCAGAACGAAATCAAACAAAAATCATGTTGTTTGTGCTTGCATTTGTTTTTCTCGTCAGAATGAGTCTATTTGCAGCATCATATACCGGTATTTCTGTTCCTCTAGTCGCTGTCATCGGATCTTTTATCCTGTTGAGCTGGAGATGGATTTATTTCAAAACCTCCCCAAGAGACTTGTTATATAAATCGCCTTGGCACATTTTTATATTCGCTTTTACTATGTATGTCTTAATTTATGGTCTGCATAATATTGGATTCACAGAGTTACTTGTGAATTATTTTGAACCTGTGGTTTCTGGAAGCCTCGCCCATGCAACTTTCGCATCAGGTATCTCTACTTCAGTTTTTTCTAATCTCTTTAACAACCATCCAGCGTTAATGATCAGTACTTTTACCTTAACTGAAATGACCCTGAATCCTTCAGCAACAAAAATCATCTACTTGGCCAATATTATCGGCAGTGATATCGGTTCATTATTATTACCTATGGGAACCTTAGCAACGCTTATTTGGATGCATATATTAAAACAGCATGATGAAAGTATTTCATGGGGCGAATATATAAAAACGACCATTATCATCATTCCGCTGACTGTTCTTTTTACGTTAACATGTTTATATTTTTGGATCAGTTGGTTATTTCTTTAGCACAGTATGAAACGAAAAACTGCCTTCTGCTTTTCAAGAGGGCAGTTTTGTATACACTAGGGAAGATGCATTGTCTTTAGATGATTTAACTTCCAAATGACTGGCTCTCCACTTGCGTTAATAAGCTCAATGATATTATTAGAGACATCCTTTAATAGACCAACTTTTTCTGGCACCTCTCCCATATCAAATATGACCAATTCACCAATATTTTTTTTGATCTGCTCCTCAAAATTACGCACAAGAGGAACTTTGGAAGGCACGACCGGCAATTGTGAGTTGTCAAGAGTATACGGTGTTTGTTCAGTTGAATAAGGGGTAAACCATTTTAAATGATGCATAGATATAAAAAGTATTTTAAATACGGGTGAGAAAAATACAATATAATCGTTTAAAACATTTGTAACATACCCATGGATCGATCGACCCCCAGTTACATAAACTTCAATAAACTGGCCTTTGACCTTGTTTAATGTATTTCTATATGAAAAAGCTTGAGTTTCTGCCTCTATCATTGCATCTTCCGGATTGATCAAAAATGGCTTCTCAGTACTGGTCATTATTTTCGCCTTGTTCATTTGATGAAGATGCAACAAGGGAATATAAAGATAATTGCAGCCATCAAAAATAACAAAAATATCCTGTCCGATATCTATGAGGGTGCCGACAAACCTTGTATCTCCTGAAATGACAACCTCAACATCTGTGTTAAGGAATTGATTCAAACCTTTCACGATTCTCCTCCTTTAACTGAAAAAGGGCATCACTTAATCTGATGCTCCTCCATTATCTATTAAAATTTACGTTTCCAGTGATAGTCTATCGTTCTGACAATCGTTTCATAGCTATAATCATCCTTTTGTTTTTCTGAACTTTTGAAGGAACTTGAATAACCTGGTGATCTTGATGATTGATAATCTGATGATCTTGGTGATCGTTTAGATGATTTTGATGATTGATAATCTGAAGATTTTAATGATCGTTTAGATGATTTTGAAGAACTTTTTGAACGTGACGAACGGTCAGATTTGGATGATTGATAATCTGAAGATTTTAATGATCGTTTAGATGATTTTGAAGAACTTTTTGAACGTGACGAACGGTCAGATTTGGATGATTGATAATCCGAAGATTTTAGTGATCGTTTAGATGATTTTGAAGAACTTTTTGAACGTGACGAACGGCCAGATTTGGATGATTGATAATCCGAAGATTTTAGTGATCGTTTAGATGATTTTGAAGAACTTTTTGAACGTGACGAACGGCCAGATTTGGATGATTGATAATCCGAAGATTTTAGTGATTGTTTAGATGATTTTGATGAGCTATATGATTTTGAAGAAATGAACGAATTGCTGTCCTTATCATTATTGTCTTCCTGACTTTGTTCATTTTTTTGATCCTCTTTTTTGTACGACCCTTTTGGACCTAAGCTAATGCTTTTTATGTGAAAAGGATAGATGCGAAGCACCTCTTGATTTTTCACTATAGTATAATGGCCGTCGGCATTATCTACAAGGATACCCTCAATGGCTTCCGGACCTCCACGATTAATTGAAACCCATTTATGAGTCAGACTCTTAAAAACCTCGCTTAAATCATCAGCTTCCAAAACTCCAACTGGCGTCTGCTCTTCTATTTTCAAATCAGGCTCGTGTTTACTTATACTTTTGATGTGATGGATATTAAAATACACTACCCCATCCTCATTTGTGTTTAACGCAGCGTAATCATCTCCCAGCCAGACCAATCTTCCTTTTTTAGATTCCGGACCCCCTTGGTTAAATTGAACTGATTGGTTTATTAAATGTCCGATTAAGCTATGAAAATCATCAGCATCGAGCATTTCCTCAGTCTCAATTGTTGTGGTGCTATTATTGGTATCCTCAGTAATACTTTTCACATGCTCCAACTGATAATAAATTATTTTTTTTTCAGCTTGTAAAGCTATATAATCTGATTTTACAGCTGTTAATTTTCCTTTTTTAGATTCCGGACCTCCACGATATACAGTAACAATTTTATCTTTCATTGAGTGCAAAAAGTTATAATACGATATTTCATTATTTGAATGATATTTCATTCTCCTCTTGCTCATTCAAATTCCTCCTAGTCACTTATACATAGATGATAAACATACTGCATATATACGTGTCACATTTATTTGTTGAACTAATTCAATAGCCTAATTGTCGCTTTTTCCGCGAATACCCATTTTCACGCATTCATAAAATACTTAAATGATCTTTGAGGTATTGTGAACGGTTTTTAATATACTCGCAGATCACATCCGGCTCACGGTCAAAACGCTCAACATCATTCTTTTTATATGGGTCCATCAAGATAAAAGGCCTAATCCGCTCATACATCGCCATGATTTTCGGTTCCATATATTCTATTGTAAAAAGAGATTGGAGCGTTTTTTCTAACAGGCGCCTGTAGGACTTGCGAAACTCGGATTCATCCAATATCCGGGCGGTTAGTGTATTAAATCCTTGAATTCTTACATAATCGGCAGCCATCCGCTCTCCATGGATATCCCTGCCCCAAGTCGCATCATAATCCCAAGGAATCACCTCAAATAATCCGGTTTCCCCGCTTCTGTATAATGCGTAGTTGTGGACAAACCCGTCATAGTTTGAGGTGAATACAATACCGGCAAGCCAGCGCAAATACTTGTCGACATCCACATGCTTTGTCACTTCTGACTTAAACTGAGCTTTAGGGACCGTATTAATTTTAAAAATCATATCCTGTAAATAAAAATCATCCTCCTCAGTCCCTGTTTTCTTTTCATATCCAAGCTCCAGCGATGTTTTCGTTTCCCTTTCTAAATCGCTCATCAGAGAAAAGTTGGCATCATCATCCACCGCATAAAAAATCGCGCCATCAGCCAGCTTCCTTTTCGCCAAATAATATTCATCTACGGATTCAAGTTCAAGATAAACCCCTTCATTCTTCCCATTCATCTTTACAAACACAAACTCTGCCTTTGGAGACAGTGTCCCTAGCTCCGAGAAAAAATCCAGAGACAATTTGTTTCTCATCAAGGAAGGATCTTTATACTCCGCATTTAAGTGAATCTCTCGCGCGCCGCGGAATGTTTTCGGCTGATAAAAGGAAATATGGTATGACTTCTTTTTGAAGTCTCTGATATGTGATCCCCGATAAGCGATATCAATATCCAGCCTTTTTTGATTTACCTTCATCACAGCTGGCACCGGATCATCGTCCCATATATCCTTTTTTAATTCACGCAAGTCTTTTGGATGAACAAACAGCTGATAAAGCGGTAAATTGGATTGATTCTTCATCCATAATCCTCCTTACAAATTTTAGGCTTTTATTTTTATAAGATCTCAGCGGAACACTTATACACTTTTTAAAACCGCGCGTACTATGAGGGTAGTAAGGATCTTCATCCTTAACATATTTTTAAAAGGAGGATTTCAAATTGGGCCACTATTCCCATTCTGACATCGAAGAAGCGGTGAAATCCGCAAAAAAAGAAGGTTTAAAGGATTATTTATACCAAGAGCCTCATGGAAAAAAACGCAGTCATAAAAAGTCGCACCGCACTCACAAAAAATCTCGCAGCCATAAAAAATCATACTGCTCTCACAAAAAATCTCGCAGTCACAAAAAATCATTCTGTTCTCACAAAAAATCTCGCAGCCACAAAAAATCATACTGCTCTCACAAGAAATCTCGCAGCCACAAAAAATCGTACCGTTCTCACAAAAAATCTCGCAGCTATAAAAAATCTTACCGTTCTTACAAAAAATCTCGCAGCTATAAAAAATCTTGCCGTTCTTACAAAAAATCTCGCAGCTACAAAAAGTCATACTGTTCTCACAAGAAAAAATCTCGCAGCTATAAAAAGTCATGCCGCACACACAAAAAATCTTATCGTTCCCATAAGAAATACTACAAAAAACCGTACCACCACTGCGACGACTACAAAAGACACGATGATTATGACAGCAAAAAAGAATACTGGAAAGACGGCAATTGCTGGGTAGTCAAAAAGAAATACAAATAATCTAAGTTTTCATTGTTTCAATAGGCTGCCGGCGGAGGTACGGAAGCCTATTTTTTTATTTGCCCTGTATTAGATATATGTCATGACATAACATATGCAACCCGCATCATTTGGTTTCCTTTAAACCATTTCGTTATAATCAAGGTATCCTAACGATAAAGGCGGTTGTTGCTATGTACATATTTCAAGCTGATCAGCTTAGTGCCAAAGACACATACAAGCTATTGTCAGGTACCGTTATTCCCCGCCCCATTGCATTTGTGACAACACTTTCTTCAGGAGGAGCGGTCAATGCCGCGCCTTTCAGTTTTTATAACGTTGTCAGCTCAGATCCTCCGCTTCTCAGTATTTCTGTTAACAGGACGGAAGGACGCCAAAAAGATACAGCGCGAAACGCAGTGGAGAACGGAGAATTTGTCGTTCATGTCAGTGATGAAGCCATCATTGAAGATATCAATGAAACAGCTGCAAGCTTAAGGCCGGATGAAAGCGAGCTTACACGCACCTCGCTTCATCCTGTTGAAAGCAAAGCTGTTTCAGTTCCCGGCATTAAGGAAGCCCGCGTTCGCTTTGAGTGCAAATTAGAGCGGCATATTACCTTTGACAATGATCAAGGCGTCACTACAGCAGATATGCTCATCGGAAGAGTTGTCTGCTTCCACCTAGATGAAAAGGTGTATGATGCAGAAAAGGGATATATTTTAACGGATGAATTAAAGCCTGCCTCACGATTGGCGGGAAATCACTATGCTAAACTCGGGGAAGAATTCACACTGATTCGTCCCAGCTGAAGAGAAGGACTATTTAAATAGAAGAAACTAGTCAAAAAGACCTTATGATTACAAAATATCGCCTGTAAATAACTAAAAAAATATCAAAAAAAGAACACCCAGAGTAAGCTCGGGGTGTTCTTTTATGAAACGTTTTTCCTTTTTCTTCGTATAAAGGTAGATTAGGAGGAATTGGAATGACAAACTTTTGGATTTTAATGCTGATCGCTATTACCATCAGTCTCGCCTCTCAATTTTTTATAAAGAAAAAATACGGTATTGATAAATCCGGCTGGCGATATAAGCATGTCAGCAATACACACAAATGGATCGAAATCACTTTACTTATTTTGTTTGTGTTTTCACTCTCCTTTTTTCCCGTTGAATATTTGCTTCTTTTATTTTTTATTGTGATTGACTCAATACGAATTTTTATGGAGTGGCATTATAGACCTGAAGATAAACAGTATATGTACCACATTGTAGAGGTCTCCCTTATGTTTATGCTTTTGATTTATATTTGTACCCTATAGTTATTTAAATCCCCACAGCCGCTCCGTCTCCCCGAGGATCGGCTCCGCCTTGGAGAAAGCCTTCTTCATCAACTTTGATTGCAGCCGCTTGTCCCATCAGCGGATCATAGTCACCGACAACCTCCACGAGATGCCCGCTGTCTTTCAGTTTTTGGATTGTTTTGTCTGTGAATCTGCCCTCGACTCTGAGACCTTCGTATTCCTCTCCCCACGTTCTGCCCCATACCCAGCGCGGTTCGCTGATTGCCTGCTGTGGATGCATTCCGTAGTCCAGCATTCGGGTAATGATGGCCGTCTGAGTCTGCGGCTGGCCTTCGCCGCCTTGTGTGCCGTACAGAATTTTTGGCTTTCCACCTTTACAGACCATAGCCGGCATCAACGTATGGAAGGTGCGCTTTCTCGGTTCAAGCGTGTTGACATGATTTTCATCCAGTGAGAAAAATGATCCGCGGTTTTGCAGTAATATGCCTGTATCACCGGCAGTGACTGCCGAGCCAAATTCAAAGTACAGGCTTTGAATGAATGACACTGCGTTGCCATCCGCATCGATTACGGCCGCATATGCCGTATCACTTCCCACCGGCCTGCTTTCTGCCGGTTCTGCCAGATAGCCGATTTCTCCCGCCAATCGTTTCGCATAATTTTTATCTAAAAGCCTTTCAAGCGGAATGTCAGCAAACGCAGGGTCAGTCAAAAAGGCATTCCGATCTACAAAACTCTTTTTCAACGCCTCCACAAGCACATGATAAAACTCAAATGAACCGTGCTCGATTTGGGTGAAATCATAGTTTTCCAAAATGTTCAGTGTTAATAAACCGGTAAATCCCTGAGAATTCGGCGGCGCCTGATACACACTGTATCCTCGATAATCACTTGATACAGGCGCTGCCCACTCACTCCGATGCGCTTTAAAATCATCGATTGTCATGTAACTGCCGTTATTCTGTAAATGTGAGACAATCCGCTGAGCGAGATCTCCTTCATAAAATGCGCTTCTTCCTTTTTCAGCAATCACATTCAGACTGTCTGCAAGCTCTTTTTGCACAAACCGCTCTCCCGGGACAGGTGCTTTGCCCCTTCTCGTGAAGATGTCAGCCGTGTAAGGCGTGGAAGCCAGCAGTTCAATATTCTTTTCTGTGTGACGACACTGATCAGCTGATACAGGAAACCCATTTTGGGCATAATCGCGTGCGGGCTCCAATACATCTGCAAGAGACAGACGCCCGTACTCCTTCAGGACCGCATCCCAGCTATCAACCATTCCCGGCACGGTAATGGCACTGTCAATTCCCCGTAGCGGAATCACGCTTTTTCCCTTATATACATCTCTCGTTACGTTTTTTCCTGAACGGCCGCTGCCATTGTAGACTTTTACCGCCTTTGTTTCCTGGTGAAAGGTCAGCCAAAAGGAATCCCCGCCAAGTCCGGTCATATGCGGGTACACAACCGCAAGACAAGCACTCACCGCAACAGCGGCGTCAAACGCGTTGCCTCCCTTATCCAGTATGCGGTTTCCGGCTTGAGAAGCGAGGTAATGCGGACTGACGACCATTTGCTTTGTACCGATGACAGATTTGTTCATCACAAGTCCCCTTTTTTAAGAAATTTTCTTCAGTATAGGGAGCCTGATTTTTCACATCTACTGATCCGGCAGAAAAACTGACGAACTTTCTACTTTTCGCAAATAATAAGATATTTTCGCATTCATTTCGAAAACAAATAAAAAATTATTATTTCGATACGTAACTTTTATGTTAAAATGATTGCTAAAAGGCTACGAAAGCAGGTGGAGCAATTGAGTCATGAATATCAAATCCCCAACCTTGTACTTGATGAGACTGATAAACAAATTCTCACGATTTTGCATGAAGAAGGCAGAATTTCTTATACGGATCTTGGCAAAAGAGTCGATTTGTCACGGGTCGCCGTCCAGGCCCGTATCAACCAATTAATTGAAGCCGGTGTTATTGAAAAATTCACCGCTGTCATCAATCCCGCTAAAATCGGCATTCATGTTTCCGTGTTTTTCAATGTCGAGGTAGAACCGCAATTTTTAGAAGAGGTCGCTCTTAAGCTTGAGGAAGAGCCTGCGGTCACCAGCCTTTATCACATGACAGGCCCGAGCAAGCTGCATATGCATGGGATCTTTGCCAACGATCAAGAAATGGAAGAATTCTTAACAAAACGGCTGTATCCATTGCGAGGCGTCGTCAGTGTTGATTGCCAGATGCTGATCAAACGATACAAAAGCCGTATGGGAATGAAGCTGTAAAGGAGAGAAACGAATGAAAAACCATCCTTATCGGGATATGACGGCCGCAATGGTTCGCACCGGCATATTAGGGTTCGGCGGCGGACCTTCCGTGATTCCGCTGATCCGCCATGAAGCGGTCAATAAATATAAATGGATTGACGATGATGAATTCGGAGAAATATTAGCAATCGCTAATGCGCTTCCCGGACCGATTGCCACCAAAATGGCTGCTTATCTGGGCTTTAAGCTAAAAGGCACATTAGGTGCAGTTGTGGCGACTCTCGCCCACATTCTGCCTACATGTCTTGCGATGGTGGGCTTGTTTGCGGCTGTAAATGTGTTAAGCCATTCAGCAATTGTTGCAGGTATGATCGGTGCCGTCACGCCGGTAATTGCGGTCATGCTCGGAATCATGGCGTACGAGTTTGGCCAAAAAGCGCTTAAAGGTTTCGGCTGGGTTACCGGCATCCTGTTTTTTATCATCGCTTTTATCGGCCTGCAAACTTTACAGATTAATCCCGGCCTGGTCATTATCATTTTCTTAGCGTACGGGGCGTTTCATTTTAAACTGAAAGACAAAATCACAAATAAACATTCAAAAGATAAAGGAATGTCAGCCTCATGATATCGATCTATTTATTTATGGCGTTTTTTATCGCAAACCTACTGGGATATGGCGGCGGACCTGCGTCTATCCCGCTAATGTTTGAAGAAGTCGTAAACAGATACAGCTGGCTCTCAAACGATCAATTCTCAAATATGCTCGCACTTGCGAACGCATTGCCGGGCCCGATCGCCACGAAAATCGCTGCGTATGTCGGCTACAGCGCAAGCGGGTGGCCCGGCTTCCTAATTGCCCTGATCGCAACCGTCGTACCGTCGGCGCTCGCATTGATCGTCCTGCTGCGCATCATCCAGCGCTTCCGCCAATCACCTGTCATCAAAGGCATGACGCTGTCCGTCCAGCCTGTCATCGCGGTCATGATGCTCATTCTTACCTGGCAAATCAGCGCAGACGGCATCAAAGCGATCGGCTGGATCCAATCGATCGTGATTGCGGGAATTTCGCTCCTTGCCATGACAAAATTCAAAATGCATCCGGCATTTTTGATTATCGCTGCGTTTTTATATGGGGGCCTTGTGATCCCTCATTTATAGAAAAAAGCACCTTGACAGGTGCTTTATTTATTTTGGCCCAGAAATGCCGTTTGATATGACAGCTGTTTCTTCTCCTGCGTCACTCTTGATGATGTGCTTGACTTGCAGCGTGGTTCCTGCCATTCTCACATATTGCTTCAACTGGGACGAATTGGTTTCAACTTGTATCCAAACAGGAGGCTGGACCTTCCAAAATAAAAAGAATGCAAGAATCAGCATGCCAGCAACGACCGACAGCAAAAACTTCATATCGCATCGCTTCTTTTCAGTAAGCGGCTCGCAGCGGATAGCGCCTGATGATCACGAAGAATATCGCCTGGACGATTGCCTTCTCCCAGCACATAACCTTTAAAGGGCATTCCCATAAAATGAAAAATATGTTCGAATTGCTGAATCAGCGGCAGCCCTTTTATTTTTGGATTGTCTCCGCCCACTGCTATTACATATGCCTGTTTCACTGACATTTGCTGTTTAAAATCAGGAAATCTCGGATCTCTCAATGTCTGTGACCAGCGATCAATAAACAGCTTTAATGTCCCTGACATGCCAAACCAATAAATTGGGGTGGCGAATACAAGAATATGGCACTGCAATATCCGTTCAATGATAGAATCGTAGTCATCTTGAACAGGACGAAAGCCGCCTTGGGCGTGACGCAGATCTTCAATTGGCCGAATTCGATATTTCTGCAAATAAATGTGCTCCGCATCGAATCCTTGAACAGCCTTCTCCGCAAGAACATCCGTATTTCCGCCAGACCGAGTTCCGCCGTTAATAACCGCAATTTTCATGATGCATCTGCTCCTTTGTTTACGAATGATTTTCTTCATCTTATAATGGATTCATCAATCAAGACAGATGATTATTTCGATTAATCCAATCGCTAAAACCGATTTAGAAAGGAAGAGAACAAGTGGAATTGAAGCAGCTGATCACCTTTATTACGGCGGCAGAACATGTAAACTTCACCCTAACCGCCAAAATGCTTAATTATGCACAATCAAGCGTTACCTCTCAGATCAAATCACTTGAAGAAGAAATTGGGACGCCTTTATTTGAACGGCTCGGCAAGCGGCTTATCTTGACAGAAGCAGGAAAAACGTTCAAATCTTATGCACAGAAGATCATTGCGTTAACAGAAGAAGCGAAAATGGCCACAAATCAAGTAAGAGAAACAACCGGAACCTTAAAAATCGGGGCGACAGAAAGCCAGTGCACATACCGCCTGCCCCCTATCATAAAAGAATTTAAACAGGCTTTTCCCCAAGTAAAGCTCATATTCAAACCATATATCTCCAATGAACAAGCGAAAGAACAGCTCTTACAGGGCCAGCTTGATATCACCTTCATCTTGGATGTGAACCGGATGGAAGACGCACTGCACGTTGAATCTTTGATTCAGGATGAGATCAAAATGGTGGCTGCTAATGACCATCCTTTTCCTGCGGATTTACCAATAACATTGAAGGATCTTCAAAACGAAACTCTTCTGCTGACAGAGGACGGCTGCTCGTACCGCACGCTCTTTGAGAACAATTTGCATGACTCCGGTGTCTATCCTAACAAATTGGAATTCGTCAGCATAGAAGCCATCAAACAATGCGTGATGGCCGGACTTGGGATTGGAATCTTGCCTGAAATGACAGTAAAAGATGATATTGCAGCAGGCCGGATGAAAGAACTCAATTGGCAGAGTGATTGCCCCGTTTTCACTCAATTAGCATGGCATAAGGACAAATGGATGTCTGCGCCATTAAAGGCTTTTATCGATTTGACACGGAAAACATTCAAATAAAACCTCTCCACAAGGACGACAAGGTTTTTGAGACCAGGAAAGCACACACATACAAAAAAACACTTGATGACTTAGAGCCCCAAGTGTTACATGTGATTTTTCTGATAAAACGTTCGCAAAACATGCGTTTCAAGGTCAGCCAGGCGGACAGGGATCGGCAGCCTGCTTTCTTGATTGATCAAGCTCATCGTGATCTGATAGCTGCTGTCTAAATCAATATAATTACCGCAAGACAAGAAAATAGGCTTCACGTCCCCCCGCGTTCGCAGCGCCCGGCCATATACCTCGCCGTCAATGAGAATATCGGTGTATGCACCGACTTCATTTTCAGGCATCACGAAATCATAGCCTTTGATTTTGAGATAGGTTTTCGCAATCCCAATCGTCGGCTTGCCCAGAAAAAAAGCCGCATGGGTGGCAACGCCCATATGATTGTAAGGCAGATATCCGTTGCCATCAAACAAGAAGACATCCGGCTCCGTCTCCAGCTTTTTCGCCGCCTCGATAATCAAAGGCAGCTCGCGAAACGCAAGAAAACCGGAAACATACGGTACGCTGATTTTCCCCATACTATGCACTTTTTCAATGACTTCTTTTGTATCAGCGTCAATCACGATAATACTGCACACTCCGTATGGTTCTCCGTTCTGCTCCCAATAGGCGAGATCGACGCCTGCGCAGGTGTTGATGGAGTCTAGGTTGATGGAGGTGGATAGGTTGATTTTATGGATAAGGGATTGTTGTGTTTTTACAAATTCTTCTCTGTTTAGGTTGAAAGAATGTATTTGTTTAACATGCATCTAAAATCAATCCTACCTCCTGTTAACTAGTGTCTGTTTTTCTTTGTATTCATTTTTACTTTGAAAACTTACAACTCCAGGTTCTGCAAACTTTATTAATAGTTCTAATTAAATGTTTAACTACATTTCATTATTCGTAACTTTGTTTAATATAAATTCTATATTTTTAACTATTTCAATATGGCTATTTGTCTGAAATTCATATATGGGTTGATCCCAATCCTCATTTTGCATCATAACTAGTTGATAAAATCCATTAGCATCCGCATCTGGATACCAACCTAAATCAAGTAAGTAATTTTTACGAGAGTATGTTAATTGCATTAAATCTTGTGAAAAAAACAACCATTTTTCATCGTCTGGTGCTAGGTTTTTCGGATCAATTTCTCTAAAACTGTTTTGATTTATGGTCCATCCTTTTGGAATCCTTAAGGGTTGTAAACTTATTTCTGGCATTTTTTTTATCTTTCTCATAAAAGCCTCCTATTACTTATCAATACCAAGTTGTTTTAAATACTTATCTAATCGACTTCCAGCAATCGGATGACCATGATATTCACCACCAGAAAACTCCGCTCTAATCCAGCTTGTTGGTGTACCTAGATCATAACCGACTGTTTTTCCTGCATCATAAATGAAATAATAGTTGTTATTTCCATTATCAATAATATGACCTTTTAGAAGTGCCTCTTTTTCTAAAGCTTTGTTATTCACATCTGATAAGTACTGAGCAGCTTTTTTACCTGTCATACTAAAACGTTTTGCTTCTTCAGGTGTTTTAGCCTTAACATGTTTATGGCCATGCGGAGTAAACGAAGCATTATTAAGCATCGTTCTAAATTCTTTACGACCATAATATCCATCGTGCGCTACTTTATCGTGATTTTTAGAAATGTTAGGACTATGAGAGCTTCCCTTACGACCGCCATCACTAACCATCTTCACAATCCCAAGATCCTTAACAGCCGTCTTTTCCACATCGACACGTACTGTCGGGATTCCGAATGTAAAGCCATCCGGAGTTACAGGGCGTTCTGCGTACACGCGGACGTTTGTTGGGACTTTGAATTGTTTTACTTTCTCTAGTGTTTTGTTTGCTTTTTGGACTTTTGAATGGGTTGCAAGCGGGATGCCTTTATCAATATGTTTCGCCAATGCACCAGCACCAACCAAGCTCAATGCCGCTTCCAGCGCACCCGTTTTCCGCTTCTCCTCAGACACTTTGTTTCCGAACATATCCCGTCCTGTGACGGCTTCTGAGAATCCGTTTGACGCTACAAGGCCGTATGCACCCATTTCTGTCATTTTGAGAATGTCTAAGGATTTGCCTGTTTTGTAGGCGTCTAAAGCGTGTTCAGCCGCGATAGCTGCTTTTCCGGTTTTGTAGATGGCTTTTCCGCCTTTGAAGGCCCGGCCTGCCCAGCCGACGACTGGTATATATCCCACGGCTGCCATGGTGCCGACTGTGACGCGTTCAAAGCCTATACTTATTTACGCTATATAAAACAGTGGACAACAATCTAATAAAAAAACCTTGAAAGGCTTCAGTGCCAATCAAGGTAGAAAATCAAACCAACTCGAAGCGTTTATTTGTTTTTAATAATGCCTTAAGATTTTTTAACAATACTATTAATTCCTTCAAATATAATATCTCTCATAACTTCATTATTACTGTTATAATTTCTTTCATTTCTAATTTTATTAAAAACCTGCTTTATAACCCCATCAATCATTATTGTTAATCCTTCTATATCTTCTTCACTCCCCTCCTTTTTAAAACTTTCATTTATTATTACCAAGCTATCATCTTTTGACATTTTATTTTCTCCTTTACTCTCTTTCTTTCTCATTAAAAACTTTGTCTATATAATTTACATCATCAAAAATCCAGTATCTATCCTCTTCAGGAATATAACTAGTAAAGTCTTCCCGAACCCCTGTCCAATTATTAGGAACATAATTTTCAAAAGGTAATAACTCAGGATACAGCGAAAGAAGCATTTTTTGATTAAAGTCTATATATAATGATGGCCTTAATTCTAGAATAGTACTTTCATAATCCTGATGTTCAACTAACTTCTTTAATTCTGAAGACGGGATAATATAGTCAGTATATTCTTTTAAATAAAGACGATAATTATCTTCATTTACAACTGAAATGTTATTTCTTAGAGAAAGAGCAAAGTCCATATCAAAACTAAACCCGTTTTTTTCATAGGCTTCTTTATATTTCACGATATCTAGTATCCAAACATCTCTTTCTGTTAGATACCATGAGAATTGAGAAGAAGTCTTTACCCCGACTATTATATTTTGGGCATACTCCGGTTTTAATAACAACGAAAACACCACTTTCTCATTCTATTTTTTTGGCTGAATGCCCATATTCCTCTAACCACTCTATCCATGGTTCCGCCGGAAGTTCATAACTAACTCCCGGTGTCGTAGGATCAACAAGCTTTGGAGCAGTTCTCCCCTGGTTACGAGGGTTTTTAGTATATCCATACTGATCAATTACTGTCTCCTTGATTAAATCATCAACCTCTTTAGGTACCTTAAATTCTACAATTTCTCCGCCTGGTCTTGCTACATCTCGATAATATTTAGCGTGTTCTAAATTGTAAGCACTTATGTTTAAATCAGCATTTTTAATAGGAATAACAATGCTTCCATCACTATTTACTTTAATTCTATACTGACTTGTTTTATTTCCCGCTCCTCCGCCTTGAACTCTGTAATAACTTACTGATTGTTCGACAGGATCGACAGATTTTTTACTTGATTGTAACTTATCATTATTTACTTTCTTCGTATATAATTGTTTCTTCTCTGGCTTTAAGTCAAATGTATGGCCAGTCGAAGTAACAATCTGTTCTTTATTTATATGACCACTTTGCTTAATTTTAGAAAAAGAATAACTCTTATCAAGATTTCTTCCCATCGATAGCGTATTGTCAACCGACTTCGCCAATGCACCAGCACCAACCAAGCTCAATGCCGCTTCCAGCGCACCCGTTTTCCGCTTCTCCTCAGACACTTTGTTTCCAAACATATCCCGTCCCGTGACGGCTTCTGAGAATCCGTTTGACGCAACAAGGCCGTATGCGCCCATTTCTGTCATTTTGAGAATGTCTAAGGATTTGCCTGTTTTGTAGGCATCTAAAGCGTGTTCAGCCGCGATAGCAGCTTTTCCGGTTTTGTAGATGGCTTTTCCGCCTTTGAAGGCGCGGCCTGCCCAGCCGACGACTGGTATAAATCCGGCTGCGGTCATAGCTCCTGCTGTCACACGTTCTGCGGTGGAGAGTTTTTCTCCGGTAACCGGATCAACGCCTTCAGTTGCTCTTTTATAATCATAATAGCCAGTGACTTCTCCAGTAAAGTTGCAAACTCCATCCCATGTTTTTTCGTACCATGGTTTGTTTGCTTCTTCCTCGGCTTTTTCCTGGAGACGTCTTGCTTCTGCTTGCTGGGATTTTGCATCGATATAGGTTGTTCCTTGATTTTCTACTTCAATCACGCTTTTGTAAACTTCATTGCTGTGGAAGGCTTTTTTGTCATAGTACATAGTGGATGCGCTCTTCCCATTGCTGGTGGCCTGCATGAGAACAGAATATTTGGTGAGCACTGCGTTGTCCAGAGATTCTAAATTTTGATATTCAGTGGTCAGGGATTCATCAAGCTTATCGACAGCTGTGATCGTGTCACGTCTGACTTTTTGGGCATCGCCCATCTTATCTGCATACTCGTCAAGCGTGTACATGTCGAGATCAATAATATCGCTGATGCCTGACAAAATAGAATCGATTTCTTCTTTATGAGCGGAGACTATCTCTGAGGCTTTCAGGTCTCCATTGGGCAGCTCATGATCCAAAAATGAAGTTTCCACATATGAATCATTGAGTTCTTGATCTTTAATATCTCCTGAAATGCCGTTTAAAAACGCAATTTGAGCAGAGACAAGCGTCAGCCAGCTGTCTACGATTTCCGCCTGCCCCTGAAAAAAATCTTTAATATTGTCCGCGCCTTTTCCTTTAAAATTGTCGCCTAAATCTGCAACTCCCTGAAACGCTTTTTTCAGCGTATTCAGCTGCTCTTCAAGCGTCTCATATTGCTTTTTTCTGCTCTTCGCTTCTTCGATTAAAGATTTTGATTCAAATACTTTACTCATCGCACTGCCCTTTCTGTTCTATTTTACCGCTATCGCCTCGTCCTGCTCTTTGAGTGAATCTACGTTATCCTTTGTATCCTCGATATTTTTCTGTACCGCTTTTTTGTAATCTCCGAGCATGGTTTTGATGTTCTCCTCACGCTCATGATATTTTTTCGTATAATCGAGTTTATTTTTTCCATTGGACCCCGCGGCGCCGATTGTTACGTCAGCAAGCGCATCTTTGACAGAATCTAATGTTTTGATTACAGTATCGTATTTCAATTTAATTTCTGACATAAAAAAGATCACCACAATTTAATAGATTTAATTTGATTAACAGCATCCTCCAAGAATTCTTCACCCTTAGCAAGAGTATGACCAGCAAAATTCGCTAGCTTTAATTCTTTGTCATAGAGAAATTTCATAGATTCCAACTGAATAATCTCCATCTGAATCGAAGCCATATACTCGTTATATTTATCATTCACAATCTTAGATGCTTCCGATTTCGCCTCTTCTCTTCCCTTGTCGAAATCATCGGCTTTTGTTCCCGTCCAATGCTTGCCCAATTCTGGTTTTACAATTTCTTTGATTTCAGTGATTGCCTCTTCTTGCAGTGTGTCTATGTCCTTTTTTGCTTTTTTCAGCTTTTCGATCTTGTCTTCCACGTCGGAAATTTTTCCGTTGAGCGAACTTTTGATATCCGCTAGCATACTTTCATAACCCATCTGAATCACCTCTTAATACTCAAAAAGTCGTATGGAGGGGCTGATGAAGATAGACTTTTCCATACTTTATTTCCATATATTATATTTTAAAATAGCCAGAAGGCGGCTTAAATAGGGTAAATGGCTTAATTTAGGCATATAACGCTCTTGAAATGTAGGTATTTGATCTTGTTTTTGTTCGTTATACAGCTAATAAAAGCGTTTTATTAAATTGAAATACCTAATGTCATAGTTATAAAGGCACTTGAAAGAGGCAGATGTTGTTGATCTGCCTCTTACGGCGCTGAGCTTATTGTTCATGTTTATGTTCTTCATCTGGTCGGCCACGTCTGATTTTGTCATTTGGCTTCTATTATTCCCCGCTTCTGACCCTTTGGATCAAAAGCTTGTATTAGCTGCAGTCCCAGTTATACAGAACGTTTGAAAAGTCTTTTTTCCTTAGATCGTCAGGTGTGATGAAAAAATTGGCGATGCCGACGTCTCCCCACATTGAATCGATATCATCGTCTGAATCAATTTGTAAAAGCATGATGGTGTGTTCTTTATATGCGTATTCCCGGGGATCATGCTGGGTAAAAGAAGCGTATCCGCCAATTTTATGGCCAAATCCGTTTTCAGCCAGTTCATTATAAATGTCTTCTTCATCCTCGCCGAACTGACCAAAGAACTCCATTGTTTCCATGCCTGTATACTGCTCAAATTGAAAATCTGTAGGCAGGACCCATTCCGAAGATTTCACAGGCTCGACTGCCGCTTCTGATAAAATCGGAAAATCACATTCGCCTGTGCCAATAAATGAAAAATCAGAAACAAGCTCGTCTTCGTTTTCTATGATATTTTCAAAATAGATCACTCTGAAATCCTTTTGTTCACATCGATCGTCAAAATTCAATCCATAGACGTCATCATGAACAGAAATGTAGAACTGCAGGATACCTGAAGAAGGGTAGCCGTCAAGCTGGGGAATGTGCGAGAAATTAATCTGTGACAGAAGCTTCATCGGCTGTCCATTTTCATCAGTCGGGTATGTTTCATGCTTGGGGAAATAGGGATCACCGGCAATTTTGCTGTCATATCGTCCTGTTTTCCCTTTTCGGACATTCAATTTCACGTATTCTTTCGCTGATTTCTCCAGCAAGTCGCGGTACGGTCTCATTTTTTCGGGCAGATGATTCATCAGATTCTCTCCTTTTCCGGCATCTCCAATTATTTTTGAAAGATTTTATTTTCTGGTTTTCTTCGTTTCTTCTAATGTTTTTCAAACGATTGTTTAAAGAAGCCCTACTTCTGCATAATTTTCCAAACAATAGTTAAATAGTAGCAAATGTATTCAGCACCCCGCAATAGATGAAAAAAAGACTGGTGCGCAACCAGCCTTTCTTTTTCATCTATTGAATTGCACCTGACGGCACAACCGCCTTTCGTCCGACAGAATAATACTCCACTCCTGCAGCCAAAGCCTCATCCAATGTGTAGCAGTTTCTGCCGTCAAATATGAGCGGCGATTCCATCAAATCCCGATAAGCCGCTAACGGAAATTGTTTAATGTCAGCCCAGTCGGTTAAAATCATGACGGCGTCAGACCCTTTGACAGCTTCCTCGATCGTCTCTTTATATTCAACAGCTTGCGGGAGAACATGCTTTGCATGACCAACTGCAATGGGATCGTAGGCTCTGATACGGGCGTCGAGCGCAGCGAGACGGTCTGCAATAACAATTGACGGCGCTTCTCTCATATCGTCGGTATTCGGTTTAAATGACAGGCCTAAAAGGGCAATCGTTTTTCCCGTCACCCCGCCGAGCCTGTTCAGCGCTTTATCAACCAGCATCGCCTGCTGATTGTTGTTGACTTTGATAACCGATTTCAGCAGTTCAAAATCATGCTCGACATTGCCGGCAATTTGCACGAGGGCGTTTGTGTCCTTTGGAAAACAAGAGCCGCCGTAGCCTATGCCCGCTTTCAAAAACTGGCTCCCGATCCGCTTATCCTGTCCCATCCCGTACGCGACTGCTTCAATATCGGCGCCGACCTTTTCACATATATTCGAAATTTCGTTTATAAAACTGATCTTAGTGGCCAGAAAAGCATTTGAGGCATATTTGATCATCTCGGCGCTTCTGATATCCGTTTGGTATATCGGGATTTGAAAAGGACGGAAAAGCTCCTCCAGCGTATTTGCTGTTTTCTCATCGGCCGTCCCGATCACGATCCTGTCACCATGAAAGGTATCATAGATCGCCGACCCCTCACGCAAAAATTCTGGATTGGATGCGACCGAAATACTGACAGGCTCCGCTAGATGTTCAGTGATCAGTCCATTAATCAAATCGTTTGTCCCAACGGGCACTGTGCTTTTCGTTACCACGACTGTATCTCGTTTGACATGCTTTGCGATGCGTTTGGCCGCATCTGTAATTTGCTCCAGATTGGCGTGCCCGTCGCTTTTCTGTGGTGTGCCGACCGCTATAAAAATGATGTCTGCCTGTGCCAAGCCTTTCTCATAGCTCGTTTCAAAGTTCAGCCGTCCATCAGCTGTATTTTTTCTCATCAGCTCTTCAAGACCTGGTTCAAATATGGGGGAAATGCCCTTTCTCATTTCATCAATCTTGTGAGCGTCAATATCAATGCAGGTTACATGATGTCCAATCTCAGAAAGAGAAACACCTGTCACAAGACCGACATAGCCTGTTCCGATGACTGTTATATTCATTGTTTCCCTCCAACAGTTAAATTGCTGCTTTGCAGCTTCCGTAATATCGTATGAGAACATCCTATCATGAATGCGAATGATCTCCCGCATAGCCTGTCGGGTACAGCCTGTACAGATTTCTGAAATGTGATTCAATCATACAATACACTATTATATCGCTCTCAAAAAGAAAGTGGTGAAATGAGAATCGGCTGTTAAAAAAGACCAAACAATTTTCTTCTTTTGACCGGTTGCGGAGGCTGTCTGAAGATGGTCTGATTCCGCAGGAGAAGCTCTGCATTTTCCGTCAGCATATAAGGAAGTTCCGAGCCGAATTCTTTCTCTAGAACATAAAGAGCCTCTTGAGTGTGAAAATTTCTCGTTTTCACATTATGGGCATCTGAGGCTACGAAATGGATCAAATTGGCTTCAACCAGCCGGAGAGAAAATGCTTTCAGCTGCTTGCCGAAGGTCCCCGCAAGACTTCCTGAAGTAATCTGAGATGCTGCTCCTTTTTCCACAAGATGATACAGCAAAGACGGGTTTTCGCGAATTTCCCTGTTGCGTTCAGGATGGGCGATAACCGGAATATATCCTTTCAGCTGCAAATCATAAAAAAGCTGCTCCGCATATCGGGGAACGTGATCAAACGGAAACTCAATCAAGATGTGTTTTGTATCATTCAGCGAAAGCAGCTGCTGTTTGGCAAGGTCTTGTTCCACCTCGCCGTAGATTCTGATTTCCTGTCCCGGAAGCACATGTAAAGGAATGTCTTCTTTGATTAAACGTTTGTTTAACTGATCTGCTGCTTCTCTGACTGCGGCTGGCTCGTTTTTATACACACCGTTGTTATGATGAGGTGTCGCAATGATCGTCCGGATTCCCTGACGAACAGCGGCTCTTGCCATTTCTATGCTGTCGGCCGAATCACCTGCCCCGTCATCCATTGCGGGAAGAATGTGACAGTGAATATCGATCATGTCCTAGCCCCCTTTTTTCGCAAAAATAAATAACGGGCACGATGCACGTTATTTATTTTGGATGAAATTGTCCTTGTTTCCGTAATATCCGTATTCAGAGTGCTTCGAAAGCTTTTTGCCGTTCATAATCGCCCCAAGAAGCTTGCTTTTGCACGTTTCAAGCGCCTCTTTCGCTTTTGCGGCTTGTTCTTTTTCTGTTTTCCCGCTTGAAATAACCAGAACAGAACCGTCTGCCACGTTGCCTAAAATCTGTGCATCTGCTACGGCAAGAATAGGCGGCGTATCAAAAATGACCATATCATATGCCGCACACGCTTCGTCTGCAAGCTCCTTCATCCACTTCGAGGAGAGAAGCTCGGCCGGGTTTGGCGGGATCGGGCCGCTCGTCAGCACGTCAAGATGTTTTTCATTCGATGCTTGTACAGCCTGCTCCATAGAGCTTTTCTTTAATAAAACAGATGTTAAGCCAACCGTATTTTCAAGAAAAAAAGCCGTATGTACTGTTGGTTTTCGCAAATCAGCATCAATCAGGAGCACTTTTTTTCCCTGTTGGGCGAATACGACAGCCAGATTGGCGGCCGTTGTTGATTTTCCTTCCCCCGGACAAGCCGATGTAATCATGACTGATTTCATTTGCCGGTCCACTGAAGCAAATTCTATATTCGTGCGAATCGTCCGATATTGTTCAGAGTTCAAGGATTTCGGCTCTGTCATTGCAATGACATTTCTCCGCATCCGCGAGCCTCTGTTTTTTCTAAGCGCCAAAATGTCCACTCCCCGTTTTTTCAGATTGGAAACCCTGTAAGGTCTTTGCTGTTTTCTGCTCATTCGCAATGGTGGAAACTGTCCCTAAAACAGGTATGTCCAGCAAGGATTCGAGCTGCTCTTCCGATTTGATCGTATTATCCAAATGCTCAAGCAGGAAGGCCAGTCCGATGCTTCCCGCCAATCCGGCCGCAAACGCGATGGCAATGTTTAGAAGCGGCTTTGGCGATACAGGGGACGGATGTTCTGAAACCTCGGCTTTTGACAGAATGCTGACATTGTCAACATTCATAATGGATGTGATTTTGTCTTGAAAAACAGATGCTATAGTATTGGCAATATGAGCCGCTGTTTCCGCGTTTTCATCCCTGACTGATATGTTGACCACTTGGGAGTCCTGTTCGCTGGATACGGTAATTTTGTCATTCAGTTCTTGGGATGTCATCGACAGGCCCATTTCTTTAATGACTTCATCTAAGATGGCAGGGCTCTTAATGATGACATTGTACGTATTGATTAACTGAAGATTGGTTTGGACATCGTTAAATTGGACTTCTTTTCGTTCATTTTTCGATTGGTTGACCAGAATCTGAGTTGAATTTTCATAGATGGGTGTAAGTGCGAAGAAACTAATGAGTCCGCCGGCAGCAGTGGCAGCTGCGGTTACAATCATAATCAAAAGTATGCGTTTTGTTAACGTTGATAATATCTCTTTTAAGCTTGTAGATTCTCCCATGATACCTCCAAATCTCTTATAACATCCTTTTCCATCTACGATTATACAACGTTGAAACCGCATTTCTCCAGCTTTTCACGTGACATAATTCGACATTTTTTTACAAAACGAAATGTTACTCTTTTTTATGTAAGCGCTATATTTACTGTGTTGACAGCGCTGTCTCATTTTCTCTTATTCGTGCAGTCACGTAACCTCGCATAAAAAAATCCCGCAAAAGGCGTGCGGGATTTTTATGTTGCATATCCATTTTTAATATGAGAAATCAAATTTTCAAGCATTTCCTTCGTCGTCATCTCAGATGACTGCTCACCAATTTCATGTGCATGCATCAAAATTTTCAGAAATTCTTCTTGATTCAATTTCTTTTCACTCATCTTTTTTTTCCTTTCAGCTTCCATTAAGTTGAAAACACGATTATTATATGATGCTGGTTATCAATTTGCAATCTCTAATACATCATTCGACACATCCCATTTTTTATGTCCTTTTTTAGGAAAAACTTTTTAAGGCCGATGTGTTGCGATATAATAGAGAAATTGGATCTTTTTATTACGTGACTCGGTTAGGAGCGATAATCATGCTTCAGAATATGATTTCCAAAGACGATGTGCTGGCATCTGCTGAACAGTTAAAAGAACTTCTTCCTTACAATGAGGAAAATGTTCAGCTGATCAAAAAAGCCCTTATTTTATATCGGCAGGATTCAGTCTATCGTTTACAAGCAGTGAGTCCGACGGAAGTTACGGCTTACGTGCAGGATGTTGTGCCTGTGCGGGTCACATTGAACTTGTTTGTCATAGTCAAAAGCGGCTGTTCATGTCCGTCCGGAAGAATCTGCCGCCATATGCTGGCTGTGTTTTTATATGTATATGCAATGTTCGAGCGAGTGGGTACTTTTACAGAGTATTGGCTGGAGAGGGAAAAGCTTGAGGAAAGCAAAGAGCTCGTCCGCCGCCAGTTTCAGGAAAAGGTGCTGCCTAATGAAGAATCGCTTTCAAGCTGGCTTGCTTTTTTTGATTCAGAGTTTTCTCTCTGGCAGGCACGTACGCCAGAAGGCAGCCAAAACATGCAGGGCCTCTATTACGGCTACCTGTCCGCATTAAAAAAACATGCGCCGAACAAGCCGGAGCTGAAAAGCCTGTATCAGATTCATTCCGCGATTGCGGTTTGGCTTCGCATGTTCACATTGATTGAAGCGGGCAAGCTAAACCCCGAACAAGATTTTTATTCCCTCAATCCGTACGTTGAACAGCTGATGGATACAATCTACAGCTCTATTGATAAATTAAAAACGTACGCGCTGTCTTTTGCGCTTGATCCGTTTTTGGATAAAACACCGGATGTTATCCGACCTTTGCTGTTGAAAGAAGAAATTTTCCAATATGAACGCATCCGCGTCTTCGGTGAAATTTGGAGTGCGCTGCTGTCGCGGCCAAAATGGGTGGCACGCGAACAGGAGATATTGAAAAAAGAAGCAGGACGGCGTTTTTCTCCCGAATTGCAATTCGGGCGCCTGCATTTGGAATTCCTGCAAAAGAATGATGACGTTATTTTTGCGGAAGCGGATCAATTCCCACCGGAAGCGCTCCCTTATACGTTCCAATGGCTGAGTGAAATGACTGCCAAGAAGGACTGGAAACGGCTTAAAACATGGTACCAGCAAATTGAGCCAATTGCGATGGGTTATACGAAGCTGGATAAGCCGTTTAAAGAGATTCGCGATGTGATCGGCGAGCTGTTCCTTCTGTTGAATGCCTATGTGCAGCAAACCAATGATCAAGCGCTGTTTGAGCGCTTTGCCGCGGGCTGTCTGCCGTATACGTTCACAGAATACAGCCATCATTTATATGAAAAAAAACGCTATGCCGAGTGGATTGAAATTCATAGCCTTGTCGGCTTTTCCATCAATGAAATGGATAAAATGATGCTCAAGGAAATTGCAGCGAGCGACCCTGAGGCGCTTATACCGGCTTACCATAGAGAAGTGGCTTTTTTCATTGATCAGAAGAACCGCAACTCGTACAAGGAAGCCGCCCGGTATTTGAAAAAATTGCGCACCCTGTACAAAAAAGCGAAAAAGCAGAAGGTGTGGGAGCGGTATATTCAGCTGCTGAGCTCGCATTACAAGCGCCTGCGTGCGCTTCAAGAAGAACTGCAGAAAGGAAAGTTGATTGATGGCGAGTCTTAAAGAAATTCTCATCCACGTCGAACAAATGGAAGATGGGTCATTTACGCTCTCAGCCTTTGATGAAAATGAGCAGCCTCTTCCCTACAGCCATATGAAAAAGCATTTGTTCCAATGGCATGAATCCTCATTTTACGGAACCTTTCTAGAGGATGTCAGCTTCATCGGGACGACTGCTGTCCTGCTATCGCCATGGATGACTGTAGAGCTTCTCGGCAAAAACTCGTTCAACTCATTCAGCTCCGTGCAGCTTACAGAAGAAACGGAGCCGCTGATCGAGGCGGCATCGACCATCTATGAATTTATCGCAGACGGCGATTTTATGCCTGACTATGACGCATGGACAAACGGTGTTTTTCGCTGGAAGGACCGCGATAATATATTAGAAGGCTTTACTGCGGAATGGTTTTCCTCTGCCGTACAGGATTACATCCAATACGACGATGACCTGCGGGAGAAATGGGAACATATCAAGGAGAAATCGCCTGCGGTTACGTCATTCCGCGGCCATTTTCTTGATGAAGAGGATTTTCTGGAAGGCATTGGCTGGATTGACGACCAATCTCCATTTACTGTCGGCTTGCGCTTAAATGAACCGGACTTTGACGGAGACGAATGGAAGATCGAGATGTTTTTACGCGATAAAAAGAGCGGCGCTGTAGAATTCTTTGACGGACTGAAAAGCCTCAAAAAATCGTGGCAGGCGTACAGCGATAAAATCGCGCGTGAGCAGGACCGCTTTCACAGAACGGTTCCGTGGCTGTCGTTTGATGCCGGGACAACGCTGATCTCGGAGGAAGAAGCCTGGATCTTCCTGTCAGAAGCAAGTGAGACGCTTGTCGATATGGGGGTAGAAATCCTCCTGCCGTCCTGGTGGCAGATTGTCAGAGACAGCAACATGATGCTGAAAGCAAAGGTGTCGTCCTCCCCGCGCGGCGAGTCATTTGTCGGCATGAATGCACTGCTTGATTTCAACTGGCGGTTTGCGACAAATGGAATTGAACTGACTGAGGCTGAATTTAATGAGCTTGTCGCCAGCAACAGGCGCCTTGTTAATATCCGCGGGCAATGGGTTAAAATCGATCCGCAGTTTATCAAACAGATGAAACGCCTGATGGAAAAAGCAGAATCAGAGGGACTCCACATGTCTGATATTCTGGCACGCGAGCTAATGGATCAGCAGGAGGGCGGACTTGAGGATTCGGATCTGATTGATACATCCGCTTTCGCCGGCATTCAGTTTGATCTGTCTAAACAGCTCAGGTCACTGATTCGAAAGCTCACTGCCGCGGAAAACCTGCCGGAGCACGAAGTCAGTCCTTCTTTCAAAGGAACGCTCCGCCCTTATCAGAAATACGGCATGAACTGGCTGCTGTTTCTGCGGGAAAGCGGTTTTGGCGCCTGTCTAGCTGACGATATGGGGCTTGGGAAAACGATTCAAATGATCGCCTATTTCCTTCACGTGAAGGAAAGCGGCCGGCAAAAAACGCCTCATTTGATTATTGCGCCGACATCCGTACTTGGCAACTGGCAGCGGGAGCTTCAAACCTTTGCACCTGATCTGTCTGTCGCGCTCCATTATGGGCCGCGCCGGCCAAAGGGTGATGATTTCGCCGCGCATTATGAAAACGCAGACGTGGTGCTCACTTCATATGGACTGTCACATGCCGATACTGAAGAGCTTTCTTCTGTGACATGGAACACGATCTGCCTTGATGAAGCGCAAAATATTAAAAACGCGCATACGAAGCAATCACGCGCAATCAGGAAGCTGAAGGGGCTTCACCATATCGCGCTGAGCGGCACGCCGATGGAAAACCGACTGACTGAGCTGTGGTCTATTTTTGACTTCATGAATAAAGGCTACCTCGGCAGTTTGACCGGCTTCCATAAACGCTATGTGCTGCCGATCGAAAAAGACCGGGACGAAAAGAGAATCGGACAGCTTCAGCAATTAATCCGGCCATTCCTTCTCCGCCGGACGAAACGGGATGAAGAGGTCGCGCTTAATCTTCCTGAGAAGCTGGAAGAAAAAGAATTTATCCCGCTGTCAGCCGAGCAGGCATCCCTTTATGAGCAGCTCGTCAAAGACACTTTTGACCATATGACATCCCTGACCGGCATGCAGCGAAAAGCGCTGATCCTCAGCATGCTTGGACGGCTCAAGCAAATATGCGATCATCCCGCGCTTTATTTAAAGGAAGAGCAAACCGAGCTGCTGGCCGGCAGATCAGTCAAGCTCGAAAAATTGCTGGAACTGATGACAGCGATTCGCGCCCAAAACGAAAGCTGCCTGATTTTCACGCAATACATTCAGATGGGGAACATGATGAAGCGGCTGCTTGAAAAAACGTTCGGGGAACCTGTGCAATTTTTAAATGGGAGTCTCTCTAAGCAAGAGCGGGATACACTCGTTGAGAAATTTCAAAGGAAAGAATATCCGACACTGATTCTTTCACTCAAAGCTGGAGGCACCGGACTTAATTTAACCGCCGCCAATCACGTCATCCATTATGACAGATGGTGGAACCCGGCGGTTGAAAATCAAGCGACTGACCGTGCATACCGCATAGGCCAGGAGCGCTTTGTCCACGTTCATAAAATGATTACGACGGGAACAATCGAAGAAAAAATTGATGTCATGCTTGAATCCAAGCAAACCCTGAACGATCAAATTATCCAAAGTGAAAACTGGATTACCGAGCTTTCCACACAGGAGCTCGAAGAACTGTTTACATTAAGCGCTACAGCGCAATAATCATGACTAAAAAAGCTGGCTCTAAAAGAGCCAGCTTTTTTCCGTTCATAGCCGTCACGCCGAATTTCCAAAAAATCCGTTACGCCGGTTATCAACAGAATGCGCTTTTGGAGCAGCACATATACCTACATCAAATGTTTCATCATATGTGCGACACCATGTTCGTCATTGGTTAAGGTGACCGCATCGGCTATCGATTTGATATCTTCCCGGGCATTGCCCATCGCTACACCTTTTCCCGCAGCCTCCAGCATCGATTTGTCATTTAAACTGTCACCTACAGCAGCGGTTTCCTCGAGCGGAATATTCAGCTGTTTTGCAAGCCTCTTCAGCGCCTGCCCCTTGGAAGCTTTGCGGGAAGAAAGCTCAAAGTTGTGCTCAGCCGAACTGACAAGCGTCAAATCTTCGGCATGCTCATATCTTTTCCAGCCTGCCTCAAGCTTTTCTTTGAAGAAAGAAAAGCCGAGAATATTGTAAAAATCGATTGGCTGATCGGCTTCAAACAGCTCTTGAAAGGAGTTAATGTAAGCAAAGCCCGATTGGCTGTATTGCACCTCGGCCGCCTGCTTAAGGACAGAAAGATCCGCTTCCGGATTTGCGCTTCTGAATCTGTCCAGCTCAACATCAAGAAGTTCTCTGCCGTTTTGAGGCGTATAAATCGCTGAACCTGTGAATACCTCATAATAATAGTTTTCCGACTCAAGCCATGAGAGAATGTCATACGCCCGTTTCGTATCAATCGTTTCGTGATGATAAAGCATGCCGTCGGGATCGTGAATGACGGCGCCGTTTGCACTGATGACCCATGTTTTGATCCCCAGCGGTTCAAAGATTGACATGACGTCAAAATGAGCGCGCCCAGTTGACACCACCACCTCAATACCGTTCCGCTGCGCCTGCCGCAGTGCGTTTTCATTTTCCAAGCTTACCTGATGCTTGCTGTTGAGTAAGGTTCCATCTAAATCAATCGCAATTAATTTCACGTTTGTCAGTCCTTTCCTTCATCCTGTTCTGTCACGAGAAGCTCAACGCCGTTTCGGTCAAGCAAGTCACAAAATGCCTGATTCGGCAGCCTGTCTGTAATCAAAAGGTCGATTTCATTCAGCTCCGCATACTGATAAAAACTGGTGCTGCCCAGCTTCGAATGATCTGCAAGCGCGATGACTTGCTTTGCCTGCTGTATCATTTTCCGCTTCACCATGCCATCCTCTTCATGCGCAATTGTAATGCCATGTTCGGAAATACCGACCACACCAATCAGCGCTTTATCAACATGGTAGCTTGAGAGCTTTTCAATCACAGAGGACCCGTACAGAAAGCGGTGCTCCTTTTCCAGCTTGCCTCCCAGCAGATAAATTTCAATTCCCTCTTTATCGGACAGCACATCCGCAAGATTAATCGAATTGGTGATTACCGTACAATCAACCGCATTCAAATGCTTTGCACATGCCTGAACAGTTGTAGAGGCGTCTAAAATCACCCGGTCACCATCATGAATAAGCGATGCTGCAAGCCTGCCGATCTTATTTTTTTCCTCAGACACTGTTTTCAGGCGGCCGGAATAGCTTTGAATTTTCTGATGCACAGTCGGTAAAATGGCGCCGCCTCTTGTGCGGATGATGGCATTCTGTTCCTCAAGTTTCACAAGATCTCGTCGCGCTGTATCCCTTGACACTTGCAGGAGCGTACAGATCTGCTCCGTTGTAATTCGGTTATGCTGTTTTAAAAAATCCAAAATCGCTACTAATCTTTCTTCTTGGTACACGCCCTCATTCCTTTTCTCAGCAATCATTTATAAGTAATTATAAGTTTTTGTTTAATTTTATTCAACATTAATAAGTGATTTTAAGTAAAAATGCGTCGAGAGAACCAATTTTTCCTAAGTAGACAAAAAGAAAGAACCAGTCTGGTCGACTGGTCAATTTTGAGGGGATGATGCGAAGATCCGGATAATAGTGAATGGATAGATAACGGGAGGAGCAGGGGGTGTCAATCAGCAGCTTTTTCCCGGGGTTTAGGGTCCATAAAACGAACAGTGTCAGCCAACACTTCTGTTACATACACGTTAACGCCTTCCGCGTTTTCATAGCTTCTTGTCTGAATCCGTCCGCTTACGCCGACGAGAGAACCTTTTTGGCAATACAACGCCGTGTTTTCAGCTGTTTTTCTCCAAAGTGTGCAATTGACGTAATCAGCTTCGATTTCACCTGAAGCATTCTTGAAGCTGCGGTTCACCGCGAGCGTAACATGTGCAACTGCCGCACCGGCTGAAGTGTAGCGAAGATCAGGATCTTTTGTAAGACGTCCGACAAGCATGACCTGATTGAACATGCGATTCCTCCTCTCCTTGCGGTTGTATGTATTGTAAATGATGCAACAAGAAAAGAAAAACGCTTAAAAATGGCTTTCAGCCTCTGTTTTTATCTTTCGTTTTCATTTTTCCTTCAGCTAAAAACATCTTTTGCTTTTTTCCTTTGAAGAAATATGTACTTTTTAAAAAACGGAAAAAGATTTGCTTTGTCAGCCAGTTTTGCGTATTCATGCGCACATAGGAAGAGCCATCCCACGCAAACCACTGAAAGCTCAATTTTTTTTCCGGCATTGACAGCTTGATTTTATACTGCTCCATGCCATCTTGTGTTTCGTATAAAAAACTTATTCTTCCTTTTTTGTTCAGATGAACCTCAAACACTTCTTTACGGCTTAACATATATGTTACTTCCTTTTGAATCAAATGGCTTTCAGAAGGAGCGCCGTCAATATAAATTTCTTTTAAACGAAATTGATTCATACCACATCTCTCCGTAATCCATAGTCAGTTACAGTATAATGAAAAAATAGAAATTATTAAATGTTTCGCTCATACAAAATTCTTTAGCCCCAGCATTGCAGGATTTTTTCCTCGAAAACGTTTATGTTATAATGGAAGGCAAGAAAACTTTGGAAGTAATCGGGGTGAGAAGAAATGAAAACCTTTAAACTGGTTGACCTGAATGTGGAACGAGTGGACAAGGAAGAACAATCAATCGAACAGTTTCCCCTTATTGACGGACTGATTATAAATAAAGAAGACGGTGAAAATCACTGGCTGATTGAGGCGCTTGTACAGAAAGAACATATGTCTTTTTTTGAACAGCTTCAAAACAGCCAATCTGAAGCCAAAGTATTTGTAACGATCACGAAAAAAAGCAATCGCCCCGCCCAGCTGACAGCAGCAGTGAAAAATATCGTCAAGCTGGAAGAAAGCATCCAGGTTTTACTCTACGGACAAATGGTCACAAGAAAACAGCAGGGCACTGAAACCATTCTCGAGTCCCTTGTAAAAGAGGGCTATACAGGAACAAAACTCATTGAGGCATTTAAGCAAAAATTATAAATATGAGGGGGCATGTTCCCCAAAACAGACACAGAACCGAAGAACATCACAATAGACATTTTGAATAGATATGTTCTGCATGAAAAAAGCTGCCGTTTTGAACGGCAGCTTTTCTTTTCGTGCTTTCTCTCTTGCATATTTAATTTGTATGGCCAAAAGAATCAACCAATTCCCCTTTCACAACAAGGCGCCCTTCAGTTTTGACCGCCTTGTCACATGTGATTAACGTAATCTCTTTTTTGTTCGTCTCCTCAATTACATCTGCACCCATTTCCGATATGATGTCTTTAGATGTTACAGAATAGATATAATCCTTTTTAAAATCCGTGATGACAATTTGGGCACCTGTTTTTATGTTTTCCAGAGGTCCGAACAGAAGATTCTTTTGCTTCAAATGATGGCCCGCCAACGGATAATTTCCCTCACCCATTTTTTGATCCGGGCGCATTGTTGCCGCCCCTATCAAAAGATTTTCATTGGTTGTGCCTTTTACGATCGGAAGCTCCAGATCGACACTTTTAATTGTTATCCGCCGCCTTGATTGTGAAGTGAATCACGTGCTTTCGACGTTCTCCACTTGATTGGAATGCTTTAATGGCGATCCCGGCATCTGTAGCTTCAGGCTTTCCTTCAGAGGAATCAGAAATCTCAAACTCTATTTTCTCAGTGTTCAGCACATAACCGACTGGCGCTTTCGTTTCAACAAAAGCGTATTGTCCCGGTGCAAGGCCTGAAGCTGTGACTTGATGATGCCGGATATGACTGGTTTCGAAGTCTGTATGAAAATTCGCGAACGATTCAGCATGGTTGATCTTCCGGTTCTGATCATTACAGCTGCCATTATCGCCCATGACAAATACAAGGCTTTTCATGCCGGAGCGAATGACATTTTGCAAAAACCTTATCATTACTCTGAATTTATGGTGCGTATTCAAAACCTGATCATGATGAAACATACAGCAAATCAAGCAACTAGAATGGAAATGGCGTTTCTCCAGTCGCAAATCAAGCCTCATTTTCTTTATAATGTATTAAACACGATTATTTCTCTCACTCATTTGGATATTGAAAAGGCCCGGGAGGTAACAGAGGAATTTACCAACTATTTAAGAATGAGTTTTGACTTTCAAAATACATCAGCCATCAGTTCCTTCAGACATGAGCTTTCGATTATCAATTCCTATCTTTCTATAGAAAAGACGCGATTCGGTAATCGGCTTGAGGTTCTTTTCGATATAGATGAAGACATTGACTTTATCCTTCCGCCTTTAATGATTCAGCCCTTGGTGGAAAATGCCGTTCTTCATGGTGTCAGCAAGAAAAGAGGCGGAGGATGGATCAAACTGACAGCTAAAAAACAAAGCAAAAATGAGTATCACATCAAAGTAGAGGATAACGGTCCCGGGATAACTCCGGAAAAACAAATAGATCTCTTATCAACGGATTTTGATCGCAGCGTCGGATTGAAAAATATCAATCAGCGGCTGAAACATTTTTGCGGAAGCGAGTTGATGATCAGCAGCACTCCGGATGCAGGCACCTCTGTCTCAATGCTCATTCATCTCGCTGAAACAACAGGAAGCCCTAAAGAACTGAAGGACACAGAACGAACCTAAACGAAAATTGAGATAAAAAAAGACGCCGTTTCTAACGGCATCTTTTTTATTCCGGCGACTTTGCTTGCTGCTTCAGCAGGTCTCTGATTTCTTTCAGCAGCTCCTCCTGCGCATCCACCGCTTCCTCCGCAGCCTCTTCTTCTGCTGCTTCTTTTTTGCGCCTTAACCCATTCAAAGTCCGAATGACGATAAAAATGGAGAACGATATAATTAAGAAGTTCACAATCGTCTGTATAAAGCTGCCATACTTCACTACAGCATCGCCAAACGTAAACGACAGGCCTGAAAAGTCAAGCCCTCCCAGCAGCAAACCGACCAAAGGCATAATGATATCATTTACTAGAGATGTGACGATCTTTCCGAAAGCGCCGCCTATCACAACACCAATCGCAAGGTCTACGATATTCCCCCGCATGGCAAAGGCTTTAAATTCATTCCACATACAATCACCTGCTTTTCTATATTTGTAAAGAAAAAAAGACAAATGTGCCGCTGGCCATCTGCCTTTTTTCAATTATTCTCCGAGGGCAAAAGTCAGTTCTACTTCGCAAACGACTTCGCCATCAACTGTGGCAACGCCTTTTCCGCGCCCGATTGTGCCGCGGGCACGAATGATTTCAACCTCAAGGTGAAGCTGGTCACCAGGCTTGACTTGTTTTTTAAAGCGGCAGTTATCAATGCCTGCAAAAAAAGCCAGTCTGCCGCGGTTTTCTTCTTTAATCAACATCGCAACAGCTCCGACTTGAGCGAGTGCTTCTACGATTAATACGCCGGGCATAACTGGGTACTGAGGAAAATGTCCGTTAAAGAACTCTTCATTAGCGGTTACATTTTTATAGCCTTTTGCCCGTTTGCCCTCTTCAACTTCCGTAATCCGATCCACAAGCAAAAACGGATAACGGTGAGGAATAATTTCTTTAATTTGCTGAGTATCAAGCATTGTCTTGACATCTCCTTCATCTGCATTAGTATGTATAGCAATCATCAAAGATCCAATCTGTACATTTGAAAAGTATATTATGAATTAATCTCTTTTTCAACCGCGCTAAAATGTAACCAACTGTCAATGAGAGCCGTCAAAAGTTATGATATGATAATTATAGATTTTACCAATAGCAAAGAGGTAGGAAAATGATTTCGAAGTTTATTGAAAAAAGAATGCTAAACATGTTAGACGAGTGGTATTCCGCAATGAGCAAACGCAAAATGAATCACGTTTGCACACTGAAAGAGAAAATTGACCAGCACCTTCCGAAGATCAAAAAGAACACAAAACTTTGGATGCGTTATCAATTGTTTCAGGCCCGCCATCAGCTGCTTTTTGAAAACCAGAACGGACTCGATTCATTGTTCGATGACCTATATGGCCTGGAAGACAAAATGGATGATGAATTGAAATATTATCTGTATTTTTTCTCTGGGTTATATGAGATGGTAAAAACAGCTCCGAAACATGCAGTACATCATTTTAAAAAAGCTGAACAGTACCTGGCCGCCATTCACAATACGTTTGAAGCCGCTGATTTATATTATCAAACCGCCGGCGCCTATTACTTGATGAAATCACCGCCGCTTTCCGTCCAATACGTCAAAAAGGCATTACACATCTATTTGCACCAATTCGGCTATATCAAAAAGGTAATCACCTGTAAACTTTTGCTCGCCGTAAATTATATTGATCAAGAACGCTATGAAAAAGCTGAACAGCTTTTCAAAGAAATCATTAAGAAAACCCAGCAACTACATGACGAAAACCTGCTATGCCACGCTTATTATAACCTTGGCTTTTTAAAAGCGACCGAGAAAAAAGACCAGGAAGCGCTTCTTTACTTTAGAAAAGTATTAAAGAATCAAGAATTTGAAATGAATTCACCAGTCTCATATCTTCATTGTGTGTACGAGTCTGTCAGAGCGCTTTTTAAAACAGGGAACATCACAGAAGCTAAAGCCGTCCTTCAAAAAGGAAAAGAATTATCTGAAAAGGTAGACATTCAAACCATTTATTTAAAATTAAAAACGCTTGAAGCCCTCTACACATCAGCAGAAGACCCTTATGAGCAGTTGCTCGAATATGTGCTTGAATTAGAAAAAATCGAGGCGTGGGTGGATTTAGAAGTGCTGTTAGAAGATATTACGGAATACTACAAAAAAAAGGACGATTTCGAAAAAGCCGCTTTTTTTATCATGCGCGGCTGATTGAAAAACGCCCATTTTCTTATTATCTGACTGAATTGATTAAACCGAGCATTTGATCTCCCATTGTGATCGTTCTGCTGTTCAGCTGATATGAACGCTGGGACGTGATCAAATCTGTCATTTGTTCTGAAATATCGACATTGGACATCTCAAGTGAGCCCTGCTGCATGCCGATGTTTTGTCTATTAGCGCCGTTCAGCTCTTCAAAAGCTGCCGCATTATCAATAGAGAAAAGGTTATTCCCTTCGGATTTCAGCTCTTGAGGGTTATTCACTTGGACAACGCCAAGATTAAACCGCTGAACCGCGTTTCCGTCAGATGCGGTTAAGGTGCCGTTCTTATTGATGGTGATATTCTTCATTGAGCTGTCGATGTTCACTGTATTGCCGTTCTCATCAAGTACGGGATACCCATTTCCAGTGACGAGCTGCAGCTGGTTGGCATTCGCAGCGGACGGCGTTACATACAGCGCCCCGTCCCTCGTATACTGGCGGTTTCCATTTACATTTACCTGAAGATACTGGTATGGAGACGTAAATGCGATATCCAGATCGCGATCGGTCTTCTGAATGCTTCCTTGATCAGAGACCAGGCGTGAATTCATCATCGCTCCGACGCCAAGGCGCAAGCCGGGCGGCGTTTTTCGGGCTTTTGCCACTTCCTCGTTTTTTTCATCAACCTGATCGAATTGCTGTCTGACAAGCTCAGAAAAATTCGTATCTTTTGCCTTATAGCCGGTTGTGTTGCTGTTTGAAAGGTTGCTGCTGATTGTGTCAATCTGCTGCTGCAGCTGGTTTAAGGTTGTTGATGCCGTTAGCATTGACCTGAGCATAGTTGATGTCCCCCGTTTTTTCTTCCGTTATCTTAAATTTTTCCAATTTCATTTGCTGCTTTATCCATACTTTTATCGTAAGCCTGAATAACCTTCTGATTCGCCTCAAACGATCTGTACGCTTCAGTCATTTCTGTATAGGCGCTTGTCACATCCACGTTTGAAAGCTCTGAGACGCCTTGTTTTAATGAATAGGATACCTGATTATTTCCGGCTGCGCTTGGCAGATCATTACCGTCCGCCGTGCTGTACAAATCATTTCCGTCCCGTTTGAGATTGCGGACATCTTCCGCCATTCTGACATCAATCTGGCCGGCTGTGCGTCCGTTCGTTGTCACAGTACCGTTTTCAGACACAGTAAAATTCTCATTATCAACAGTGATTGGCTGGCGATCCGTCGATAAAATAGGGCGTCCGTTGATCGTCAGCTGGTTGTTCTCATTTAGTGAAAATGTGCTGCTTTTTGAATAACGGATTCCATCCGCTGTTTGAACCGGATAAAAAAGAGCAGCTTTTTCATTGGTTTCCGCATTCATCGGAACTTGATTTTCGATCAATGCAATGTCTGTAGGCTGGTCTGTGGACTTCAGGCTTCCCTGTGTAAAGAGAGGCTTGAGCTCCTGCATATATACTCCGGTATTCACGGAACCGATTTCCGTCCTTGATGTCCCGGCCGGAGATTTTGATTCTATTCTGCTGAGCAGCATCTCAGGGAACGCGCGCATAGAGCCTTGATCAGCTTTATATCCTGATGTATTTGCGTTAGCAATATTATTTGAAAGCATTTCCGTTCTTCGCTGCTGGGCAATCATTGCGGATGTTGCTGTATATAATCCTTTTAACAAATTTCCCACCTCTAAAAATGGCATTTTTTCCAGTTGTCATATAGGAACGTTCGTTCTATAATAAAAACTCAGTATTTTATCCTATTATCGTCATTTAACATCTTTTCGTGAAGGCTTTTTCATAAAAAAACCTCATTCTTTTTCAGAATGAGGTTTGTGAAATCAGCTTAGTTTGCGTTTAGGAAGCTTGTCCATATTATCAAGCATGACACCTGTGCCGATGGCTACGCAATCCATAGGATTTTCAGCAACAAGGACCGGTACCTTCAGCTCTTCAGCAAGCAGCTGGTCAAGGCCGTTTAAGAGCGCGCCTCCGCCGGTAATAATAACGCCGCGGTCAATAATATCAGCAGAAAGTTCAGGCGGTGTTCTTTCGAGTACTTGTTTCGCAGCCTGAACAATAACAGCGACAGATTCACGAAGGGCTTCTTCAACTTCTTTACTGTTTACTGTAATTGTTCTTGGAAGACCGGAAACCATGTCCCGTCCGCGAATGGAAATTTCCTCGTGACGTGCGTCTGGGAAAACAGTTGCGACTTTAATCTTAATATCCTCCGCAGTACGTTCACCGATCAGCAGCTTGTACTCGCGTTTGATATAATTTAAGATTTCCATGTCAAACTTGTCCCCAGCCATTTTAATAGAAGAGGAGGTGACAATATCGCCCATTGAAATAACCGCGATATCCGTCGTCCCGCCTCCGATGTCTACAACCATGTTACCGCTTGGCTGGAATATTTCCATACCCGCGCCGATAGCGGCAACTTTAGGTTCTTCTTCAAGGTACACATGTTTCCCGCCGCTTTTTTCTGCAGCTTCTTTGATTGCTTTTTGCTCAACGGATGTAATATTCGTCGGGCAGCAAATGAGCATGCGCGGCTTTGAGAACAGGCCTTTTACATTCAGCTTGTTAATAAAATGTTTCAGCATTGCTTCTGTTACTTCAAAGTCAGCAATAACTCCGTCTTTCAGCGGGCGAATCGCAACAATATTCCCAGGTGTACGTCCAACCATTCGTCTTGCCTCTTCGCCAACCGCCAGCACTTTGCCGCTGTTTTTATCAAGTGCAACAACGGAAGGTTCATTCAGAACAATTCCTTTACCTTTAACATGGATCAGTACATTTGCAGTACCGAGGTCAATACCAATATCCCTTGCAAACATCTATTTATATCCTCCTTGAAAATCTGTTTCACAGTAAATATCCACATTGTGCCCTAATTATATATATTATCATAAAATATAGAAAAAAAGTTGGAAGCACAATAAGTTCTTTACAAATTTTTGCGGATGTTTTATGAACGATTTCAAGAAGGCAATGCCAGGTGATTACGATTGCTGAACAGGCTCTCCTTCGAGAATTTCATCTTTTTTATATTTGAGCTTTGTCGCTTCTCCTCCTCTTAAATGCCTGATGGATTTATGATAATCGAGTATTTCTTTCACTTCGTTTGCCAAGTCGGGGTTAATTTCAGGCAGACGCTCTGTTAAATCCTTGTGTACTGTACTTTTGGAAACACCAAATTCCTTCGCAATGACACGAACGGTTTTCTTTGTCTCCACGATGTACTTCCCTATCTTGATTGTTCGCTCTTTGATGTAATCGTGCACACCACTCGACCTCCCTAAAATGGATGTGAGAAGTGTGAAATGAGATCCGTATTCTGTAAAGAGTCGTTCATTATGCCGCTTCTTCGTTGTATGGTTTTAAAAGTAAGTTTGTGAAATATGCCCACGATCCCTCACCTCAAACACTCTCTTTGTTAGGTTTGTAACAGTGTATTAGCATTCTTTTGGGAATATGCTAAAAACTCAATAAGGACAAGGGGTGAAACGAACTTTTTCAGATTCAGCAAACTATTTCGCGTCACTAAATTTTCATCTTTACAACTATTGATCGCTCCTGTAAAATGAAATAAGCAATTAGTTACTTAGGTAAGTTTTTTAGAAGGAGACCGACATGTCCTACGTCAACAGACACCTCATTCATCAAATCAACCAAAGCGCCCGCCTGATTGCCAAGAAAGCCAATGAACAGCTAGAGCCATTCGGCCTTTATTCATCCCAATGGTCAGTTTTATATTGTTTGCGTACGATCGGACCAATGACTCAAAAAGAGATTTGGTCCTATTTAAATGTGGAAGCGCCGACTGTGACTCGGACGATCAAACGCCTGGAGGAGAACGGCTGGGTTCAGAGACGGCAAGGTGAAGACAAACGGGAAAAACTTGTTGTCCTCACAAAAGAAGCCGAGAAAAAATACGAAGAAATCAATGTGAAAATGCTGAAATTCGAGGAAGAGCTGCTTGCTGATTTCCGGGATGAAGACAAAGAAGCTTTTTCTCATTTATTCCGCATGTTTTTACAACAATGAAAATAAGGAAGTGACATACATTTGAAAAAAGCGGATGCGATATGGACCAAGGATTTTATTATGGTCCTGCTTGTCAATTTATTTGTGTTTGTGTTCTTTTATACATTTTTAACTGTATTGCCGATCTATACGCTGCAAGAGCTTGGCGGCACAGAATCACAAGGCGGGCTTTTAATCAGCCTGTTCCTTCTGTCTGCGATCATTACACGGCCTTTCTCCGGAGCCATCGTTGAGCGTTTCGGGAAGAAAAGAATGGCGATTGTATCAATGGCGCTCTTCGCCCTATCATCTTTTCTGTATATGCCGATTCATAACTTTTCCCTGCTGCTCGGATTGCGGTTCTTCCAAGGAATTTGGTTCAGCATTTTAACGACTGTTACAGGTGCAATTGCCGCTGATATTATTCCAGCCAAACGGCGCGGTGAAGGGCTTGGATACTTTGCCATGTCTATGAACCTCGCTATGGCGATCGGACCTTTCCTTGGTCTGAATTTGATGAGAGTGGTAAGCTTTCCTGTATTCTTTACAGCCTTTGCGCTGTTTATGGTTGCGGGCTTACTTGTTTCGTTCTTGATAAAAGTGCCGCAAAGTAAGGACAGCGGTACGACTGTATTCCGTTTTGCGTTCTCGGATATGTTTGAAAAGGGCGCACTCAAAATTGCGACGGTCGGTTTGTTTATTTCTTTCTGTTATTCAACAGTCACATCATATCTGTCTGTATTCGCCAAATCAGTTGACCTTTCGGATATCAGCGGATATTTCTTTGTTTGTTTTGCGGTGACAATGATGATTGCACGCCCGTTCACAGGGAAATTGTTCGACAAAGTCGGACCGGGCATTGTCATTTATCCATCAATCCTGATTTTCTCTGTCGGACTCTGCATGCTGTCCTTCACACATAGCGGCTTAATGCTTCTGCTTTCAGGGGCGGTTATCGGTCTTGGCTACGGATCAATCGTTCCTTGCATGCAAACATTGGCGATTCAGAAATCTCCGGCTCACCGCTCCGGTTTTGCGACGGCAACGTTCTTTACCTTCTTTGACAGCGGAATTGCTGTAGGATCGTATGTATTCGGATTGTTTGTAGCATCTGCCGGCTTCTCTGCCATTTATTTAACAGCGGGGCTGTTCGTTTTAATTGCTCTGCTTCTCTACACGTGGAGCCAGAAAAAACCTGCTGAGGCTGAAGGAAAAGTGTCTATTGCAGAATAACTTGTCAGACTGCCGGGAAATCCCGGCAGTCTTTTTTCCATTAAAACACGGCGCCCTCTCGGTTGAACGAGAGAACGCCGCTTATAGCAATTATTCAATGACAGGCCGCGCAGGTGAATCAGGATCTAACGAAAAATCATAGGACGCTTCATCACGAAACATCGGATCGGCATATATGGATTGTTGATCGTTTTTTGTTGCTTTTCGATACGAAGAAAATGAATCATATTCTTTCTTTTTCCACATCCATATGCCGTCTTGATCCGCTTCCTTGTGGTACACGTTATGATTGACCGTATTACCTTCGTTTTCTGTAAAGTCGTTTCCGATAAATAATCTGGAATCACCGGCCGTCAATATATTCTTTTCAATTGTGTTGTTTTTCGTATCGTACTGCAGCAGCAGCTGTCCGCCGTACAGTCCCTTTGTGTCATTCCGGTACATAATATTGCGGGCAATCAGAGAATTGCTGGTGCCGCCCCGCTTTTTGTCATATCCTCCGATTGAAATACCGGTGTACGCATTGTTGTACACTTTGTTGTCTGTGATCTGAATGGCATTTGCATACTTTCCTTTGTGTTCAGACGTTGCTTCAATCCCAATATCGTTATCGTAAACTGTGTTGTTCTTAATTTCGATATCGTGTCCTCCATCGACATAAATCCCGCCCGCTGAGTATTCATCTCCATAAGCAGGATTGCCGTAAGTCGAGTTTTGATAAACTGTATTGTTTTCTACGACTCCGTTTCGCACGTAATCGTTTTTATCCGCGGTTCCCTCATAACCAATTAGATCAATCCCGATGTTATTATTGTTGCGGACCACATTGCCTGCAACTGTGAAGCCGTCGATATTACCGTTCAGCACAACTGCTTCACTCGCTCCAAGCGTCAGTTTCTCAACTGTATTGTCCTCGATTCGGATGTCTTTCATGCTGCCAGTCCCATAAACTGCGATTCCGTGAGCATTTCCTTCATCCGCTGTTGTCTTAATCCCCCGGATGTGATTATCCTTAATGGCGATATGACTGCTGGACCCTGATACATAAATCCCTATAGCAGTTGCTTCCTCAGATGAAACAGAAAGATCTTGAATTGTTAAACCGCTGATGGCAATGTCATGTTTATCGTGAATACGAATAAGCGGTGTTTCATATTCAGCGTTCGCAACGGATTCACCGCTAATCACGACGTTTTCATTTTCATAGTTTCGGAATGTGATAGGCTTTCCGTCCGTACCGCTGTGCTTTACATCAAGGGTCTCATGATACGTGCCCTCCCGAATCATGACAGTTGTGCCGGCAGCAGCCTTCTCAGATGCGTGTGCCAATGTACGAAACGGCTTTTCTTTTGTTCCTTCATTTTGATCACTGCCATTTGGCGAAACATACAGATAATCCCCAGATCCTTCCTCATTCGCTTTTGTCTTATCATAAACGAAAGCGAGGATGACAGACGTTAAAACACCCGCCAAAAGAATAAAATACCATTTTCTCATTTTCGATTCCCATTTCGTTTTAGAATAGATTTCTAAAACCATTATAAATGTTCTATTTATGGAAAACCATTTCAAAAATATGAAAATATACCGTCTAAATAGATCTTATTCAGCCTGGCGGACCTGCGCATGTTCAACTGTTTCAATTGCCAATGATGCAGGCGGGTGAACACGCATCAGAACAATGTAGAAAAGAAAGGAAATCAGCACACCTACAAACCAAGAAATATCGTATAAGCTCTTCAATACAGGAACATACATGCCAATCAGCGAAATCAGCGCTCCTAACATTGTGGCTGCAAACGCACGGTAATTGTAGCCCTTCCAATACACATACCGTCCTGTTTCGGAATACAGGTCATCTACCGAGAGCTCACGTTTGCGAATGATAAAATAGTCGGCCATCATCACGCCTGCCACCGGTCCAAGCATGCCGCCTATTAAGCCAAGAAACGCATACACGCTTGTCGCGCTCTCCATCAGCTTCCACGGAACCGTAAATAAAGCGAGCAACGCTGTGATAAAGCTGCCACGTTTGAAATTGATATATTTCGGCAGGGCATTCGCTATATCATAAGCGGGTGATACGATATTCGCCGCGACATTTACAGAGATCGTGGCGATGCAGAGTGTGATCACGGACAAGACGATGACATAAGGGTTATCAAACCGCGCCAAAATATCGACAACATCCCAAATCGGCTCTCCGAACGCGACCTGCGAGCCGGAGGTCACCGTAATACTTGCGAATGCGAACAGCGCAAACGTTCCCGGCAAACCGTAAAATTGTCCTTTGATTTGCTCTTTTTGTGTTTCAGCAAACCGTGTAAAATCAGGTATATTTAAGATCAATGTCGCCCAGATGCCGATGATGCCAGTAACTCCGGCAGCAAACGGCCAGAATGTTTCTGAAAACGTATGAAACTTTCCTGGTTGAGAGTATATCGGGCCCAATCCTCCGGCAATATCAACGGCCCACCATACCATGCCGCCAAATACCAGATACACTAAAGGCCCTGCCCACACCTCAAAACGTTTAATCGACTCCATGCCGTGATGCAATACAAGTAAATGAATGGCCCAAAAGAATACAAAGGAAAGCAAACCAGACAAGTGAATGCCGAGAAAGTTCCACTCGCCGCCAATTTCTCCCCAGCCTGGCCACATATTCAAAAGCAAAATGTTCAGTGCCGTGCTACCCGCAAAGGTCTGGATGCCAAGCCACATGATAGCTGTAAACGCCCTTAGAAGCGCGGGGATATTCGCGCCGTATATCCCGTAAGAAGCCCGAATGATCACGGGAAACGGCAGCCCGTATTTTGTCCCCGCATGGCCGTTTAAGGCAAGAGCGCCAAATAGGATAAGTGATGCCGTAATAATGATCGCCAGCACCTGCCAAGGCGAAAGGCCGATCGCAATTAATCCTCCCACCGTCGCGTAGGTCGGTATGTTATGTATACATCCCATCCAAATGGAGGCAAAGTTCATTGCTTTCCACGTCCGTTTTTCCTGTCCCAAAGGCACCAGATCTTCATTTCTCAGCCTGTTGGATTGCTGCTGACTCTCTTTTAATTTCATAGCCGGCTCCCCTTTCCATATTGTCTATATGTCGTCATATGTTATGTTTTTTGACATTAGATGTCACTTAATATAATTGAAAAGTCAGACAATAACACTGGCTATGATATACAATTTTCCCGTTTGTATTTGAACAGCTTAAACAAGAAAAAGAGACAGACCTCAGAGCCCGTCTCTTTCTTAAGATGCAGTTTTCATTAATGCAGCAAATCTCACAGCCATTAACAGGCTTGCTCCGCCCGCTATGATCATAATGATTCCCATCATATCAAAATGGGCTGCCGTGATTTCTTTACCAAAAAGAATGCCAAGGATCACCGAAGACAAAATCGATCCTAGGTAACGGCAGGTTTGAAACAGGCCTGAAGTCGTTCCTACCATGTTGGAAGGACTCGTTTTCAGCATCGCTGCCTGAAGCGCGACATTGCCCAGTCCGTAGCCTATACCCAGGAGCGACAGAATGAGCCCTTTACCAATGGTCTGGACATTGATAAAAAAGATGGTTAAGAGCACGGCTCCAGCCGTCATCAAAAGCGCTCCCGCAAAGATTGGCTTGACGACACCAGATCGGTCGATCCATTTGCCAGTTAGAGGTGACACAACGATGCTCATTCCAGACATAAACAGCATAAACAGGCCGCTCGTTTGAACAGAAAGATGCATTTCATCCTGAAAGTAACTTGGCAGACCAAAAAATAAACAATAGAAGAAAACATTCAATAAAATAAACTGAACATACACGGCTGACAGGTTTCGCTGTGTTTTAAACAGACGGACATCAATAAACGGGTTATCCGTTTTCAGCTCGCGCCAGACAAACGCACAGAGCAGAAGCAAGCCAAGCACACCTTCAACCGCATGCGGCGACGTGCTGAACGACAGCAAAAAGGATAGAAGGAAAATGATTCCCCCGGCAAATAAAACAATTCCAAGAATGTCGAGCTGCCGAATAATGATTTTGATTCCTGCCCCTTTTTTCTGATCTTTCGGGAACATATACAGGCCCAATAAGAAGCTGAGGATAATAAACGGCAAATTAACGATAAAGATCGCCGGCCAGCCTCCCCATACAATCAAAAACCCGCCGACTGTCGGCCCCAGCGCCGTCATGGCGGACGCAAAAATAGAGAGTACAGCCAAGGCTGAAGCTTGGCGCTCATGAATATGATTCCGAATCAAGCCGACACCTGACGGATAAATCGCACTGCTCCCCACCGATTGAAACAGCCGCATGACCAATAATGTCATAAACGTCGGCGCAAACGGCGCCCCGATGGCAGAAACCGCAACAAGAATAAGCCCGAATAAAAACAAGCGTTTCCGCCCAATCAAATCACCGAGCTTTCCCGTTACGGGCTGCGCTACGGCACTCGCCAAGTAAAACGAGGAAATCAGCCAGGAAACCGTTGTAAACGAGAGGTGAAACTCATGCTGGATGCTATGGAGCGCAAGAGAGATCATAGACGAGTTCAGCGGATTCAGCATTGTTCCCGAAGCCACCGCTGTTAAAAAAACAGCCCGGCTTTTTTTCGATAACATCATTTCACTTGTTCCAGAAACTCTTCCGTTGTCCGCGATTTACCGATTCTCGGGAAAATAAAGCGCAGTGTGGCTTCATGCTCTTCATCGCTAAATGTGGACATGGCATCTGTAATAAAAATCTGCTGATAGCCAAGCTGAAATGCCTCCCGTGCTGTGCTTTCCACCCCGATATTCGTTGCGATGCCGCACAATACAATCGTATCACTGCCGCGACGTCTCAGCTGCAAGTCTAAATCTGTGCCAAAAAAAGCACCCCATTGCCGTTTTGTCACAGTATAATCGCCATCCTGCACACCGATTTCCGGAACAAATTCGGCCCAGTCCGCCGGCATTCCCCCTGAACCTCCCTGCGAAGGCTCATCCGTTTGCGGCTTCAGGGCGTCCGCTCCATCATGAAAGGCTACATTTACAAAGCTGATGAACCCGTTATGTTTCCGAAATTCATCTACGAGCTTTCTCGCGTTCGGGACAACCTGGCCGCTTTGATCAATCGGCACAATCCCCTTTTGTAAATCAATGATAACCAATGCTGTTTTTTGAAAATCAATGTTGAGTGTATTCATCATACGTCTCCTCCTGATACTGTTAGTGTTTCTCACATTGCATATTTTACTCTTCACACTGCCTAAGTTCTTTTATGATGCTTGTGAAATTCTCAGAAGGAGCGTTGTCTCATGATTTTTCTTTTATGTAGTAGTAACAGGTTGTGCATACGAACAAACCGGCAAGCACTGTAATCATAAGGGGCGTCATCGCTTCATCACCTGCCTGCTGTCTATCGGTTCCTGCCTGAAAATGCCTATGAATTTGCGGCGGTCCATCCAAAGCAGGATGAGACACATAACCATTAATATCGTGCTAAGATCCTGCACGCCAATATCAAAACAATAGTTAATCAAGACGATGTTCACAATAATGGGCATAAAAATAACCGCCCCTAATGCAGCCGTTCGCGGAATCAGCAATAAAACAGCTGCCAGGATTTCACCAAAACCTATAAATAGTTCATAGACATGAGAATAACCGAAAAATGTCCACGCGATCGTAAACCCCTTCCCGGCAGCCGCCTCGATTTCAGGCGTCACCTCGCCAAACTGGCCAATTACCACTTTCGCCAGACCGTACACGAAAAAATTAAAGGCTAAAAACAATCGGAACGTCGCGGGAATCGACTTGCATAATGCTCTCCTCAGCCTGCCGCCTTTATTCATCATACATCCCCCTCAGTGTATTATTTGATGTAGTACACTTAATACAGTATAGAGTATTCTAATTAATGTCAATTCCCTTTTCTGCTCATATGAATAGCTTCTTTTATAGATACAAAGTCTTATATCATAAAAAATGCCGTTCTCCTTTCTTTCCGTCCCTCGATAACATTTCTTAAAAACCATGTCAGGAAATCTTACATGAAAATGTTTTATCATTCTTTTTTCTCTATAATGAAGAAATATAATAATTGCTTTTTATTCTGAAAGATACGGAGGAATGAGACATGCAAATGGGCGATACAGTTTTTATGTTCTTTTGCGCTTTACTCGTGTGGCTGATGACCCCGGGATTAGCGTTATTTTATGGAGGAATGGTAAAGAGCAAAAATGTGCTGAGCACTGCCATGCACAGTTTCTCTTCCATTGCCATCGTTTCCATCGTTTGGGTGCTGTTCGGATATACACTTGCCTTCGCACCAGGCAATTCAATCATCGGCGGGCTGGAGTGGGCAGGCCTCAAAGGGGTCGGATTTGATCCGGGAGATTACAGCGATACCATCCCCCACTCGTTATTTATGATGTTCCAAATGACGTTTGCCGTTCTGACTACAGCGATTATTTCCGGGGCCTTCGCAGAGCGGATGCGATTCGGCGCTTTTCTTTTATTCTCGGTTTTATGGGCCTCTTTGGTTTACACACCCGTAGCGCACTGGGTATGGGGCGGCGGCTGGATCGGCCAGCTTGGAGCGCTCGATTTTGCTGGCGGCAATGTTGTTCATATTTCCTCCGGTGTGGCAGGACTTGTTCTTGCCATTGTGCTCGGCAAACGGAAAGACGGTACAGCGTCTTCTCCGCATAACCTCATTTACACCTTCTTAGGAGGAGCTTTGATTTGGTTCGGCTGGTTCGGCTTTAACGTCGGCAGCGCTTTGACTTTAGATGGTGTAGCCATGTACGCGTTCATCAACACAAACACCGCAGCTGCAGCCGGGATCGCCGGCTGGATCTTAGTAGAATGGATCATTAACAAAAAACCGACAATGCTCGGAGCGGTATCTGGCGCAATCGCCGGGCTTGTCGCCATTACGCCGGCTGCCGGATTTGTCACACCGTTCGCTTCCATTATTATCGGCATCATCGGCGGAGCTGTTTGTTTCTGGGGAGTATTCTCGCTTAAAAAGAAATTCGGATACGACGACGCGCTTGACGCCTTTGGCCTGCACGGGATCGGCGGCACATGGGGCGGAATCGCAACAGGATTATTCGCAACAACCTCTGTTAACTCAGCGGGCGCAGATGGGTTATTTTACGGTGATGCAAGCTTAATCTGGAAACAAATCGTCGCCATCGCCGCCACTTATGTTTTTGTATTTATTGTCACTTTCGTTATTATTAAATTTGTAAGCCTCTTCCTTCCCCTTCGCGCAACTGAAGAAGAAGAGTCACTTGGGCTTGACTTAACGATGCACGGGGAAAAAGCATATCAAGATTCTATGTGAGGAGTGACGCTATGAGCGGTCAAATGTTCAAGGTAGAAATTGTAACGCGTCCGGCAAATTTTGAAAAGCTGAAGCAGGAACTCGGAAAAATCGGAGTGACCTCTCTGACTTTCTCCAATGTACACGGCTGCGGCCTTCAAAAAGCACATACGGAGCTCTATCGAGGGGTAAAAATAGAAAGCAATGTATACGAACGTTTAAAAATAGAAATTGTGGTCAGCAAGGTTCCTGTTGATCAAGTGACTGAGACCGCTAAAAGGGTGCTGAAAACGGGATCACCGGGTGACGGTAAAATATTTGTCTATGAAATCAGCAATACGATCAACATCCGCACAGGCGAAGAAGGACCTGAAGCACTTTAATATTGGTACGAGATTCGGACACTCCGGATCTCTTTTTTTGTGCACAGAATCCCCCCCAGAAACCGCGATTCCTCTTCGAATTCTCTTCAAGCGCCGTTATTTCAGACAATCTCTATTTTTATTTGAAACTTTTCATGAGTAAGATTAGTCTACTAAATATAAAAATGTAAAAGGTGATTATTTGAACTACGAAATTTTTAAAGCAATCCATGGACTATCTCATCACAATTCAGTTCTCGATTCCATTATGGTCTTCATCACGGAATATGCCATTGTCGCCTATGCCCTTATCCTATTGGCAATCTGGCTGTTTGGGAACACACAAAGCAGAAAACATGTGCTATACGCAGGCATCACAGGAATTGCAGGCCTTGTGATCAACTATTTGATTACGCTTGTTTATTTCGAACCGCGCCCGTTCGTTGCGCATACAGTGCATACACTGATTCCGCATGCTGCGGATGCTTCATTTCCAAGTGACCACACGACAGGTGCATTAGCGATTTCTATTGCGATGCTTTTCAGAAACCGCAAAATCGGCTGGCCGCTTGTCATTTTTGGGCTTTTGACAGGATTTTCGAGAATTTGGGTGGGACATCACTATCCGGTAGATGTATTGGGCAGCCTCGTTGTCGCCATCATTATCGGGTTCCTTTTCTTTAGATTTTCAGATCTGCTTCGCCCGTTCGTCGATTTGATCGTGAGGATCTATGAAGCCATTATCAATAAACTGACGAAAAAACCAACCGATCAAAATTTCTAAGAAAGACAAAAGCCGGCGTCTGAAATCAAGACAGCCGGCTTTAATATTTCTCATACATCTCTTGTTTTCTTCGCTTCGCCAACACATATAAACCATAAAACAATCCAATACCAACAGCATCGATGAGCACATCCCGGATACAACCATTCCTGCTGAAGAAGAGCTGAAGAACTTCTGTGAAAAAAGCAAACGCGAATGAGCCGGCTGCAGCTGATCTTATGCTGCCCCGCTGTCTCCATAGCAAATATGTCAGCACAAAGAAGGAAAACGCGTGCCCGATTTTTTGAATAAACGCTTCAGGGACAGTAAGCTCAGTAAAATCCATAACTAAAAATTGAGACAGATCAGGGTGCGGCTGAAAATGAAAAGCCACCGTTTGTGACACGACCATGCCGCTGAAGCTTTCCGTACAGACAGAGAGCAGAATAAACAGGGTCCATCCCGCAAGCAATAGACGATTCACAGCATAACCTCCTTTATAGCAAACGTGCCTATGTGTAACTACATAGACGATGACATTATGCAAAAAGTAACAGAAAAAAACGCCCATCACAAGGATAGACGTTTTCTTCATTAAGACTGTTCAGTGTCTTCTGTTGTGCTGCTTTCTTTGGAACCAGATTTGTCAGTGGAATCATCCTTTTTCTCACCGGATTTTTCTTCTGTTCCTTTTTCAGTTGATCCGTCCTTTTTCTCGGAAGATTGCTGAATGGATTCTTCTGTTTCTTGGGTGGCAGCTTTTTCTTCAGCAGCTGCTGCTTTTTCAATAGAAGAAACTGGTTTGTCCATAAAGTTTAACGGATTCATTGCGACCCCATCTTTACGGATTTCAAAGTGCACGTGGTTTCCGCTATCTTCACTGTAAAGGTTCTTGCCAGATTTTCCGATCACTTGATTTTGTTTTACTTTGTCACCTTGCTCAACGCTTACTTCGGAAAGAGATTGATACACAGTCGATAAACCGTCGGCATGTTCTACTTCCACAACATATCCCAGCACTGGATCTTTTTCAGCTTTAACAACCGTACCGCTCAGAGAAGCAGAGACATCGAAATCTTTTCCGTCTTTCTCAGCTAAGTCAATTCCTTTGCTTAGGCTGTACGTGTTATTATAGTTAACGAGTGCTGCTTCTTTCTCTTCTTTTGCGGCATCGGTTTCATAGAACTTTTTCACAACAGAAACGTTTTCAGAATCAACAACTGGCATTGCGACATTTTCCATTGACTTTCCTACTTCAACTGCATCGTCGTTGTTGTCATATGCGGAGTTTCCGCCGTTATCAGCCAACTGATCCTTTACCTCATCATTTGATACTGATTGATACCAAAGGACAGCTGTTAAAATGACGGCCGCACTGACTAAGTAAATTGCAGGGAACACCCAGCGTTTACGAAAAAACTGCTGAAGTTTTTTGACTTGAGAAGTTTTCTTTTCTTCCTCTCTCATTGTTTCATCACCTCAGCAACATTCTGAACACTTTTCTGAAAATATATACAACCTATCCAAAAAAACTTTTTTAGATGTAGTTTGCACAGACTGAACGAAAATATGTATTTTTTTTGAGAGGAGTGCCAAAAACGTATGAACATGACATTGCGTCTTGCTGAACATAAAGACTTGGAGGCTGTTGTGGCGATTTATAATTCAACGATTGCTTCTCGAATGGTAACAGCCGATACCGAACCGGTAACTCCTGAAGACCGGATGGAATGGTTTTTGGGACATACAGAGTCACGCCCGCTCTATGTGGCCGAGGACGAAAACGGAAACGTCGCTGCCTGGATCAGCTTTGAAACATTTTATGGAAGGCCAGCCTATAATAAAACAGCGGAGGTCAGCATATACATTGACGAAGCATGCCGCGGCAAAGGTGTTGGATCATATTTGCTTCAAGAAGCGCTCCGCATTGCCCCGAATCTTGGCATCCGCTCACTTATGGCCTTCATTTTCGGGCATAATAAACCAAGCCTGAAGCTGTTTGAAAAGCACGGGTTTGCAGAATGGGGACTATTCCCCGGCATCGCCGAAATGGACGGGAAAAGATACGATTTAAAAATTTTAGGGAGAGAGCTTTCATGATTAGTCTGGATAAAGATGAAAACGAAATTGAAAATCATAATGAAGAAAATAGCCTTGTTGAACAGGAGACTGCACCTGTTGAACAGGAGACCCGCCAGCTGAGCGCCTCCGCTGTCAAGTCGCTATCCGACATTGCCAAGTGGGGCAAAATTTCTGGCATCTTGTTAATCATTATGGGATCGCTTGTCACTCTGTCTGCTTTGATGACAGTGATTGGCGCCATCCCGGGCGTACTGCTCATTATATCAGGCGTATTTTTGATGCGCTCAGCAAAAGCAGCCGCGGAAACCGAAGGAAATCTAGCCGGCAGCGCTGGCGAAAGCATGCTTGAAAATTACGGGACATTTATAAAAATGCAGCTGTTTTATGCAGCATCCAGTATCGTTACTGTCCTGATCGGGATCATTGTAGCCATTTTCGTGCTGGTGGTAATCGGCATTGCTGCTTTTGAGAACACGCCTTCGTATGATGATCCGGATTCTTATTATTATGAGGATGATCCGGTGTTTGAATAATGATGAGACAGGACAGGGCATGAGTTCCATATAAACGGAACCATGCCTATTTTATTTGACTATTCAAAGCAGGCCGGCGTAAACACCAAATCCTGAAGCAAGCATACAATAGACATCTCTAGTAGAGGAAATCAACAAAGCAACGCTGTTACCCAGAAATGAATATCAAAAAAACGGATGAAGTCGGAATCAATCCGAAACCGCACTTTTTATTTCGGGTGTCTGCATGCAAAAAAACACACCCGGATCGTCTGGAAAAACTCAACAATCCGGGTGCAGCTCTTCTTTAATACATTTTTTTGCGTCTGTCTTCCTCAGTCAAAAATTCAACAAAACTCCGCATCGCAAAAGGCTCTTCCTTTATTTGTCGTGCGTAGGAGCTTTTCCGCTCTTCTGAAAGGATTTCGCTCTTTTTGATCCTGTTCAGCATATAGATGTGAACCGTTTTTTGGATTTGTTTATGCTGATAGCCTGCCTCTTTAAAAAATGCGAGCCCGAGCGCCGCCAAAAGGGCGAATATGCCTGCGCTGATCAGGGACTCCCTGTCAGCTGAAGCATGAAATAGAAAAGCAGCTAAATTAAAGAGAGAGAATGCAGCAAGCGGAATAGCAAGAAAACGGTAAATGACGGTTTTTTTCATGAAAGGCTGTACGGCCTTTTGAATTTTTTGCATTTCTGTTTTGATGAACCCCGGCATTTGGTCGACTCTGTAAAAGTTCATATAATCCTCCCCCTTTATTTGATGTTTCAAGCTTCACGAACGTTATCATATGTGTTTATTTTAACGCAGGTGCAAGCTGGTTTTAAAGAAATCTGCCCGTATTTTTCACGAAGAATCTGGATCGCCGCTCTTTATTCTTTTAAAATGTGAGTGTTATAATTTGTAATGGGAATCAGATCACTGTTATTCATGGAATACTAATGGCAATCTTCTTGATAAATATGAATGAGCGGGGTTACAAAGTGAGTATTTCTTCCATCCTTTTATCACTTTTTTTCATTTTAAATATTCTTTTGGCCATCATTGTCATCTTCAAAGAACGGCGCGATGCCAGTGCATCTTGGGCGTGGCTGCTTGTTCTTTTCTTTATTCCCGTTTTAGGCTTTATTTTATACTTATTATTCGGCCATAATCTCAGACGCAAGCATTTGTTTCAATGGGAAGACCGGAAAAAGATTGGAATTGAAAGGCTGCTGAAGCATCAGCTTGAAGATTTAGAAACCAAGCAATTTCAGTTTAACAACCGGGCAACCTTTGATAACAAAGATTTAATTTATATGCTGATTATGAATAACCATGCTGTGTTTACAGAGGATAATTCAGTTGACGTCATTACAGATGGACGGGATAAATTTCAGCGGCTGCTGAGTGACATTTCAAAGGCTAAGGATCATATCCATTTACAGTATTATATTTATAAAGGCGATGAATTAGGCAAAAAATTGCGGGACGCTCTCATCCAAAAGGCAAAAGAAGGTGTTCAGGTCAGAGTGCTTTATGATGAACTCGGGTCCAGAACGCTGAGAAAAAAGTTTTTTAAAGAGCTTCGCGAGGCTGGCGGGCATGTGGAGGTCTTTTTCCCGTCAAAGCTCAGGCCGATTAACCTGCGGCTGAATTACCGGAACCATCGAAAGCTTGTGATCATAGACGGTATGACCGGTTATGTCGGAGGCTTTAACGTCGGAGATGAGTATCTAGGGCTTAATCCGAAATTCGGTTATTGGCGGGATACGCATATCCGGCTGCAAGGAACGGCCGTGCACGCCATCCAAACACGATTCATCCTTGACTGGAACCAAGCTTCTCATCACCATACGCTGACATATATTCCAAATCACTTTCCTGATTACGGCCCAAAAGGCAACGTCGGGATGCAGATTGTCACAAGCGGCCCTGATTCGGAATGGGAACAAATTAAAAATGGCTACATCAAAATGATTTCGAACGCCAAGCGTTCCATTTTGATACAAACACCTTATTTTATCCCAGATGCAAGCCTGCTGGATGCTTTAAGGATCGCTTGCCTTTCGGGCATTGACGTTAACATTATGATTCCGAACAAGCCCGATCACGCCTTTGTATACTGGGCGACACTTTCGTATATCGGCGATCTGCTGAAAGCCGGAGCCACTGTCTATATTTACGATAACGGCTTTATTCACGCGAAAACCATCGTGGTGGATGACGAAATCGCTTCAGTCGGCACAGCGAACATTGATGTCCGAAGCTTCAGGCTGAATTTTGAGGTTAATGCATTTATTTACGATATCACCATTGCTAAAAAACTGGTTTCAACTTTTAAAGAAGATTTGCTAGTATCCAGAAAATTCACCTATGAGGAGTATCTGCAGCGCCCGTTGTGGATTCGAATAAAAGAATCCGTCTCGCGGCTGTTGTCGCCGATCTTATAAGATGTGCAAACCCCCGGCCTTTACGGCCGGGGGTTTTCCTGATGGTCACAGTAAATGATGATCGCCTCCCGCAAAAAAGCGGCAAGACCTTCTCCATATTGATTGATTGAATCGGTAAATCGCTCGTCAGTGATATACACTTCCCCGAGTCCTCTGAAAATGTCGAGTGTGCAATCGTAATGATATTGGCAAATATGATCGCGAAATGCCCCCACTGCGGCCTGAACCTCTGCATCATCGGGCCCATGCTTCATTCGCGCCGCAATTCGTCTGTAAATCGAATCAAATTCAGCCATGATCGAGCGCCAATCATCTGCCGAGTATGCAGATGTCCTTTTCTCTGTTTCTTCTGCGATTTCCTTTCCATACAGCTTTCTGACTTCATCAGCGTATGTCTGCTGGTGCTCTTCAATGTCTTTCATGCTTAATCCGGCAAATAAATCTCTCTTATTCATCGTTTCCCCTCCATCAACGGACAAAAGCGTCCTGTCAATTGTTTGAATCATCTCATCCATTCTTTGTTTTTTCTTCATCAATATCTCCTTTTGCGACTGAAGTGCCGCTTTCCGGTCAAAATTCGGATGATCCAGCATCTCTTTAATTTCATCCAAACGAAACCCGATTTCCTTGAAAAATAAAATCTGCTGCAGTCTTTCCAGGTCTGCGTCACTGTACAAACGATACCCAGCATCAGTAAGCGCTGAAGGATTCAGAAGCTCAATATTGTCATAGTGATGAAGCGTCCGAATGCTAACGCCTGATATCTCCGCCACTTGTTTAACTTGATATTTCATACATAACACCTCCTCTTTTTTATCGTAAACAATCACGCAACGTTAGGGTCAATCCCCAAAATGTTATTTTCTATATACAAAACTTCTCACAAATAGTGTATAAAAGAAAAGTGAGTATTTTTTTGTAAAGGGGAGCCAGTATACATGAATCCTGAAACAATGAACAAAACCCTCATCAGCATTTCGAAATGGGGAAAAGCTACAGGCATTTTATTTATTATTATGGGCGCAATTACCGCGCTTTCAGGCGCGTTCATTTTTCTAATCGGTGCCGTGCCAGGCGTACTGCAAATTATTTCCGGTATCTTTTTGATGAGGTCAGCTAGGGAAGCAGGCCAAATGGCTGAACACAATAGCGGACAGTCTGAAGACTTAATGCTGGAGAATTACGCGAAATTCGTAAAGATGCAAGGGATTTATTTGATCGTAAGCATTGCTGTATCCATTCTTGCGATTATCGCCTTCTTCATCTTTTTAATGCTTGGGATTGCTGATGGCCTTTTCAGCGATACGTACAGCACTTATTAGTGAGAAAAACCCGGAGCTGGCTCCGGGTTTTTTATTATTCCGCTTCGCTTACCACTGTGAAGCGTTCATTTTTGTGTTCGGGATGTTCAAGCTCGTCCAACATGGCAATGGCATAATCTGCATAGCTGATATAGCTGTCGCCTTTTGCATTTACGATGACATTGTCTTTTCCTTTTTGGTAAGAGCCAGTCCGTTTTCCTGCTGGATCAAAAAATGCCGCAGGACTGAGGAACGTCCAGGAAATGGAGTCTGTCTGCTGCAAATCTTTCAGGTTCTCGCCTTGATTTGATGCAGTTGGCAAATATTCTTTCGGAAATTCCGGCGTATCCATTAAACGGGTTGTTTTGGCTTCATCAACAAACAGGCTTCCCGCTCCGCCAACAACAAGCAATCTTGTGCGCTTCGCGTCCTTTAAGATGTTGATGAGTGCTCTTCCTGCTTCAACATGAAGATGTTCTTGGCCGGGTGCTGCTCCAAAAGCGTTTACGACTGCGTCGAAAGGCTTGATGTCTTCCGCAGTCAGTTCAAACACATCTTTTTCCAAAACCGCTACGTCCTGCCCCTGCACTTTTGAAGCGTTTCTGACGATGGCTGTCACTTCATGGCCTCTTGTTTTCGCTTCTTTCAAAATTTCGTTTCCCGCTTTCCCGCTTGCGCCTATAATACCAATTTTCATTTTTCATTTCCTCCTTATTTGTAACAATTTTAGTTACATGTTAGCGGTGAGAAGTCATCCCTTTTGATTAAAAGAGATGATTCATAACATCTTTTAATGACTTGCTTGCCAGTTCATTTTCCATCGCTCTTTGCACACTTTCAAACGTTTCATCCAGAGCGTTCTGAATTTTTTTCCCTACCGGACATTTCGGATTCGGGTTTTCATGAACCGCAAAGAGTTCTTCTTGCTTTTGGACAGCCCGGTACACTTCTAAAAGAGAAATATCAGCAGGATCTTTTTTGAGGCTTGCACCCGGCACCCCTGCGCGTGATGTGAGAATATCAGCTTTTTTCAGCAGGCTGATCATTCTTCGCACAACTACCGGATTTGTGTTGACACTGTCAGCAATGATTTCTGAAGATGTTTTTTCATCCATCGAGATGAGGGATAAAATATGAATGGCAACAGCAAGACGGCTGTTAATCATGTTTTTTCACCACCGTTGTAACTATAATAGTTACATTTGATTCGTTTGTCAACATCTAATATACACTAAATACACGGGTTTTGTGCACCGTTTTTAGTCAATAGAACGGCCGGATGCACTCCGGCCGCGTCTTATCAGAATAAGAAATATCTTTGTCCAAGTGGGACATAATCGACAGGCTGGCAAGACAATTCCTCCCCGTCAGCAAAAACCTGATAGGTTTTTGGATCAATCTCAATCTTCGGCAAAGCCGAATTCAGCTTCATATCCAGCTTGCTCAGCTTTCTGATATTTTTGACTGGAGAAATCCTTTTTTCCAGCCCTAAGCTTTCCGCCACACCACGCTCTATGCTTGCCTGAGACATAAATGTAATCGAGGTTGAGCGGTTGGCTTTTCCGTAAGACGCATACATTTGGCGCATGAAAACCGGTTCAGGAGTCGGGATGGACGCGTTCGGATCTCCCATTTGCGCACGTGCAATCATGCCGCCCTTTAAGACCAGTTCCGGTTTTACGCCGAAAAATACCGGGTCCCACAGAACGAGATCAGCAAGCTTCCCTTTTTCCACCGAGCCGACTTCATGGCTGAGCCCGTGCGTAATTGCCGGATTAATCGTGTATTTGGCAATGTACCGTTTTGCGCGCACATTGTCATTTCCGTTTTCGCCGGCAAGAGCGCCGCGCTGTTTTTTCATTTTATCGGCTACCTGCCATGTTCGGATGATCACTTCACCGACCCGCCCCATCGCTTGGGAATCCGATGATGTCATGCTGATCGCACCGATATCATGGAGAATATCCTCCGCGGCAATCGTCGCAGCCCTGATTCTGGAATGGCTGAACGCCACATCTTCAGGCACTTTCGCATCTAAATGGTGGCAGACCATCATCATGTCAAGATGCTCATCCATCGTATTAACGGTATAAGGAATGGTTGGCGTTGTAGATGACGGCAGAATGTTCGCGTAAGAGGCGAGCTTCATAATATCCGGGGCATGGCCGCCGCCTGCACCTTCAATGTGATAAGTATGAATGACCCGGTCCCCGATTGCGTCGAGCGTGTTTTCCAAAAAGCCCGCTTCGTTAATCGTATCGGTATGGATGGCAACTTGAATATCAGTCTCGTCCACAACTTCCATACACGTTTTAATGGCGCTTGGAGTCGTGCCCCAGTCTTCATGAAGCTTAAGGCCGATGGCGCCTGCTTCCACCTGCTCGATCAGCGGCGCTTTATCAGATGCATTCCCTTTCCCTAAGAAGCCGACATTGATCGGAAACTCCTCGGCCGCTTCCAGCATCCTTGCCATATACCACGCGCCGGATGTACATGTTGTCGCTTTGCTTCCTGTAGCGGGTCCTGTTCCGCCTCCCAAAAGGGTTGTCACACCTGAAGAAAGCGCAACTTCCATCTGCTGAGGACAAATAAAATGAATGTGCGTGTCCACTCCCCCGGCTGTTAAAATTTTGCCTTCACCGGAAATCACCTCTGTCCCCGCTCCTATGACCATGTGCGGATCGACTCCATCCATGATATCAGGATTTCCGCTTTTTCCGACACCGACAATCCGGCCGTCTTTCACACCGACATCCGCTTTGACAATGCCTGTGTAATCCAATAGCACGACGTTGGTGATAACCAAATCCAAAGCGCCGTCCTTCCCTGTGATTCTGCCGTTTTGGCCCATGCCGTCGCGGATTGTTTTTCCGCCGCCAAAGATCATTTCTTCACCGTATACTGTGAAATCCTTTTCGACTTCGATCCATAAATCCGTGTCGCCCAATCTGATTTTATCGCCCGTTGTCGGGCCAAACAGTTCCGCATATTCCTCCCGTGACATTTTCATCGGATTACACCCTCCATCCAGCCGGCTTGTTTTAAGTTGGCCAACGTTTTTTCTTTGCCGCGTTCATCGATAAACGTGTCGGCCATTTCGTTCAGCCCTCTAATTGTCTTGCGTCCTCTGATTTCCACTAGTGAGACCGTTTTCTGCTCTCCCGGCTCAAAACGGACCGACGTGCCTGATGGAACATCAAGACGCATGCCGATCGCCAGCTCACGGTCAAATAATAAAGCCCCGTTGGCCTCCGCAAAATGAAAATGCGAACCGACTTGAATGGAGCGTGATCCGGTGTTTTTTACCGTTACCTCCCGTATCTCACGGCCTTCATTAATCGTAATGGTTCCCTCAGCAATTTGAAATGCTCCCGGCTTCATGACTTCACCTCCGCAGAAATTGGCTGATGTACCGTAACAAGCTTTACACCATCCGGAAATGTGGCCTCCACCTGAATGCTGTCCAGCATCTCAGGCACACCCTCCATCACATCTTTTTCCGTTAATACATGGCGGCCGGCTTCCATCAGCTCTGCTACTCCCTTCCCATCACGTGCGCCTTCCATAATAAAGCAGGTGATATAAGCAGCAGCCTCAGGATAGTTCAGCAGAACGCCCCGCGCCTTTCGCTGTTTGGCTAATTCCCCCGCTGCAAAAATGAGCAATTTTTCTTGTTCAACCGGTGTCAGTTTCATCTGTAGTCCTCCTTCTTTTGTCATATAAAGCAGATGCGGCTACTACGAATTTGCGGAACAGTCAGGCGGGACATCACCTCCCTTTCTTCGAGAATGGGGGTCATACGGTAAGATGCCTTTCAAAGCGGCATGCCGTTTCTTTAGGCCTTCCCATGGTAACAGCCGTTCCCCTGTCGATCACAGAAAGATAGTCAGCACAGATTAACGCGTTTTCCAGACTGCGCCCGACTAAGATAACAGAAATGTCTTTTTTTCTGGAAATTTCTATAATAACTTGTCTGACTAGTTCGACAATTAAAATCTGAATTCCTCCCAATTGTTCATTAAGTAAAATATTTTTCAGATTTACCATCAGCTCTCTGGTGATTGCAAGCTGCTGCTGTTGGCCGCCTTTTCGTTTTGAACAAACGTTTGATTAAAATAAATAGCCCCCCCTGTTTAGCCGGAGTCGGCCTAATACAGCAACAATCTGCCCCGGGTGAACCTCCATGCTAAGGCTGTGCTAAACCATCGATTGGTCATAACCAGACGTTACATTCCTGATGGCAGCCCGTTGTTTCGCTCCGCAACCGGAAGCATGGCATGGAAGCCAGTCTGAGGCGCCGCCCTCCACGATACCGAGAACCCGACTATTGCCATTAACTCCGTATCATGGACGGTCACTTCGCTGATCGCCACCGTTCCTCTTAACGAGTGAAGAATTCCGGCCTTCACTGAATCCCCGCTTGTGTCGATATCAACTGTTTTTTCGCACTCCCGTGGCTTCCGACACTTTCTTCGGTGCAGTACATTCCGTCATCAAAACCCCTTTGTTTGATTTCTCAAATGATGTAATAAAAGTTTACAACTTATGTCATTATTATATAGAAGAGGCCCATTAATTCAAAGAATATTTAAAAAATTTAGTTACCTTGACCAAATCAGCTTCTTTTTTTGTTATATTTATTCACATCAGAAAAATCGAACAAAAAAAGACAAGAAACATTTCGTTTCCTGCCTCTTCCGTACGATTAATCTTTATCTGAAAATTTATCCTTGGCTTTCCCGATATCCTTTTGGATTTCGCCTTTCGCCTTATCTTTTTTGCCTTCAGCCTGCATGTCCGTTCTGTCAGCCATATCTCCGACTTTATCCTTCACTTCTCCTTTGGCTTTATTAAAGCCGCCCTTCATTTTGTCTTTTACACTATCGTTACCCATGTTAATTCTCCCCTCTCAATTATGTGTGTACTTGTTACCTTCCCGATCTGAGAGGCAATAAACATTCTAATGTTATTTATCGATTTCGTAGCGCTCTCCGTAACGGAGCACCTTGTATATCGCCAGCCCGTCTGATGACTTTTTCTCCGAATATCGGACCGGCAGCAGGGCAAAAAACACATAATACGTAGAAAAATAGACAAACTGATAGAAAAACACATTCGGCTTTAATACACTGTGTATAATCAGCAGATTGATTGCAAAAATCGTGATGAGGTTAAACAAGCAGCCCCCTGCATACACGAGTGCATTTGAGAATCGATTGTCAATTTTCAACTCCCCGTACCGGCAAAAAGAATCGATAAAATAAATCGTTCTGAACCGTATGGGTCCAATTTTAAGCAGCGTTTTTCCCATGCCTATATCCAACGATCCTTTTCCGCCAAAAATAAAAGCCATAAAGCTGTGCCCTGAAACATGTATAATCTGTACAAGCGGCAAAACAATGAGGAAAGACCACAGAAACTTCACCATATCATTAAAACCAAACATTGAATTCCCCCTCACGTGCAGATGCATCCCAAAACGGCTTTTGTTCAAAAAACAGTGCTGTAGCGATTTTTCCTGTTCTCCCCGGAAATAAACGTTCCGATGCTCCCCTTTTTTTGCATAAAAAAAAACCATCTGCCAGCAGATGGTTTTGTCTCATACTTCATATAAACAATCGTTCCTTTGAATCATCTCTCTCATGCTGACCGCTTTTTCATAAAAATACACCGCTTCTTTATATTGTTCGCGATGACTGAAATAGGAGGCAGCATCTAAAGCAAATTCTTCAATATATACATACAGGCCCTTTTCTTCCATATAATCAAATACTTCTTGAATCATATCCAAATTGACAGATTCCACATATAATGCCTGCAGAAATTTATATTTTGCCAGACTGAAGAAGTCGTTTCGTTTTTGGGCAATGGCAATCCCTTTTTCATAGTACCGTATCGCGGCTTCGCTATCTTGTTTTTTGAAAAGAACGCGAGTCAGGCTGAAGAGCGCTTTTGGAAGCTGTTCCAGCTGATAATCCTCGAAGACAGGAAGCGCTTTTTCAAAGTATTCGGCGGCCTGATCCAGCTCCCCCTTGTCATCATAGCAATTCCCGATATTATAAAGGGCTGATCCGATCAAACGGGGCTGTCCTTCCAATAAAGCAAGGCGATACGCGTCATCTAAATGTTCAAGCGCTTTTTCATAATTTCTGTAGTCAATGTAGTTTCCTGATATGACGAAATGGCATTGAATTCTTCTGACTCTGTAAAAATCGTGAGCCTTATACGTCTCCAGCGCCTGTACGGCATGGTTCATGGAAAAGTGCGTCTGCTTCATAATATAAAAGACTTCCGCCACTTTAAAATGAAATTCCGCTCTTTCAATTTCATCTTCTACAAACGCAAGCATCTTCTCAGCTTTCCGATAAAAGGATATAGCCGAGATGTAATTGTTCTGTTCAAATTCGTACATTCCTCTAAACAAGTGAAAATAATACTCAGATAATCCGGAGATGCTGTCCTGATTGCTTTCCAGCGTTTTGATCAATTCACGATATTGAAGCTGAGATTCCTCGTGCAGGTCAGGCTTTACATAATCCAGCATAATTTGGTGCCGGTAGCTGATCAGCTGATAATACAGGAGAAGCAGCTGATCCTCTTCCATCTGTTCGATATCTAGATCAATTTCTTCTTTCAGCTTTACGGCATCAGCCACTTGAAATGCTAAAATGTGCTTATACCACTTATTGATTTTCACTCCTACTTGAGATGACGGGATCTCGTACGCGGCCATGCCCCTCCAACCCTTTCTATTTTCTAATTGGTTATATTTTATCATAATGTATGGCTTTGGAATTAAATTTTCTTAAATGATTCCTTCTTTATGCCTATCCTTATATATTTCGGTTTTTCTACGTATTTTTTGCACTCGGATTCTAATAAAAAAGCTTACCGGACAGTGCCGATAAGCTTTTGACTTCAAATTAACCGCCAATATAAGACATTTCCACTTTCTTTTTGCCAGATGCTTTTGATAGCGTACGATCGACTGAATACTGATCGATCCGATTTTTCCATACTGTCCCGATCATTTCTGATAGTTCGTCATCACTTAATTCCTGGCGAACCGGAGCTCTGAGGTCAAATCCGCTTGAAGCGAATAAGCAGGTAAACAGCTCTCCTCTCGCAGAAAGACGGGCTCTGTTGCAAGATCCGCAGAATGCATCAGATACAGATGATATGACGCCGATTTCTCCGGAGCCGTCCAAGTAGCGGAATCTGGAAGCCACTTCGCCTATATAATTAGGCGCTATCGGCTCAACCGGCATGTGTTCATTGATCAAATCTATGATTTCCGCCTTTGTCATGACGTCTTTCTTTTCCCATTGGTTGGTGTTGCCTACGTCCATAAATTCAATGAATCTCAGGATATGCCCTTTTTCTTTAAAATAACGGGCCATAGGCAGTATATCTTTTTCATTGACGCCCTTTTGAACGACCATATTGATTTTAACACCGAGCCCTGCTTGCTTCGCCGCTTCAATGCCTTCCAGCACCTTGCTGACAGAAACGCCACGCCCGTTTATCTTCTTAAAACGCTCGTCTTCTAAAGAATCAAGGCTGATCGTAACCCTTTTCAACCCAGCCTCCTTGAGCCTCTTTGCATAAACAGGCAGCAGTGATCCGTTTGTCGTCATCGCGATGTCACGAATACCCGGTATGCGGGCCAGTTTTTTGATTAACTCCGGCATATCCTTTCTCATGAGGGGCTCTCCGCCGGTCAGGCGGATTTTTTCAACGCCAAATCTTGTGACAAACAATGTCGCAAGCCGTTCCAGCTCCTCAAATGAAAGCAGCTCCTCTTTCTTTAAAAAAGGATAATCCGGGCCGAATAATTCGGCGGGCATACAGTACGTGCATCGGAAGTTGCAGCGGTCTGTAACAGAAATGCGAAGGTCTCTCAGCGGTCTGTTTCTTTTATCCAACATCTGACGCGACTCTGTAATCATAGCTACAGCCCCTTCCTATCCCCTGATTCTCTCAGGGTGTGTATATACATTAAATGATCCGTTTCTGACAAATCCAATCGCTGTGATATTCAATTCTTCAGCCATTTGAATCGCAAGCTCCGTCGGGGCCGATTTGGAAATGACAATCGACACGCCGATTTTGGCCGCTTTTAACAGGACCTCTGATGAGATTCTGCCGCTGAACACAATCAGTTTGTCGCGTACGGACATACCGTTTAGAAGGCAGTGTCCGTATAGTTTATCAAGTGCGTTGTGCCGACCGATATCTGTGCGCATCAACAGAAGCTTCTCTGTGTCGCAAAGCGCCGCATTATGGACGCCTCCCGTATCCTGAAACGTCCCGCTCCCTTGCTGCATGTCTTTCATAAGCGCCAAACATGCCTCAGGCGATATCTTGATTTGGCTGACAGCCGTCTTGGCTGTTTTGACATCCTGCTGAAAATAAAAATGACGGCCCTTTCCGCAGCATGAGCTGATCACCCGTTTCGTATAATCCTTTTGATCCAATGTCTCAGGGTGAACGAGGTCGACATATACAAAACCGAGACTTTCATCTATTGTAAACCTTTTAATTTCTTTTTGAAATCGTATAACACCCTCTGATGCGAGAAATCCGATGACAAGCTCTTCGATATGCTCAGGCGTACAAACGAGCGTCACAAATTCACTGCCATTCAGTATCACTGTCAAAGGGAATTCCGTCACCATCCGGTCTTCTACTTTGCTTATTTCCCCTTGTTCATAGCGCCATACATCCCTGACCGCAGTTACTTTATCGTTCAATGTCTCTTCCCCTCCGCAATGTTCCTGCCTTTATATTTTTTCACACTCCTCGGATTTTGTCGAATTCTGAGACACAAAAAGAGCCCTCTATATAAAGGGCTTTCACAGGATGTGATGACGGCGGTGTTTAGGCAGGGCGCCTAAGCATTTAGCCGCCATTCCTTTTACCAATGTGCATTGACAACGAACGCGGGGTTTGTCGACACGCTGAGAGCCCTCTATAGAAAGGACTCTATGTTTGATTATGCTGATTCTTTTTCAGAACCGTAAACAGCACAATAGCTGCGATCAAGGTGAGAATGCTGACAAAAAAGAAGGCTGCCAGTTTTAGAAGAACACCAAGCAATATGAATGCAACGGTGGCTATAAGAAAAATCATTCCGAATAATTTCATATGTTCAACCCCTTTTTAGGGTATCATTCCCGCCCAAACTGTTTTTAAACCAATAAAAAAAGGCGCCTGGGAGAGCGCCTGATCTTTAGGTTCCTTACTCAGTAAATTTTTGTGCTTCTTTTTCCCAAGCCTGTTCGAACTCATCCGCACTGTTCGCTGAAATATATTCTCCGCCGCCAGCGACAGCTGCTTGTTTCATCTCTTCATTACCCTTGACATCAAAGTTGAAGCCAATGATGTTTACAATCGTATCCACATTTGATGCACGGAGCTTTTCGATTTCTGCCGCAGGGTCTCCGCCGCACGTTTCTTCACCGTCAGTGATTAAATACACCACGTTTTTCCCGTCTGCGTCAAATGCTTCAAATTCTTTTCTTGTGTCTGCAAGTGCTTTGGCAATCGGTGTCCATCCAGTCGGCATGAGCTCACTCAATGAATTGTCAAACAGAGACCCTTCATATGGATGAAGGCCGTAAATGGTTTCCGTCGTACTGCATGAAAGGGCTTTACCGGACAGTTTATTATTCCCTGCATGCCCGAAAACGCGAAGCATAAGATTTGTATCCTTCGGAAGAAGTTCGGCAAAAGATTTTACTGATTTTTTGGCAATGTCTATTTTGCGCTCTCCTCCTGTTTTTTGAACCATACTTCCGCTTCCGTCAAACAAAACAGCTACATTTGTATCAGCCTGTTTCTCAGCGGCAAAAGACGGGGAGGCAATGGAAACAGTCAACAATCCAATGATACCGGCAGCCAGCAATTTTTTCATATGATTACTTCCTTTCTTTTTCATATTTTCCAACTATATGTTGGATTCTTCTTTATGCTAGAATACGAAAATGCAAAAAGATATAGGACATGCTGCCTTTTGTGCTGCTTTCACGATCTGTCCAAAATCGCTTGAAATGCCGTTCATTTTTAGCCATTTCCGCCCAGAAAGCATAAACAGCTTGTGTGATCATTCATTCTTTTTTCGCCTTGATTATGACAGAAAAACGGAAATCTGCTACTATGCTACAGGCAGACAGCTAATTAGTTTTGAAGTTTTTGTTACATACAAAAAGAGGCTGACCATCACCAGCCTCTTTTTTCTTATTTAGATAACATTAGTGATTGCTGAGTGAAAATTTTCTCAACATCTTTTTGGGTATAAGCCGGGAAGTATTCACCGCCGCCTACTTTCGCAATTGCGTTCAGCTGGCCTTTGTATCCCTCTTTATAATCAAAGCCGATCACATTAACAGTGATATTGTCTTTTTGCAGTTCCTTTGCTGTTTTAATCGGGTTTCCTCCGCACGTTTCCTCACCGTCTGTCAACAGATACACCACTTTTTCCCCTTTTGCATCAAGCTGGTCAAAAGAAGATTTCGCCTCGTTCAGCGCTTTGGCAATTGGCGTCCAGCCAGTCGGCCCAATTGTATTGAGAGAATTGAGGAAGCTTTGCTCGTTAAAGCTTTGGAAGCCGTATACGTTGCGAATGGCTTCACATGACTGAACTTTTCCGGAATTTTTATTGTTTCCTTCAGAGCCAAACACGCTCATTTTCACCTGAGTTCCTTCTGGCAATGAGCTCGCAAACTTTGAAATTTCTTTTTTGGCTGAATTAAATTTAGATACACCATCTATTCTTTTCGCCATACTTCCGCTGGCATCAAGCAAGACCGCCACGTTCGCCGGCGCTTTAGCCTCCGTTTCTGTCTTTTCAGCTGCAAAAGCAGGTGAAGTTAATCCAAAAAGCAATCCTGTCATCATGATCAGTGAAAATCTTTTCTTCATGTTCGTACCCCTTTACCAATTTGTTTCTGCGTGCAGATGTTCAACGCTGAACATAATCTATCGTAATCAACAAAAACCGAGAAATAAATAGGGCGGGCTTCCCCATTGCTGTTGTTTACTTTTGCATAGAAACCTATGTTTTTATTAGTGATTTCCACCTAACGCCCCTATGAAAAGAGAAGATTGTCCGCCTTTCGGCTTTCGTTATATGAGTCTGTCGAAGTCTGTCGACAAATGTGGATGACTTTACCACAATCTCAAAGCCTGAAATCAGGAAAAAAGGACTGATCCTTAAAGACGGTCAGAAGCTCCTCTAAACCGTTTCAGCTGCTCTTAGATAAAAGACATTCAAGAACAGAAAAAGACGCCCAATGGGCGTCTTTTTCTACTTTTTCGCCATATATTTATTCAAAAACGCATCTGCCTCAGAAATTTGTGTACCTTGGTAATAGTACTTTACAATGTCATCAACCGTTTTGCCTTCTTTGGCCATAAAATTCGCTCCGTATTGACTCATCCCCACACCGTGACCAAATCCTCTCGTCGTGACTGTAATTGTGTCTCCATTTCGCTTCCATTCAAAATCGGCGGAGTTGAGACCCAACTTTTCACGTATGTCTCTTCCTTTCAGCGTCTTGCCGTTAATGACGGCAGTTGCGACCTGGTGGCCCGGTGTCTCGCCGGTAATCTTCCCTACTGCGCTAGATCCATCCAGCTTGACGCCAAGCTTTTGCTGAAATTCTGCCGCTGTAAAGGTTTTCGTTGCCTTATATTTCGGAGACTTTTTATCCCATGGGCTTTTGACGCTTTTTAAATATGGGATAGCACTTGTCCAATAAGCTTCTGCATTCTCTGTGTAGCCGTTGCTTGTGGAGAAAAAGGATGCTTCAATCGGCTGGTTGTTGTACGTTAAGATTTTGCCTTGCGTACTGGCTACCGCATCTGTGATTTTCTTCAGTTTTGTCTCATAGCTTGTGCCCCACTGTTTTTTCAGCTCCGCTTTGTTTTTATACACCTGGAACATCTGTGTATCATCCACCAGTGAGCCTTTAGGAGCCTCAACCGCTGAATTTGACACCATCAGTCTGACAATAAATGTTCTGGCGGCGAGGGCCTGGGCTTTCAGTGCTTCAGATTCAAAGGTTGCCGGCATTTCGGAGGCGACGACTCCAATCACATACTCTTCAAGCGGAATGTCTTCTACGGATTGATTTGCGGTTCGATAGACGGGAATAGAAACAGGTGAAGCTTTCAATGTTTCTGCTCCTTTCGATGCTGGTTTCGTGCTGACTGCTGTCTTTTCTGATTCTACGCTGGCCCCCGCTTCCTTATTATGCTGGAATGGTATAACCAAGAGTGTGGGAACCAAGAGAATCAATGCACATAGTACGGATAGTGTGATTGCGAATTGTTTCATATTCAGCTGCCTCCTGCTCGGGATTCGACTCTAGTCTAGTCTATGGGCAGGGACAAGCTAATATGACTCTCGTTTTGGACAGAAACTTTATTTGTCATTTACGTATTCTTTTTTGCTATTTTGCGCATAATGATGATAATACACAAAAAATAAAAAACCAGTATGCCAGAGTGACATACTGATTTTCAAGTAAGTTTATGCATTTAAGTCAGAAACGACTTCTTTATTCTCTTGCTCAGAAGCAGACTCATCATTTACACGTTCGATGTCTGCGCCCAGAGCGGCAAGCTTCTGATGGAAATCAACGTAACCGCGGTCTAAGTGCTTCAATTCAGTAACACGTGTGTGACCTTCAGCCACTAACCCCGCAAGAATCAGCGCTGCACCTGCACGCAAATCAGTCGCTGCAACTTCAGCTCCCTGAAGCTGTACAGGACCGTTAATGATGACAGAACGTCCTTCAATCTTGATATCACCATTCATACGGCGGAATTCTTCCGCATGCATAAAACGGTTTTCAAAAACGGTTTCTGTAATCATGCTTGTGCCGCTTGCACGAAGCAGAAGCGCCATCATTTGTGACTGCATATCAGTCGGGAAGCCCGGGTGAGGCATTGTTTTGATGTCAATCGGTTTAAGTTCTTTCGGGCCGATGACACGCAGACCTTCACCTTCATCCTTAATTGTTACACCCATCTCTTCCATTTTTGCAATTAAAGAGGTGAGGTGTTCAGGAACCGCTCCTTTTACTAATACGTTTCCTTCAGTGATTGCAGCAGCAACCATAAATGTGCCCGCTTCAATGCGGTCAGGAATAATATGATGTTTTACGCCGTGAAGCTTTTCGACTCCTTCAATTTTGATGGTGCCGGTGCCAGCTCCGCGGATTTTCCCGCCCATGCCGTTGATATAGTTTGCTAAATCAACGATTTCGGGTTCTTTTGCCACGTTTTCCAGCGTTGTTGTTCCTTCAGCTAGAGCGGCTGCCATAATCAGGTTCTCTGTAGCTCCTACACTTGGGAAGTCCAGATAAATTTTTGCGCCTTGCAGTCGGCCTTTTACTTCAGCTTCAATGAAGCCATTACCGACTTTGATTTTTGCGCCCATTGCTTCAAAACCTTTTAAATGCTGATCAATCGGTCTGGAACCAATTGCGCATCCGCCCGGAAGTGCAACTCTTGCATGACCTGTACGCGCAAGAAGCGGCCCCATGACAAGCACAGACGCACGCATTTTACGAACATATTCAAAAGGTGCTTCAGTTTGCAAAGCGTATGAAGCATTTACAGTCACTTCATTATTTTCAAAATGCACATCTGCTCCTAAATGACGCAACACTTCGTTAATTGTATATACATCGGAGAGCGTAGGTACATCACAAATTACGCTTTTTTCTTCACTTGCTAATAAAGATGCAGCGATAACAGGTAAAACGGCATTTTTAGCGCCTTCAACTTTGACTGTGCCGTTTAACTTCTGACCGCCGCGGACGATGATTTTTTCCAAGGTATTCCCCTCCGCGTCCCTAAATTCTCTATATTAATATTCAGTCGTAACGATTGGTGTGCCAACCGTAACGGTATGTTTTCCGCCCATTCCTGCACTTCTAAGTGCAATTTGCAAATTCATTTTATGTTTCGAGGTCATAATGTACTCTTCCCACTCATCTGTAAACGCAGAAATAGAAACGAAATTTGGCTCAACTACATGTTCTACTGATCTTGCTTGAAATTCATTTAATAACTGATTTGCTTTTTTTTGCAAAACAATATTCATATTATCATCTAAGTGACCATTTAGACAAGTAAAAATAACTACTTTTTCTTGGAATATCCCAAGTGTCTCCCGTTCAAACTGTTCATATGTATCATTCCAGCTATCCGGTGTCTCTAGACTCATTTGCTCATATAATAAATACGAAGTTGGATTGTGTTTTTTGAGGGTTGTGACAAGCTGCAGTCTAAAAGAAGTACGATTTTTTTTGTCAGTATATGTGCCAATTGCCTTTATCATTTTATCTTCCCGTGCAATCACCCAATCATATTGACGATACTCTGATTTTAAACGTTGCACTTTTTGATAAAATTCTTTTTCGGTCAGTGACATGTTTTGTTTTGCATGCAATGTCCACTTATCTATTGACACATCTTGGCGTTCCATCCCCTCTGCCATCTGTGCTAACGGCGTTAATTCACTCGCATGAATGGTATGGAAAACAGCAATGACGAAGCTTAACATGACGGAAATGATAATAGCGTGGCTTACTTGTTTTTTCTTCATGTTCATCTCTCCCCCTTATCCCCAGTTTTACCGGAGGCAAGAGGCGCCATACGTAAAAATCTTCGTCAAAACTCGAGCTATTCGCCTCAACCCGCTTCTCCCAACCATTTAATAATGTTCAAAACCTATTAAAATAGATAGGGAAGCTGCTGTGAATAATTGAGATAATCTAAAAAGAAATTGGCAACGGCCGTTCCAATGGCAATTGTCAGCAAAATCATCAGGAGTCTTGCCTGCACGACTTTGCCTTTTTTGATTAACGGATCTATATTGACGGCTTGCAACGCCCACCAAGTCACTGCTATAAAAATCAGGTGAACGACAATGCCGATTGCAGCCTGCTGTCCCAATACACTCATCTATTACACTCCTTTCTCTGCGTTCATACCCTTTCTTATTATATAAGAAGCACAGATAAAGATGATACATTTTATACAGAACGGAATAATCACCCAAATCTAGGGCTAATCCCCGCTTAAAGTGCGATTCTTTTACATGGTATACTTTATTGGAAAGGAGCTGGCAAATGTGAATCATTCTTTTTTTCAGCCTGAAAAGCAATATGGTGAGGACCTGCCAATTTTTGATCAGGAATGGGAAGCAATTGCATTCTATTATGATTATAGACAGTCACAGATTGAAGAACTGAATGAATTGTGTCAGTTTTTTAACATTTCTCTTACCTATACGAGAGAAAGCCTTGAAGAGCTTGAAAACCTCTATTTTCAAAGTATACAAGAACTTTTGCTTGCTGATTGGAATCTTCCTATTGAAGAATTCGAGAAAATGATCAGTGTTTATCTTATAGATTGTGTGATTGCCCGCCATGAAGATGCTGAATGGGTTGTAAAACCTTATCCCTATAAAGACGGCGCTTATACACTTGGCTTTAGAAGACATCGCAAATCGTGGCATACAATGAATGCCTGTGATGGTTTATACCTGCGTCCAAAAGAGGATCGCCCGCTGTTATCGCTGTTTGATTCTCTTGTGCGTTCATAAAAAAATCCTTCTCTTTATGAGAAGGATTTTTTCTTATTTCCCTGCTACATCCAATCTGTTCAAAGCCCGCTGTAACGCAAGCTCAGCCCGACGAATGTCAGTATCATCTGATTGAGAATTCAAACGCTCCTGCGCCCGCTGGCGTGCAGCTTCAGCGCGCTCTTTATCGATGCCTTCTGCTGTCTCGGCAGCCTGGGCAAGGATGGTGACCTGATCAGGACGGACTTCGACAAATCCGCCGCTGACGGCAACCATTTCAGTCTGCCCGTCTTTTTTCAGACGGACAGCGCCGATTTTAAGAGGAGCCACGGTTGGAATATGGCCTGGCAAAATACCGAGATCGCCGCTTTCGGCTCTCACACTCACCATTTCGATATCCGCATCGTATACTGGGCCGTCGGGAGTAACGATATTGACTTTAACGGTCTTCATGCTTTTACCCTCCTAGGACCAGATTAAACTTCTACACCCATTTCTTTTGCTTTCTCAACAACTTCTTCGATACGGCCTACAAGACGGAATGCATCTTCTGGAAGATGGTCATATTTACCGGCTAAGATTTCTTTGAAGCCTTGTACCGTCTCTTTTACAGGCACGTAAGATCCTTTTTGTCCAGTGAACTGTTCAGCCACGTGGAAGTTCTGAGAAAGGAAGAACTGGATACGGCGTGCGCGGTGAACGACAAGTTTGTCTTCCTCGCCTAATTCATCCATACCGAGAATCGCAATGATATCCTGAAGCTCTTTGTAACGCTGAAGCGTTGACTGTACTTCACGCGCAACTGCATAATGCTCTTCTCCGACAATTTCAGGAGCAAGGGCGCGTGATGTAGATGCCAACGGATCAACCGCAGGGTAAATACCCATTTCAGTTAATTTACGCTCAAGGTTTGTTGTCGCATCCAAGTGAGCGAACGTTGTCGCCGGCGCCGGGTCAGTGTAGTCATCGGCAGGCACGTAGATCGCCTGGATAGATGTAACTGATCCAACGTTCGTAGACGTGATACGCTCTTGGAGCTGACCCATCTCAGTTGCAAGCGTCGGCTGATAACCAACCGCTGAAGGCATACGGCCAAGAAGGGCTGAAACCTCTGAACCCGCTTGTGTGAAACGGAAAATGTTATCGATGAAGAACAGTACGTCCTGTCCTTGTACATCACGGAAGTGCTCAGCCATTGTAAGGCCTGTCAAAGCAACACGCATACGTGCGCCCGGCGGCTCGTTCATTTGTCCGAATACCATGGCTGTTTTGTTGATTACGCCAGAGTCACTCATTTCGTAGAAAAGGTCGTTCCCTTCACGAGTACGCTCTCCTACGCCGGCGAATACAGAGATACCGCCGTGCTCTTGCGCGATGTTGTTGATTAATTCCTGGATTAATACGGTTTTACCTACACCGGCACCACCGAACAATCCGATTTTACCGCCCTTAATGTAAGGAGCAAGCAAATCAACAACCTTAATACCTGTTTCAAGAATTTCAACTTCTGTTGAAAGCTGATCGAATGAAGGCGCCTGTCTGTGAATCGGATCCTTTTTCGCATCCGCAGGAACCGGCTCATTCAAATCAATATTTTCTCCGAGAACGTTAAATACACGTCCAAGTGTTACATCACCAACCGGTACTGAGATTGGCGCTCCTGTATCTACAGCTTCCATACCGCGCTGAACACCATCTGTAGATGCCATTGCGATTGTACGGACTGTATCATCACCTAAATGAAGAGCGACCTCAAGCGTTAAATCAATACCTACTTCGTTTTCACTTGCAGCTGGCTGTGAAATTTTAATCGCATTATAAATTTCAGGCAAGTGACCGTCTTCAAAACGCACGTCGACGACCGGTCCTAATACCTGGCTAACGCGTCCTTTCTTCATCGCTATCCCTCCTGACAAAATCTTTCTATTCTAAAGCGGCTGCTCCGCCGACAATTTCCGTAATTTCTTGTGTGATGGCTGCTTGGCGAGCGCGGTTGTAAGAAAGCGAAAGTGAATCGATAAGTTCCTTCGCGTTGTCTGTCGCATTTTTCATCGCCGTCATTCTTGCAGCGTGCTCACTTGCTTTACTGTCAAGAAGCGCACCGAAGATTAAGCTTTCTGCATATTGAGGAAGCAAAACCTCCAGAACCTCCTCTTCAGATGGTTCAAATTCATAAGACGCCGTTCTTTTTCCGCCGCCGCTGCCCAAATCAGATAACGGCAGAAGTTTTTTCTCCGTTACTTCTTGAGTAATGGCGCTGACAAAATGGTTATAAACAAGGTGCAATTCATCAAACGCACCGTCTATAAACATTTGGATCGTTTGACGGGCAAGATCTTTAATTTCTGTAAACGTTACTTCATCCCCAAGTCCTGTTAACTCGGAAATGATCGGAATCTCCCGTTTCTTAAAGAAATCACGGCCCACTCTTCCGATGGCAATCACCGCATACTCATCCTTAGACTGATGACGTTCTTGCATGGCCTGATAAGCACTCCGTAAAACCGAACTGTTAAAAGCGCCGGCAAGACCGCGGTCAGACGTAATGACAAGGTATGCCGTTTTTTTCACTTCTCTGCTGAGAAGCATCGGATGCTTTACGTTGCCGGAAACTCTTCCGACGTTTGACACAACCTCTTGGATTTTATCCATATATGGCACAAATGATTTTGCATTGTTTTCAGCACGATTCAGCTTAGCCGCAGATACCATCTGCATGGCTTTTGTAATCTGACTTGTTTTTTTCGTTGACGTGATCCTTGACTTAATATCGCGTAATGAGGCCAAAGATTTCACCACCTTTTCTCTTCATCTGCGTAAAAAGAGAGAAAAAGAGAACCTTTTTCTCTCATCAGCATTCGAGTTAGTTGCTTGGTGCAAATGTGCGTTTGAAGCCTTCGATTGCAGCATTGAAGTCTTCATCAGCAGGAAGGTTTCCTGTTTTCGCAATTCCGTCAAGCAGGTCTTTATGGTTTTGGTCAAGGTACATGTAGTACTCTTCTTCAAAACGTCTGATATCCGCCACAGGAATATCATCGAGATATCCTTTTGTCAGCGCATAAAGAATGGCTACTTGCTTTTCAACCGGAAGCGGCTTGTTCAGATCCTGCTTCAGCACTTCAACTGTACGCGCACCGCGGTTCAGTTTTGCCTGAGTCGCTTGGTCGAGGTCAGAACCGAATTGAGCGAATGCTTCCAGTTCACGGTATGACGCAAGGTCAAGACGCAAAGTACCTGATACTTTTTTCATCGCTTTGATTTGCGCTGAGCCGCCGACACGGGATACAGACAATCCGGCATTGATCGCTGGACGTACGCCTGAGAAGAACAAATCAGATTGCAGGAAGATCTGTCCGTCGGTGATGGAAATGACGTTCGTCGGAATATAAGCAGAGATATCTCCGGCTTGTGTTTCTACGAACGGCAGAGCTGTAATTGATCCTGCGCCTTTCGCGTCGCTAAGCTTTGCTGCACGCTCAAGCAGACGGGAATGAAGATAGAATACATCCCCAGGGAACGCTTCACGGCCTGGCGGACGGCGAAGAAGCAAGGACAGCTCACGGTAAGCAGCCGCTTGTTTAGAAAGATCATCGTATACAACAAGAACGTGCTTGCCGCTGTACATAAATTCTTCTGCCATTGTAACCCCAGCATACGGTGCCAGGTACAGAAGCGGTGCCGGCTGTGACGCAGACGCCGTTACAACAATTGTATAATCAAGCGCGCCGTGTTTACGCAATGTTTCTACTACGCCGCGGACTGTTGATTCTTTTTGACCGATCGCAACATATACGCAGATCATGTCTTGGTCTTTTTGGTTCAGGATCGCATCGATCGCAACAGATGTTTTACCTGTTTGACGGTCACCGATGATCAGCTCACGCTGGCCGCGGCCGATTGGAATCAGTGCATCGATCGCTTTGATACCGGTTTGAAGCGGTTCATGAACGGATTTACGGTCCATAACGCCTGGTGCAGGGCTTTCAATCGGGCGAGTTTTGCTTGTAAGGATCGGGCCAAGTCCGTCTACCGGCTGGCCTAACGGATTTACAATACGGCCGATTAACTCTTCACCAACAGGAACCTCCATGATGCGGCCTGTTCTTTTTACTTCGTCTCCCTCACGGATCTCACTGAAAGGTCCTAAGATGACGATACCTACGTTTGATTCCTCAAGGTTTTGAGCCATACCCAAAACACCGTTTGAAAATTCGACAAGTTCACCGGCCATACAGTTGTCAAGGCCGTGCACACGTGCAATACCGTCACCGACTTGGATGACTGTACCTACGTCTTGAACTTCAATATCAGATTGATAATTTTGTATTTGCTGTTTTATCAGCGTGCTAATCTCTTCAGCTTTGATGCTCACTTAGGTTTCACCCCTTCTATCGATTTTCCCCGGCTAATTGACGTTCAATGCGCTGAAGCTTCCCGCTTACGCTGCCGTCATAAATCCGGTTTCCAATGCGGACTTTAATGCCGCCTATTAAATCCGTCTGCACTTCATTTCTGATTCTCAGTGAAGCGACTCCGGCTTTTTTTGCAAACACTTGTGATAATGGTAAAATTTCCGCATCCGTCAGCGGTTTCACTGAATATACGATTGCGTCTTCTGTTTGACGGGCCTCATTTGCGAGTTTGATAAACTCATCTGTGAGCTCAGGCACAATCGCGGCACGATGGCGGTCAATCAAAAGAAAAATCGTATTAAGCACGGACTGTGACAAAGAGCCAAATGCATTTTGGATCAGCTCTTTTTTCTTCGCAGCCGGCACCTTCGGATGGTTCAACACATCATTAAGCGCTTTTTCATTTTGAAATACTTGTTTTACAACAGTTAGCTCTTCTTCTACTTGATTCAGCTGAGCGGACTCATTGGCTATATCAAAAAGAGCTGATGCATATCGTTTAGAGACAGCTGATCCACTCATCGGCTTTCTCCTACCTCTTTAAGATAGTCCTGGATCAATTTCTCTTGCGCTTGTTCATCCAGTTCTTTTTCGATCACTTTCGACGCAATCATGACAGAAAGAGACGCTACTTGCTCACGGAGAGCAGAAACCGCCTGTTCTTTTTCCTTCACGATTTCAGTTCTTGCTGCTTCTTTCAGACGTTCAGATTCTGCACGTGCAGCCTGAATAATCTCTTCTTTTTGCTTCTCTCCCAGTTTCTTTGCGTTTTCGATAAGAGTTTGGGATTCTTGTCTTGCTTCTTTTAAAAGAACGCGCTGCTCTTCAATCAGCTGCTGCGCTTCTTTATTTTTTTCTTCAGCAGACGTAATTTCTCCAGCGATGTGGTCTTCACGCTGTTTCATTATGTTTAATAGCGGCCCTAAAGCGTATTTCTTCAGAAGCGCTAATAAGATTAACATAGCTAACAGTTGGAACAGGATATCTCCGCCGTTAAACGACAATCCTAGTTCAAGTGGTAATTGAGACATCTACTACGGCAACTCCCTTCTGCAGGTTTTTCTTTGCTGATCCAGCAGCCGCACTTGTCTCTTTTCAGCCGGCAAGGCGGGATGCTTATCAGACATAAAGCAATGGCGAAGGTTCTCTTGGAATGATCTTCGCCATTTTTAGTTCATATAAGGCTTTTATGCTTAGCCAAAGAACGCTAAGAATGCGATAACGACAGCGATAATAGGAAGGGCTTCAACTAATGCGATACCCATGAACATAAGAGTTCTCAGTTCTTTACCTGCTTCCGGCTGACGGGCAATCCCCTCTACCGTACGTGAAACAATCAAACCGTTACCAATACCTGCACCAAGTGCGCCTAAACCAATTGCAATCGCAGCTGCTATTAAATTCATGAAAAAGTTCCTCCTTTAAAATGTTATCCGTTTGGATATAATGTTTTAATGATCATGACTGATTTTATGAGACATGTACACCATCGTCAGCATTGTAAAGATAAATGCCTGGATAGCACCAATAAATAAACTGAATGCTTGCCATGCCAGCATCGGCAGAATGGCACCGATTGTACCGAGAAGACCGAGAGCCACGCTTTGCGAATAATGGCTTGTTGCTAATCCCGCAAGTAGGCCGAGAAGAATCTCACCGGCGAAGATGTTACCATACAGCCGCAAACCTAGAGTCAGCGTATTCGCAAACTCTTCGATGATTTTCATCGGGAGCATGAATGGAACAGGTCTTAAATAGTCTTTGGAATATTCCTTGAGCCCTTTCATCTTCACACCATAGTAGTGGGTTAAAGCAACAACCATCACGGCTAGCGTTAATGTAATGGCAGGATCGGCTGTCGGAGACTTCCACCAGAGCTCATGTCCGATTGTAATAGAGAACGGCAGCCCCAGCATATTCGACACAAATATGTACATCAGCAATGTGACACCAAGTGCCAAGAAGTTAGCCCCTGTTTTTAAATCCATTGTACTGCCAATAATATTGCGGACGAAATCAACAATCCATTCCATAAAGTTCTGGGCTTTTCCGGGACGGATCGAAAGCGTTCTTGTCGTCAATATAGCAATCAATAAAACAATCACACTCGCCACAGTAATCATCAGAATGTTTGTCAGATTAAAAGTAAGACCTAGAAATTCTATAGTTCTGTAACCATGATTCAAAGGGTTTTCACCTCTCTTCCATTGATGAACGTTTAAGCTGGATAAAGGAATCTATCATAATGACAGGGTATATTGTCATTAATCCAATAACTGTACTTGCCATATGAAAATACACGGGATTTTTATAGGCAACAGCCACAGCAAGAATCGCATTGCACCACCGCGCTGCGCTCCCGAGAGATCGTATGGACTTTCCTTTCTCAACAGCTCTGTCAAAAGCATTCATTCTTCTGACGAGCAGTAAAAAATTAAACAAACTGAAAACAGTTCCCAGAATAAGGCCTAAAAAAACGGTTTTATACGCTGTTAAACCATAACCCAGTACATACACTGCCAAAATGAACAATAAATATTTGCGTTGTCTGCTAAATGTAAGCTTGGGATCGTCCATCAATTATCTGTCTCCTGATGAAAAAATAATGTATAGCTTGGATACGGCAAAAATCAGCGGTTAACCCTTAGTAGAAGACCTTTTTTGACCGGCAAAACGGGCCTGTTCGAAAAAATCATTCATCCGCAAGCCTTGCAGGGATGCTGTTTCATTCGCTTAAATAAATCCTCATAATACGGGTTTGCTGAGAGGATTTACATTGAGGATGAGGACTATAATGAAAGCTATGAAAACCTTCTCATAATACCCTCGTTTAGCATACAATAGCCCCTAACATGTGTCAATCTGTTTAAAGTTAAAAAACTTTTTATACTTTACGTCTCCACAGAATGTTCACATTTTCACCTATAATTGTATACAGATTCACCGAATAGCAAAAAACTGGATAAAAAAATGAAACCCCCTTTTGGGGATTTCATTTTTTATTTTGTTCCAAACATGCGGTCACCCGCATCTCCGAGACCTGGAACAATATATCCTTTTTCATTTAATTTTTCATCTAGCGCCGCAATGTAAATATCAACGTCCGAATGATGCTTCTGCAATTCTTCCACACCCTCCGGCGCTGCTACAAGACACATGAAACGGATATTTTTCGCACCGCGTTTTTTAAGGCTGTGAATGGCTTCAACTGCGGAACCGCCTGTAGCGAGCATCGGGTCAACCACGATGAATTCACGTTCTTCCACATCAGAAGGAAGCTTGACATAGTATTCCACGGGTTTTAAGGTTTCTGGATCACGGTAAAGACCGACATGTCCCACTTTTGCCGCAGGAATCAGCTTTAAAATGCCGTCAACCATTCCCAATCCTGCTCTGAGGATAGGAACCACTCCGAGTTTTTTCCCTGAGATGACTTTCGATTTCGCAGCCTGAACCGGTGTATTGATATCCACTTCTTCCAGAGGAAGATCGCGGGTAATTTCAAATGCCATGAGTGTAGCCACTTCATCTACTAACTCTCTAAAATCCTTCGTACCTGTATTTTCATTCCGTATATATGTCAGCTTATGCTGAATTAAAGGATGATCAAATACATAAACCTTTCCCATACTGTGTTTCAGCTCCTTTTTTATTGTCCCATCAACAATTACACACTTCTATTGATTCTACAAAAAAAGACATTGAGTTTCAAGAACATCGTCAAAAAACCCGCCGGGCATAAGCCCAAGCGGGTTTTAGGATCTTAATAATCTAATTCTTTATATAAAGGAAATTTATCAGTCAGAGCAGCTACACGCTGTCTTGCTTCTTCAAGTTTTCCTTCATCTTCGTGGTTTTTCAATGCAAGCGCAATGATAGCACCAACTTCTTCTAAAGCGTCTCCGTCAAAACCGCGGCTAGTTACAGCAGCTGTACCAAGACGGATGCCGCTTGTTACGAAAGGTTTTTCAGGATCATATGGAATCGCGTTTTTGTTAGACGTAATACCGATTTCATCAAGTACATGCTCCGCAACCTTACCAGTCAGTCCGAGCGAACGAAGGTCAACAAGGATAAGGTGGTTGTCTGTTCCGCCTGAAACGAGCTGGATGCCCTCTTTCGTTAAGGCTTCAGCCAGACGTTTCGCGTTTGAAATGACGTTTTGTGCATATGTTTTGAAATCGTCGTGCAATACTTCACCGAATGAAACAGCTTTTGCGGCAATAACGTGCATCAGCGGGCCGCCTTGAATTCCAGGGAAGATCGATTTATCAATTTTCTTGCCAAACTCTTCACGGCAAAGGATCATACCGCCTCGAGGACCGCGAAGTGTTTTATGTGTTGTTGTTGTAACGAAATCAGCGTAAGGAACCGGGTTTGGATGAAGGCCTGCCGCAACAAGTCCTGCGATATGTGCCATATCCACCATGAAGTAAGCGCCGACTTCATCAGCAATTTCACGGAATTTCTTAAAGTCGATTGTACGAGGATACGCACTTGCTCCTGCTACGATAAGCTTCGGTTTATGAGCGAGGGCTTTTTCACGCACGTCATCGTAATCAATATATTGAGTTTCTTTATCTACGCCGTACTCAACAAAGTTATATTGAACACCGCTGAAGTTGACTGGGCTTCCGTGTGTTAAATGGCCGCCGTGGGAGAGGTTCATCCCAAGTACAGTATCGCCTTGCTCCAAAATCGTGAAGTACACTGCCATGTTTGCTTGCGCGCCTGAATGAGGCTGAACGTTTACATGCTCCGCTCCAAAGATTTCCTTCGCGCGGTCACGAGCGATATCTTCAACGACATCGACGTGCTCGCATCCGCCGTAGTAGCGTTTGCCCGGATATCCTTCTGCGTACTTATTTGTCAAAACAGATCCTTGTGCTTCCATAACCGCTTCACTTACAAAGTTCTCAGAAGCAATCAATTCGATCTTAGTCTGTTGGCGTTCACGCTCATTTTTAATGGCGTTAAACACTTGTTCGTCTTGCGCAGGTAAATGTTTCATCAGCGAGATCCTCTCCTATCCGTATCCTGTTCTTTGTTTTTACCATCACTATTGTACATGGTTTTTAAGGCCGATGTAAAAGATTATTTTTAAAAAATCTAAATTTTTATTGGTAAAAACGAATATTAATAACTTAAATTTAATTTAAAGTTCGGAATTTATTTCACTGTCTTAAAATAAAAGAAAAGACTGGCTATGCAGTCCTTTCATTCGCACTCATAAACCGCCCGCACTCCGCCGATTAGTTTCGGCCGTGTACGCGCCAATGTCACATGAGCTGAACCGAGGCTGTTTTGAGAGACACGCACAGGGACAGCCACCGGCTTCAGATGCATGCCGATAAACGTATCGCCTATATCAATTCCGGCGTCAGCCTGAATGGTTTCAACAAGAACAGGAGACTTCATCTGCTTAAACGCATAAGACGCCATCGCGCCGCCCGCTTTTGGAACGGGCACGGCAGAAACGGTTGGAAGCCTGAACAGCTTGGCTGTTTCTGCTTCGACGACAAGCGCTCTGTTTAAATGCTCGCAGCATTGAAACGCCAGATGGATTCCCGTTTTTTCCCGAAGCTCGGCAAGTCCGCTGTAGATGCTTTCAGCGATATCTACACTGCCCGATGTGCCGATCCGGCTGCCGGCCACTTCACTCGTGCTGCATCCAAGGACGAAGAGCTGATCTTGTTTCAATTCCGCTTGGTCCTGAAACTCAGACAGCATCGTCTTCCACGTTTGTTTCAACTCATTCATTAAACAGCACCCCTACAGGTTTTTCTCTTCATAATCTGAGATTTTTCCAATACGCGTTTGGTGTCTTCCCCCGGTAAACTCAGTAGTCAGCCAGATTTTTGCGATTTCCCGAGCCAAACCAGGTCCGATCACCCGTTCACCCATCGCAAGGATGTTTGTGTCATTATGCTCCCTCGTTGCCTTCGCGCTGAAGGTATCGTGCGCCAGCGCGCAGCGAATCCCTTTTACTTTATTAGCGGAAATGCTCATGCCGATGCCTGTCCCGCAAATTAAAATGCCTCTGTCAACTTCGCCGCTAACCACTTTTTCGGCCACCGGAAAAGCATAATCCGGATAATCGACAGAGCCGCTGCCGCAGTCACAGCCCATATCAATATATTCAATTTGCAATTCGTCCATTAACTCTTTGATTTCATTTCGAATGTGAACGCCGCCATGATCCGATGCAATGGCTACTTTCATCTGCTTTTCCTCCCAGCGTGTGTGATGCGGCCCGCCCGCTTTATTGACCGCGCAGCCTGTCCGCTCTTTGACTCACACCATATGATGTGCTTTTCACTATATTCTACTCCTTCACGCAGGATTTGCAAATGACCTGTTTACAGATTTTCTGACAACTTATCTGCGGTCTTTTTTCAGCTGTTTTGCCAGCTGCCGAAGAAGCTCTTCAAGCTCATCTCGCGTTTGTTTATAGATGTCAATTGAGCCGCCGAACGGATCGATGACATCACCATGGCTGCCTGTGACATATTCTTTTAACGTAAACACTTTATCACGATAACGTCCAAATTGGCTGGCAATGATCTGCTTGTGCTGATGGGTCATAGCCAGAACCAAATCAGCCGACTCCATATGTTCTTCAGTTAATGGAGAAGACACATGATTAAGGGCAATGTGTTTTTCAAACAGCGCTTCGACTGCATGAGGCGTCGCTTTCCCATTAGGTGAAGCAAACACGCCTGCCGAGCGGACATTGACATTCAGCCCTTCCATTTCTGCAATTGATTTAAAAAGCGCCTCAGCCATTGGGCTGCGGCACGTATTTCCAGTACAGACAAAAATAATATCCATGTCAGTCACCCCTTATTTTTCTCTATTATATATGAAGAAAAAAGAAACGGCGACTTCGTTTCTTTTATTGGTATATTAAATTGGCAAAAGCAGCTTTAATCCAAACACGATTAATATGATGCCCCCGAGCGCTTCGCTGTATGTGCCAAGCCATGACTGCACTTGTTTTCCGACCAGCAGGCCCAGCCATGTCAACATCATGCTGAACAGCCCGAACAGGGTAATTGTGAGGAGCGGATGCGAGCCGTATATCCCCAAGCTCAAGCCGACGGAAAAGCTGTCAAGGCTGACGCCGATGGCAAACAGCAATAAGCCCGGCCCTGCCGGTGACATGAATCGTTCTTCTGACTGTTTAAAAGAGGCCATAAGCATTTGAACCCCAAGAACAAAAAGCAGCGCCCCACCGATATAAACCGCTAACACGCCGAGGAGCCCTGACAGCATGTTACCGGCCGCCATCCCTGCGAGAGGCATGATGACGTGAAAGAGGCCGATGATGAAACCAATATAGAATATCTGCTTCTTTCTAAGTTTGACCATGCCCATTCCAAGGCCGACAGAAAAAGCATCCATCCCTAAAGCAAACGCCATGATGCTTAATGTAATCAGTTCGCCTATAAACAAATCCGACATACATAAATAACCCCCTTGGACACGCCCCGCTTTTTTAGCCTATGCGTGTCCAAAAAGGGTTAGAACATCTGACTGCTTTCAGCGAATCACTCTTCCTCCGGCGGCTTTCATCAGCCTGTTCATAATAGCAAGACCGACACCTGTATCCGGAAAGGATTCCGCTATAATGAAATCCACCTTATTCTCATCAAAGCTGCGCAAAGCATCATACAGCCCTGCCGCAACAGTCTCAAGCTGAGCCCGTCTTCCGCAGCTCTTCACATAATCAGCGGAATAAACGCCCGCGTTTTCTTCTGTCGTCAGGACACCGACCCGTCTTCCGCCCTGTTGATATTCTTGAATGAGGTGCTGAATGCGCTCTGGGCTGCCTTCGCAAATGGCAAGAGGCGCTGTCGGCGCATAATGTGTATATTTCATCCCTGGAGAAATCGGCTTCTCGTTTTGGTCGCTGAGCCCTTTATCCACATGAATCGGCCCGATCACCGCTTCAATTTGTTCCTTCGTAATGCCGCCCGGACGCAGGAGAACAGGGATGTCGTCCGCACATGAAAGCACGGTTGATTCGACCCCGATTCCGGTAGGGCCTCCATCCATAATACCGGCTATGCGGCCATCCAAGTCGTGTGCCACATGCTCTGCTTTTGTGGGACTTGGCTTGCCTGATAGATTGGCGCTCGGTGCTGCAATCGGCAGTCCCGATTCGCGAATCAATGCAAGGGCAAGCGGATGATCCGGCATTCTAATGGCAACCGTTTCAAGACCTGCCGTTACACGAGGTGAAAGCGCACCAGGTTTGCAAGGCAGTATGAGCGTAAGTGCTCCCGGCCAAAACCGTTTCATCAATGTTTTCGCCTTTTCCGGCGCTGGGCCCGTTAAATCCTCAAGCTGGCTGATATCCGCAATGTGGACAATCAGGGGATTATCGCTCGGCCGCCCTTTCGCCTCATATATTTTTTTGACGGCATCCGTATTTTTTGCGTTTGCGCCTAGGCCATATACTGTTTCTGTCGGAAAGGCAACGACCTCATTTTCTCGGAGCAAAGCGGCTGCTTGTGCAATTTGTGGATCATTTGTGGATAACTCGTCAGTTACATCCACAAACCATCTTTTCGTTTTCATTTCTGACCAAACTCCTTATTCACAACAATAAAACGATTGTTTTACGCGTGTAATCCTTTTGAAAGTATAAAAGATGTCCTGTAATAAAACAAGCGTTATCCACAAATTGTGGACAACGCTAATGAAGAAGTGGATAAGTATGTGTATAAACTGCACTTATCCAGACGCTTTTTTCATCAAAACGGCTCCTTCTGTTTGCCGCGATTCACAGAAGTGATCAGAAGAAAACAGCTCCTCCGGTACACTCTCAGCTCTTTCAAAACCCATGGCCGTCAAAAAGTCCGCAGAGGAATGCTGATTTGCTACTAGGTACACGGTTTTGATCTGATGCTTTTCGCACAGCACCTCCATGCTTTGAAAAAGCGTGACGATGTGGCCTTGGTGAAGCTTGTCCGATATGACAAGTGATCGCAGCAGCCCCTGGTCACAGCTTATTTTTTCAATACCGAGGCATCCGGCAATGTTTTTCTCACTGTCCTCCAGCATAAGAAATTGAGTGAAGCCTTCTTTCACGCCTTCATAGCTGGTTTTTGCCTGTTTTAAAAATGCCTCGAGCACATCTCCGTCTTTTTCCCTTGCCACCCGCAGTTGATAAAACATCCGTTCACCCCGTTTTTGCGTTCTTTCTTCCAATCTATGAGGCAAATCTATTTTTAGACCAGATGATTAGGAAAAAAGGTCGGAAATCCATTCGACTAAAAAGAATTTCACTTCTGTGCCGTCTTCTTTTTCTTCGTTCTCTTCTTTTTTGGCTTTTTCCGCTTTAGCGGTTACGTCCTCAAGCACTTTTTCAGTCTGCTTTTTTGAGGCTTCTTTATCTTCTTGTTCTTTGACGGCTTCCCCGTTAGAAAAATCGAGAAAGCAGAGGGGCGGGAACAGCACACACCACCAGTTGGCGCCGTCTCCGTTTCCAAGCGTAATCAAAATCGCTTCATACTCACCGGCAGGATATACCATGTTGCCGTAAAGCTTTGTCGGAAACGAGATTTTGTCAAAATCAACGGATATCGACTGATTCGCTCCTTCTTTCTCCATTGTTTCCTTTGCAATTGCTTTGATTTCAGGCAGCTTTGAACGAATCACGCGACGCGCTTCTTCAATAGAAGTAATATCCTTTACCCAAGTTGTGATTTCTTTATTCACCGCGTCTCTTATATGACGTTTTAATTGCTGGTCTTGATCACTATCGCTGTTTGCCAATATTCTCAAACGAATCGCCTGATCCGGTATGACCACCGGCTGATTTTCCGATTTCTGTGCCGTCTCTTCTTTTGCCAGCCCTACGAGCGCTCCAGATAATAAAAGAAAGATATATATACAAATGATTACTGTTTTTTTCATCGGTCCCCACCGTTCCTCTCCGTGCTTTGTTTCTAGCCCTATTATGGACAAGGAGAGCCGGGGGTAAACGTGCAGGGTGAAAAAAATCTAGCAAGCTGTTAATCTTATTTATGGTACGATAGTGTTTTAGGAGGTTTAAGATGAAATACAATTATACAGTGCTGTTATCAGCATTCACGATGTCCGTTCTTTATTCAGTAATTTATATTCATTCATTTATCATTGCCGCTCTCATCACAATGGCATTTTATTTTCTGTTTCCTTATTTGATCTTCGCACTGCCGCTTCAAATCATGATGAATAAAAAGCCGAAACGGTTCAGCCCTTTGTATCTGCTGTATTACCTTGCCGCTGCTTTTATTGCCAACGCGATCATTTTCGGCGTGCTTCAGCCTTCGGGACAATCTTTGTTTCAAAATACAGCCTTCTATCTTTTCGCTGTATTAACAGCTCTTATCTATTGGATATGGGATTCTGTTTTACTGCAAAAAAAGGAAGCCTAAGAGGCTTCCTTTTTTATTAAAACAAAATCGTCAGCAAATAACATAGAATGGAAGGTATCGCCGCAACAAAGAAAGCGGCCGCCATTTTCATGCGAGATGTACGGCCTTCTTTGGTTTCTGAATGGTAGTTTGCCCGCTGATCGCTTCCGCTTACAGCCAAACCCGATGTAATGATCGCGAGCCCCACTAAAGCGAGAGACGCAACGCCAAAAATCGCTTCATATGAAAGAGCCTGCGGAAAAATGGTGCCAATCATGCTCTCAATCGCAATGAGCAGGATTCCTGCTGTCAGGGCCTTTTTCATGTTTACATCCCCTTTGCTGGTGTTAAACAGCTTGATCCATTCACTCGCCAGCAAGCTGCTTATTTATTTTTATGAATCAGAGCGCATATGGTTCTGTCTTTTCCATTAATATCTTTCAGCACTTCCACTTCCGCCCCCTTAAACGCCTTGAGGATCAGGTCTTTGACCGCCGCTCCCTGTTTCCAGCCGATTTCAAAAACAACAAATACTTTATCCTTCATGACAAGCGGAATGTCTTCCATAAACCGCTTATAAAATTTCAGCCCGTCTCCGCCATCGGTGAGTGCGTGCAGCGGCTCATGAAAACGGACAATTTCCGATAAATCAGCCATTTCTTCCTCTGAAATATATGGCGGGTTTGAGACAATGATATCCGCTTTTTTTCCCGCCTTAATAAAAGGCTCAAGCAGATCGCCCTGATAAAAGCGCACATTCGCTCCAAGTTTTTCTGCATTGGCAGAGGCGACTTGCAGCGCCTCTTTCGAAATATCGACCGCCGACACAGAAAAGCTTTGGTTTTCAAGCGCAAGCGTGACGGCTATTGCGCCGCTCCCTGTACCAACGTCAACAACTTCGAGCTTGCCGTCTTCAGAAAAAACACTCCGATATTTTTCAAGCAAATGAAAGACAACTTCTTCAGTTTCCGGCCGCGGGATCAGCACATCATCATTCACCATAAATTCCCGTCCATAAAAAAACTCTTTTCCTATAATGTATTGAACCGGCACGCCCTCTTTATGCATCTCAACGTGACGCTTAAAGCGATACAGTTCGTCTTCACCAATCGGTTCCTGTAAGCTTGCGAGCAGTTTGCTTCTCTCCATTCCGGTATCATAAAGCAATAGGAGCTCGGCAGCATTTTCTTCTCTTCCCGCTTCGGTTAAATAAGAAGAAGCCCATTTCAGGGCTTCGAATATCGTCTTCATCTTAACCTTCCGACTGCTGAAGCTTGCTTGCCTGATCTTCAACAATCAGCGCTTCAACCACTTCGTCAAGTTTTCCTTCAAGAATCTGATCAAGCTTTTGAATCGTCAAACCGATTCTGTGATCCGTCACACGGTTTTGCGGGAAGTTGTATGTGCGGATACGTTCAGAGCGGTCGCCTGATCCGACTGCTGATTTCCGTGTTTGATCATATTCAGCCTGGGCTTCCTGCTGAAATTTATCATAGATTCTGGCACGGAGAACCTTCATTGCTTTTTCTTTGTTCTTAATTTGAGATTTTTCGTCCTGGCATGATACAACAACACCTGTCGGCAAGTGAGTCAGACGAACCGCAGACATTGTTGTGTTAACGCTTTGTCCGCCCGGTCCGCTTGAAGCAAACGTATCGACACGGATATCCTTCTCATGAATGTCAACCTCTACCTCTTCTGCCTCAGGAAGACATGCTACTGTTGCAGTGGATGTATGGATACGGCCGCCGGATTCCGTTTCCGGAACACGCTGCACGCGGTGGGCGCCGTTTTCATATTTGAGTTTAGAATACGCGCCGCTTCCTGTAATCATAAAGATGATCTCTTTGTAGCCGCCCGTTCCGGTTACATTCGCTTCCATGACCTCTGTTTTCCAGCCCTGAAGCTCGGCATAACGGGAATACATTCTGTACAGGTTGCCCGCGAATAAAGCAGCTTCCTCGCCTCCCGCGGCCCCGCGGATCTCCATGATAACGTTTTTGTCATCATTAGGATCTTTCGGGATCAGGAGCACTTTCAGCCGTTCTGACAGTGTTTCCGTTTCCTTCTGAAGTTCAGAAATCTCTTCCTTCACCATGTCGCGCATCTCAGCGTCCAGCTTCTCTTCAAGCATCGCTTTTGCATCAGCCAGCTGTTCTGACGCATCTCTGTATTGTCTATATACGTCAACTGTTTCTTGTATATCAGATTGCTCTTTTGAATATTCTCTTAGCTTTTTCGGATCGTTGACTACTTCTGGATCGCTCAAAAGCTCATTTAATTTCTCGTATCGTTCTTCAATTGATTTTAAACGGTCTAACACGGTCTTCACCTCTGTTTTCCTGTGCGTAACATTCTCATTATAGTATAGTGATTAACCCCAGTCAAAAGCATTTCAATCCCAGCTGGAAAAGCTCCCTCTGCTATACTGGAATTCGAGGAGGGATGATGTTGCTGAAATCCATACATCATATTGCAATCATATGTTCAGATTACGAAAAGTCGAAAGCTTTCTACGTACATAAGCTTGGTTTTCAGGTGATTCAAGAAACGTACCGCGAAGAGCGCGGCTCCTATAAGCTTGATTTGTCGCTTAACGGCTCGTATGTCATTGAGCTGTTCTCGTTTCCCGATCCGCCCGAACGACAAACCCGGCCTGAAGCCGCAGGCCTGCGCCACCTCGCCTTTACAGTCGGCAGCTTGGATAAAGCGGTTCAAGAGCTTCATGAAAAAGGAATCGAAACAGAGCCAATCAGAACAGATCCGCTGACCGGCAAGCGTTTCACCTTCTTTTTTGATCCTGACCAGCTTCCATTAGAACTGTATGAACAATAACAGTTTTTGAAGAAAAAAAGGAGATACCCACTTTCTTTGCCGAATCTTTTCTTGTTTTGTCTAACGGGAAGGGAACCGCATTCTATGGTCGAATACCTAGCTTAAAAGGAGGTATGGGATCATGAATACAAATATGGTAGCAAGTGAACTCGGCGTCTCCGCAAAAACGGTGCAGCGGTGGGTGAAGCAGCTGAATCTTCCGGCCGAACGCAATGAGCTCGGACACTATTCGTTCACGGCAGAAGACGTGAAGGTTCTAAAATCCGTTCAAAAACAAATCTCTGAAGGCACGGCGATTCAGGATATTCATCTGCCGAAAAGCGCTAAAAAGCGCACAGGCTTCCTTGTCCAAAAAACAAGTAGCGACACAGAACGAAGAATCGAGCAGCTTGAACAAAAGCTGGACACCCTTTTACAGCAAAGGCAGGACGAAAGCGAATTGATGGCAAGGATGTCGGAACTGGAACGCCAGCTGAAACAAAAAGCCGATGAAGGTGTATCTTACCAGCTGCTTCAGCACCGCAGAGAAATCGATGATATTCTTGCAGATCTGCAATCACTGACCTCACAAATGAAAGAATTCACCGCTCAGCCGATCCCCGAGACTGCTGCTGCTTCTGAAAAAACCAAAACAAGAAAAAAACCGCTGCTGTCACTGTTCAAATTTCAAACCTAAAGCAAAAAGCTCCCGTAAAGGGAGCTTTTTTTGTTACGCAGTAAGCGCGATAATGATTGGAAGTGAAATCAATGACAGAATCGCACTGACCACAAACGCAGTTGCAGTTTCTTCTTCTTGTTTCTCGAAACGAGTCGCAATCATGGCTGCAACGGCAGAACCAGGGAATGCAACAAGAAGGATTGCTTTTGTTGTTTGGTCAGCCGGAAGTCCGATAGCAAGAGCAATCAGGAACATTAATGCAGGCTGAACCGCAACTTTTAGTAACGCAATACCGATAGCCGGCATACTGAGTTTAATTTTACGAATACCAACGGTAACACCGACAGCAAAGAGAGCAACACCAGATGTTGTGCTTCCAAGCTGATCAAGCATTTTAACACCCAGCTCAGGAAGAGTGAAATTGAAAACCAGCACCAAGATCATACTGATTAACGGAGCAGCTGCAAGCGGCTCACAAAGACCATGCAGGATTGATTTTCCTGTCATCTTCCAGAAGCTGTCGCCACTCTCTTCGTTTTTCTTAGAAGACTCACCAACAGTAGCGATAATGATCGCGAGCGGATCAAGAATCGCGTTAACCACGATACCTGTGACCGCGATCGGAATCGCAACTTCATTCGCTCCGAATAAGCTTCCCAAGACCGGGATACCCATAAATGCGAATGTCGGCTGTGCAGAGTTCAAAGAAAATACAGATGAGTTCGTTAAATCATACTTGAAAATAAATCTGCAAACCAAAAGAATGATGATATAGAAACCAACAATCCCAATAATTAAAGAAATCATTAAAGGTACTTGTGATAAAAATTCACTTCTGGAAGTTGTCAAAATACCAGCGATAAAGTGAGCTGGAAGTGCGTATTTCGTTACTAACGTACTTACCCCTTTTGCCGACTTGGCATCATAACTTCCAAAATGTCCTGCAAACCAACCCAGCACGATAACAAAGAAGATCGGCGCCAGGAGGATTAAGATATCTAAGATGCTCAAAATATTCTCCTCCAAATCCTATGTCCGTATACTTTAGCTTTACAAAAAGCTTTCCCTCGGACAGAAAAATTTACTCGCTAATTATTTCGCGATGACTTTTTTGTATTCAGGTGTCCACATTGCTTCAAGTACCGCTTGTTTCACATCTTCAGGCTGACGATTTGCCACGCCGTCTTTAATTGCTGCTTCAGCAACGGCAATCGCAACTTGGATAGAAACCTCTTGAAGCTTATCAATGCTTGGAAGCAATCCTGCTCCAGGTGTTTCAAGATCAACCATTTCAGCAATCGCATCAGCAGTTGCTGCAAACATAGCAGGTGTAATGATACGCGCTTCAGCTACAATTGAACCAAGTCCAAGACCAGGGAACGCGAATGCGTTGTTAGATTGTCCGATTTCATAAGAAACACCGTTGTATTCTACATTGTCAAATGGGCTTCCTGTTGCAATAAGCACTTTTCCGTCAGTCCATTTGAACAGATCTTCAGGAACAGCTTCAGCAAGGTGAGTCGGGTTAGACATCGGCATGATAACCGGACGGTCTACGTGAGATGCCATTTCTTTTACAATTTCCTCTGTGAATGCACCTGAAACCCCTGAAGTACCAATCAAGATTGTTGGTTTCGCTTGACGAACGACTTCATCGAATGGAATTTGACCTTTTTCATCGCGCTTCCAGTCTTTCACTTCATCCGCATTGCGAAGGTAAGGTTTTTGGAAATCAAGGATGCCTTCGATGTCTTCAGTCAGCAAGCCTCTGTAATCAAGTGTGTAGAAACGTTTGTTAGCTTCTTCTTCAGATAATCCGGCTAGCACCATTGTGTCACGGATTTGGTCAGCAATACCGATACCAGCAGAACCAGCACCGAAGATAACAACACGCTGATCTTTAATAGAAGCGCCGGTTTTCTTCATAGCGGCAAGCACACCTGCAAGTGTAATCGCGCCAGTACCTTGAATATCATCATTAAATGTCAGGATTTCATGATTGTATTTTTTCATGATGTTGCGTGCATTTTTGTTGCCAAGATCTTCCCAGTGAAGAAGCGCTTTAGGGAAGAATTTCAATGCAGCTTTTACATAAGCGTCAATGAAAGCTTCGTAGCGTTCACCTTGAACACGTTCATGCTTGTTACCAATATATAAAGGATCGTTTAGAAGTTTTTCGTTGTTCGTACCGACATCAAGCACAACCGGGATAACACGGCTAGGGTCAATACCAGCTGCAGCAGTGTAGACAGCCAATTTACCGATTGCAATATTAATACCGCCTACACCCCAGTCACCGATACCGAGAATGCTTTCGGAGTCAGTAGCAACGATAAGATCAATATCGCCTGCTGTCGCATGAAGGTTTTCAAACGCTTTTTCAATACCGTCAATGTTATCGATTGACAAGTAGATTCCTTGAGGTCTTCTATATTCATGGCTGTATTCCTGAATCGCTTCACCAACTGTTGGCGTGTACACAACAGGAAGCATTTCGCGAAGATGGTTTTTCAGCAATTTATAGAAAAGAACTTCGTTACGGTTTGCAAGATCACTTAAGTAAACATTTTGACGAAGGCGGTCAGGCTGCGCTTGGAATTGCTCGTACGCGCGTTGTGCTTGTTGATCAAGAGAAAGTACAGTTGGCGGCAGAAGCCCTTCTAAGCCGAGTTCTTGTCTTTCTTCTAGTGAAAAAGCAACGCCTTTATTTAAAGTAGGAATAGATAAAACTTCTTTTCCTCTAAGAGTTGTTTCTAAGTGGCCTTCTTTCGTTTTTTTTATGTTATTCAAGCAAATCTCCTTCTTTCTTGAAATAGTTAACCAAGTTAAGTAATAACCCATCTAAAATATGACCGATCATGATCTTTATGCGACTTTGTGACAATTATTCGAACAATGTCTCAAAACTATTTACATTACGTAAGCTATTGTATGCCTGTCAAAATCAAAATTCAAGGGAAGAAAATTACTTAATTTTTTAATATACTTATTTAAATTTTTTAATTGCATATTATCAGAATATAAAAAAAACACCGGTGTTTTTAGCCGGTGCATTCTATCTTTATACCCATGTTTTGGACTATTTTTTAGATTTACCTGGGACTTCGTGATGATGTCTGCATCTTGCTTCATATGATTCAGATGCACCAACCAAAATGACCGGATCATCGTAAGAAGCAGGTTTGCCGTCAATGAGGCGCTGTGTTCTGCTCGCCGGTGATCCGCAAACAGAACAGACGGCTTGCAGCTTTGTCACACTTTCCGCAATCGCCATGATATTCGGGACGACACCAAACGGCTCTCCCCTAAAATCCATATCAAGGCCTGCTGCTATCACACGGTAGCCTTTATCGGCAAGAGATGATAAAACCTCAACAATTTCCTGATCAAAAAACTGCACTTCATCAACCGCAATCACATCTGTACTTTCACTGATGTGATCCCAAATGTCTGCAGCAGACGAAATGGCATAGCTCGTCATCGATGTTCCATTATGGGAGACAACAGCAGCTTCGCTGTATCGGTTATCAATTACAGGCTTAAATACCCTGACTTCCTGCTTGGCATAAGTTGCTCTCTTCACTCTTCTGATCAGCTCTTCAGATTTCCCCGAGAACATGCTGCCGCAAATCAGCTCAAGCCACCCGCTTTGTTTCATTATGTACATAGGCTTCGCTCCCCTCTCTCTGCCAGCTGTGTTTTAGACAATATAAAAAACAGGCAAGACTGCTGCTTGCCTGTTGAGAAATCTATTATTACTTAAGACCGTATTTTTTGTTAAAGCGATCAACACGACCATCAGCAGAAGCGAATTTTTGACGGCCAGTGTAGAATGGGTGGCATTCAGAGCAAATCTCAACGCGTACCTCTTCTTTTACTGAGCCTGTTTCAAATTCATTTCCGCAAGCGCATTTAACTGTTGCTTTTTTGAAATTAGGATGAATTCCTGCTTTCATTGTATCCATCTCCTTCCGCCCTGAATCCCGTGTGGAAACAGAGTTATTATTTCGGAGCATTGTCCGAAACGCATATGAGAAAATTATATCAGTGATTTACTTCTTTTGCAAATACAATTTACCTTCTTGCGGATGATAGATTTGCCTGTTTCCATTCTTGATTGAGAATATCGAAAAATTCCTGGTTTGTTTTGGTTTTTTTCATTTTTCTCATGAACTTTTCTGCGAAATCAGGTGAATCAGACATCGTTTTGCGGATAGACCATAAACGATCAAGATGCTCTTTAGGCACAAGCAGCTCTTCTTTGCGCGTTCCTGAACGGCGGATATCGATGGCAGGGAAGATGCGGCGCTCGGCAAGAGAGCGGTCAAGATGGAGCTCCATGTTGCCTGTTCCCTTGAATTCTTCATAAATGACATCATCCATACGTGAACCTGTATCGACCAGAGCCGTAGCAAGGATGGTTAAGCTGCCGCCCTCTTCGATATTTCTCGCAGCCCCGAAGAAGCGTTTCGGACGGTGGAACGCCGCTGGGTCAATCCCCCCGGAAAGCGTTCTTCCGCTTGGCGGAATCACTAAGTTGTAGGCGCGGGCAAGCCGTGTGATGCTGTCCATCAGGATAATGACGTCTTTTTTGTGTTCCACGAGACGCATTGCACGTTCAAGCACAAGCTCGGCCACTTTGATATGGTTTTCCGGCACTTCATCAAACGTTGAGCTGACGACATCCCCAGCTACAGAGCGCTCGATATCGGTTACTTCCTCAGGTCTTTCGTCAATTAAAAGCACGATCAGCTCTGCTTCAGGCTGGTTCGCTGTAATGCTGTTGGCAATTTCCTTCAGCAGCATCGTTTTTCCGGCTTTCGGCGGCGCAACAATCAATCCGCGCTGCCCAAATCCAACCGGCGCCATCATGTCCATAATTCTTGTAGACAAGAAGTTCGGCTTTGTTTCAAGCACCATTTGACGATCCGGGTAAAGTGGCGTAAGAGCCGGGAAATGCACACGCTCTTTTGCAGATTCGGGATCATCCCCATTTACTGCTTCAACGTGCAAAAGTCCATAGTAACGCTCATTTTCTTTTGGCGGGCGAACCTTGCCAGATACTTTGTCTCCGTTCCGCAAATCGAAACGGCGGATTTGTGAAGCTGAGATGTAAATGTCTTCTGAGCTTGGAGAGTAGTTGATCGGTCTCAGGAATCCGAAACCTTCAGACTGGATGATCTCGAGAACGCCTTCCATAAACAGCAGATCTTCCTGTTCTGCATTCGCTTTCAGAATGGCGAAAATGAGTTCTTTTTTTGTCAGTTTGCTGTAATAGGAGATTTTATAATGTCTTGCAAGTTCATAAAGCTCTTTCAATTTCATATTTTCCAAAGAGGAAATAGATACGTCTTTCATAAAAACACCACGCTTTTCATAGTCAATATCTTACTCTGAACATGTCATCTGCTGCTTTTGCACAACATCCGCCAAAGCACATTCTTTTTTTAACATAAAGGAACTTCTATCGGTAACACTTCCACCCATGATCGGCGCTTTTGTTAAAAGGATTGTCTTAATGAGTTTTGAAGGAAGCGAGGACAAAAACATGAGAAGATCAATACTTATATCGTCTGTATGCGGTAGAAATTGAAACTTTCCTAGTGCTTAAAAGAAGGTATTACGCAGTAAAATTCGCAGCACTCTTTATTTTTACCTTATTTCAAAAAATTATTCAACTGAAATAAGGTTTTGACACGGAATTGATAGAGTTGACGCTTTTCTGCAAAAGTTAAAGCGGGCTCACACCCGCTTTTTCTGTTTGTTATGGACGGATTACAAGATTTGGTTTCTTTTTCAAGCTATGTCTGCCGTCAACGAAACGAACAGTGCCCGATTTTGCACGGATAACTAAGCTTTCAGTTGTACCGACAGAGCCTTTGAATTGAACTCCTTTTAACAGCTCGCCGTCAGTAACCCCTGTAGCTGCAAAAATCGCGTCATCACCCTTCACAAGGTCTTCCATGCGAAGGACTTTGCTTAAATCAAGGCCCATTTTGTGACAGCGAGTGATTTCTTCTTCGCTTTGCGGAAGAAGTTTACCAATGATTTCTCCGCCGAGTGCTTTTAGCGCAACAGCGGAAAGCACACCCTCAGGAGCGCCGCCTGATCCGAACAGGATATCAACGCCCGTGTGGTCGAAAGCCGTGTTGATGGCGCCTGCGACATCGCCGTCATTGATCAATTTGATTCTGGCGCCGGCCTCACGAAGCTCGGAAATGATTTTTGCGTGTCTTTCACGGTTTAAAATTGTGGCAACGACGTCCTCAACGTCCTTGTTTTTCGCTTTTGCCACCGCTTTAAGGTTGTCAATGACAGGTGCTTCGATGTCAATGCAGCCCACCGCTTCCGGACCGACTGCGATTTTTTGCATATACATGTCAGGAGCATTCAGAAGCGTGCCATGGTCTGCGACCGCGATAACCGTCAGCGCGTTCCAGCCGCCGCTTGCTAAGATGTTTGTGCCTTCAAGAGGGTCAACTGCGACATCAACGCGAGGGCCGTACCCGTTTCCGAGTTTTTCCCCGATATACAGCATTGGCGCTTCGTCCATTTCCCCTTCACCGATTACAACGGTCCCTTTCATCGGCACTGTATCAAAAACGTCTCTCATTGCACTTGTTGCCGCTTCATCAGCCTCATCTTTTTTTCCCCGGCCCATCCATCTTGCTGATGCCAATGCCGCAGCTTCTGTCACACGTACCAATTCCATTGATAAACTTCTTTCCATTTCAACACGATCTCCTCTCACAAGAAACCATTATGAATTTTGAAGCTGTTCTATTTCTTCGTCAGTCATTCTTTCACGCCAAATTGTCGCTCCAAGCCCCTCAAGCTTCTTCTCAAGGCTGCTGTATCCGCGGTCAATATGCTCCAGTCCCGTAATTTCCGTGACGCCATCAGCCATCAGTCCGGCTACCACCAAGCAGGCTCCGGCACGCAGATCACTCGCCTTCACTTTTGCGCCTTGAAGCTCGACAGGACCTGTGATGATGGCAGATCTGCCTTCTACTTTCATATTAGCACCCATTCGTCTCAGCTCATCAATGTGCTTGAATCTTGCCGAGTAGATGGTGTCTGTGACGACACTCGTCCCTTTCGCCCTTGTCAGGAGCGCCGTCATCGGCTGCTGTAAATCAGTCGGAAACCCTGGGTATACGAGGGTTTTGACGTCAACCGGCTTTAAGTTCTTCTGCCCGCCGACAATGAGGAGCTGGTCGTCGCTTGTTTCGATATGATAGCCCATTTCTCTCAGCTTTGCCGTTAACGACTCAAGATGAGTGGGGATGACGTTATCGATAATGACTTCCTTGCCCATTGCAGCCCCTGCAATCATAAATGTCCCGGCTTCAATTCTGTCCGGAATGATCGTATGCTTGCAGCCGTGCAGTTCCTTCACGCCGTCGATTCGAATCACATTGGTGCCCGCACCTTTGATTTTGGCGCCCATGCTGGTAAGCAATGTCGCGACGTCAATGATCTCAGGCTCCTTGGCAGCGTTTTCGATGATCGTTTTCCCTTCTGCCAAAACAGCGGCGAGCATAATGTTAATCGTTGCCCCAACGCTTACGACATCTAAATAAATCCGTGCGCCTCTCAGCCTTTCAGCTCGCAAATAAATGGCGCCTTGTTCATTGGTTACTTCAGCTCCGAGTGCTTCAAAGCCTTTGATATGCTGATCAATCGGACGGGGCCCTAAGTGACAGCCGCCAGGCAATCCAATGACCGCCTGCTTGAAGCGGCCGAGCATCGCCCCCATTAAATAATATGACGCGCGAAGCTTTTTTACTTTCCCGTTAGGAAGCGGCATGCTGATCATCGACGTAGGGTCAACAACCATTTCCCCATTCTCAAAATGCACGTTGCCGCCGATTTCCTTTAACAGGTCACGCAGCGTTTCAATATCTGAAATCTCTGGAAGCCCTTCAATTGTCACCTCGGAATTTGCCAAAATGGTTGCAGGTATTAACGCAACAGCGCTGTTTTTAGCGCCGCTGATATGTACTGTACCGTTTAACGAGTCACCGCCGGCAATATTCAACTTTTCCATGATAGTCTCCTTCCATAAGAAGATAGCTGCGGAGCTAAATAAAATGTCATTTTATTCTGTCTCTGCAAATAAAGCTCATGTCCAAAATCTAGCCAATTCGAAGAGAAAGAATACAACACATTGTAAAATATCAGGAAGAAAATAGCGAAGCTTTGGGGGGTACAGGTTTCAAAAGATGCACAGGGACCCGCCGGCTCGAGAGACATCGTCGTCATCCGGCAAAAGCAGTACGCATACCCTTCATTCCGATATCAGCTTCTGCAGCCCAATGATTCCTTCTCTGTAAAGCGGCGTCAGCATCTGAAGATCCGCTGTATCAGGTCGGTGAAATACAAAGGCCGCGGCAAACAGGCATAAAGCTGTTTGCCGCCCCTTTCATTATTTGTTCCAGTCTGCCAGGAATTGTTCGATTCCTTTGTCTGTTAACGGGTGTTTAGTGAGCGCATGAATGACTTTCAGCGGCATTGTGCCGATATGAGCCCCTCTAAGAGCAGCTTCTGTCACGTGCTGCGGATGGCGGATTGACGCTGCAATGATTTGCGTGTCAAGGCCGTGAATATCAAAAATCTGTTTAACTTCTGAAATCAGGTCAAGCCCGTTGTGGCCGATGTCATCTAAACGTCCCAGGAATGGAGATACATATGTTGCCCCCGCTCTGGCAGCAAGAAGCGCCTGGTTGGCATTGAAGATCAATGTAACGTTTGTTTTGATGCCTAAGTCAGTAAGTGCTCTTACCGCTTTTAAACCGTCAGACGTCATTGGGATTTTCACCGTAATGTTCGGAGCGATCTTCGCCAGTTCTTTTCCTTCCTCGATCATTTCCTCAGCTTTCAAAGAAATAACCTCTGCGCTTACAGACCCTTTCACGACGTCTGTGATCTCGCGAAGACGGTCGTGGAATGATACGTTAGCTTCCTTTGCTACTAAACTAGGATTCGTCGTTACACCGGCGAGAATTCCTAATTCATTCGCTTCTCTAATTTCATCGATATTGGCTGTATCAACAAAGAATAACATTTTCAAAAAGCCTCCCTGATTAAGAAATTTTCTGAACTGCGAATATGATTGCGCTTTCTAAAGATAGACGGAAAACCGCCTGTCAAGCTGTCAGGCGGCTATAAAAAGTTCCAATTGAATTAAGCTTGGTTTGAAGAACCAAATTCACGCATTTTACCGATAACTGTTTCTTTGATCGCTTCACGAGCTGGTCCAAGGTATTTACGTGGATCGTACTCGTCAGGCTTAGCTGCCAATGTTTCGCGAACAGCTTTTGCAGAAGAAATTTGGTTTTCAGTATTCACGTTGATTTTAGCTGTACCAAGTGAAATTGATTTTTTGATGTCAGCAGTCGGAATTCCAGTACCGCCGTGAAGAACTAGCGGAAGGCCAGTTGATTTTCCGATCTCTTCCATTTCTTTGAATCCAAGGTTTGGCTCACCTTTGTAAGGGCCGTGAACAGAACCTAATGCAGGTGCAAGGCAGTCGATGCCAGTGCGCTCAACAAGCTCTTGGCACTCTTTAGGATCAGCGTAGATTACGCCTTCAGCGATAACGTCATCTTCTTGTCCGCCTACTGTTCCAAGCTCAGCTTCTACAGATACTCCGTGGAAATGAGCAAGCTCAACAACTTTAGCAGTTGTTGCTACGTTTTCTTCAAATGGATGGTGAGAAGCGTCGATCATTACAGATGTGAAACCTGCATGAATCGCTTTCGCACAAGATTCAAAGCTTGAACCGTGGTCTAAGTGAATCGCAACAGGAACTGTCACTTTGTACTCTTCCATAAGTGCTTTTACCATAGCAACGACTGTTTTGAAGCCGCCCATGTAGCGTCCCGCACCTTCGGAAACACCAAGGATCACTGGAGATTTTTCTTCTTCAGCTGCTTGTAAAATCGCTTGAGTAAACTCAAGGTTGTTTAAGTTAAATTGTCCTACAGCGTACCCTTTTTCTTTAGCTGTATTCAACATTTCCGTCATAGAAACTAAAGGCATGTCGAATGTCCTCCTTATGTAGCCTGATTGTCTTCTAGCGAAAAAAGCTTTCCACCCTAGCATGACCCATATATTGCTGTCATATGTAAATACTCAGATCGCTTTTTCTCCATAACTAGGATACCAACTTTTCGACAAATCGGCAACATAATGACATGATTCATTTGTTTCTTCTTTTTGTCAGTTAGACTTCAGGGGCAGATATTTTTTGACGGCGTCTCTGATTTCGTCGATGTCAAACGGCTTGGCAAAGTGCGTCAGAGCGCCCAATTCCTTCGATTCTTGGATCATGTCGAGCTCTCCGTATGCCGTCATGATAATGACCCGGATGTTTTCGTCAATGACCTTCATCCGTTTTAAGATTTCGATTCCGTCCATGCCGGGAATTTTCATGTCCAAAAGCACAAGGTCGGGCCGTTCTTTTGTCACAATGTCAAGCGCCTGCAGGCCGTTCGCAGCCTGAAACGTCTGGTAGCCTTCTTTATTGAACACTTCATTTAGCAAAATACGAATGCCGTATTGATCATCAACGATTAAAATTTTTTCATTCATCATTTTACACCCCAATATTATGATTTTCGTCAAAAGTAAGCAGTATTGTATGTATTCTGTTTGATTTTCCTATTTCCTTTAATTATAATAGTCTACTTTACGACATTTTCTGAGCATTTTCTCTTTTGTTGTATACTGATATTGTACGTTATAAAGGAGGATTCACTTATGTTGAAAATATTCACGACGCAGTTAACAGGTATTTTTTCCCGCATTCAGGATAAGGAATCTGACGCGATTGAAGATGGGGCGCGGCTGCTTGCTCAAGCGGTGATCAGCGGGCATTCCATTTATTTATACGGAGCGAATGAGCTTCAGGGCGTCTTTTTTGAGGCCACCGAAAGCAAAGAACCCTTCCCATCTGTCAAAGCCTTTCCAGAAAGCGCTGAGGAAGTGACAGAAAGCGACAGGGTGCTGATGTTTTGCTCAGGGACGGGCACAGCCGAAGAACAGGCGCTCGCAAAAGAGCTTTATGAAAAAGGTGCGGGAGTCGTATGCGTATCGCCCGCAGCCAAAGACAGTGCGGGAATAGAACAGTATTGTGATGTGCATATTGATTCTAAATTAAAAATGCCGCTTGTTCCCGATGAAGACGGCACCCGTTACGGTTTTCCCTCTTTAATGACAGCACTGTATGTCTATCACGCTTTATCGTTTACACTAAAAGAAATTCTGCAAGAGTATGCATAATATCTTATTGTACATGCTGGAACTTGCCGGAAACAAATAAAAAAGACTTGCCCGCTTTTGACAAACGGCAAGTCTTTTTTATTACTTCTGATTTGCAGCTTCGACAGACGCTCCGATAAAGCCTTTGAATAGAGGCTGAGGTCTTGTCGGTCTTGACTTGAACTCTGGGTGGAACTGAGAAGCCACGAACCAAGGGTGGTCTTTCAGCTCGATGATTTCAACAAGGCGTCCATCAGGGCTTGTGCCTGAGAATACGAAGCCTTGCTCTTCCATTTGCTGTCTGAATTCATTGTTAAACTCATAGCGGTGGCGGTGGCGCTCGTACACCACTTCATCCTGATACACTTCAAAGGCTTTCGTGCCTTCTTCAAGCTTACAAGGGTAAAGGCCGAGACGAAGCGTTCCCCCAAGATCCTCAACATCCTTTTGTTCAGGAAGAAGATCAATGATCGGGTATTGAGTTGACGGATCAATTTCCGCTGAGTGAGCGCCTTTTAAGCCCAATACGTTTCGTGCGTATTCAATAGACGCCACCTGCATGCCCAAGCAAATGCCCAAGAACGGAATGTTGTTTTCGCGCGCGTATTTTGTCGCGACGATTTTTCCTTCAACACCGCGGTCTCCGAATCCGCCCGGCACAATGATGCCGTCTGTTCCGCTTGTGAGTTCTGCGATATTGTTTTCTGTCACTTCTTCCGCGTTGATCCACTTCACTTTTACATCTGTGTCAAACGCATAGCCCGCATGGCGGAGAGACTCGACAACAGAAATGTATGCGTCAGGAAGCTCAACGTATTTGCCGACAAGGCCGATTGTAATCGTTTGAGACAGATTGCTGACTTTGTTAACAAGCTCTTTCCACTCGGACATTTCCGCTTCTTTGCATGCCAATTTCATGTGCTCGCAAACAAGCTTATCAAGCCCTTGTTTTTGAAGCTCCAGCGGAATGGAGTAAAGGTTGTCCGCATCTTCACATTCAATAACCGCTTTTGTATCGATGTCGCAGAAAAGCGCGATTTTATCTTTCATATCTTGAGAAATCGGCATTTCTGTACGAACGACGATGATGTTTGGCTGAATGCCCAAGCTGCGCAATTCTTTTACGCTGTGCTGTGTCGGTTTTGTTTTTAATTCGCCAGCAGCTTTAATGTAAGGCACGAGCGTACAGTGGATGTACATTACGTTTTCACGGCCGATGTCGCTCTTCATTTGGCGGATCGCTTCAAGGAATGGCAGTGATTCGATGTCTCCGACAGTACCGCCGATTTCTGTAATGACAACATCTGCGTTTGTCTCTTTCCCTGCGCGGTAAACACGGTCTTTCAATTCGTTTGTGATGTGCGGAATGACCTGTACGGTTCCTCCAAGGTAATCTCCGCGGCGTTCTTTTTTAAGAACTGTTGAATAGATTTTACCTGTTGTCACGTTGCTGAATTTATTCAGGTTAATGTCGATAAAACGCTCATAGTGACCAAGGTCCAAGTCTGTTTCAGCGCCGTCATCCGTTACGAATACTTCACCGTGCTGGTACGGGCTCATTGTTCCCGGGTCAACGTTGATGTATGGATCGAATTTTTGAATCGTCACGTTCAGTCCGCGGTTTTTCAGCAAACGCCCTAATGAAGCTGCTACAATACCCTTTCCAAGTGAGGATACAACTCCCCCGGTTACAAAAATATATTTCGTCATTTCGTTTGCTCCTCTCTTCGCTCTTAGCTACATTTTTAAAATGTACTATTTTATAAAAAATCATTTAGCCTTTTAAATGATTTATAAGAAAAATGAGGGGTGAAAATAAGAAAGCTCCCTTTCAATTTCTTGAAAGGGAGCATAACGTACTATGTTCTCTCTTCGTTTTTGAAGAGCCCAAAATACATACTACATAGTTCGACTATGAAAGTCAAGATCGTTTTGAAGATGAAATCTGATACTATTTAATTTCCTCTTCTTCATCATCATAGTCTTCATCATCTTCATCAATAATATCTTCTTCGATCTCAAGATCGTCGTCGTCTTCGTCAAGATCTTCATCGTCAAAATCGTCGGCTTCAAGATCGAGTTCTTCCTCAACTTCATCCAAATCAAGGTCGTCTTCGTCGATCTCTTCAAACTCGTCAAGATCAAGATCTTCTTCGACTGCTTTCTTCGCTTTTTTCTTTTTCGCCTTGACTGTCGGCTGAGTTTCTTCATCAAGCTGATCATACGGATACCAGCTGCGAAGCCCCCACGTCTGGTCAGAAAGCGCCAGGAAGCGGCCGTCAATGTTTAAATCTGTATAAAATTGAGCGATGCGGTCTCCAAGCTCTTCTTTTTTCACGCCGAGCAAAGATGCGATTTCATTTAAAAGCTCCTGAAAAGGAACTGGTTTTTTATGTTCTTCAAATAATTCGTGAGCGATTTCAACTAAAGCCATTTCCTTTAGCTCTTCCTGTGAATATTGTTTGATACCCAAGGTCGGACACTCCCTTTCTATTACTTATATGTATCTGTTTTATCAATAATGAAAGCGATTTTGTATCGTTCTTATACAAACCATACCTCTCATTATAAACAAAATAAAACAGAATATGCTACCCTTAACAGCGTTAATTTAAATAATTTTACAAGAGTGATCCGACTGAGAGATGTTTTCCGTTAATCCGCGAGCATTCTGGAGATGACCAGTCTTTGAATTTCTTGAGTGCCTTCATAGATTTGCGTGATTTTTGCATCACGCATATAGCGTTCTACCGGATAATCTTTTGTATAGCCGTAGCCGCCGAAAATCTGCACTGCTTCGGTCGTTACCTTCATCGCCGTATCCCCAGCCATCAGTTTGGACATGGCGGAAGCTTTTCCATATGGAAGACCCGATGATTCTAACCACGCAGCCTGATAGGTCAATAGCCTTGAAGCTTCTATCATTGTCGCCATATCCGCGAGTTTAAAAGCGATGCCCTGCTGCTCGGCGATCGATTTTCCGAATTGCTTTCGCTCTTTTGCATATAGAAGCGCCGCATCAAGCGCTCCTTGGGCGATGCCTACGGCTTGTGCAGCTATGCCGTTTCTGCCTCCGTCAAGCGTCTTCATCGCGATTTTGAAGCCTTCTCCTTCTTCTCCGAGACGCTTTGATGCGGGCACTACACAATCTTCGAACATGATTTCCGTTGTCGGTGAAGAACGGATGCCCAGCTTCTTTTCTTTCTTGCCTGTAAAAAATCCTTCAAAATCCTTTTCTACTATAAAAGCGGTAATGCCTTTTTTCTTTTTCTCGGGATCGGTGACGGCAAAAACAATGTAAATATCAGCAACGCCGCCGTTTGTGATAAACACTTTGGAACCATTTAACACATAGTCATCGCCGATTCGTTCAGCAGTTGTTTTCATGCTGCCGGCGTCAGAGCCAGACCCTGCTTCGGTCAAAGCGAATGCGCCGATTTTCTCTCCGAGGGCCAGCTGTGTTAAGTACTCTGTCTTCTGTTCCTCTGTCCCAAAGGCAAACAGCGGCCAGCTGCAAAGAGAGATATGGGCGGAAAGCGTCACACCGGTGGAGGCGCACACTTTTGACAGCTCCTCCACCGCGATAACGTAGGCCAAATAGTCACTTCCGATTCCGCCGTAATCTTCAGGCCACGGAATTCCCGTCAGCCCCAGATTTGCCATTTCCCGAAACAACTCGCGATCGAAGCGTTCTTGTTCGTCCCGTTCTGCCGCTGTCGGGGCCACCTCATGCTTCGCAAAATCGCGCACCAATTTTCGTATCATCTCATGTTCTTCTGATAATGAAAAATTCATTGCTTCTCCCCCATTTTCAGATCAGCGCCTAAAACGGATTGAGCCAGAAGCTCGACGACATCGTACGTTTTGACTTGGTCTTCGGCTTCCTTCGCCTTTGTGCCGTCCCCAAGCATCGTGAGACAATACGGACAGCCAGAACTGATCACCGATGGGTTGACTGCGAGCGCTTGCTCTGTCCTGGCGACGTTAATCCTGTTGCCTGTTTCTTCCTCCATCCACATTAATCCCCCGCCGGCTCCGCAGCACATGCCGGTTTCCCGGCTTCTCTCCATTTCAACAAGCTGCACGCCCGGAATGGCTTTCAAAATCTCTCTCGGCGGATCATAGACTTCATTGTACCGGCCCAAATAGCACGAATCATGGAAGGTAATCGTCTCATGAAGCGGGTGCTGCGGTCTTAATTTTCCGTTTTTCACAAGCTCGGCCAGCACTTCTGTATGATGATAAACCTCGCCTTCAAATCCGAAATCCGGATATTCGTTTTTAAATAAATTGTATGCATGGGGATCGATCGTAACGATTTTTTTGACATCATTTTTTTCAAATTCAGAAATATTCTTCTCAGCCAGCTCTTGGAACAAAAATTCATTTCCGAGGCGGCGCGGCGTGTCTCCTGAATTTTTTTCTTTATTGCCGAGGATCGCGAAGGACACGCCCGCGTGATTGAGCAGCTTGGCAAAGGAAATTGCGATTTTCTGGCTTCTGTTGTCGTAAGACCCCATGGAGCCTACCCAGAAAAGGTACTCAAATTCTTTTCCTTCTTTTTTCATTTCTTTTACAGTCGGAATCTCAGCATCCGGCGCCTCGTCACGCCAATTTTCACGTTCCTTGCGATTGAGTCCCCACGGATTCCCTTGCCGCTCAATACTTGTCATTGCGCGCTGGGCGTCACTGTCCATTTTTCCTTCTGTCAGTACGAGGTAGCGGCGGAGGTCGATGATTTTATCCACGTGCTCATTCATGACCGGGCATTGATCCTCACAGTTCCGGCAAGTGGTGCATGCCCAAATTTCTTCCTCTGTGATGACGTCGCCGATCAAGCTTGGATTGTAATCAAGCGCCGCTGCGGCTTCCTGCGATCCGTTGCCCGCTGACGCCGCAGCCAGCTGATTGCCTCTCGTATGCCGAAACGCTGCTGCGGGCACCCATGGGGAGCGCGAGGTGACGGCAGCGCCTTTTTCCGTGAGATGGTCTCTGAGACGCAAAATCAAGTCCATCGGAGAAAGCATTTTTCCGGTGCCTGTTGCAGGACACATATTTGTACAGCGGCCGCACTCGACACACGCGTACAGATCAAGCAGCTGAGACTGTCTGAAATCCTCAATTTTTCCCGCTCCGTAGCTTTCTTTCGTTTCGTCGGTAAAATCAATTTTTTCAAGTTTTCCGGCAGATTCCATTCGATTGAAAAAGACGTTTGCCGGGCCGGCGATTAAATGGGCATGCTTTGACTGAGGCACGTACACTAAAAAGCTAAGCAAGAATAGGAGATGGATCCACCATGCGATATAGAAAATCACCGCCGCGCCTGTTTTCCCGACACCGCTAAGCATAAACGCAATACCTGAGGCAATTGGCTCGCTCCAAGAAAGCCCATGCTCATGCCAAATCAGATTCATCCCGTTCCCAAGCAGAACGGTCAGCATTAACCCTCCGATAAAAATAAGAACGAGTCCAGCTTTGAAACCGCGTTTCAGCCTCACGAGCTTTTCGATATAACGTCTGTAGAATGCCCACCCAACAGCAATTAAAATGAGAAACGTAACAATTTCCTGAAAAAAGGTGAAGGCGGGATAGACCGGGCCAAGCGGCAGATTCCGGCCGGGAGCCAGTCCTTTGATGATAAAGTCAATTGCTCCGAACTGAACCAATATAAATCCGTAGAAAAACATGACGTGAATGATTCCGCTTTTCTTGTCCTTGAGCAGTTTTTTCTGTCCGAATACATTCACCCATATGGCGTGAAGCCGTTCCTTGAACCGTTGATCAAATTGTTCTTTCTGGCCGAGCTTGATGTAGGCCAGTCTCGTTTTGACCAAGTACACAAACAAATAGACAGCGTAAGCGGTTACAATCAGAAATAATAATGCATTTGCGATGAGAAAGCCGCTCATTCCAATTCCCCCTTTTTACTGATAAAGACCGCGAGCCCCTACCCCCGAATCTGTATAAGATTATCTTTATGATAAATAATGAATGAGTGTTCAGTCAATAATTAAATTCCTGCTGTTCGGGCACACTACCTTTACTACGGAAAGGAGTGCCGGTATGAAGGTATTTATCGTGATTATGATCATTGTCGTTATTTTCTTTGCCTTGATTCTGCTTGATATCTTCATGGGCCGTGCCGGATACAGAAAAAAGGCGTACGAGCCTGTTTTTTCAAAAAAGAAGAGTGACATCGAATTGATCCACTGCGGCGCTGATCTCGTTGAGCGGATGATGAATGATATTCGCCAGGCCGCCTCTTCTGTTCACATGATGTTTTTTATTATGAAAAATGATGAGGTCAGCCACAATATGTATACCTTGCTGAAAACAAAAGCCCAAGCTGGCGTATCCGTTTATTTGCTTCTGGATTGGGCGGGCTGCCGGGCAATTAAAAAAACGGCGCTGCAGACGATGAAAAATGCCGGCGTCCATGTCCATGTGATGAATCGTCCCCGTTTTCCTTTTTTCTTTTTTCATATGCAAAAACGGAATCACCGGAAGATTACGGTGATAGACGGAAAAATCGGTTATATCGGCGGGTTTAATATCGCCGAAGAATATCTTGGAAAGAAAGCGAAGTTCGGCAATTGGGAGGATTATCATCTGCGCATGATCGGAGAAGGCGTACATGATCTTCAAACGCTTTTTGCTTCTGATCTAAAACGTAATACCGGAATCGAACTGGGTTCGGATGTTTGGCCAAAGCTTCAGCAAGGGACTATTTCTCACAAGATATATGCGACTGACGGTTATTCCCTTGAAAACATATACTTGGCCAACATTGCCCAAGCGAAGAATCGCCTTACGGTTTGCACGCCTTATTACATTCCATCAAAACCGCTTCAAGAGGCCCTTATTAACGCAAGAAAAAACGGCGTATCCGTGAGAATCATTGTACCGATGAAATCAGACCATCCGCTGGTACGAGAAGCAGCTTTTACGTATTATTCGGAGCTCTTGGATGCCGGCTGTCTTATTTATCGTTATTATCAAGGGTTTTATCATGTAAAAGCCCTCATCATAGACGACCATCTCAGCATTATCGGAACAGCCAACTTCGATAAACGAAGCCTGTTTTTAAATGAAGAGGTGAATGTCGAAATTGATGACGAAGCGTTTACAAGTGAAGTCTATGCCACGATTGAGGAGGATATGAAAAAGTCGGAGCTGCTGACGATGGAGGATTTCAGCAAGCGCACATTCAGGCAGCGCCCGGCGGAATGGCTCGGCAGGGCATTATCTTATTTCTTATAAAGGAGAGTTCCTATGATTTTCAGATTCGGGTTCGTTTCAAATGCGATGAGCCTTTGGGATGCGTCTCCCGCTAAAACATTGACATTCGCGCGTTATTCAAAGCTTTCAAAGACTGAAAGAAAAGAAGCGCTTCTGACTGTGACAAAAGCCAATTTGCGTAATACGATGAGAACCCTTCACTATATCATCGGCCACGGCATTCCTTTGTACCGTTTTTCCAGTTCGATTGTGCCGCTGGCTACGCATCCCGACGTGATGTGGGATTTTGTAACACCGTTTCAAAAAGAGTTTCGGGAGATTGGAGAGCTTGTTAAAACACATCAACTGCGAACAAGCTTTCATCCAAATCAATTCACTCTGTTTACGAGCCCGAAGGAATCCCTCACAAAAAATGCGGTAACCGATATGGCGTATCACTACCGCATGCTTGAGGCCATGGGCATTGCTGATCGCTCCGTTATCAACATTCATATTGGCGGCGCTTACGGAAATAAAGACACCGCCACTGCACAATTTCATCAAAATATAAAACGGCTGCCGCAGGAGATCAAAGAGCGGATGACACTTGAAAATGATGATAAAACATATACAACGGAAGAAACGCTTCAGGTCTGTGAGCAGGAGGATGTTCCGTTTGTCTTTGACTTTCATCATTTTTACGCCAATCCAGACGATCACGCCGACCTGAATGTAGCACTGCCCCGCATGATCAAAACGTGGGAGCGGATCGGCCTTCAGCCAAAGGTTCACTTGTCTTCCCCAAAATCGGAGCAAGCGATACGCAGCCATGCCGATTATGTTGACGCCAACTTTTTGCTGCCGCTGTTGGAACGCTTTAGGCAATGGGGAACGAATATTGATTTCATGATTGAAGCAAAGCAGAAAGACAAGGCGCTTCTCCGCTTGATGGATGAATTAAGCTCCATCCGCGGTGTCAAACGCATCGGGGGCGGTGCGCTGCAATGGAAGTCATAAATGTGCAAAAATAGGTTTACGACTTGTCAGCTTTGGGAACTTAGGCTATATAAGACAACAATCGATGGAGGAGAAAGATCATGAAAAATATCAAGTCTCTGAAAGTAGCCGCACAGGCCTTTACTTTAAGAAATTTGATTCATCTTTATAAAATGTGCCATTCCGGAAGCCACGAGGTTTATATTTATTCAAAGAAAACGATGTGCAAAATCAAAAGCTTAATTGAGCTTGAAACATTCCGCATGGCTCATAATGAAAAGGAATATCTGATCGTAGTTGAAGGAACAAAAGCATCACAGCTCATTGAAAAATTCCAAAATCTCATCGAGCCTGCTGAGAGAGAAGCGCTCTAACTTACATACAAAAAAGGATAGACATCTGTCTATCCTTTTTCTTATGCTCTTACATAATGGAGCTGAACCGCTTGTCCAAATTGTTTTGTCCCTTTTAACCGCAGTTTTGTTTCATTTGTTAGTTCGTGAAACAGCGGGATGCCGCTTCCTAAAACGACGGGAATAACAGTGATGATGAATTCGTCGATGGCATCTTCTTTCATAAAGGCATTCACAAGCTCTGCCCCGCCAGCTATCCAGATGTTTGAGCCTTTTTCCTGTTTCAAACGGGCAGTGAAGGCTCTGGCTCCCTCATTGATAAACGTCACATGTTCATCTTGATAACTGTCGGGCGATCCTGTAAAAACATAGCAGGTTTTATCCTGATACGGGAAAACCGGTGTTAGCACTTTAACGTGCTCATATGTGCTCCGCCCTAGAATGACTGTATCAACAGTCTGATAAAAATCACTGTAGCCGTTGTCGCCTTCACCTTCAAATTCATCCAGCCAATCGATGCTTCCATCTTCTTTTGCGATCATCCCGTCCAATGAAACAGCAATGTACAGCACAGTTTTTCTTTCCATGTTCTCCTCCTATCGATGCACCATTTGCCCGAATTGCGCTTGATGCAGCCTGCTGTATAGGCCTCCGGCTTCGATCAGGTCTTGATGACGGCCTTGTTCTTCAATACCGTTGTTTGTGACGACTACAATTCTGTCCGCGTCTTTGATCGTCGCCAGCCTGTGGGCGATGACAAGCGTCGTGCGCCCCTCAGACAACTCTTGAAGCGCCTTTTGGATCGCCGCTTCCGTCTCTGTATCAAGAGCTGAGGTGGCTTCGTCGAGAATCAAGATCGACGGATTTTTCAAGAACATCCTTGCAATTGACAGACGCTGTTTTTGCCCGCCGGAAAGCTTCACGCCGCGTTCGCCAATCATAGTATCCAACCCATCGGGCATGTTATGGACGAGCTCTTCCAGATGCGCCTGCTTCACAGCTTGCCAAATGTCTTCTTCAGATGCGCCTAATCGGCCGTAGGCGATATTTTCTCTAAGCGTGCCCGAGAATAAGAAAACGTCCTGCTGCACGACGCCAATCTGCCCGCGCAACGAAGAAAGCGTCATGTCTTTTATACTGATGCCGTCAATCGTAATGTCGCCCTCCGATGCTTCATAAAAACGCGGAAGCAGACTGCAAAGCGTTGATTTCCCTGCACCTGACGGACCGACGAACGCCACCGTTTCCCCCGCTTGAATGGATAGGTTGATGTCATTGAGGACATTGTGATGGCCATCATAGCCAAACGAAACATGTTTATAGCGGATATTGCCCTTCAGGCCGGAAACATCTCTCGCATCAGGTGAATCCTGAATGTCCGGCTCTGTCTCCATGAGCTCCATATAGCTTTTGAAACCCGCGATCCCCCTCGGATACATTTCGATAATGGCATTAATTTTGTCAATAGGCCTGAACAGCACATTTGTCAGGAGCACAAACGCCACAAATTCCCCGTACGATAAGGAGCCGCGAATGACAAACCACGTCCCGCACAAAAGGACAAACAGCGTGACAAACCGGGTCAGCATATAGCTGATTGAACCGTTTTTCGCCATGATTTTGTAGGAAGAAAGCTTTGTGACACGAAAACGCTGGTTATTGACGGCGAAACGTTCTTTTTCAAACGCTTCATTTCCGAACGCCTGCACAAGCCGGATGCCGCCGATGTTATTTTCTACACGCGCGCTGAAGTCTCCGATATCCTTGTTCAGCGTGGTAAATGCTTTGGTCATTTTTTTGTTGAAATAAAGCGCTAGCCAAATGACGATCGGCATAATGATAAACGTTAATAAAGCAAGCTGCCAGTTAATAAACAGCATCACTCCGAACGCCCCGAGAATGGTCATGACCGCAATGAATAAGTCTTCCGGACCGTGATGGGCGACTTCACCGATATACATTAAATCGTTCGTGAGCTTCGACATCAGCGTTCCCGTCTTGTTGTTGTCGTAAAATTTGAACGAGAGCTTTTGCAAATGGTCAAAAAGCGACTTTCTCATATCAGTCTCAATATTGATACCAAGCATGTGTCCCCAGTAGGTCACGATATACTGAAGAGCCGAGCTGAGCGCGTACACCGCAAATAACCCGATTGAGGTCGCGATGATCAGTCCCCAGTCCCTGCCCGGCAGCAAGGTATCAATAAAATAATTGACAATCAAAGGAAAACTCAGCTCCATTAAACCTCCCGCGATCGCTGAGAAAAAGTCGAGAAAGAACAACGTTTTATATGGTTTATAATATGAAAAAAATTGCCGCAGCACCCTATCTTCCCCCAATGTATAAATAACTGATAATATTTCTCAATTATACTATACACGGGCTGTTTTGAAAGATCAGATTTCTTTTTTCTTACAGAACACCTGAAAACAGGCGGGCAAACGACTCTTTTGTCCGGTCAGCCACGCCTCTTTTATAAAAGCCGACAGGGCTGAGCTTTTCACTTTCCTGCATATCCTCTTCAAAATGGGCCTCAAGGGTTCGGATCGCTTCGGCATCCGTGAAGAACACATTCACTTCAAAGTTGAGCTGAAAGCTGCGCATGTCCATATTCGCGGTACCGACGGAGGCGAGATCGCCATCAATGATCATGACTTTTTGATGCATGAAGCCTTTTTGGTAGGAGTACACTTCAATGCCCTCAAGAAGCAGCTCCGGGAAATAGGACCTCGACGCGTATTGGGTCAAAAAGCTGTCGTTCTTCTCCGGCACCATAACCCTTACCTCTACCCCCTTTGTCGCCGCTGCTTTTAGCGCCGTGCGAATGGATTCATTGGGGACAAAATAGGGCGTGGCGATCCATATTGATTTCTGCGCTGAAGAAATCATTTCATAATAAAGGTCGCTCATGCTTTCTTTCATGTCAGGGCCTGTCGCGACAATTTGATAAATGCCTCCTCCTTCCACGGAAACCGGGGTATTGTACTCCTCTTGATCAATTAGCACTTCATTGGAGACATATTCCCAATCCAGCATAAAGATAGCGTGGAGCGTTTGCACAATTTCCCCCTCAAGCCGCAGGTGTGTATCTCTCCAAAATCCGATGTACGGATCTCTGCTGATATATTCCTTCCCGACATTTAATCCACCCACAAAACCGGTTTTCCCATCGATGATCACGATTTTCCGGTGATTTCTGAAATTCAGCTTCTGGTTGAAAAACCCGTATTTCAGCGGAGAAAACGGGACGATGTCCACCCCCGCTTGTTTCATTCTCATAATATCTCTTCTTGCCAGCTTCATGCTTCCTGCCGCATCGTATAAAAACCTCACCTCGACACCCTGGCGCGCTTTCTCCATCATAATATCCATCATGCCGCGTCCGAGCATGTCTGATTTAAACATGTAGTATTCAATATGTATGTAAGATTCCGCTTTTCTCATTGCTTTGAAAATGTCCGGGAAGGTTTCTTCGCCGTTTTTCAGCACTTTGATGTTGCTTTTCGTATTGATATTCATATGGGCAGCCCTGATGGAATATGTAAAGAACCTCTCTTGATTGTCCTTCAGCCCTGTCACTTCGGGCGTTTCCTCCTTGTCAAACAGCTTCCTGAGCTTTTCCCTGTTGTACATTCGTTTTGTCTTAAACAGCTTTCCCTTTACATAAAGCTGTCCCGAAAACAGATAAAACACGTAGCCGACGATTGGAAAAAAGACAAGAATATGGATCCATAGCAGCGTGTGCTGCGAGGTGCGGTTTTCAAGAATTAATGAATAGATGCTGAACAAAATAATGCTTATATAGCAAAGCAATCCTCCGTAAAACTCAAGCCTGGAAACCGGAAAAAACCAAATGACATATGCCCCGATGAGCATCATATATAAAAAGAAAAATTCCAGTCTCCTTTTCAGCATCCTGATTCTCTCCAATCTGATTCAATTACCTCTGTATTACCTCTTTTTTCTAACCGATAAACCTTGTAAGTAAAAAACCTCTCCGCCAAAGGAGGAGAGGTTAGAGAAAACTAACTGTCAAGGAATTCATCCGCATCGTTTCTGCAGAAATAAAGCAAGACTATTGGCAACGTCGAGTGAAGCCTGATGATACAACATGAGCGGCAGGCCGAACCCGCTCAGCACTCCGGCAAGCGCCGAAAAAGAGGCGGCGCTGTGACTGCAAATACGGTGGATAGAGTGAATTTGATGCCCACTCTGATGAGAGAAAATATATAAAACGGGATATTGATCAGAAAGATATAAGGAGTTAGTCAGGCTGAGTCATAATCTGCTGTTCCGCCGGTTTAAAATGAGTAAAATCCGTTTTATTCTTGATGTTATTTCCAAATACAAACACAACAGGATTCCCGGCCGCCCAGCCATTACCTTGGCAGAAAAAACCCCCTCTTGCAAGGGGGATTTTCACGAGCGTTTCCGATATACAACGTAGCTGCGGGTCAGATACTTGAGCGGCAGACTGAACACATGAACCAATCTTGTAAACGGCCACAGGATAAAAACGACGTAGCCTATCACAATATGAAACTTAAACCATAGCGGGACACTCTCCATCAACGAGGGGTCAGGCCGGAACAAAGCGATTTCCCTGAACCACGGCCCGACTGTTGTCCGGTAATCGAAGCCTTTCGAATCAATGTTGAGAAACGTGGCCGCAACGCCTGACAGCATCATGAACAGCAGCAGGAGGAGCGTAAGGATATCCGATGGCGAGCTCGTTTTGCGGATCCTTTTGTCAAACAGCCTTCTGTACGTCAGGATGACAAGTCCGGTACATGCCGCAATGCCCGCCGGCAAGCCAGCGCCAATCGCCATTTTGTGATACATATGCTCTGAAATGCCAAGGGAAGCATACACGCCTTCCGGGATCAGAATCCCCATGACATGCCCGCCGACAACGCACAGCAGTCCCCAGTGAAAAAGTGTGCTGCCCGCGGCGAGTTTTTTCTTTTCTAACATCTCGCTTGATTTCGCCGTCCAGCCAAATTGGTCATGCTGGTAGCGGTAAATATGGCCGCCGATAAAGATTGTCAATACAATGTATGGCATAATACCCCAGAGGATCTGCCCGCTCATGCCTGAACAGCCCCTTCAACGCTTTCACGTACGCCAATGTTTTCAAGCGCGGCCAGCAGCACGTGCAGCAGTTCAGCGTATATACTGTCATTTTTTTCGAGACGGGATGCCAGCTCCCTCACATTGGACAGATATTTCTCAAACACGCTTCTCGCTGCTTCAATTTCTGCAGCCGCAGCAAATTCCAGCATCAGCGGCAGATAATCAGGCAGCTCTTTTTCTGTCGGCAGGAAACCGGATTGCTCGTATGTGTTTTTTAAATGCAGCAATTCAACGCCGCGTTCCCTTTGCTCGCCCGAGTTAAAGTAGGTGACATACATATTTGTTTTTTTCCCAAAGTCGAATGTATAGACATAGTGTTCAATCAGCGCTTCCGGTGAAAAGCTGGCTGACGCTTCGAAAAAGTGCAGCAACTTCTCCCGGATTTGCCGGTTGCTGATTTCATGGATAAGAGCCTTCCAATCGGGAATCTCGGCTCTCCACTCTTCATCCGGATAAGAGAGAAGAGAGGAAAGAGCGGAGAACGTCATTTGCCGGTCTGTGGTGTTCATCTTGTTACACCTCATTTATCAAAAGTTAGAAACAGGAGCCGGGGCCGCCTGAAAATGATAGGCCGCAGCTCCCTTGTTCAGCATATAAATCTGAAACTTCTTCTCGATGACTGCTCGGTATCACAAAGCGGTCATCATATTTGGCAATCGCAAGCAGCCGATACATATCTTCAATTTGCTGTTCTGTTAAGCCGACACTGGAGATCAGTTCCGGGTCGATTGATTTATTTGTCTGGATCGCTCTCATATACTGGCGCATGACAGACATTTTCTTTAACGTTGACCGAATATGATCCGTATCACCGGCTGTTAACAGCTGCGCCAAATAGTCTATCGGGATTCTCATTTGGTCGATAGCCGGAAAAATATCTTCCGCGGATTGCCGGCTGCCTTTTCCTTCAAAGAGATTCATAATCGGGCTGAGCGGCGGAATGTACCACACCATGGGCAGCGTGCGGTACTCTGGATGAAGCGGCAGCGCAATCTTCCAGTCAATGATCATTTTATAGATCGGCGATTGCTGCGCAGCCTCTATCCATTCAGCCGGAATGCCTTGTTCTTTTGCCAGCTTGGCAACCTCAGGATCATTTGGATCAAGAAAAACGTCCAATTGGGAATGGTAGAGATCCTTTTCATTTTCAACAGATGCCGCTTCCTCCACTTTGTCCGCGTCATACAGCATGACGCCGAGGTAGCGGATTCTGCCAACACACGTCTCAGAGCAGATGGTTGGCAGTCCCGCCTCCAAACGCGGAAAGCAGAGTGTGCATTTTTCCGCTTTGTTCGTTTGCCAGTTAAAATAGACTTTTTTATAAGGACAGGATGAGACGCAATATCTCCATGAACGGCATGCGTTTTGATCCACAAGCACAATGCCGTCCTCCTCGCGTTTGTACATGGCGCCGGATGGACAGGATGAGACGCACGCCGGGTTGATGCAGTGCTCGCAAATACGGGGCAAATACATCATAAAGACCTCATCGAATTCTGTTTTGATCGATTCCTCCATCTTTTGTACGTTGGGATCTTCAAGTCCCGTTATGTGGCCGCCCGCGAGATCATCCTCCCAGTTCGGTCCCCATTCGATATTCATAAAATCCCCCGTTAAGGACGATTTCGGGCGTGCTACCGGCTGGTGTTTTTTCTGCGGGCTGTTCGTTAATGTTTCATAATCATAGTTCCAGGGCTCATAGTAATCATCAATCGACGGCTGATTCGGATTATAGAAAAGGCCTGCAAGCCGATTGGTTTTCGAGCCCGATTTCAGCTCGAGCTTTCCTTTTTTCAATGTCCAGCCGCCTTTATATTTGTCCTGGTCCTCCCATTGCTTCGGGTAGCCGATGCCCGGCTTTGTTTCTACATTATTGAAGTACATATATTCCGCACCGGAACGGTTTGTCCACGTGTTTTTGCAGGTGACGCTGCACGTGTGGCAGCCGATGCATTTATCCAAGTTCATGACCATACCGATTTGCGCTTTAATCTTCAAGCCAATCGACCTCCTTCAGCTTGCGGATGACGACGTTCAGGTCGCGCTGATTCCCCGTTGGACCGTAATAATTAAAGCCGTAGCTGAGCTGGGCGTAGCCACCGATCATCTGTGTCGGCTTGACGTGAATCCTTGTCGGGCTGTTATGGGTGCCTCCGCGGTTATTCGTCAGCTTTGTGCCGGGCACGTTGATGTGGCGGTCCTGGGCATGGTGCATAAACGCCATTCCTTTAGGAATCCGATGAGACAAAACGGCTCTCGCGACGACAACACCGTTTCGGTTAAAGCATTCAATCCAATCGTTGTCTTTGATATCCGTGTCCTCTGCATCATCTTTATTCATCCACACGGTTGGCCCGCCGCGGAACAGCGTCAGCATTGGCAGAGAATCAAAATACATGCTGTGGACAGACCATTTATTATGCGGCGTCAAATAATTGAGGACGATTTCTTTTCCCTCTTGATCAGGCCGTTTGCTCAGAAACGGGCGATGCTGGAGGATCGGTTTGAATGTCGCCATCGTTTCACCGAATTCCATCATCAGTTCATGATCGACATAATAGGATTGTCTGCCTGTCAGCGTCCGCCACGGAATTAATTTTTCAACATTTGTTGTAAACGGCGAATACCTGCGCCCTCCTTTTTCAGAGCCGGAAAACGCCGGAGACGTGATCACCGTTTTCGGCTGGGCTGTAATTTGTTCGAACGTAAAGCATTCTTCCTCGCGTTCTTCCGCCAGGTCTTTCAGCTTCAGGTTCGTGATGTTTTCAAGTGATTCCCATGCTTTGACGGCGACCTTTCCATTCGAAGTGGATGATAGGGTTAAAATCGCTTCTGCTGCCTGCTTTGCTTCACTTATATTCGGACATCCCTTTGCGACACTGTCCGAGGTGATTTCTCCCAATCTCTGTTTGAGTGATTCATATTCATCGGCTATTGACCAGCTCATCCCTTTTGTTCCGCTCGGCTTTAAAGCAACGTTCGGACCAAGTGCAGTCATTTTATGAAAAATGTGTTTGTAATCCCGTTCAACGACTTGGATGTTCGGCATCGTTTTTCCCGGAATGGCTTCACATTCGCCTTTGCTCCAGTCATTGATTTTGCCGAATGGCTGGGCCAATTCCTGCATGGTGTCGTGGAGGAGCGGCGTCGCAACCACTTCTTTCACCGGCTCCATATTGACTTCTTCTGCCAGATCGGAAACGGCTTTTGACAGCGCCTTGAAAATATCCCAGTCTGACTTCGATTCCCACGGAGCTGAGATCGCCGGAGCAAATGGATGAATGAACGGATGCATATCTGTGCTGCTGAGATCGTGTTTTTCATACCATGTCGCCGCCGGCAGCACGATATCGGAATACAGCGCCGTACCCGCCATTCGAAAATCAAGATTGATTAATAAGTCGAGCTTTCCTTCCGGCGCCTGCTCCCGCCATTTGATTTCTTCTGGGCGGATGCTGTCGCTGTCGTCATTCATTAAACCGTTCGTTGTCCCCAGCAAATGCTTGAGAAAATATTCATGCCCTTTTCCTGAGCTTGAGATCAGATTTGCCCGCCATACAAAGAGATTCCTTGGGAAATTCACTTCATTGTCAGGATCTTCAATCGCGAATTTCAGTTTTTTCTCTTGGAGCTGTGAGGCCACGTACGCACCTACGTCTTCAGGTGTTGCTGCCCCTGCTTTTTCAGCTTCTTTATACAGATCGATGCCATTTTGATTGAAAGTCGGGTAAGACGGAAGCCACCCTAGCCGCGCCGCCAGCACATTGTAATCAGCGTGGTGCTTGTAGCGGGATGACGCAGCAATCGGTGATGCCAAATCACTGATCGGCTGGTCCTCATAACGCCACTGATCTGTCGCAAAGTAGAAAAATGAAGTGCCGTTTTGCAGCTTGGGCACGCCCTCCCAGTCCTTTGCAGTTGCAATCGTCTGCCATCCTTCAGCAGGTCGGAGCTTTTCCTGCCCGACGTAATGGGCCCAGCCTCCGCCATTTACGCCTTGGGCGCCTACAAGCAAAACAAGATTTAACACTGCTCGGTAGATCGTGTCGGAGTTGAACCAGTGGTTAATGCCGGCTCCTACGATAATCATAGACCGGCCGTCTGTATCGATCGCATTTTGAGCAAACTCTCTGGCAATCTTAACGACAGCTTCTTTTTTGATTCCTGTCATTTGTTCCTGCCAGGCAGGCGTAAACGGCTCAGGATCATCATAGGAGACAGCTTGTTGTTCGCCGATGCCCCGATTTACGCCGTAGTTAGCCAGTATCAAGTCAAACACGGTCGTGACGTACGTCTCTTCACCGTTCAGGTTCATTTTTTTAATAGGAAGATCCCGCTCGAGCACTTTGTTTCCGTCATTTGAAAAATAAGGAATGCGCACCGTGCCGATTTCATCCTCTATTCCGAGCACAGAGAGACGGGGTTCAATCGGTTCCCCGGTTTCTTCATCAATCATGTGCAGGTTCCATTTCTGCTGCCCGTCCCAGCGCGAGCCCATTGTCCCTTGGGGTATGGCAAATGAACTTGTCTGTTCATCCCAAACCGCAGGCTTCCACTGATCATGCTTTGTCTTCCGCCCGATGTCCTTCGCATGCAGAAACCGTCCCGCTGTGTATACGCCATTTTCTTTTGACAGGGTGACGAGAAATGGAAAATCAGTGTATTGCTTCGCGTACTCAATAAAACGTTCAGTTTCTTGGTTCACGTAAAATTCCTGCAGAATGACGTGACCCATCGCCATCGCAAGCGCCCCGTCAGTCCCTTGGCGAATACTCAGCCAGTCATCCGCGAACTTTGAGGATTCCGCAAAATCCGGACTGATCGAAATGACCTTAGCGCCTTTATAGCGGGCCTCCGCCAAAAAATGCGCGTCAGGCGTTCTCGTTAACGGAACGTTGGAGCCCCATGTGATGATATAGCCGGAATTGTACCAATCACTGCTTTCCGGAACGTCCGTCTGGTCACCCCAAATTTGCGGGGATGCCGGAGGAAGATCCGCATACCAGTCATAAAAACTGAGCATAGGGCCTCCGATTAACGACATAAACCGGGAGCCTGATGCATGGCTGATCATGGACATGGCCGGAATCGGAGAAAAACCGACGTTTCTGTCAGGCCCGTATTTCATCACTGTATACAGCAGAGAGGCTGAAATCAGCTTCAGCACCTCCGGCCATTCAGCGCGCACAAAACCGCCTTTCCCTCTCGCCTGTTTATAGGACTTCGCTTTTTCAGGGTTTTCGACGATCGATTTCCAGGCTTCCAATGGATTTTGATGTTCTTGCAGTGCCTCCCGCCATAAATTAATCAGTACACCGCGCACGTATGGATATTTCACACGCAGCGGGCTGTAGATATACCATGAAAAACTGGCCCCCCGCGGGCAGCCTCTCGGTTCAAAATCAGGCATATCCGGGCCTGTTGAAGGATAATTCAAATTTTGCCCTTCCCACGTGACAATTCCGTTTTTCACATAAATATTCCAGCTGCAAGACCCTGTACAGTTAACGCCGTGGGTGGAGCGAACGACTTTGTCGTACTGCCATCTGTTTCTGTATACATTCTCCCAATCGCGATCTTCGCGGGTGGTTTGGCTATGTTTATTTGAATGGTGTTCGATAGGAGAGAAATAATTCAATCTCCTAAACAACGGACTCCTTTTCTTTTTCTTCATGAGAGTTCACTCCTTCCGAGTCAGGTGATGCTAAGTTCACTATAAACAGAGACAGCGCGTTTCCTTGTGAACTATGTCACACACTCTGCTTTTTTCACAAAATGTCCACACAAAGGAGAAGAAAGGCTGCGTTCAGGCAGGACGCTTGGGTCATTAGCTGCCTTTCATTCAAAGACAAAAAAACCGGCTCTATTTAAGAACCGGGCTCAGCGTTTTCATCCTGTGATGTATGCAGATACCGCAAAAATAATTGATAGGAACAAAAAACATTTTGCTGAAGCATAGCCAAAAAGTTCATTTGCAGCTGCGGATGATAAGACATCATTTTCTTAAATATGTAATATGGGATGTTGAGAATCAGAATGTCTGAAGTGGCATTGACTGAGATAAAGGGCGATAAATAAAGCCCGCCTTTTTCATCAATCGGAAACACATCGCCTTTTTCCCACAGCGCAACGGTTTTCGACCCTTCAGGGAGCCTGCTGTCCATGAAACGGACACTGCCTTTTAATACAATATAAACAGATTGAGAATGAAGAAAAGATGGAGACTGATCACATGAGCCGCGGATAAACGTGCCGTTTTTCAGCAAGGTTTCGACAATGGATAGAGGCACTTCATTAAACATAGGAAGTTGTTTCAGAAATAATAAATAGTCACACTGATTCATAGGAAAACCTCCTGTGCTAAGGATAGCTTTAGTGTAGCTCGATCGAGCCTGTACAGCAGTGATGTATTTCACAGCCTGTATGATGAATGTCACTTATCAGGAGGGTGACTGCATTTATAATGAAAGAAAAAAGGAGGATTTCGATGAAGGCGCTGATTCCGAAGCAGCACGGCTCGTGGGCGATGCTGCTGATCCCATTTTTACTCGGCATGGTCAAGGGAGGCCCCGTTATTTGGCATATTCCGCTCTTCCTAGGCTGGCTTTTCCTATACTTAGCGGTTTATCCCGTTACGCTTGCCTTAAAAAAGAAACAAAGCAAACCATATCAAAAGTGGATGTGTTATTACGGTTTTCCCGCCTGCTGCTTTTTGATGATCTCGGTCTTTCATAAGCCGCCTCTCATCTGGGTGGGCGTTTCTTTACTGCCGCTGTTTCTCATACATATGTATTTTGCCCGCAGAAAAAACGAACGAGCCTTATTGAATGATGTTGCAGGTGTCTTGTTCTTTTGTTCGGGCGGGTTTGCGAGCTGCTGGCTGGGGATGGGAACCCTTGACGGCTGGGCTTGGTTTATTTTCTTGCAGTCTGCTTTATTTTTTATCGGGAGTTCCTTTTATGTGAAATCGGTTATTCGTGAAAGAAAAAACAGGGCATTTGCATACTGGTCATGGGGGTATCACCTGCTGCTCCCCTTTTTATCCGCTCTTTTCGGAGCAGGATGGGCGTTTCTCGCTTTTATCCCGAGCAGCTTGCGGGCATGGTTTTTTCATGGAAGGGATTGGCCCGTGAAAACGATTGGCATTCTGGAAATCGTGAATGCCTGCTTCTTTTTTGCCGTCATGTGCCTCTTTATGACAAGGTAAAAAAACAAGGACACCACTGTCCTTGTTTTTTCAGTCAATATTGCAAATCTCCAGCGGGCAATTTTCACACTCAATCTCACATCGTAAATAGTCCCGCTTGTGCAAAATAATTTTTCCGGATTCGTCTATCGAAATAACCCCTTTTTTGCGGAGATCTCCCAGCATACGGTTGATGCTTTCCCGTGCAGCCGCACAAAACTTTGCCAAATCCTGATTTGTCAGGACAATGTTAATCAGAATGCCGTCGCTTCGCTCCACTCCGTAGCTGTTTGATAAACGGATAAGGGTGGAATAGAGCGCCCCCTTTTTGCCATGAAGAAGCAGATCCCTGATTTTGGACTGAATCTTCCGGAGGTGCGTGCTCATCCATTTCATGAACTCAAATGTCAAAGCGCCGTTTTGGATTAATTCTTTTTCCAGCTTATTTTTATTAATGACGAGCACCTCGCCATCCTCTAGCACTTTTGCACTGAGCATATACCTCGGTTCTTCAGTGAAAAGTGTTAATTCTCCGACGATATCATGCTTTTGGCAGATTCTAAGCGTCAGGTCTTTTCCGTCAGATGTCAGCTTGCCGATTTCAATGAGTCCTGATTGAATCAGATAAAGCTCTTCTGCATCCATTCCTTCTCGAAACAAATACGTGTGTTTTTCCATTTTTCTTTTCGTGCTGATCGATTCCAGCAGTTCATGCAGATCGCTGGATATAAGATCACTATCAGATGGTCGAACAGAGAGAAAATTCATGAGCTCACCTCGAAGAAAGTCACGTTGTGTGTTTATTGTAACGTGAATTGATTTGTACCCATCGAGAAAAAACTAACAATCTTGTGAATGCCCAGTGTTAGTTGATGCTCTGGCTGTTTCTCTCCGTGTGTGTTTTCATTCTTTCCTGCCAATACATCCATATGACAAGGACAAAACTGGCTAACGCCACCTCTGAAAGCGCCATAAACCCGATCGCGTACTGGCCTGTTGCCTGAAACACACTCGCCAATATGAGCGGAGGAAAAAAGCCGCCTAATCCGCCCATGGCAGACACAATCCCATTGGCAATCCCCGCTTGCTTCGAAAAATAGAAAGGCACCAGTTTAAAAACAGTTCCGTTTCCTATGCCTGAGCAGACGGCCACGGTTAATGATCCAAACGTATAAAGGCCGATTGTCGGCGAGAACGATAGGATAATGCCTGATAATGTAAGCCCGGCAAAAACAAACATCAAGATGCGGAGCGGGCTCATTTTATCAGCCAGGAATCCGCCTGCAGGCCTGAGCAGCGTAGAAACCGCAATAAAGCCAGCCGTCCGCAAGCCGGCATCTGCAGGATTCAGCCCAAAATGCTCCACCAGAAAGTTCGGCAGATAGATAGTGAAGGCGACAAAGGCACCGAACGTAATAAAATAAAACAGGCTCAGAAACCATAGCACATGATTCCGGTAAACGGCTTTGATTTGAGTCTTAACAGAAACTTTGACCTTCTTCTCATGCCTGTCACCGAACAAAACGTGCAGTAAGGCAAAGACAGCCAGCAAAACCAGATACATCTGCACGGTTGATTTCCACCCGACGGCTTGAGCGATAACCGGCGCTGCAAATGTCGTAACGGCTGTCCCGATATTTCCTGCACCGTAAATCCCATTGACGACACCGTGCTTTTCTTTCGGATAATATTTCGGGAGGGAGGTCACCCCAATGGAAAACACCGCTCCCCCGATCCCTAAGAAAAAGCCGCCTGCGATTAAATCAAACAGAGAATCCGCGATACTGATCCAAAATACAGGAAATAAAAGCAGGATGAAGCTAACCATAAACATGAGCCGCGCGCCAAACCTGTTCGTTAAATACCCTAAAGGAATGCGGAGAAGCGACCCGAGGATCACAGGAATCGCCGTCACCAAAGAAATCTCACCCTTGCTTAAATGAATATCTAATGTGATTTGGGAAATGAGTGATGAAATCAGCACCCAAACCATAAACCCTGCCACCAAGCTTAATGACTGTAACGATAATTGAATGTGTTGACGGTTGATCATTTGGCTTGCCCCTTTCAATGATTCAATAATCAGTCTTATCATACAAAAACTCGCCAAACAGGATTGTGAATTACATCACACGTTTTTCTCATAAAAAAAGGACAAAGCCCGAAGACTTTGTCCTTTTGATCGTGATTACATTTTTTCCGGAGCCGATACGCCGATCAGCTGAAGCGCATTGTTCAGCGTAATTTGCGTTGCCTTCATTAAAGCCAAGCGCGCGCGGCTCTTCTCTTCATTTTCAGGGTCGATGACTTTCTCTGCGTTGTAGAAGCTGTGCAGAGCAGAAGCCAGATCATAAATATAGTTTGTGACACGGTGCGGAATTCGTTTTTCCGCTGCTTCCGCCACTGCCTCTGGGAAGCCGCCGATCGTTTTCAGCAGATCATATTCTTTTTCTGATTGAATATGGCTGAAATCAAGATCTGCCGCCGGTTTAAGTCCCTGCTCTTCCCCTTGGCGAAGCATGCTGCAAATACGGGCATGCGCGTATTGTGCATAATACACAGGGTTTTCGTTAGATGTTGATACAGCAAGATCTAAGTCAAAATCCATATGGGTGTCTGCACTTCGCATTGCAAAGAAGTAACGCACGGCATCCAAGCCGACTTCTTCAATCAGGTCACGCATCGTTACGGCTTTACCGGTCCGTTTGCTCATTTTCATTTTCTCGCCGTTTTTGTAAAGGTGAACGAGCTGAATGATTTCTACTTCAAGCGTTCCTTTTTCATAGCCCAGCGCTTCGATTGCCGCTTTCATACGCGGGATGTAGCCGTGGTGATCGGCGCCCCAAACGTTGATCAGCTTATCAAAGCCGCGGTCAAGCTTGTCCTTATGATACGCGATATCAGGAAGAAGGTACGTGTACGTGCCGTCCTTCTTGATCAATACGCGGTCTTTATCATCGCCGAAAGTCGTGGAACGGAACCAAGTCGCGCCGTCTTCTTCATAGACATGGCCTTTTTCGCGGAGTGCTTCAAGCGCCTTGTCGATTTTTCCATTTTGGTACAGTGAAGTTTCTGAATACCACACATCAAACGGCACACGGAAGTTTTCCAAGTCCTTGCGAAGCTTTTCCAGCTCGTATTTCAGGCCGTATTCACGGAAAAACGCGAGGCGTTCACTTTCCTCTTCGTTAACGAAACGATCACCGTATTCCTCAGCGAGACGCTTTCCGATCGCAATGATATCCTCACCGCGGTAGCCATCCTCCGGCATCGGTTTTTCCAATCCGAGTGCTTCAAAGTAACGGACTTCAACAGAAAGCGCCAGATTGTTGATTTGGTTTCCCGCATCGTTAATGTAGTATTCGCGGCTTACATCGTAACCCGCTTTTGAAAGCACGTTGCACAAGGAATCGCCGACAGCCGCCCCGCGCGCATGCCCGAGGTGAAGGTCTCCCGTCGGATTCGCTGATACGAATTCTACCTGAACTCGTTCACCGTTTCCGATGTTCGTTTCCCCGTATGCTTCCCCTGCTTCCAGTACAGACGGAATCAGCTTTGTTAAATATTGATTGTTCATATAGAAATTGATAAAACCCGGGCCGGCGATATCCAGTTTTTCAATCGAAGCCTTTCCTTTATCAAAATGAGCGACAATCTCTTCAGCGATTTGACGCGGCGCTTTTTTTGCCACTCTTGCCAACTGCATCGCCATATTCGTTGAGTAGTCGCCGTGTGTTTTATCTTTCGGTGTTTCTAAAACAACATTGGGAATCTGGCTTTCTTCAGCCAGTCCCGCTTTCAGAACGGCCGCTTTGATTTCTTCTTTCAGCACGTCCTTCATTTGTTCCGCAATGTTCATGCGTGAGTTCCTCCCTCATACGTGATCGTCATATTATGTAAATGCTCCTGCTCGTCTCCGACATGCATGTCATATGCGATGCTGATACGGCCTTTTTCTTCATCGAGATCAGATTGAATCGATTTTGTGCTTGTTTTCAGCTCAAGCTCACCAAATGACATTTTATATTTAGCAATTGTGGAAGCTCCCGTTACGAAACGCTGATTCATTTTGACAGCGCCTGACCTCATGACCAGGACTTCGCCTTCGCTTACTTTCACAATCGTTTTGACTTTGCCTAAGTCGTGTTCTTCATAATAAGATAGATACACTTTATTTTGTTTTACATAGTAAAATCCGGTGGTGCGGAATTCGATGACTTCTTGGTTTCCGTCATCCTCGATCACAGACTTCACATGGAGTGTTATCGGTGTCTCTTGCTTCATTCTGACACGTCCTTTTCATCATTCCACTTTGACTTGAATAGTATAATCATTCGGTTTGTAAACTTCAACTGCTTCTATCTTACCATCATTGCTCATCAGATTTGAAGATAAACCTCATAAAAAGCATTTCCTTATATAGAAGAGAAAATCATATCACTAATTACCTTTAGGAAATGTTACATTTTTCCGAAATCTATCATTTCCTTTTCACATTTTTTTCAAAATATATGTATTGAATTAGTAATTTGATAGTTTTAAGATAAAAGTACAACATAGATCTGCTAGAAAAACAAAAAAAGGGAGGATTCAATTATGAAAAAAGCTGTCATTGTAGAAAACAAAGGTTGTGCAACATGCTCGATCGGAGCCGCTTGTCTAGTGGACGGTCCTATCCCTGATTTTGAAATTGCCGGTGCAACAGGTCTATTCGGTCTATGGGGGTAAGGATCTCCCAAAAGGGCATAGTCATTCTACTATGCCCTTTTTGGGTAAATTACAATTTTTAACTAAAATCTACCTCTTGGATATACATACACAACCGTTTTTCATTTGAATCATATGTATAGGGGATGGTATTTTGTTTATAGAGCAGATGTTTCCATTTATTAATGAAAGTGTAAGAGTTCACCAGCTTCCTGAGGGCGGCGTGTTAGAAATCGACTACTTGCGCGATAATGTCTCCATTTCTGACTTTGAGTATTTGGATCTCAACAAAACGGCTTACGAGCTCTGCATGCGCATGGATGGCCAAAAAACAGCTGAGCAGATTTTAGCTGAGCAATGTGCAGTGTATGATGAATCACCGGAAGACCATAAAGATTGGTATTACGACATGCTCAACATGCTCCAGAACAAGCAGGTGATCCAGCTTGGAAACCGGGCCAGCCGCCATACAATCACCACGAGCGGAAGCAATGAATTTCCGATGCCCCTGCACGCCACCTTTGAACTGACGCACCGCTGTAATTTGAAATGCGCCCACTGTTATTTGGAAAGCTCACCTGAAGCGCTCGGCACCGTGTCGATTGAGCAATTCAAAAAAACGGCTGATATGCTGTTTGATAACGGTGTATTGACATGCGAAATCACAGGCGGAGAAATTTTTGTCCATCCAAATGCCAATGAGATTCTTGACTATGTGTGTAAAAAGTTCAAAAAAGTCGCTGTCTTAACAAACGGAACACTCATGCGAAAAGAGAGTTTGGAGCTTTTGAAGGCTTACAAGCAAAAAATCATCGTCGGCATTTCTCTTGATAGTGTCAATTCCGAGGTCCATGACTCCTTTAGAGGGAGAAAAGGCTCTTTTGCCCAAACTTGTAAAACGATAAAATTGTTGAGTGACCACGGTATATTTGTCAGAGTCGCCATGTCTGTCTTCGAAAAAAACATGTGGGAAATCCACGATATGGCCCAAAAGGTTCGGGATCTCGGGGCGAAGGCGTTCTCTTACAATTGGGTTGACGATTTCGGAAGAGGCAGGGATATTGTCCATCCAACGAAAGACGCCGAGCAGCACCGCAAGTTTATGGAATACGAGCAAAATGTGATTGATGAGTTTAAAGATCTGATTCCGATTATTCCTTATGAGAGAAAACGCGCGGCAAATTGCGGCGCTGGCTGGAAGTCCATTGTGATCAGCCCGTTCGGCGAAGTACGTCCTTGCGCCCTCTTTCCAAAGGAATTTTCATTGGGAAATATTTTTCATGATTCCTATGAAAGCATCTTTAACTCCCCTCTCGTCCATAAACTGTGGCAAGCGCAGGCGCCGCGGTTCAGCGAACATTGCATGAAAGACAAATGCCCGTTCAGCGGCTATTGCGGAGGCTGTTACTTAAAAGGGCTGAACTCTAACAAATATCACCGGAAAAACATTTGCTCTTGGGCGAAAAATGAACAATTAGAAGACGTGGTCCAGCTTATTTAGGAGGGAAACGATTTGTCACCAGCACAAAGAAGAATTTTACTGTATATCCTTTCATTTATCTTTGTCATCGGCGCAGTCGTCTATTTTGTCAAAAGCGATTATCTGTTTACGCTGATTTTCATTGCCATTGCCATTCTGTTCGGGATGCGCGCGCGGAAGGCTGACTCGCGATGAGCATTTTGGATATACACGATGTATCCGTTTGGTATGAACGGGACAACGTCATCTTAGAACAAGTAGATTTACATTTAGAAAAAGGCGCCGTTTACGGGTTGCTTGGGGTAAACGGCGCCGGAAAAACGACACTGATTAATACGCTGACAGGCGTGAACCGCAATTTCAGCGGACGCTTTACACTGTGCGGAATTGAAGCGGAGGCCGGCATGCCGCAGAAAACATCAGATCAGCTGAAGACTCACCGTTACTTCGCCGCCGATTATCCGCTGCTATTTACAGAAATTACGGCGAAGGACTATGTGTCTTTCGTCCATTCGCTTTATCAAAAGGATTTTTCAGAGCAGCAGTTTGCCAGTTTGGCCGAGGCCTTTCATTTTTCGAAATACATCAACAGGAGAATTTCGGAGCTGTCCTTGGGGAACAGGCAAAAAGTTGTATTGATGACAGGCTTATTGCTGCGCGCTCCCCTGTTTATTTTGGATGAGCCGCTCGTCGGTTTGGATGTGGAATCGATAGAGGTTTTTTATCAGAAAATGTGTGAGTACTGTGAAGCAGGCGGGACCATTTTGTTTTCTTCTCATCTGCTCGATGTCGTGCAAAGATTTTGTGACTATGCGGCTATTCTTCACAACAAACAGATCCAAAAAGTCATTCCGATTGGAGAGGAGACCGATCTGCGGCGGGAATTTTTTGAGGTGATCGGCCATGAATAACATAATCCCTATCATGTCTTTGCTGTTCAAACAGCTTTACAGCCGGCAAGGGAAAAAGGACGCCATCCGCATTGCCGCAGGCCTTGTCATTCTGGCCGTGTTTGAAATCGGGCTGATCCGCCAGGCCGGCATTGATGAATCGGTGTTGCGCAAAACGTATATCATACTCGCGCTTCTCTTAATGAACGCATATATGGTGTTTCTTTCTGTGACATCTCAATGGAAGGAATCTTATATGAAACTGAGCTGCCTGCTGCCGATTTCTTCACGGAGCTTTTGGCTCGCCCAGAGTGTCGTTTTGTTTGTCGATACCTGTTTGAGAAGAACTTTATTCTTTTTTATTTTACCGCTGTTCTTATTTGGAAACGGAACGCTGTCAGGGGCGCAAACATTGTTTTGGCTCGGCAGGTTTTCGTTTTTTACCGTTTACTCCATTATTTTCGGAGTTGTGCTAAGCAACCACTTCGTCAAAAAGAAGAACTGGATGTTTCTGCTGCATGCGGCGATATTCGCCTGTGTATGTCTCAGCGTCGCTTTGATGCCGGCCGCCACGATTCCGCTTTGCGCGGTTCATATCCTGTGGGCGGTGGTCATTGACTTTCCTGTCTTTCTGCAGGCACCTCCGCAGCAGAGCAAGATGCATTCATTTATGCGGCGATCTGAATTTTCGTTTTACAAAAGAGAATGGAACCGATTTATCTCTTCTAAAGCGATGCTGTTAAATTACGCGGTAATGGCGGCGTTCAGCGGCTTCTTTTCGTTCCAGATGATGAATACCGGCATCTTCAATCAGCAAGTGATTTATATCGTGATTTCCGCGCTTTTGCTCATCTGCTCGCCGATCGCCCTTTTGTATTCGATTGAAAAAAATGACCGGATGCTGCTCATCACGCTTCCGATCAAGCGGAAAACGATGTTTTGGGCGAAATATCGCTTTTATTCAGGCCTATTGGCAAGCGGATTTCTCCTTGTCGTGATGATTGTGGGTTTCATCAGCGGCCGTCCGATTTCAGCTCTCACTTTTTTGCAGTGCATTGAGTTGTTGCTGGCGGGAGCATTTATCAGGTTAACCGCGGATGAAAAAAGGCCCTTCTTCAGCTGGCAGACGGAGCAGCAACTATGGAGCGGTTTCTCAAAATATCGGTCTTATCTGTTTTGTCTCCCCCTATTCTTAGCCACATTAGCCGGCACCGCTGTCTCCCTGGCGGTCGTTCCGTTAGCCGGTCTGGTCATAGTCTATTACCTGCAAAAACAGGATGGTGGTTTCTTTGATACAAGCAAAAGAGAACGGCTTGGAAGTTAACCTGCTGAAGACTCATCAATTTTCAACTATTTCAATCGCCGCGAGCTTTCTGAAACCGATCGAAAGCGCGGCGGAACCTGAGGAAGAAACGATTTATTTTTACGGCGCCGCCGCATACCTGAAGGAGCAAATCATTGACGCTTTCGGTTGTGTTGCCGGCAGCCGTTTCATGTACTCAGCGAATCTCTTTTTTGATCAGCAGCTGAAAACCTGCGGGACCCGTTTGATTCACCCATTATATAACGGGAATCTTCATGTTGACGCCCTGATGAAAACTTTTGCAGACTTGTCTTTCCCTTCTTCTCTTTCATTCGAAGCAGTTGAAAAGGCCAGGAATGAGCTGCTGCTGAAAATCGAAAAGAAATTCACTGATCCCTTCTCCTACTCGGCGGCTCGCTTGGCTGAGGAGGTCTTCGGAAACCCGATGTACGGCACAGGCATGTTTGGCCGGAAAGACAGGATAAAGGCGATTCATCCTAAACGGTTTCTCGACGCAACGGACTTTACCGTTGATTTAGTGTCCCAGCAAAAACAGCTGAACATATTGGGACAAGTACAAGCATGTGATGTTCGGGGACATGCCCCGCAAACGTCCGCTGTAACGTCCGGAAGAATACCCGTAAACCGGCATGTTTTTGAAACAGAGACACGCAGCGCTGCAGGTCCTTCCGTCTTGACACTCGGATTTGACTGCGGAGAGATGAAAGATGCCAGCGATTATATCAAAATACAGCTAATAGACGGATTACTGGGAAAGTACGGCCATTCCGCTTTATTCAAGCACTTCAGAGAGAAGGATCTGGCAGTCTATCACGTTATCACCCGTTACGATGTCATGAACAATTTGCTGCTTGTTTCAATATGTACAGATCAGCTTCATGAGAAAGACATTCCCCCGCGCGTTTTGGAAGCTGTCTCAGCTTTTCATACAGATGAGCGGGAACTAGAACAGGCAAAGCAGTTTTTACGCAATGAATTGCTGCTGCAATTCGATTCTCCCGAAGGTCTATTGGCCTATATGGGGGTCCTGCGCCGCTTCTCCTGCACGAAAGAAGCCTTGCTGGATGGCATCTCAGCGGTTACATGCCGTGATGTATTGCAATTCATAGCGACCATCAATTATATCGGAGCTCATGTAGTAAGGGGATGAAGAGATGAAAAAGAAAGCCTTTTTTCAACAGCTGGATGAACGAACCGATATCAGATACACAGACAGCGGACTAAAAATATTCAGATTGAAATTCCCCCGCGCCCACCTGCGGCTGTGCAATGTAAAAATCGATTTTGGAAGCCGGAATGTATGTATACGGGCAGAATCCGGTGATACACTGCTTCCGTATGGCACAGCGCATTTTTTAGAGCATCTTCTCTTCTGGCATAACGGCCGCAATCTGTACAGTGATTTTTTTGCGCATGGCGCGCTTTTAAACGCATTCACTACCTACACCGATACCAATTTCATGTTTACCTCATTACCGGATCGGCTCAGACAATCGATCCCTATCCTGCTTGATGCTTTATGGAACCACTCAATTGACAAGAAGATTGTCGCTCAGGAAAAAGCTGTGATTACAAGCGAAATTCAAACAGCACACCTTAACCATCAGCTCTCATATCATTATCAGCTGATCAGCATGCTTTCTCCCTCCTCACCAGCTGCCGTTTTCCCCGCAGGCAGAATCGAAGATATTGAGGCGCTGGACATCAGTGATTTACAAAAAGCCTATAAGGCTGCCTACCAAGCCCATCGGATGACGCTGTTTTTGATTGGGGGCTCAGAAAATACAGAAACGCTTTTGCCTCCTCACCTCCAGCTGGAAAAGCGTCCGGATTATCATGCTGAAAGAAAAATCATCCCGGCATGCCCTCCAGCCCTCTCACAAAAAATGGTGCTGGGTGATGAGGAGCGGATGGAAGATACATGGACCGGATTACAGATCGGCGCACTTCCCGGGCAAAACGATCTGTTGTCGATAAAGCTTTATTGGGATATCGCGGCTCGTATTCTATTTCAATTAGATTCACCGTTTTTTCAAGAAATTCAGCAAACGTACCGCCTGGAAATCGATCGCTTGTCAGCCGAGACTTATATCTATGAGGATGGCGGTTTCTTGATCCTTCACAGTCAAGGGACCCATTCTTCAGCTTATATTGATGTGGCTTCATACTATGTCACACAGAAAAAAGAACAGGTTGCCGCCTGGCTTCAATACGGCAAGGACTCTTTGACAGACGCGATCATTTATGACAGCGATTATGTGCGTAAATGCTTCGAGTGGGCAGCCGAGTGTGACAGGTGCGATTGCTCGTTTCTTGACATGTACCACATCATTCAAGATATGGATGCGCAGGTTTTCTTGTCTCTCATTGATGCAATGGCATCTTCTAACAAAGCGATCATTCACGTTTCTCAGAAAGAGGCGATCAGACAATGAAAAAAAACACTGTCTTTACCCTTTTATTGCTGCTTATAGGTATGGCGGCTTATTCCTTCGGCTGGGTTCAGGCCGTTGCCGAAGCCGCCGCCCAATATGTACAGATGATCAACAATGATGCTGTGCGGCTCGGACTGCTGGCTTGTACCGCTGCCCTCCTGATGCTGCCTGCTTTTCTCTATCTTCATTATGTCACCCAATCCGTGAAAAACATGACAGCAGCTTTTCAGAAACTCACACAGTCTCATCAAAGCTGCTGTGACTTTCAGCAACACAACTTGTGCAGCCGATATGCAGAAGACGTCAAATCGCTGCGTGACAGCTATAAAAACGTCCGCCAAACATACGTGATGGCTGCCGTGTTGTGCCAAGTCATCATATTCGGCTGCATGTTCGAAATCGTTAAAGCCGTCCCTTTCCGCCTTCACACGCCCCCTGCCCTTTCAATGGGACTTGCGATGCTACTGATCCTGTATTTATTGTTTTGCATGCGAACGTATTTGCGGCAGCTTTTCCGGCACGGCAGCCTGTTCAGAAAAGTGTTTGCGGGAGTGCTGGCAGCTGCCGGGATTTGGTGGATGCTCAGTTTCTCTATAAGTGAACTTCTGTTTCTGATTATCCTGGCTGCCATCCAACAAATCGAATCATTTATTTATAAACGATTCTCTTATCGCAGCACCGCTTCTCTTGATCTATAAAATAGCTACATTGCAATCGCAGACGGACCCGCGCCAACCGGAATCACCGTCACGGCTGTATAATCACTTGTGCGGTACACGGTCACAGCATTGTCGTTGGGCTGTGCCGCATAAATATACTGTTTGTCCGGCGTTACGGCGAGGTCAAAAGCGCCGGGGAGAGACACGTTTGCAATGATCCTCTGTCTGGCCGTATTAACTACGTATAAGTTATTAATGAGAAACGGTTCACTATATGGCTCTAGAAAATAAGCTCTAGTGCTATCGAGAGAAAATACAATCGTCCTCAGGGTTTCAAATAAACGGCTGAAGTCTCCTCCCCTGCTTAATGGTGACAAACTAATCTCCGTTACACCTTTCGGCCACAGCTCACCATTCAACACGTACGCAAAATTTCCAGCGTAAGGAGTTGCAATTAAACTGGGAAATTCAAATGTATCTATGATACTTTCTACCAACTGCCCAGTATTTACATCATATTTATCAACCGACCAACTGCTTCCATTAGCGGTATAGACATACTGTCCATTCGGATCAAGAGCAAAGTCTAAAGCGCCGGGTATCGGAATGACATCAATGACCGATTGAGAGGCCGTGTTAATCACATATATAGATCCGGCGGCCATCACGTATGCGAACTCATCTGTTGGATCAAATTCGATCTTTCTCGGCCCTCCTCCAACAGTAATGGTATTTATGATGGTTAATGTTTTATTATCAATCACTGAGACAAGGTTGGTATTTCCATGGAGGACATACGTGAATGCTTTATCGAAAGTAACGCCTAGATTAGTTGGCACGTCAGAAAAAGGGATTGTTTTTACAACAGTGTTTAAATCTGCATCAATAACCGAAACCGTGCTGTCTCCAGTATTGGCAGTAAACACATACGATTGAGGGTCTGGCGATGGCGGCAAAACAAGTGTCCCGGCCACCGTGAGCGGACTGCCGTAGAAAGGCGGCACGATGAGAAGATCTTCCACTGTCATTTGACTGAAATCAGGACAGCGGCCAGACTGTGCTGCATAATAAACAACTTGATCAATCTCTTCAGTATGAATCATAGAAACCGCCCCATTGCCTTGTCCATATTGATTTCGCACAGGCGACACACTGACAAGAAGCGTAATGGTCCCTTGTACTCTCACAGCATATCGAACACCGATATCTTCTGGTTCCGGCCCAGTCTGGATTAAGCAAGGCTCACTGATACAGGACAAATTGTCTGTACTCCATGTAACAGCCGCTGACACTTCGGCCAAATCAACCTTGAAGCCCTCAGGGATATCTATCGGCACTTGAAACGGCGCTTCCCGGCTAATTTCCTCATCACAAAAACAGAAACAATTTTCCTGTAAAGCAGAAAGATCATTCTTTTTCATGATTTCACGTCCTTTTAGAAATGCACAACATATAGTTGATTAAATCGCAATAGCTCCCGGTGAAACCCCAAGAGATATGACAGTCTCCACGGAGTAATCATCCGTGTTGTAAACAGTGATGCTCTGTTCTAGAACATGAGTTGCATACAGAAACTCGCCATTCGGGGTAAACGCAAAGTCTCTTGCCGACTGCGGAACATTTCCTATAACGCCTGCTCCATTTGGACTGACAGAATATAAATTGCCAGTGAAGCCGTCATATAAATACACCTCTGCTCCACTCGTAAACATTCGATATTCCCCTTCATACTCCAGCTCTTGGGTGCTGCTGATTTTAAACGTATTTAAATCAATAACCGTCAAATAATTAAAAAAGAATTCTTGTTCTAATACATAGGCATACCGCTCCGGCCAATTTGTTTCTATGGTTGATACGATAAGCTCTCGTTCAATTGTTCCTGTGACTTCACCGGTAGTTAGGTCCACTTTTTGCACTATACCAAAATTTAGAACATAGGCGAATAACCCATTGGGATCGATTGCAACATCATACCCTTCTACAGGAATCGACCTATCCACAGTTAACGTATCAATTCCAATCACATAAACCGCAGTACCGGTGAAAACATAAGCAAACTCATGATTAGGGATAAATCTAATCAATCGAGGCGGCTGATCCAGCAATATAGTTGCTGTCACTGTTAATGTGTCATAATCGATGACAGAAATCACATTATTGTTCGGATGTAAGACAAACACAGCGCTTTTATCTGGCGTAATTTCAATACCTGCCGGATTGTACGGAAGAGCAATCGTTGTCACAACAGAATGAGTGTTTGTATCAATCACAGAAACTGATTGATCATTTGGATTCGCTGTAAACGCATAAACGGGTTCCGGCTCCGGTACAAGCACAATCGTCCCCGTCACCGATAAAGGACTGCCGTAAAAGGGCGGAACAACAACAAGGTTCTCAATCGTGATGTCACTGATATCCGGGCAATCATCCGGTTCATCGGAATAATAGACGACTTGATCGATTTCTGCATTGTGAATGACGGAAACAGCCCCGTCCCCTTGTCCATATTGATTTAGCAAAGGTGAGACACTGACGAGTAGCGTAACGGTTCCCTGCAGGCGCACTGCAAATTGAACACCGATCTCATCAGGCTCTGGCCCCGTTTGAATTAAGCAACGGTCACTGACACAAGAAAGGCTGTCTGCATTCCACGTCACGTTTGCAACAGCTTCAGCCGGATCAACGACAAATCCTTCAGGTAATTCAATCGGCGCTTGAAACATGGCTTCTCGGCTTGCTTCTCCCTCACAAAAACATAAGCACTCTTCTTGTTCTGCTCCTGCTTTTTCTTTAAAGGAAAGCTTGTTTTTTCTCATTCCTTCACTTCCTTTTCAGACATACACTGCTCACGCAGATATAACAGAATATGGAAGGTTAACGTGTTTGCTTGTACAAATTGCTGAGGGTAAAAGCTTCTTTTTGAAAATATATCTCCAAACATGCGGTGTAACGAAAGAAAAAATTGCGGTTTTTTTGCGCTTCTCACAAGAATGTTGATGATAAAATATGACATATATAGAATTATGAAGGGAGGGATTTGCAAACGTGACAGGTGTCATATCTTCTTCTTCCATCGGAGAAAAGATTAACGAATGGTATATGTACATACGCCGATTTAGCATACCCGATGCAGAATACTTGCGACGAGAAATCAAGCAAGAGCTGGATCAAATGGAAGAAGATCAAGACCTTCATTTGTACTATTCACTGATGGAGTTTCGGCACAACCTGATGCTTGAGTACCTTGAACCGTTAGAAAAAATGAGAATTGAGGAACAGCCGAGACTGTCTGATCTGCTGCTTGAGATTGATAAAAAACAGGCTCGTTTAACTGGTCTGCTTGAGTACTATTTTAATTTCTTCAGAGGCATGTATGAGCTGGATCAGCGGGAATATCTGTCGGCTATTAAATTTTTCAAAAAGGCCGAAAGCAAGCTGATATTCGTTAAGGATCGGATAGAGAAAGCTGAGTTTTTCTTTAAGATGTCTGAATCTTATTACTATATGAAACAAACGTATTTTTCAATGGACTATGCACGGCAAGCATATGAAATATACAAAGAAAATGAAGCTTATAATATAAGATTGCTGCAGTGTCATTCTTTATTTGCCACCAATTTTTTAGATTTAAAACAGTATGAGGATGCCGTCTCACATTTTCAAAAAGCTTATTCTATGGCAGAAGCTGAAAAGCAGCCCCAATTAATGGGAAGAACTTTGTACAATATCGGGCTTTGTAAAAACAGCCAAAGCCAATATGAGGATGCCATAACTTATTTCAAAAGAGCAATAGCTGTTTTTGAAGAATCAAATATTCTTCCTTCCTTACCTCAAGCGTATTTTTTAATTACACAGATCCATTATAAATTAGGAAAAATGGATAAAGCTCATGAATACCATAGTAAGGGAATGGCTTTTTCACAAAAGGCCGGAGATGTAATATATTTATCAGAGTTTGAATTTTTGAAATCTTTATACTTATCAGGCCCGGATGAAGAAGCAATTCAAGGATTTTTTGATTTTCTCGAAAGTAAAATGTTGTATGCTGATCTTGAAGATTTCGCTATTGATGTGGCAAAATATTATCATGAACGTAAAAATTTTCAAAAAGCTTCTGCTTATTTTTTGAAGGTGGAACAAGTAAGGCAACTTATTCAAGGAGGAGTGAGTTTGTATGAAATTGAAGTCTAAACTATTACTCTCTTGTCTGGCTCTAAGCACTGTGTTCGTGGCAACAACTATTGCAAATGCACCTACACACCAAATTGAAGTTGCACAACGAGGAATGATTTAATGAATACAACCGGTTTTCACCGGTTGTTTTTTGTTAAATACACAATCGGGACAAAAGTTTTATTTTTTGAATCTCTAAATATTATTACTAACTAATTTAAATTGGTTACCTAACCCACAAACATAGGAAACAAGATAATTTTTATTATATGAAAAAATAAAAATATGTTTACTTTTCCTTTTTTTTGAACTAATATATATATGACTTAAGTTCAGTATCACTTCAATTGGAGTTTAAAAATGGAGGATTTATTTTGAAAGTTCAATTCAAAAAAAGGATTAGTTTACTCATCATCATGTTTGGGATCGCAGTTTCCTCACTGGGTGTTACACAGGCGGTTCATGCAAAAGCAAATACGAGCGATTCAAGGGTGCATTTTACTTTCAGATGGTACAGCCCTTACGACTATACAACTGCTCGAAGAAAACAAAATAGAAGCTACATGTATATGCATCTCCTAAAGAAAGATGATGGAGGTAAATTTAATGTATGGGCAGAGGCAGATAAAAACGTTCACTCTGGCGGGCGCGACTGGCACAATGTATCCGGTGGTGGAACTCACGAAGGAACAGTACACCCGGGTCATACATACTTATTTTCCAACACTGCTGTTGAAGATTACGGGAGAAATGTACCCGTAAGGTTTGGCGGTTACAGCCGCAGCAGTGATTCCTTCTCAACTGATTGGAGTCCTGACAGCGTAAAACCTAAGGGAAATTACACAATCTATTAATAGCTTTCTCAAAACAAAGCGATCTTACATTAAACATGTAAGATCGCTTTTTAAGGTAAAAATAATATCCACTCTTCAAGATTGTTTATTAAAATAAAACTATCCAAAACTCACACAGAGTTTTAATAAAAAAACAGGAGCCTCGCACATGATTTCTTTCTTTTTAAAGCGTTTATTGAAAAATAAAGAGATTTATTTTTCTTTATTCATTAGTATCGTTCTTATGATCGTCAGTTATCTAGGTATACTCTTCTTTCATCAGAAGATCAATCTTCCTTATGAAATCCATAACTCACCGTTTTTATCGAATATTGCAGAAGGAAATACAACCTCAGCTCAGACTGTCTGGATTCTCATTCTTCCGTTATTAGCATCACTTCCAATGTCCGGTATGTACCGTGAAGATAAAAATACTGGATTTTTTATGAATGTTATAACAAAAACAACTAAAAAGAAATACTTTACAGTATTATTCGGATTGAATGTTGTGATTTCTTTTTTGGTTATTTTTTTACCGTTATTATTAAACCTTTACTTGCTGATGATGACATATCCTTCAGTAAATCCGGACGGAATCGTCAATTATATGGACCCAATCGTTTTGGGCGGAACTGATTTAGCAAACCTTTATTATGAAAACTCGCTGATTTATACTCTCATTTTATTTATACTAAATGGTTTGTACGGTGCCATTCTCTCTTCCATTGGATTAGCTTTATCATTTTTTATTAAAAAGAAATATTTTGTTTATATCATACCTTTCTTAATTAATTTGATAGGCTTTACTTTACTCAACAACCATTACAATCCAATGAAATATATTGTTAACGATGGAGGGTTTTTGAGTGTAGATAAGTTTATTTATTTGAACCTTAGCGTGTTCATTGTAACTACTTTACTTTATATGTGGGGAAAAAAACGCCGTGTTTTATTATAATACTCTAAAATCAACATTAAGAATGAAGTGGCCGGGTATCACCGTCGCATTACTGCTGCAGTTAATTGCTGTTTATTTCTTTTTTCATCAAGAAAATGGTAGTGATGATAGTTTTGTACTGGAAAATATTTTTTCCTATTGGCATCTCGTTTCTATTTTATGCCCTGCTGCCGTTGTATTTTCTGTTTTGATCTCATCCGATTACTTTTCAATTTATACTGTAATCCGAGTAAACAATGCACCTTATCTAACAATGATATACCTTTTAAAAACACTTTTATTTTCAGCAGTATACGGGATTATCATTATGGGTGAATTATATACTTTATGTGTATTCAATGATACGGGACTATTGTATGTGACCCCGATATCTTTCATCACTCATGTCTTTGCATTTATTTTCATTTGTTATGTTGTTTCATTTATTTTACTGTATTTGAATCAAATCATTGTAGTTTTTCTATTCATTCTTTTATTTTTAATTGATTACCTTGCATGTAATGGTATGCTCTTTTTAAATGGTTTTGTACTGGAATTAAGTGATTCGGCTGAATTATTATTGATTAGATTAGGGATTATGTTGTTATTATTCGGGATTTCTATAGAATCTATAAAGCGACGCAATTATTTACAGCAGGTTGAGGAGAAAGGAGCAAACTGATTGTCTTTTATGAATATGCTGAAACGTGATATTGTCATGCGTTTCAATGAAAGTAAGATTACATACTTTGTCATTAGCTTAGCTGTTGCCCTCCTTCTTTTGTGCTTCCTCTGGAATAGCAATAAGACGGGACAGCTAGAACATCAAAGTTTTTCCGACAGCCTGACCACACTATTTCATTCGATGAATTTCTTTGATCTACATATCTTATATACACAGCATAGATTATCTATCCCTCTACAATGGATTAGTTTTCAAGTGCTGCCTTTGTTGATTGTGGGTAATTTTATGTTTAGTGACATTCAAATTTCTGGAGCTTATATCCTTCCAAAACTCCCCAAAAAAGGAGTATATATATTCAGCAAACTTCTGTCACTGTTTGTTCTGATTGTATCTATTTGGTGTGTATGGCTTTTTATATACATTATGTTATTTACCTCATTTAATGGCTTTACAGCAGAACTGAACAGCAAGGTAATATTATTTATGTTAATTCAAATCTTAGTTTCGTTTATGTATGCAGTTTTGCTAGAAACTTTAACTTTCATGATATCTTTTATATCAGCATTTATTATTATTGTTGCTTATATTGTAATATCTATTTTTTTTCACAGCTCTTTATTCATCGCTTCATTTGCTATGGCTGGAAAGTGGGCTTTTATTGATTATTCGCGCATGAACATTAACTACTCAGATGGTCGTTTTTTTCATGCCTCTGACTTTTTATTAATTGCACTTATTTTCTGTGCAGCTTGTACTTTTATTAGCCTAGTTTTTATTAAAAAAACAGATATTTTAGGAGAGTAAATATGACGTCGTATATCGAGTGTAAAAATATAGTAAAAAAATTAAAGGGAAATCATGTATTAGATGATATCAGTTTTTCAATTAAAGAAAACGAATTTGTCGTGTTAAGAGGCCATAATGGATCTGGAAAGACAATGATTTTAAGAGCCATCGCCGGACTGCTAACATTAACAAAAGGCGAAGTTTCTGTTAACGGCCTCGTGATCGGAAAAGATATTGACTTCTCTGAACATACAGGTCTGTTAATTGAATATCCGAGCTTCATCCCTGTCTATTCGGGATTTCAAAATCTGAAATTCCTTGCTTCTATCAAGAAAAAAGTATCTGATGAAGAAATCAAAGAAGTAATAAGAAAAGTTGGGTTAGACCCCGAAGATAAGCGTAAAGTCAAACGCTATTCTTTAGGGATGAAGCAACGCTTAGGAATTGCTCAAGCAATAATGGAAAAACCCAAATTACTTCTTTTAGATGAACCGACAAATGCCTTAGACAAAAAAGGGATTAATCTTATACTGGATATCCTAAAAACCGAAAAAGAAAACGGCACAACGATTGTAGTGGCTAGTCATGATGATACGCTATGTGAAAATAGTGTTGTCGACAGAATTATTGATATTAGTGAAGGTAAACTGGAGGATACAGATGAATAAACGTTGGATTTTCTTTATTGTTTTATTAATAATAGTAACATTCAGCTGTGTTCGTTTCTATACAGTGAATGCCCAAAATGATAAATATACTCCAAAAAATATTAATATTGCCGCAAACCAAACAATCGATACAGGAAAAGGAATAAAATTTCATATTTTAAAACCATTAAAGCCGGTCAAGTCATTTGATAAAGATACAAATTCCATAAAATATATATACATTTTGCCTTTTAATGCTGAAAATACTTCTAATCATAAAATTACTCTAGAAGATCTTTCACCGGACGGAAAAAACTTTTTATTTTTTGGTCAGTATCAATATAATAAACAATTGATGCCTTATAATTATGATTTGCCGGATAAGTATCAATTCAATACAGAGATTCCACCAGGGAAAACAGTACTAGGATATGTAGGATTAAGTTTGTATCCCGACGAAAAAGTAAATTATAAAAATTTCAATCCTGAATCATCAAAAGTATCTGCTTATTATACTGTAATAGACGACGAATCTAATAAAAGAATTTCTTATAAAATGACTTTAAATAATTAAAAGATAAAAAAGGGCCTGGATGTAATTCAGACCCTTTTTTATTAAAAACTATTTCACAAACCCAAGCAGCATTTCACGGATGATTTTGCTGGCTGTGTTTGCCGTTTGCTCTGAGTGGTCATACACCGGTGCGACTTCCACTAAATCAGCGCCCTTTACGTTTACCTCTGAACGCGCAATTTCATGGACCGATGCAAGCAGTTCTTTAGACGTGATGCCGCCGGCGTCAACCGTTCCTGTACCCGGTGCGTGTGCAGGGTCTAATACGTCAATGTCAATTGTGACATAAACCGGACGGCCCGCCAGCTTCGGAAGCACCTCTTTCAGCGGTTCAAGCACTTCAAATTTTGAGATGTGCATGCCGTTTTCCTTCGCCCATTCAAACTCTTCTTTCATGCCGGAACGGATTCCGAATGAATACACATTGTGCGGTCCGATCAATTCTGCCGCCTTACGGATCGGCGTGGAGTGAGAAAGCGGTTCTCCCTCATAATCAACACGAAGATCTGTATGTGCGTCAAAATGGATAATCGCAAGGTCTGGGTATTTCTTGTACATCGCTTTAATGACAGGCCATGACACGAGGTGCTCCCCGCCCATACCCATTGGGAACTTCCCTTTTTCTAAAATGCTGTCCACGTACTCTTCAATCATATCCAGGCTTCGCTGCGGATTTCCGAACGGCAGCGGAATGTCGCCAGCGTCAAAGAAGTTCAAGTCAGCCAGATCGCGGTCTAAATATGGGCTGTATTCCTCAAGGCCGATTGACACCTCACGGATTCTGCTTGGACCAAAGCGTGAGCCCGGGCGATAGCTGACTGTCCAGTCCATCGGCATGCCGTAAAGAATGGCGTCCGCCTCTTCCCACTCGGGACGGCTCGCGATAAATACTTTTCCTGAATAAGCTTCATCAAATCTCATCTATAATACCCTCGCTTTCCTGTAAAAAAGCGCAAGATTCGCTCCTGCGCCATACCTTCATTATTTAATCAGGTCACTCACAAATTTCGGCAGAACAAACGCCGCTTTATGAATATCTTTTGTGTAATATTTCGTCTCAATATCGAAGAAACGGCTGTCTTCCACTGCAAGCGGATCATATTTTTTCGAGCCAATTGTAAATGTCCACAAACCGCTTGGATATGTCGGAATGTTCGCCGTATACAGCTTCGTAATCGGGAAGATTTCCTTCACGTCGCGCTGTACATTTGTGATTAATTCCGGTGTAAACCATGGGTTGTCCGTCTGTGCGACAAAAATGCCGTCTTCTTTCAGCGCTTTAGCGATTCCTGCGTAGAATCCTTTTGTAAACAGGTTTACAGCCGGTCCGACTGGTTCAGTCGAATCTACCATGATGACGTCATATTGATTTTCAGATTTTGCAATGTGCATAAATCCGTCATCTACCTGCACGTCAACGCGCGGATCATCCAGTTTGCCTGCGATAGAAGGAAGGAACTTTTTAGAGTATTCGATCACCTTGCCGTCAATATCTACAAGTGTCGCTTTTTTCACGCTTGGGTGCTTCAGGATTTCTCTGATAACGCCGCCGTCACCGCCGCCGACTACGAGAACGTGCTCCGGATTTGGGTGCGTAAATAATGGCACATGCGCCACCATTTCGTGATAAACAAATTCGTCTTTTTCAGATGTCATCACCATGCCGTCCAAAAACAGCATGTTGCCGAACTCTTCTGTTTCCACCATTTCTAAATGCTGAAACTCCGTTTGTTCTGTATGTAACGTTTTGTTAACCTTCATCGTAATGCCAAAGTTTTTCGTCTGCTTCTCTGTGTACCAAAGTTCGCTCAATTGTCATCTCCCTTTCGAGGCTGTATTCATTTATTGTAAGCGTCTTATCAGCTTTTATTCTCGGTTGAAATCTCATTTTCACCTAAGGAAAAAGTATAGAGGATGGCGGGGAAAAAGTAAAGATGCGTCCTGTTCTGCGATGTTTAAAAACGATCTTTTTTTCTCATAATAGTAGAAACATAAAAAAAGGGGGAAACCCGTTGTGGATGCAATGACAAATAAACGGCTGAGACTGACGCTGAAAACCGTTCGCGCCTTTATCTTTTTAGGGGCTTTTGCGGCCTTGGCGGCAGCTGCCGTGTTTATGACTGTCATTTTGATAGCCAAATACCAGGGCGCTCCCTCGGTGCAAGTGCCGCAATCCACGATTTTGTATGCGAGTGACGGCTCAAAGCTCGGGGAAACGAACTACGGCGAAAAGCGCTATTGGGTCCCCTTAAAGGACATGAATCCGACGATCGTAAAAGCGACAGTGGCGATTGAAGACCAGAATTTCTACGATCATCACGGCTTTGATTATAAACGCATGGCCGGCGCGGCGCTTGCCGACCTGAAAGCATTTGCCAAGGTTCAGGGTGCAAGCACCATCACCCAGCAATATGCGAGAAACTTATACCTTGAACACGACAAAACGTGGAAACGGAAATGGAATGAGGCGTTCTACACGATCCGTCTGGAACAAAACTATTCTAAGGACGAGATATTAGAAGGCTATTTAAATACGATTTACTACGGCCACGGCGCCTACGGCATTGAAGCAGCTTCCCGCCTGTATTTCGGCAAGCATGCCAAAAACCTGACGGATGCGGAGGCGGCGCTTTTGGCAGGAATCCCGAAAGGCCCTTCCGGCTATTCACCGTATGTCAATGAGACGAAGGCCAAGGAACGCCAGAAAACGATTGTGCGGATGATGGAAAAGCAGCAGATGATCAGCCAGAAGAAAGCGGATGAACTGATCAAGGAACCTCTTTCCTATCAGCCTTTGAATAAACAAGTTTCCAAGAGAAAGGCTCCTTACTTCTATGACAATGCCATGAGAGAACTGGAGAAAAAGCTCGGCATGACACGGGAGCAAATTGAAACGAGCGGGTTAAACGTCTATACAACGGTAGATAAACGGATGCAGCGCATCGCCGAGGAGACCATTACCGAAACGGTTAACGGGGGATCTGACATTCAAGTCGGGTTTTCAGCCATTGATCCCCGCACCGGAAACGTTCTCGCCCTTGTCGGCGGCAGGGATTATCAAAAAAGCCCGTTTGACCGGACGACACAGGCGAAGCGCCAGCCTGCTTCGACGATCAAGCCGTTGCTGTACTATAAAGCGATTCAGAGCGGATTTACGCCAGTCACTTTGATGAAAAGCGAAGAAACCGAGTTTCAAATTGATGCAAAGGGAGAAACCTATTCTCCAAGCAACTATAACGGATACTATGCCAACAAGCCGATTACGCTTCTGCAGGCGCTGGCGCTTTCCGACAATATTTACGCTGTGAAAACGCATCTTTTTCTCGGCACGAACAAACTTGTAAAGACGGCAAAGGAATTCGGCATTACCGCCCATCTTCAAGCACTGCCGTCCCTGGCACTCGGCACCGAACCCGTACGTCCGATTGAGATGGTCAACGCCTATGCCATGCTCGCAAATGGCGGAAAGAAAATCGAACCGACTTTTATTTCAAGGGTAACGGACGCAGCCGGCCACGTGCTGTACGAAAACCCGAATCAGCATAAACAAGTGCTTGATGAAAAAGCCGCTTTTGTCACAGCGAGTATGATGACAGGCATGTTTGATACCGATTTAAATGGATATACGTCGGTAACGGGGCGAACGATAGCCAACCGCCTGACAAGAACGTATGCCGGAAAATCAGGAACCACCAGCGCAGACAGCTGGATGATCGGCTTCAATCCGAAGCTGGCCGCAGGTGTTTGGACCGGCTATGACAAAAACAGCACCATCGACTCGGTCGAAGAAAAAAGCTATGCTAAAACCATTTGGGCGGACTTCATGGAGGACGCGCTCAAAGGCGAACCAGAAACCGCGTTCAAGCCGCCAAAAGGCGTAACCGGTGTGTACATTGATCCGGAAACAGGCTACTCATCAGGTCCCGGCTGTGCCGCTAAGCATTACACATATTTTGTGAAAGGCACAGAACCAGCAAACATGTGCTACGGGGCAGAACCCGCAAAACAAACAAAAGACCGGCTTCCATCCAAAGAAAAGCCCGCTTCCGAGAAAAAGTGGTGGGACAAATGGCTGGGGCGACATCATTGAAAATAACCCGGCTCCTCGGAGGCCGGGTTATTCGTATGGTTCCTTCATAATCGATGGAAGAATGTTAAACAATCGAGCTGAACAATCAGTTTTGGGATAAAGTGGTGAAATTCTCATTTCTTCGACGCCAGCTTTCATCTCCCAGTCGCCGACTCATATCCCCCTAAAAATGAAAAACCCCGAGTCTTGTTTCGGCTCGGGATTTTCCATGTCCTATTTCTGTATCACCAGTTTACTCAATGTTTACGAAAAATATCTCAAATACTTTAAAAGTTCACAGAAAATTCATAAATTAATTGTTTTCCGGAAGCAGGCTCGTTTTTAACTCATCTGAGGAACGGTCCCATAGGCCCTGATCATGCTTTTTCAGAAATTCGCCTAGTACACGCTTCGAGCTGTCGTCCATTTTATCAACGATGATTTTCCGTTTCATGGATTTATCCATCAAATTCACATGCTCAGGCAGCGACTTGTAGCCTCTTCTGATGCTTCTGTCGACCGTCATTTCACAGGCTGTCACACCAGCGTAATAAGGCCCCTCTTCTTTTCTGTCAATCGTTACCCACACAAGCCAGTATGGTTTTCCGTTCGGCACTTCTTCTTTATTCGGGAGAAATTTAATTCCTTTTTCAACGGTGCTGCGGGCATGCATGGCGCCGATGTCTACGAACGCTTCTTTTTCTTCTACATCAACGAATACGGGAGAAATGTTATCAAGGCTGAGTGCCCCTACGCCAAAACCGCCGTGTCCGTCTGTCGGATCACTTTTGATAATATTAAACCCGATTGATTTTTTCTTTTTTTCTTCCATGAAGTTCTACCTCCTACAAAAGCGGTTGAAATATCGCTGAAAACAGCTTTAAAATCGAATCTCTTCCTGCATTGAGCATCGGCCACAGCACGTAAGATCCTAGCGGTGTCACAAACAGCACCAAAAATACGATAAAGCCGTAGCTCTCCGCCTGCGTCATTTTGGCACGCACGCCCGGCGGAACGAGATCTTCTATAATTCGATAGCCATCGAGCGGAGGAAGCGGCAGCAGATTAAATAAAAACAAGACAAGATTCAGCTGTATCCAAATAGAAAAAAACTGATCCAGCCCCGTGCTGAACGCCGCAAGCATTTCCATTCCGTACGCATGCATCAACACTAACAAAAAGAAACCAATAAACGCAAGAATCAGGTTACTGACGGGCCCGGCTATAGATACGAGCACACCGGCAAGCCGAGGCTTCTTAAAGAAGCGTCGATTCACGGGAATGGGGCGCGCCCACCCGAAGCCGGCCACCAAAATCAAAATGGTTCCGAACGGATCAAGGTGTTTAATGGGATTCAGCGTCAGTCTTCCTTGTTTTTTCGCCGTATCGTCACCGAATTTGTATGCGACATAAGCGTGGGCAAGCTCGTGCATCGTAAACGACACAATTAGCGTGATGACGAGGTATGGCATTAAAGATAACGGATAATATAAAAAACGGTCCAAGTGAGATATCCCTCTTTCTCAAAATGCAAGAATTTACTTTATTCAGTATACTATAAGAAGCCTCTTTTTCTAAAGAGAGGAAACGAGATAAAGGAGGATTCAGCACCCATGCCATACGTAACTGTCAAAATGCTCGAAGGCCGTACAGACGAGCAAAAACGCAATCTTGTCGAGAAAGTAACAGAAGCCGTAAAGGAAACAACCGGTGCTTCTGAAGAAAAAATTGTTGTCTTTATAGAAGAAATGAGAAAAGACCATTATGCCGTCGCAGGCAAACGCCTGAGCGATATGGAATAATCTCTATAAAGCCGGCGCTTCGCGCATCGGCTTTTATTATCCCTATTGAGCCAGCTTCGCAATAATCGCCAAGAACGTCTCTTTCTCTTCGGCTGTTAAACGTTCAAACATGCCGTCAATCAGCTGCTGGCGGTTTTCGATCATTTGTTCAGCCGCTCCCCGGCCCGATTCAGAAAGCGTAATCCATACAGTGCGGCGGTCATTGTTATTTCTGGATCTCTCAATAAACCCTTCCTGCTCTAAATGATTCAGAGCTGTGGTCGTGGCAGAGGGAGACAGTGTGACCTCCTTCAAAATATCCTTTATGGTGCAGCTCCCATGTCTGTATATGATCCGCAGAATAAACCCTCTTACATTATTCACGTGTTTCGGAACGGTGGCTTCATCTAATTGCTTCGTGCTTTTCAAATATTTTGTAAGTGCGTGATCCAGCAAATTTGCTTCCAGTTTGTCATGGTCCATGTCAATTTCCCCATTTCGAGATGCATTCATAACATACGAACGATATGATTTACTTATTATTTTACTGATTCCGAATAGGGAAAGTCAAAAAAGCAAAATGTGAATTCACAGCTTTTATCCTACATGCCTCGATTTTCCACCTGTTTGACAAGTTTATCTTTAAAAGTTTGGAAAGGAACGTGTTCACTCTGCTGATGTCCGAATTGGCGGACGTTTACCGCATTCTCCTGCTCCTCATGATCTCCAAGCACCAGCACGTACGGGATTTTCTGCACCTGCGATTCTCTGATTTTATAGCCGAGCTTCTCATTGCGCTCATCAATGCCGGCTCTTATCCCCGCCTGCTTCAGCTCCGCCTGCACCTTTCTGCAATAGTCTAAGTGAACGTGCGAAACCGGTATGATTTGAACCTGGACCGGTGCGAGCCAGACTGGGAAAGCCCCGCCGTAATGCTCGATCAAAATACCGAAGAAACGGTCGATCGAGCCGAAAACCGCTCTGTGGATGACAACGGGACGAACCTTCTCATTGAGTTCGTTGATATATGTTAAATCAAATTTTTCCGGCATTTGAAAATCAAGCTGAATTGTCGCACATTGGTGGCTCCGTTTCAGGGCATCTTTTATGTGGAAATCAATTTTCGGCCCGTAAAACGCCCCATCACCTTCATTGATCTCATAAGAGAGGCCAAGCTCCTCAAGGACGCGTGCTAAGGCACGTTCCGACGCTTCCCAAAGGCTGTCATCGCCTAATGAATCCTCCGGGCGAGTCGAAAGCTCAACTGAATACTCGAAACCAAATGTCCGATATACCTCATCAATCAGCCGAATCGCTTCTTTGATCTCACTCTCAATCTGATCCTCCCGAACGAAAATATGGGCGTCATCCTGACAGAACGTCCGAACGCGAAGCATTCCGTTTAAAGCGCCGCTGTATTCATGGCGGTGCACCTGTCCGAATTCCGCCATGCGAATTGGCAGATCCCGATAAGAATACAGGCTGTTTTTAAAAATGAGCATGTGGCCGGGGCAATTCATCGGCTTCATTGCGAATCTTGTATCATCCACTTCTGAAAAGTACATATTGTCGCGATAATGGTCCCAATGGCCTGACTGCTCCCATAACCGCTGATTCATCATAAACGGCGTACGCACCTCATCGTAGCCGGCATTTGTTTGCAGCTCACGCGAGAAGCGCTCCAGCTCATTGCGGACAATCTGCCCTTTCGGCAAATAAAACGGCATCCCCGGCGCTTCTTCAGAAAACATAAACAGCCCTAACTGTTTGCCGAGCTTGCGATGGTCTCGTTTTGCCGCTTCTTCCAGCATATGCAGGTGCGCATCCAAATCTTTTTTCTTTTGAAACGCAACCCCGTACACCCGCTGCAGGACTTCATTTTTGCTGTCTCCGCGCCAATAAGCGCCTGATACTCTTGTCAGTTTGAACGCCTTGATCATCCCTGTAGAAGGAAGATGCGGCCCGCGGCACAGGTCAACGAATTCCCCTTGCTGGTACAATGTGATATCCTCCCCGCGCGGAATATCCTTTAAAATCTCAAGCTTGAGCCGCTCGTCTTTTTGTGCAAACACCTCTTCAGCCTCTTCGTAAGAAACCTCTATACGTTTGATTTCAAGGTTCTCATTTATTATGTTTTTCATTTCTTTTTCGATGGCCTCTAAGTCTCCTGATGCCAAGCTTTTCCCCAGCTTCATGTCATAGTAGAAGCCGTCTAAAATCACAGGCCCTACCCCCAATGACACTTCGCCGTACAGCCGTTTTACTGCTTGGGCCAGCACGTGCGCTGTTGTGTGGCGAAGCACCTGCAAGCCTTCTTGTGAATCGAGTGTGACAATCGAAAGCTCAGCATCTTCCTCCAGCTTAAAGCTGAGATCAACAAGCTTGCCGTTGACCTGACCTGCGGCAGCCTTCTTTTGCAGACTGGAACTGATAGAACCAGCCGCTTCTTTGATTGTGATGCCTTTCGGATATTCCTGGTTCTGTCCGTCCGGAAGCTGAATGTGCACATGTTTACTCATTTTAGAACACTCCTTATTCATTGTTGTATATAAAAAAACACACCCGTCCCGCAGATAGGGACGAGTGTGTGATTAACCCGTGGTTCCACCCAAGTTCCCGACAAATACGATATTGTCGGCTCGGTGCTGTAACGCAGCATAGACGGCATTGGTTACTTCAGTTCCCCAATGCTGCTCCAAGGCGGTAAATGATATTCCTAAGCTGGGAAGCTCTCACCTTTCCTTCCCTCTCTGAAAACCGTAACTATCATTCATGTCCTTTTCATCGCATGTATTCAATTCATAAAAAAACACACCCGTCCCGCAGATAGGGACGAGTGTGTGATTAACCCGTGGTTCCACCCAAGTTCCCGACAAATACTATGTTGTCGGCTCGGTGCTATAACGCAGCATAAACGGCATTGGATACTTCAGTTCCCCAATGCTGCTCCAAGGCGGTAAATGATATTCCTAAGCTGGGAAGCTCTCACCTTTCCTTCCCTCTCTGAAAACCGTAACTATCATTCGTGTCCTTTTCAACGCATTTATGTAGTTCATATAAAAAAACACACCCATCCCTCTAAAAGGGACGAATGTGTTGATCATCCGTGGTTCCACCCAAATTCCCGATCAATTACACATGGTGATCGGCTTAAAGATGCTGTAACGCAGCATGACGGTATCAGATACTTGTTTTCCCCGATACGGCTCAAAGGCGGTAAGCTGCTTTCCCTGCGTTAGGAAGATCTCAGCTGTCCTTCCCTCTCTGGAAACCGTAAAAAGCATCTCGTGTCCTTATCAGTGCCTGTTGTTTCAATAATTTTTTATATCTTACTATATATTCCCACAAAGCGCAATCAGTGATTTACATTTTTTTCTGACGCAGCAGTTCCGTTATGGGCAGCCAGAAACAGCCATACAAGCAATGCAGCGAGGCTGTATGCCGCCCCCATCATCAAAAATGTAAACCCGGCACCGGCATACCAAGTGGCGGACAGATGAATGATCACCCCGGTTATCGCTACGCCGACCAAGGCTCCGATTTGCCGGTTTGCATTTAACGCCGCACCGGCGATATTCGCATGTCTTTGCCCGGCAGCCTGCATGATCACAGTTGTCATGGCAGGAACTGTAATACCGGTACAGAGGTTCATAACAGACATCAACACCGCCAGCTGCCAATAAGGAAAATCCGGAGAAATCAGCACAAACAACAGCAATGCAATGATACAGCTGACCGCCATTGATACAAACATAAGCTGACCGGCTTCAAACCGATTCGCCAGACGGGCAAACAGCAGATTGCCGATCACGAAGACCGCCATCATCGGCAGCAGCTCCACTCCAGCCATAAAGGAACTTGCCCCTCCTGCTTCCTGCAAAAAAAGGCTGAGCATAAACATGCCGCCAAAAAGGGCGAAATTCAGCAAAAACCCGATAAATTGGGCAGCTGAGAAGCGGCCGTTTTTGTATAAGGACGCCGGCAGGATGGGTGCTTTTGCAGAAATTTCCCGCAGCAAAAACAGCACAAATGCCAAAATCGCTGCAGTAAATGCTACAAGAATCACTGGCGAGCGCCAGCCCGCTGAAGGCCCCTGTATCAAAGCATAGGAAAGAAACCCGAGAGCCATCATGCCAAGCAGATGCCCGGTGATGTTCACGCGGCCGTTTTTTCCCGGGACGCGGCTTAGGATTCGGTAAGCTGAAATGAGCGCAGCAGCCCCTATTGGCACATTGATCAGAAAAATACTCTGCCAGCCCGCCAACTGTACCAGCACTCCCCCGATAAAGGGCCCAAGGCCTGAAGCGGCGGAAACAAGCGCGGCCCACAGTCCAAACATTCTCGCCCGCGCCCGCTCATCAGGGTAAGAGGCAGCCAAAAGGCTGAGTGAGCTTGGCATAAACAATGCTGCCCCAATTCCCTGTATGAGACGTCCGGCAATCAGCATCTGCCCATTTATAGATGCAGCGCATAGACAGGAGGCCAGAACAAAAACGGCTAGACCCAAGATATAGATCGTCTTCGAGCCGAAACGGTCAGCCAAGGCTCCGCCCGCCAGCAGAAGCGACGCAAAAGTAAGAATGTACCCGTCCACAACCCACGTTACACCTGAAAGTGACATTGAAAGAGTGTTTTTCATATCAGTCATCGCCACATTTACAACGGTCACATCAAGAGTTGCCATGAGGAAACCAAGTGCGAGCACGATCAGCACGGATATGCCTGTTGATGATGTTGATTCTTGTATAGACCCGCTATTTTTCATTACAATTGCCCTTTCACTTGCTTGATTACCCAATCATCTATTTTTTCAAGATCATACAATTCCCCGACTCTGTCCATAACATGCTGCAAGGATTCTTCTCTCATAAGATTGGACCATTTATCCTCGATTTCCCCCATGACTGTCTCCAGCACACAGTGACTTTCACCCTCAAATACAGATTGCAGCAGGCCTTTCCCCTGATACATCGAACCTCTGCCTTCGACCGCTTGATAAACATCATAAAGCGTAATGTCAGCCAAAGGCTTCGTCAGGGTAAAACCGCCCTTCGTCCCTGGCAAGGATTCTGCCAAACCTGCTTGAACCAATGTTCTCATCAGCTTCTTCAAGTAAGACGGAGACACGCGCAATCGCTGGCTTATAGCCTCTGACGTCAAGGCTGCCTGTACCGGCAGCCGTGACAGTAAAAGCAGCACAGAAACCGCCTGCTCCATTCCTGATTTCATTTTCATCCTATTCACTCCTGATTCATTATGGATAACTATTATCCATAATGAATCTCTTAGCAGCTTTTGTCAATAAAAAAAGCAAAAGAAACGATTCATTTCTTTTGCTTGGTATGGTTAACAAATCTGCTTCAGTTCCTCTATGTATTGAAGCGCTTCGTCATATTCTTCATTTGTATATTTTTGCTTACTTTTGATGGTAAAGACTTTTTCTTTCTTTTCCTCATCCTCAAGCCCGTCAAAGTAAAGGATCGTGGAAACCAGCTCTAAAAACCGTGAAGAACGGCTGTTTACACTGTCGATATAGCCTTTCATATCCGGCATGTCCAGATCAGCATGGTCTAAAAATGCGGAGCCTGTCTCAGTCAGCGAATACCGGTATTGAAAGTAGCCGCCCTTTTTTTCCTTCACCTCATGCAGAAATCCAAGGTTGCACAGCTCTTCAATCTGGAGCGTCAGTTCCTCTGAATATGGTCCGTAAAAGTGAAAATCATATTTCTCATAGAAAGGAAACTGCATTTTCTTGGCGATATAAATCATTTTCTGCAGCTTCTTTCGCCCGATGATTTCTCCAGAATCCGAGAACACCTTCATCAGTTTTGCATGTTCTTTCAACAAATTCCCGACATCTCCTTTTTCCTTCTTTCCAATTTCTATGTCAGTCCCAGCAGCTGCCGGATTTTCATTTTCGCTTCCGGATGTTTAGAGCCGTCACAAATCAAGTCCTTTGGATAGTACAGCTTGTGGTCCGTCCGCCGTTTACCTGAGATGGATTCCACAATAGCCGACTGTCTGGACAGCTCTTTAATTTGGCCGTTTTGCGTCAAGAGATGGATCGGCAGACGCTCCTCTTCCTCTCCCGGTCGGTAAAAATCGTATGGCAGATCTGATGAAGAATCAACGACCAAATAATAGCTCGGATCGATCCCCGCCTCTTTGAACAATGAAGTCAGCTCAAAATAAGCCGACATTTCTTCATTCGGATTGAATTCAACGTATTGGAAAAGCTGGCGGTTAATGAATCTGCGGCACAAGTCGGATAAAATCGCGTCTTCTTCATCCTCCCAGGCCTGGAAGTAATACAAAATAATAGATTCATCCAGCTTTACATAATCCTCCAGTGTCAATTTCCCTTCAAAAATAGAATAGAAATGAACCGGAGCGTGAGTGAAGACATAGCCTTCATCGTGCAGCTGCTTCGCCCTGTGAAGAATCTTCGTTAAAATGACCTCTGCACTTCTGGTCACAGGATGGAAGTAGACCTGCCAGTACATTTGGTAACGGCTCATGATATAGTCTTCGACAGCGTGCATTCCGCTTTCTTTAATGACGATCTGATCCTCGCGCGGCCGCATCACCCGAAGAATCCGCTCCATATCAAAATGGCCGTAGCTGACGCCCGTATAATATGCGTCGCGCTGGAGGTAATCCATGCGGTCTGCGTCAATCTGACTCGAAATCAGGCTGACCACTTGCTTGTTTTTATATGTTTTGGCAATGACTTCAGCAACATCCTGAGGGAAACCCGGGCTCACCTTTCTGAGCACCTGATTAACCTCCGTGTCTCCCAAAATGATACCTCTCGTAAAATCCTCGTGGTCAAGGTGAAAGACCTTTTCAAATGAATGCGAGAACGGCCCGTGCCCGAGGTCATGAAGCAGTGCCGCGGCCAAACAGAGTTCACGCTCACTGTCATCCCATTCAGGGCGGCCTTTAAAGACGTCATCAACCATTCTTCTGACAATTTCATAGACACCGAGAGAATGGTTGAACCGGCTGTGCTCAGCCCCATGGAACGTCAAATAGGTCGTGCCGAGCTGCTTAATTCTGCGGAGACGCTGAAATTCACGGGTTCCGATTAAATCCCATATCAGCTTGTCCCGAACATGAACATAGCGGTGCACCGGATCTTTAAACACTTTTTCTTCTGATAATTTTCCATTTGGATACGCCATCGTCATTCCCTCTTTTTTTTAGCCGTGTTTCTATTATATCGACTCTATTCTTTGAAAACATCCTTGAATTTGCCCGGCGATTTGTTCCATCTTCATGAAAAACACATCTTGTGAAGCAAAAAAGCCTGACCTGAGGGCCGAGGCTAAGAAAAAATATGTTTTTACTTTTTTATTTTCTTTTTTACTTTGTCAATCAGCTCATCCTCTGTCGGAGCTGACAGCGGGCGATTGTTCACAAAAGCAAATGATTTTTTCCGTCCGGGCCCGCAATAAGATTGGCATCCTACCTCAACCTTTGCGTCCGGGTCCACTTCTTTCAAACGCGGCAGCAATGTTTTGATATTAGTGGCTTGGCAATCATCACACACTCGAAATTCATTAGCCATGACGTACGCTTCCCTTCATTTCTATGTTCATCTATGTGAATAACCTAAAATCACGTTTCAAAAAAAATCACATCACTCTTCATTTTACAAGGATTCGACTGTTCCTGCAAGCCGCTCCATCCTTCGTATCTCCTATTCTTTCAGCCAATTTGTATAAATATTTTCCAACCTGGACATTCTAATACCATGAAAAGAAAAATGGGAGTTGAGATAAATGACAAAACAGCGACAAGACGCTTGGTCAGAGGAAAACGATCTGCTTTTAGCCGAAACAGTGCTTCGGCATGTGAGGGAGGGCAGCACTCAGCTGAACGCCTTTGAAGAAGTCGGCGATAAATTAAACCGGACATCCGCAGCCTGCGGATTCAGATGGAACGCAGTGGTCCGCCATCAATATGAAAAAGCGCTCCAGCTTGCGAAGAAACAACGAAAACAGCGGATGAGAGCGCTCGGAAACGGGCAGCCCGCGAAAAAAAGATTATTATATCAGCCTCCTGCCGTTGATCCTGAAATTATTCAAGAAACCGCTGCAGAAGAGCCGGTTAAAACGGAAACACCTTCTGTCGAAAATGAGCAACCTTTAATGTCTGGCGAACATATGCCTTTTGTTGATGAAAGCTTTAAGGAAGAGTTAGCTAGTCTATCACACTTATTGTCTCCTCAAACGCCTGCAGCTACGCCTGAGATGACGATGAATGATGTGATCCGCTTCCTGCAGAATTACGAAGGCAATCACGAGCAATCATCAGCATTAAAAATGGAAAACGAGCGTTTAAAGAAAGAAAATCAGGAATTGCAAAACAAAACAGAGCAGCTAGAGGCAGAAGTTCAAAAGCTTGAAAAAGACCAAAAAACGATCCAAGAAGATTATGAAACCTTGGTGAAAATTATGAACAGAGCCAGAAAGCTAGTTTTATTTGAAGAAGATGAACATGCCTCTCCGTCCTTCAAAATGGACCGGAACGGCAATTTAGAAAAATTAGCGGAATGACATAGAAAAATCCCAAAACGGGCAGCTGTTTTGGGATTTTCGCCATGGACAAAATCCTCTTTTCTATTGAGAAAAGAGAATTTCCTCATTTTGCAGCCGGATCAGCTATTCTTGTAAAATGAGGCCAAGCTTATGTGAATCTATTAAGACATGTGAGCTGCCTCGGCCGTTTTTTGTTTCCGAGGCGCAGCAGAAATGACCAAAAGCCCCAGCATCATAAGCGCAATGCCCAGCCACGAGGAAGGCGAAAGCATTTCCCCTATGAAAAACACGCCAAGCAATGAAGCCGTCAGCGGTTCCGCTAAAGACAGCGTGACCGCCGCCGAGGCCGGAACCCCGGTAAGCCCTTTCGCAAACAAAAAGTATGCGGCACATGTTGCAATTAACCCGATGTAAAGGCTTGTTCCCAGTCCTCTAGGGGTCCATATCCACGAGATATCTGACTGCCGTAATAGCGGCGTCAGCAAGATGGCGCTGATCATGAATACAACGGCGGAGGTCGCTCGCGGAGGCTGGGTTTTCATCATCGCTTTACTGATGAGCGTATAGCCTGCAAAAGAAGCACCCGCTCCAAGCGCCATAAGAACACCAGCCACATCAATCCGAACATTGGAACTGTCGGAAAACAGAAGCCAGCAACCCGCTAAAGCCAGCACAGTCGCAATCCACCAAGAGTTTCGCGGGCGTTTCTTCAATACGGCCCATTCGAGGGTCCCAGCAATGATAGGCGCACTGCCGATGGCAATCACAGTTCCCACTGCAATTCCCGTTTCTTTAACCGCTGTGAAAAACAGCGGCTGGTAACACGCCATACAAACAGCGGCTAAAAATACGAGCGGCCATGCCCAATTTTTCACGTGAAGCTCCCGGCTGACCCAAACCGCAAGCAGCATGGCGCTTCCTCCTATTAATAACCTGAACGCCCCAAATGCCAGCGGTGTGGCGCTTTCTGGAGCCAATGCCTGAACGGTTCCCGTGGTCCCCCAGAAAAAAGCCGCAATCAATACAAAAAGGCTGTAAATATTCCCTTTCATCTGCCTCTCCCCTTTAATATGGATGCTGATGTCATTTTATCGTTTTTCTTTTTGCCGTGGTTATCTGTATGTAAGAAGGATTTATCTGAAAATAAGATTATTGGGGTAAAATGCCGCTTGTCATAAAAAATGCATGCCGGCATATACAGCCGGCATGCGAAGAACGTTCACCCAAATACCTTTGCATTCCGCTCAGCCATCCGGACGAGGTTTTTCTCAAATTCCATTTCCTCATCAATGGACAGTCCGGCAGAGTAAAGATGAGTGCTTAACGCTTTTAATTCCGTCAATAAAGCGAACATTAAGTCTTGTACGGAGATGTCTTTTTGCAGAAGCTCACTTAAGGACGCCATCGTTTCCGGACGTATTTCCGGATAGACGCCTTTTTTATCGTTTTGTTTGTCTTTCAGCGCCGCTTGATAGAATCGTCTGATCAAGTCGGCCCTTTCACTGCCGCTTTTATCCGCACAGAGATAAATTTGAACAGCGACTCCGCCGCGAACGCGTCTCTGAGAGATGCCGGCGAACTTTTTGCCATTTATACTGAGGTCATAGCTGCCGGGACAATAAGATCCTTCAATTTCATAGGCTTCGATCTTTGCGTTGTACGGTCTCAGCATTCGTCTCATCAGCTCGACCATCGCTTCATATCCTTTGTCTATATCGATGCCTTTCTTTTCGTCCTCGAATATGAGAGAGATATTTAAAACACCGTCATCCAATACGACGGCAAGACCGCCGGAATTGCGTACGATCACACGGTATCCTTCGCTCTCCAGCAAGGAGATACCATCCTGCAAAAACGGGAGGCGTGTATCCTGTATTCCAAGGACAATTGTATCGTGGTGCACCCATGAACGCGCTGTCGCCGGCGACACGCCTTTTCCGACGGACATGCACAGCGTATCATCCATTGCGAAGGATTGCTTCGCATCAAATAAAGGGCCGAGACTGGATTGGTCAATGACTCTCCATTTCGGCTGCATCAGTAAATCAATCGGTTGGTTTGCCATCTATGTAAAACCCTTTCATGTTAGGCTTATTGAACGAAAACTATTATATCATTTCAGCAGCTGTGATTGATAATTGCTTTTCAGCATCGCAAGAAAAATTTCTTTATTTTTTGTATTCTCCATGAGAGGAGAATGAATGTAAGACAGCTTGCGCTTTAACGAGAAATCTTTAATATGCAGAATTGAAATTTCGCGGTGGATCAAATCCTTATGCAGCACGCTTCTGGATAGAACCGAAAGTCCCATGCCGTTGATCACCGCTTCCTTTACACCTTGATTGCTGCTGATGGTGAACATTGATTTCGGCCGAAGTCCATTTGAACTGAGTACATGATCAAGATATTCTCTCGTCCCGGAGCCTTTCTCTCTTGTCACCCACGCTTCGTTCTGCAAATCGCTGATCGAAATCTCTTTCCGCCCGGCGAGCGGATGCTGATTTGGAGCGGCAATGCACATTTCATCTTCCATGAACGGTTCAATTTCCAGCTCATTCTCGTTTGTATGTCCTTCAATCAGCCCGATATCAGCCTGAAGCATCCGCACACGCTCGCTGACCTCCTCTGTATTGCCAATCATGACATCTAGATTCAGCTCTGGATACAGCTTTTGCAGCTGGGCCAATAGCGGCGGAAGAATATACTCACCGATTGTAAAGCTTGCAGCTATTTTCAATTCACCCTTCACATAGTGATGATGCGCATAGATTTCAGCCTTGGCTTGTTCGTAGAGAAACACCATTTGCTTTGCTCTTTGATATAAAATGTCTCCTGTCGGCGTTGTCGTAAAGTGTTTTGGCGACCTGTTCAGAAGAGCGGTTTGAAATTCTTTCTCAAGATTTTTGATATGCAGACTGACGCTGGGCTGGGAGATCATCAGCTTTTCTGCCGCTTTTGTGAAGTTTTTTTCTTCTACCACCGCTATAAACGTTTTCAGCACGTCGTAATACAAAAACCCCACCCCTGTCATTAATGAAATATATGGTTATGATTAGTTTTCTTTATTGTACTCATATCATCCGTCTTGGTAAAGAAGGCTATACGGAAGCGCAAAAAAGGCAGCCCTCGGTCGAGAGCTGCCATCGTCTTCATTTTTATTACAGTGCTTGCGCCGCTGTAATTAATGCGAGATTGTAAACATCTTCAGCGTTACATCCTCTTGAAAGGTCGTTTACAGGCATATTTAAACCTTGCAGGATTGGTCCTACCGCTTCAAAGTTGCCCAAACGCTGAGCGATTTTATAGCCGATGTTTCCTGCTTCAAGGCTTGGGAATACGAATACGTTAGCGTCCCCTTTGATCTCGGAATCCGGCGCTTTTTTCTCAGCTACAGATGGAACAAATGCAGCATCAAATTGGAATTCGCCGTCAAGTGTCAGTTCAGGCGCTTTTTCTTTCGCGATTTTCACTGCATCCGCTACTTTTTCTGTTTCATCAGATTTTGCTGAGCCTTTTGTAGAGAAGCTGAGCATTGCCACGCGAGGCTCAATGTCGAACATTTTTGCCGTATTGGCACTTTCGATCGCAATCTCGGCAAGGTCTTGGCTGTCAGGTGCAATGTTGATCGCGCAATCTGCGAATACGTATTGCTCTTCTCCGCGAGCCATGATGAACACGCCTGAAGTCTTTTTCACGCCTTCTTTTGTTTTGATGATTTGAAGAGCCGGGCGGACAGTGTCAGCTGTCGAGTGAGCAGCTCCGCTTACGAGTCCGTCTGCAAGGCCTTTATACACCAGCATTGTACCGAAGTAGTTCTCGTCTAATAATGCTTTACGAGCCTGTTCTTCTGTCGCTTTGCCTTTGCGGCGTTCTACAAATGCTTGTACAAGGTCTTCCATGCCTTCATATGTATGAGGATCATAAATCTTAACGCCGTCCAGCGTAAGGTTCAATTCTTTTGCTTTTGCTTGGATCTCATTTTCATTGCCGATCACAATCGGATTCAGCACTTTGTTTCCTGCAAGCTTGCTGACCGCTTCTAAAATACGCTCGTCTAAGCCTTCAGGAAATACAATTTTAACGTCTTTTCCAGCTACTTTTTCTTGCACTGTTGAAAATAAATCTGCCACAATAAAACCTCCTCAAAAAGTTACAAAAACGCTTTCTTTTACTAGCATACTCTTCTTCCAATCAAATTCAAACAGCCAACTTCCATTATAGCGCTTTCATAAAAAAATCTTATTTTTCTAACTAATTTAAGTGACTCAATCTTCCCTTATAGGTTCTTCTATTTTGATGGAGTTATACGGAAGGGATGTTCAAGGTTTCTCCACAGTAGAATCGGATAAACTATGGTATAGTGAAGGCAATCATGAAAAGATAATGGGAGTGAAGATAAATGAGTGAACAGCAAATGACGAATGAAGCGGCAAAAACGCTTGACGGCTGGTACGCGCTTCATGATTTCCGCACAATGGATTGGGCTTCCTGGAAGCTTCTGTCCAGTGATGAGCGCCAATCTATCATACATGAATTCACCGGGTTGCTTGAAAAATGGGGCGCAGCCCAAAAAGAAGGAAAAGGATCGCAAACTCTTTACAGCATCGTCGGCCAAAAAGCTGATTTTATGCTGATGATCCTTCGTCCTACAATGGAAGAATTAAATCAAATTGAGCTTGAATTCAACAAATCAAGACTTGCTGAGTTCACCATTCCGGCATACTCCTACGTATCAGTGGTAGAGCTGAGCAACTACTTGGCAAGCGGTGACGGCGATCCTTATGAAAATCCGCATGTGCGCGCTCGCCTTTACCCTGAACTGCCGGAATCAAAATATGTATGCTTCTATCCAATGGATAAAAGAAGATCCGGCAATGACAACTGGTATATGCTTTCAATGGAGGAACGCAGAAACTTGATGAGAAGCCACGGTTTAATCGGCCGCAGCTATGCGGGCAAAGTCAAACAGATCATCACCGGCTCTGTCGGCTTTGACGATTACGAGTGGGGCGTTACATTATTCAGCGATGATGTCCTTCAATTCAAGAAGTTAGTGTATGAAATGCGTTTTGACGAAGTCAGCGCTCGCTATGGCGAATTTGGTTCATTCTTTGTCGGCAATCACCTTTCGCTTGATACACTTCCTCAATTCCTATATGTATAATATCCCCCTCCCGCCCATCCGGCGGGAGTTTTTCAATCCTCCTTTATCAGAATTTAAATAAAATTTGCTATTTTCTTCGTTTTTTCTTACGATGTAGATAATAATCCAATTTTTTCAAAGGGGTGTAGTTATTTGTCAAAACGAACCGCATTTGTTATGGGAGCCAGTCAAGGGATCGGGAAAGCAATCGCTCTGAAATTAGCAGACCAGCATTTTTCCCTCGTCATTAATTCGCGAAGTTTGGATAATATTGAATCTGTCAAAGAAGACATTTTGACCAAGCATCCTGATGCAAGCGTCATTGCCCTTGCGGGGGATATGTCTGACAGGCATACGAGAGCGGGCATTTTTCAGGAAATCGAATCTCAATGCGGACGGCTTGATGTTCTGATTAATAATATCCCGGGCGGCGCGCCTGATACATTTGATAACTGCAATATAGACGATATGACGGCCACGTTCACTCAAAAGACCGTTGCCTATATTGACGCTATCAAGCGTGCTTCCTCACTGATGAAACAAAACGAGTTTGGCAGAATCATCAACATTGTCGGAAATCTATGGAAAGAACCCGGCGCCAACATGTTCACAAACAGTATGATGAATGCCGCTTTAATTAACGCCAGTAAAAATATTTCCATCCAGCTTGCTCCTCACAACATTACTGTCAACTGTCTGAATCCTGGTTTTATCGCTACAGACCGTTATCATCAATTTGTGGAAAATGTGATGAAAAAGAACAGCATATCCAAACAGAAAGCAGAGGAACAGATTGCTTCCGGGATTCCGATGAAACGGGTCGGATCAGCCGAAGAAACCGCAGCGCTCGCCGCGTTTCTTGCCTCTGAGGAAGCCTCCTACATCACGGGACAGCAAATTTCCGCTGACGGCGGCAGCATGAAAAGCATATAAAAACATCCCGCTTTTTAGCGGGATGTTTCTTGTAATGACCCGAACGGCAGGTTCAGCTTTTGAATCCGCGTGACAAATTCCCGCAGATCCTCCTGCTTCGACACCATTGAGATTCTGACATGCCTTTTTCCGTTGCTTCCAAAAATTTCGCCCGGTGTGACTACGACATGGGCATGCTCCAGCAAGTAATCGGAAAATTGGTGAGATGTCTCAAACGTATTCGGAATTTCAGCCCATACGTAAAAGGTTCCTTTTGGCTTTTCCATCTTCCAGCCCAGTTCCTTTTCGCAAAGCGCCGTAAAAAAGTCAATTCGTTCCTTATAAATTCGTTTCAACGATTCCGTATGCTCCGGATCTCCAGAAAGCGCCGCACTCGCTGCCTGCTGCAGCCCGCCGAACATGCCGACAAATACATGATCCTGAAATTCATTGACGGCCTGAATGATCCTTTCGTTCCCAACCGCAAACGCCATTCTCCAGCCGGCCATGTTAAATGTTTTTGAAAATGAATAAAGCTCTGCTCCGACAATTTTGGCATCCTCTGCCTCAAGAAAACTGGCCGGTTTTTGATCGAATTCAAACGCTCCGTATGCAAAATCATGAATCAAATGGATGTTATGCTCTTTCGCAAAAGCAGCAGCTCTTGCATAAAAAGCCGCATCAGCCACAGCTCCAGTGGGATTGTTCGGATAGTTTAAAAACATAAGCTTCGCTTTTTCCAGCACGGCTGGATCAATCTTTTCAAAATCCGGCAGATAGCCATTTTCTTCATACAGCGGCATTTCGTAAAGCTCAGCTCGCGCCATCGTAATCCCTGATAAATATTCAGGATAGCCTGGATTCGGGACTAAAGCGATGTCTCCCGGATTGAGCAGGCATTGTGTCAGCACATACAATCCGGCTTTCCCGCCTCCGAAAAGCGCGACTTCCGTTTCAGGATTGATTGTCACTCCGTATTCCCTTTTATAGAACGCGGCGATCGCTTCCTTTAAAAAAGGATAGCCCCTGAAAGGGCCGTATCCATGAAACGAAGGATTCAGAGAAGCCTCCCGCAAAGCCTCCACAATATGCGGCGGAGTGGGAAGGTCAGGGTTCCCCTGTCCGAGATTAATGATATGGGCTCCCGTTTTTTCCATTTCCTTTACCTTTTGAAAAACGAGAGAAAACTCCTGCCTTGGAAGTGTCTTGATGACATCGGACGGTGTTATTTCCATCTAAAAGACTCCTTTTTGCTCCGTTTTGTTATCCCGTTCCAAAAACGATTTGTTGACGAGCTTCGTATGCAGAAACAAACCGCATACGATCACGACAATCAGCCCCATAATGACCGGAGCGCTTAGGATGTTAATGAACATTGAACCAATAGAAATGCATAATCCGATAGACGCTTCGGCCACTGAAAAAATGCGCCCTTGAATCTGGTTTGCCGCATTTTCCTGAACCTTCACTTTTGCAAGCACTTCACCGTATTCCATCGCGATGAAAAAGAGGATCGCCGCGATGACAGAAACAGCGAAAATCGGCGTGAATAAAAACAGCGCCAGCGAGACAATGGATAAAACGGTAAAGTACGTCAGGCCTCTATTGTTGTTAAAGCCCCATTTGCCGACAAGCGCCGCTCCGATAAAGCCGCCGAAGCCGATGCAGAACGTGAGAATAAAGTTGCCGATTTCCCCGTCACCCAGAAAGCGGCTGACAATCGGAAAATAGCTGTACACGACTCCCCACAGCAAAGCCATTGTAATCATCGTAAACATGGCGTTTAATACGAATGCATTGGTTTTGATTTCCTTGAGTCCTTCCTTAAAAGACTGAAAGGCCTCTTTTATGTTTTCAGATTGAATCGGCACAAATTGCAGCTTGATACGGCTGATAAAAAATGCCGAAACCAGGTATGTCACACCGTTAAAGGCAACAGCCAGCTCTACAGATCCGCCTAACAGAAAGAGCCCTCCGGCAGCCGCCCCGACGATAATGGAGATGGTTGTCGCTTTTGCAAATAACGTGTTGATGCTTTTAATATCTGATTCCAAGGACGACATGACAGCGAGACGGGCGGGATTAAAAAACACGCCGCTTCCATAAGAAATAAACAGCAGGGCCAGAAAAATCAGCGGATACTCGCCTTTTGGAAGAAATGTGAGCCCCAAAAAGATGATGCCTCTGATGATATCCGTCCACAGCATGATCTTAATTCTGTCTAACCGGTCGACCAGAACACCCAAAAACGGCTGAAACACCATCGGAATGCTTCTGACCACGATGACCCCGGACGTCACCCAATAATCGTGATAATATGTAGACAAAATGAGCAGGGCAGGGAGAACACAATAGTCTCCCATGAACGATAGCGCCTGCCCGTAAAGCAAGTATTTAGAGTTGGGTTTCAGCTGTTTCATACTGGCAGCACATACTTTGCCGTCAGCTTCGCATGCTGCTGAATTTGTCTGATTGATTCAGCCACATCCTGTGAATTACTGCCTTTCAGTTCAAATGCAGCAATGGAATTGAAAGCTTCAAACAATGTCAAATCAACTGAAGTGCCTGGTGCTGCGGCCGAAAAAGAAACGATTTCAGTATCCCCTTTTAAAAGCCCGTCCGGAATATCGATCGCTTCAATGACCAAATCCTCAGCGGTTTCTGGAATCTGGCCATTTTGTTTGAAATGCTGCGGGTACAAATGGCAGTCGGCGACATAGTAAGGCTCTTGATCCAATAATCCGTCCGGCAGATCGGCATCTTTTCCGAAACAGAGGACATCTAATAATAATTGCGCCATATCAAGGCCGAATACCTTTTTAATGTTAGGGATCATATTCCAGCCGGCAAATCTGGCTGCCGATTCAATTAAACCCGGTTCTCTGTTTTTCATTAGCTTGATCTCTGTATGTGTTGCGCAATTTTGCAGGCCAAGACCTTCATTTGCCTTTTTGGCAGCTTCGACAATTTTCTTTTTTGCCTCTTCATCCAGAATGGACGGCGTAATGTGGGATGTCTCTGTAAACCCGATTTGCGGCGTTTTATCATGAATGGCGATCGGGAAATACTCACCGTCAGCCATGATGCCTTCTATACTGATATAGTCGGAGTACCCTTCTGTTTGATACCAGTCTCCGTACTCACCCTGTAAAAATTCTTCAGCGATAAACGGCGCTTCAAACGTAACCGCCTTTGGCACGTTAATTGATTTCAGATAGTCATTGACTCTGTTAAATTCATCTTCTGCCGTCTCAGTGTCCGTAATCAGCGTTACACCGATTGAACTCGCTAAGTATGTAGGCTTTAAGATAAGAGGTGTGCCGATCTCTTCAAGAGCAGCACGGAAATCTTCAAGAGTTGTGACTCGTTTGTTTTTGATCGATTTGACTCCGGCCTTATTAAAAGCGTCCCTCATTTTATTTTTATCTCTGGCATTTTCGGCTGCCTGCACGCCGGCACCTCTCAGGCCCAGACGTTCACAGGCTTTCGCCATCGGAGCAATGAATAATTCATTGTTTGTTGTGATGGCATCCGCCCCAAACATTTCGGCAACCTTGACGATTTGCTCGACGACCTCTTCCTCAGGCTTGTCATGATCCTCATGCGCCCAATAAATGGAATCAGGATGCTCAAAATCAGCTAAACTCTTAAAATAGTCTTTATCTTTTATGACCGCGACCGAGTATTTTTCAATCAATGCTGCATGGGAGGCTGTAATTGCAAAAGGTCTTGGAATAAAGCTGACCAGGTTATATTTTTCAGCAGCGCTTTTATAAAACATGTGCGGCGGGCAGCCTCCAAGATCAGCGATGACCAATACTGTTTTTCTCTCCATATGTAAAACACTCCTTCTCTATTGTGCGGTGTATCCTCCGTCTGCGGTGATGGCGCTTCCGGTCATATAGCTTGATAAATCCGAGGCTAAAAACAGCATCACGTTTGCGATTTCTTCAGGTTTCCCAAGCCTCAGCAGCGGATTTACCTTCGCCTTTTCTTTTTTGATCTCTTCAAGTGTGCCTTCATTATTTTCAAGGAATGATTTTTCATTCAGCGGTGTGTCGATGATCCCTGGGCATACGCAGTTCACGCGAATTTGATGCTTCGCATAATCAACAGCCATTGATTTAGTCAGCTGCAAAACCCCGCCTTTGCTGGCGTTATAGGCAGGAATATCAGGCCATGCCACGAGTCCGCCGACAGAGCACGTATTAATGATGTTGCCCTTGCCGGCGGCCAGCATATGCTTGAGTGCATGTTTGCTCATTAAAAACGTGCCGGTCAAATTGACTTGCAGCACCTTGTTCCAATCTCTGAGCTCCATCTCGTGAATAGGCGCCACGATTTCGATGCCTGCATTATTAATCAAGACATCGAGCCCGCCAAATGTATGAACCGCCGATTCAACTGCGTGCTGGCAGGCAGCTTCGTCTGTGATGTCCGTTTGCACAAAGTGCAGCCTGTCATTATTTTCTTTTCGTACCATTGCTTCTCCCTGCGCTTCGTCAATATCCGCCACAACCACATTGGTCTGCTGGCCCAAAAAAGCCTGAACCGCAGCATAACCAATGCCTGATGCGCCTCCTGTTATGAGGACAGTTTTATCGGTGAGGTTCATGATCATTCATCCGCCTTCATTTTTTTTGCTTTTGCTCTGTTGTAGCGCGGCGGGAAGAAGATATTAATCGATTTTGATTCTTTTTCCGAACGGTTGATGGCACCGTGATCTTCACGAGGTTCACAGAAATAGGCTGTGCCGAATTTCATCTCGACTGTGCAGCCTTCGACCGTCATGTCATAGCCGCCGCCGATGCAGATGCCGATTTGTTCATTCCGATGTTTATGGAAAGGCATTTCTCCGCCATTTCCAGGGATTTTGGCAAGCATAATTTCTACCCAATCCTCAACAAAGAACGTGACTTCCATGCCCGGCAACAGGTCTCTTGTTTTGAAAATATCCAAAAAGTAGTCCTCAGGACTTGTATATGTTTCATCAGCTTTCAGCCGCTTGATATCAATAGCAATCACTTCTTGGTCTGTGTCGTTTCTTGCCCCGTGAGGCACATGCGGCGGCGCGATATAGGCAGATTCCAAGGCTGTCATTTTTCTTGTCACATCTCCGACAGTCATCATCAGCTCGCCAGAAACGACCATGCCGATTTGGACCTCCTTATGCTGATGGGGTTCAACATTGGTATGCGGCGGGACGTAAGACATTAATACTTCAGTATCCCCTCGTACGGTTGAATACTGCCTCACTCCGTTTTCCCATTCAATTAATTTCGGGGTCGGGAAATAAAGCTCCTGCATATCTTCTTTAGTTTTCATCATCAACGTCTCCTTTTCCAAATAATGACCAGCTCATTGGAATGCTTTTGAATGTTTTTACAAAGGTTAGCCCGTACTTTTGCCGTGCAAGCTCATTGGTTAAGGCAATGTCATACAAACCTTCTTTTACTTTTCTTGCGGCTTGACTGGTTGAATTGACTAGTTTGAAACGAACATCTTTGCGGGTAAAATATTTTATTAAATTAATAGGTGAAGGATGTGAAACAATAACAGATGTATCAAGCATATCGTCTCTGAATTCAAAATCAGGACGAACAGCCAGGCCGTACATCGGTGTATCGCACCTGAAGATCTGCAATAGCTGCAAATCCGGCCTCATGTAGAAATGCTTAATGCCATCGTAAGCATGTGGGACGATGGTATATTCCAGCGGGCTTTGGAGCGTCCTTTCGATGCATGATTCAAAAGTATCATGCAAGGACAATTTACTGTTCAGCCCTTGTAGAAGAGTAAAATTGGAAATGAAATGCTTTGCTGCGTACTCACTGCTTGTCCCCTCAGGGCCGAGCGTGTTGACTGTAATGAGTTTGGATAGTGAATCAGTTCTTTTTTTTGTCTGAATGCTATTATCCAATATAATCATGAGCACCAACCAATCTTTTAAAATTTTAAGTAAATTTTATCCAGCGGAAATTGAACTGTCAATGTTTTTTGAAAATATTGATAATTATTCCCATACAAACAAAAAAACCCTTTAAAAAGGGTTTTTAATTATAGGAATTTAGAAACTTTGTTTATTGAGATAAGGACTGATCGGCCTTCTGCTCAAGTTTGCCGTACTTTTTATATGCGAATACACTGAGCACAAATCCGAGGACTGTGATGGCGGCGCAAATCAATCCGACAGCTGCATAGCCGTATGCCACATAGACGGGTCCCATTAAAGCAGAACCTAATGTCACGGCCAGATTCGAGGCGAGGCTGTAAAACACCATGACTTTTCCGCGATGACGCTCTGAGCAGTCACTCAAAATGGTGCTGAGCAGCGTCACCGTCAAACTTTGCATTAATCCCCAAATAAATAGGCTGGCGATTAACAGAAACATAGACGCCGGCGCATATGGTAAACACGCCAGCAGAACGCTGATGACCCCCAGCGCAATCAAAAGGGAGCGCATTTTTCCGATGCGGTCGGCTATCTTTCCTGTAATCACACTCATGGAAAACCCGATTCCATAAATCATGATAAATAAGCCCGCAGCCGTGTTTCCTCCGGTAAAAACGTCCTGAAGATAGGTGCCTAAAAAGGAATACATACCGTAAAAACCAATCATATTACAAAAGGTTATCGTGATATAAACAGGTACACGAGGGACTTTCAGCGCATCCCGGAATGTTCCTGCCGGCTCTTCTATTTCTTCCTTGCCGCTGTTTTTATGTTGGGCATGGCGGCGCATTTCAAGGAGAATCAGCAGGACAACTAAAACGCCCATCAAGGCGAAAATCCAAAACGTCCATCTCCAATGCAGGACGCCGCCGATAAATGATCCGAGCGGCACTCCGAAAATCAGCGCCAGCGACCAGCTTGAAACGATCAGTCCCATCACCTTGCCCCGGTATGTATAAGGGACACGATCACCGACAACTGCGTAAGCGGTCGGAACAAACGCTCCCGCAGCCAATCCCGAAAGCGCCCGGCCTAAAAAGAAGAAAAAAATATTTTGAGCCAAAGCGCATATCACCGTTCCTATGATAAAAATCATAAGCCCGGCCAATAAGCTCAGTTCTCTGGAGTATTTATCGCCTAATGGAACCAAAAGCGGCGCACCGATAAAAATCATAACGCCGTAAATACTGATAGATAATGCAAGGACGCTGACATCTGAGCTGAAGGCTTTTGCTAAATCCGGCAGCAGCGGTGAAATTACAAGCTCTTCAGATCCGGCTGCAAATACCCCCATCGTTAAAGCCAGTGCCAACAATAACGGAAAATGATGTTTTGTTTTGATGTCATTGATTTGATTGCTGTTCATTCTTTCTCAAACACCTCTTCCATAATCTTCTTATCATAAAGTTGTATTATAGTTTAGCATTGTTTTTTCACTATTTACAATTCGAACGAAATATTTATAAGTTTTATTATTTTCATTTAAATCCCATTATATATTTCTATATTCCATTCTAAAAATACATGAGGATGTAATGCGTAAAAAAAGCTCTCCGGCCTCCCGGAGAGCTTTTTCTATTGCGCCTCTGTCTGCTTTTTTTCAATCGGTTCATGATTTATACGCTTTTTGATGCTTAGATGATAGTATGCATAACAGAAAATAATGATCGGCACACCGCAGTATAAGCCAATTCTTTGATCCGGAATGAAAATAAGGCTGATCAACACGCAGCCATATAAACAAAATCCGAGAATGGGGACTAGCGGATAAAGCGGCGTTCTGAACTCCAGATCATTCACATTTCCGCCTTCAGCAAGGAAACGCCTGCGAAAGAAAAATTGCGACGCACAAATGGACATCCACGCGACAACTGTCACCATGCCCGAGATTGAGATACACCATAAATACACTGTTTCTGCGGCCATGACACTTGTCAGCAGTGAACAGCCTGAAATGCCTAGCGTAATCAGCAGGGCATTCATCGGCACGCCTTTTTTTGTCAGTCTGGTGAGAAAGGATGGACCCATTTGATTTGATGAAAGTGACCACATCATACGCGACGCCGCATACAACCCCGAATTAGCAACAGATAAAATGGCTGTTAAGATGACAAAGTTCATGATATCTGCCGAAAATGGGATGCCGATTTGATCGAGTACCGCTACAAATGGGCTTTCAATCACCCCCGCCGTTTTGTACGGAAGGATGGCAACCAAGACGAACATAGCGAGCACAAAGAAAAACAGCGTGCGCCAAATGACATTTCGAATGGATTTTGGCAGTGTTTTTTCCGGGCTTTCACTTTCCCCTGCCGCAATGCCGACAAGCTCCGTTCCCTGAAAGGAGAAGTTCACCATGACCAGCGTAAACATAACGGCCAGCACCCCATTAGGGAAAAGTCCCCTATCAGTCATAAAGTTAGACAAAAAGGGTGTCTCCTGTCCGCCTTTAAAGTCAATCAAGCCAAACACAGCGGATCCGCCAATCACAATAAATAATATGATCGCCGCCACTTTGATGCTTGAAAACCAAAATTCCATTTCTGCAAAGCTTCTGACAGAGAGCGCATTAATCAAAAAGATGACGATTCCGAACACGAGGCACCATATCCAGATCGGAACGGAGGGCAGCCACCTTTGCATCAAAATGCCTGCTGACGTCAGCTCTAACCCCACTGTATTCGCCCAGCTGAACCAATACAGCCAGCCAATCATAAAGCCTGTCGACGGTCCCAGAAATTTAGTGGCGTAGGCCTGAAACGATCCGGCCACCGGCATGGCAACAGCCAATTCTCCTAAACAAAGCATGACGAGATACATTAAAAATCCGCCGATGATATAAGCGGCAATGGCGCCGAGCGGTCCCGCCTGGCTAATGGTAAAGCCAGAGCCTAGAAACAGCCCAGTGCCAATCACCCCTCCCAAAGCAATCATAAACAAATGCCTGCTTTTCATGCTGCGCTGCAATTCATTTTTATGATTCTGCATCATCCTTCCCCCTTTGGTTCTTTTGCCGTGATGGTCATCCGGTAGCTCTGCAAAAGGTGAACGGTGGTTTGCTGTATGAGGAGAGGCAATACATGAAATGTGTACGGTTTATAGACTCGTTCTGTCCATTTATGGCCGTCTTTTCCGTACACACCCATATTAATGGATGGAATATTCAGCTTGCGTATATCTTTGAACGGAATGGTCCCAATCATATTCCACCCAGGAAAGTTCCTGATAAAAGAATCAATTTCGCCATCGGTTTCGTGCAGTGATAAAAAACTGCCGTCTGCCAAGTAGGGGAAAAACTTTTTGAAGACAAATGTTTCGCCTGTCGATTCAGCGGTTTTGTCAGCCGCTTCTTTAATCACATGCTGCAAAAGCTGATCTCTTGCGCTATCTTCTTTCAAATAGTTATGCGGCAGGTAAGGAGGTGCGTAAAATAGAATGACTTTTGCGCCTTGATCGGGGTCAAGCTTTTGAAGCTCTTCGATTGCCTGAAAGCATCTCATGCGAAGTTCAAGGTGCTCGTTGGCTTTGAATGTCTGCTCGATACACTGCTCGGGATCTATCCCCCGGTTTCTCAGCTTTTCTAAATATTGCTCCAGGCTATACACTTGAATGTCCCATGATAAATGTTTCTTTGGCAGGTTGGCTCTTTTTGCATATTCTTCATAATAATCTGATAATTTTTGTTCTGTCTCTCGGCATGCTTCCTCAGTGACTTCAATAAGCAAATCCATCATTTCTTTTGCTGTTCTTTCATAAATAAAACAATTGAAATACAAGCTGGTGCTGACAGCCGTTTGCACATTATAGGATTCCTTGTTATCACGCTGATACAAACAGGATGGTGGCAGAACCAACTCCCCTTCAACCTTTTCTGCCAGATGGATGTTATTGTGGAGACGGCTTGTGATTTCAGATGAAATGAAATTTGGGTCAATCCCTGCCAGTGTATCGCCAACATGGACTTCACGCCCGTAAATGTAAAAGCAAGGCAGCAGTTTTCCCGCGGCTCCGGTATAGATATATCTTGTCTGATCACCATCGTAAAGCGGGGTAATAAAATCTGTATTAATAGCAGCCAAATAGTGAAGCTGTTTTTCTTTTTTTAACCGGTTCAGCTCTGAAATGCTGGCGAGAATGCCCGAATGCTGGCTCTCCTCATCGGGATTGGCCATAAACAATACATTTCCCGGCAACGTCTCAAGGTTCTCCGAAAAATGCAGGAGATTGGCTAAATGCACGGCGATGCCGCTTTGCATATCGACAGATCCTCTTCCGAACATCCAATCGCCTGATTTGGCATCCCGCTGAACATCCTGATCGAACTCATAGCGGCTGAAATACTCGGCCAATTTCTCACAATCAAAAGCGATATCCTTTAAAGGGCCGAAATCTTCAATTCCAACTGTATCCAGATGGGCATGGTAAATGACTGTATTACGGCTTTCTCCATGTCCTTTAATAAACGCAAAAATATTTTTGCGATTGTATGGGTCATTGGGAATGGCCTGTTCCCACACATGACTGGGGTTTTCCTGAAAATAAGGATAGCTCGTGATCACTTCTTTGATGAAATCTGCTTTTGTCCCTTCTCCAACGGTGCCGTTCACGCTGCTGAGGCTGACCAGAGATGCTGTCAGCGCCTCCACTCTTTCAGCCGGATTCATGTGACTGATTTTTGTATACTGCATAAATTGTCCTCCTGATCAAAAAGTTGAAATCGTGCGATCCGCTAAAGAATCGCACGATTTTATTTCTCTCAAATCAAAAAGCTTCGGACGTTGTTTTGGCTTGCATATGAAGAATTAAGTAATCGGGACCGCCTGCTTTTGAGTCTGTTCCTGACATATTAAAACCGCCGAACGGCTGATAGCCGACAATTGCTCCGGTACATCCTCTGTTAAAATATAGGTTTCCGACATGGAAATCCTCGCGCGCCCGTTCAATGTGCGCACGGTTTTTCGTCAGAAGCGCACCTGTTAATCCGTATTCCGTGTTATTGGCAATCTCCAGCATATGATCGAAATCACGCGCTTTGCAAATCGCAACAACCGGGCCGAAAATTTCTTCCTGCATCAAGCGGGCGTTTTCATCAACATCTGCAAAGATCGTCGGCTGAATAAAGTAGCCTTTTGAATCATCGCCTTCTCCGCCGGCCAATAGCTTGCCTTCAGATTTGCCGATTTCAATGTATTTCATCACTTTGTTGTAGGATGCTTCATGAATCACGGGACCCATATACGTATCAGGATCTTCTGGATTGCCGACAGTCAGCGTTTTGGTCAGCGCCACAGCTTTTTCCACCACATCATCATAAACATCCTGATGGATGACCGCGCGGGAGCCCGCAGAACACTTCTGTCCTGAATATCCAAATGCTGAGTACACGATAGAGGATGCAGCAAGGTCAAGATCAGCGTCCTTGTCGACAAGCACTGTGTCTTTTCCGCCCATCTCAGCAATTACCCGTTTGAGCCATTTTTGGCCCGGCTGCACTTTGGCGGCTCGCTCATAAATCCGGCAGCCGACTGCACGGGAACCTGTAAATGAGACAAATCGTGTCTTCGGATGCTCAACTAAGAAATCACCGATCTCCGCTCCATCTCCCGGAATGTAATTCAGAACACCGTTTGGCAGGCCCGCTTCCTCCATGACCTCGACAAATTTTGCTGCCACTACCGGTGCTGCGTCAGCCGGTTTTAAGAGAACCGTATTTCCTGTCACAATCGCTGCCGCCGCTGTTCCCGCCATAATTGCAAGCGGGAAGTTAAATGGTGAAATGACGATGCCGACGCCAAGCGCTTCGTAATGATATTGATTGAACTCGCCAGCACGGCTCTTCACCGGAGCCCCTTCCTTAAGGTTTAGCATTTGGCGCGCATAGAACTCTAAAAAGTCTATCGCTTCAGCCGTGTCCGCATCTGCTTCCTTCCACGGTTTTCCCGCTTCCTTCACAAGATAGCTTGAAAATTCATGCTTTCTTCTGCGCAAAATAGCCGCTGCCTTAAAGAGAATATTCGCGCGGTGCTCCGGTCTTTGTTTTTTCCAGGAATCAAATGCCTGCAATGCGGCTTGCATTGCTTTTTCAGCAAGCTCTTGATCTGCTGAAGACGCGTACCCAATGATCTCTTCTTTATTTGCCGGGTTAATAGAAATGATTTTGCGGTCCGTTTCAATTTTTTCTCCATTTATGACAAGCGGATAATGCTTGCCGAGCTGAGTGTTTACAAAGGCCAATGACTCCCCAAAAGCAGTTTTATTCTTTGCTTCCGTAAAATCGGTAAATGGTTCGTGCGCGTATGTGACTGTCATATGTAGTCCCCCTCGTGTTATGAAATATATCTTCGCATATGAATAAAAATGCAAGAATCATGCCATTTTCTTGTCTTTTGCTGAAAAAACTTGTTGAATCGAACAGAAATTTGTCTAACAGGTGATCACCTTTCTCTTTTTCCGATCTTGAACGCAAATTTATTTTGCGATTTTTGCTCTTTACGCAAAAAACAAATGCAAAATTATTTTGCGGAGGCTTCTCAAATTACACCCATCCGCGGAAACGCGATGCTTCTGCCGATTTTCTGATGCCCGTCATGTAAGCCGCCAAACGCATATCCACTTTATGTGTTGCCGCTGTCTGATAAATTGTTTCGAACGAGCTGACCATGACGCTTCTCAATTTTTCTGCAACCTCTTCTTCCGACCAATAATATCCTTGGTTGTTTTGCACCCATTCAAAATAAGAAACCGTGACGCCGCCGGCACTCGCCAGGATATCCGGCACAAGCAGCACGCCTCTTTCATTCAGGATCTTAGTGGCATCAATGGTTGTCGGGCCGTTCGCCGCTTCAACGACGATTGACGCCTGAATGTTATGTGCGTTTTTGGCTGTGATTTGATTGGAGATCGCAGCAGGCACTAAAATATCGCAATCCTTTTCAAGCAGCTCCTCATTTGTGATGACGTCAGTAAATAAGTTGGTGACCATACCGAAGCTGTCCCGTTTATCGAGCAAATAAGGAATATCAAGGCCGTCCGGGTTGTAGAGCCCGCCATTGGCATCAGAAATCCCGATCACCTTCGCGCCCGCATCGTGCATGAATTTGGCCAGGAAGCTACCCGCGTTTCCAAAGCCCTGTATGATGATGCGCGCGTTTTGCAGCTTGATCCCTTTTTTCTTCACCGCCTCTTCAATACAAATCGTGACGCCCTGTGCCGTCGCCGTTTCCCGTCCTTGCGATCCTCCCAAAACAAGCGGTTTACCTGTAATAAAGCCCGGAGAATCGAATTCCCGCAGCCGGCTATACTCATCCATCATCCACGCCATAATCTGCGAATTTGTGTATACATCTGGAGCTGGAATATCCTTTGTCGGACCGACGATCTGGCTGATGGCACGGACATACCCCCTGCTCAGCCTTTCCAGTTCTCCAAATGACATTGTCCGCGGATCACAAATAATACCGCCCTTCCCGCCGCCGTAAGGAAGATTGGCAATCCCGCATTTGAGCGTCATCCAAATGGATAATGCCTTTACTTCCTCTTCATTAACTTCTGGATGGAAGCGAACGCCCCCCTTTGTCGGACCGACAGCATCATTGTGCTGTGACCGGTAGCCTGTGAACACTTTGACGCTCCCATTGTCCATTTTGACCGGAATGCGGACAGTGAGCATTCTCTGCGGCTCTTTCATGAGTTCATACATATCTCCCGGATAACCCAGCTTCCGAAGGGCTTCCTTAATGATTGTTTGGGTAGACAGAAATAAGTTAAGAGCTTCTTTTTCTTCATCTTTCGAGACTTGCTTTGCTGACATCTTTTTCACCTCATTGTTTTTTTGGCCGGCTTTAATGTAAGCGCTTTAAAAAATCAGCCCGCCAATTCCTTTCTGCATCGGATTCACCCTTATCATCATGCAAGATCCGTACCAGCTTTTGAATCCACAAAAAAAAGAGACTGAAAACATCTCAGTCTCTGACTACAAATCTATCGATTAACGGGGATCAATCACCAGCTGCGTTTCAGCATAAAAACTGCCGATTCCCAAACCGTTTACTACATCGCCTTTAATCGTGTAAGTGCCTGCGCGAGGAAGAGTTTTACGCACCATGACAAGGTCAAATTCGGATGCGCCTAACAAATCAAGCGTAAGCGGGAGTCTGACTGTTTTTCCATCGTTTAAAATCTGTGTTTCTTTCAGTGTTCTTCCATTCACTGAATCTCTTGTCGTAGCATGAAACCCGTCAGGAAATTGAAATTCTACCGCTCCGAGAGAAAGCACCGCATTTGGTTTATATGTCACTTCAATATCAGAAGTGGTCCACTCTTTCGTGCTGTTAATTGTTTTTGCCTCGATTGATGCAGACTGTGCATGAGCTTGGCCCGAAGGAAGTAAGATTGATAGTAAAACAGCTGAACTGATGAATAATGAAGATACGAATGAAGTTCTTTTTAGCATGACATTTCCCCCTAATTGATTGTTGAAATTTGGCCAGAGCGTCCTCTGCAGAAAAAGCGCTTTTTCATAATTCGCGAATTACCAGTTCTTTTTCTTAAAAATTAATCTATCATCATTTTCCATGGAAGTAAATGTTTTTTAAGGAATATTAACACTTGGAATTCAATGAGAATTCCTTCCTGTTTATACAAGGTTCAAATGGACGATTTCTCTCTCTTTTTCTAGTAACATCTGCCTGACATTTTCTATCTTTTATCCTATTTTAAAAAAGGGCAAAAAAAAGTCGAAGATGCCTCTGCTCTTCGATTGATCACGTTCCTATTTTTATCTGAATTCAGTGTTCCAGTTAAAACCGATCGTCTCATCATTCCACGGAATTCTTTTTTCATCAGGCTGATCTGGGTTATACGACATGGTGGTAAAATAGATAATTGTCAGCGGCGTCTCTCCCAGCACTCTATATCCGTGAGCCACCCCTTTTGGGATTAATAACAGCATCGGATTGTCTTCGCCCATATAATAGACGTCCGTTTCTCCTTTTGTCTTTGAATCCTCTCGAAGATCGTATAGGACAACCTGAGCGTGGCCGGTTGGGAAGAACCAGAGATCATCCTGCTTCTCATGATAATGAAATGCCTTAATCACACCCGGATAGCTTTTCGACCAAGAGGCCTGCCCAAAATGCTCAAGGAGATTCTCATCGTCCCGGACCAGCTCAGCAAAAAAGCCTCTGTCATCGCTATGCTTCATCAATTTTTTCACCTTGACTCCATCAATCACACGCACTGCTCCTTTCCTGCAAATACTCTCGTAACGCTTCCCGCCAGTGGCGGGGGCGGATGCCGGCTTCTTCAATAGCCCGATGGCTCAGCACAGAGTATGCCGGACGGGGCGTTTTGTTCCCGTATTCCTCTGTCGTTACAGGCAAAATGGCTGTTTCCAGCCCGCTTTCTTCCATAATTGCCGTCGCAAACTCATACCAGCTGCATATGCCTGAATTGCTGACATGATAGATGCCCGGCGGATGGCTGAACAGTTTGATGACCGCTTCTGCTAAATCCTTCGTATAAGTCGGCGAACCAATTTGATCGCTGACAACCCGAAGCTCTTGTTTCGTTTCAGCAAGCTTCAGCATGGTTTCAACGAAATTACTGCCGCCATGTCCGTACACCCACGATGTTCTGATGATCGTGCTGTCTTTTGTCGTTAATCGTATCAGTTCTTCTCCAAGCCTTTTGCTTTTGCCATAAATGGTTTTCGGATCGAGGGGATCGTCTTCCCTATATGGCTGGGTTCCTTTCCCATTGAATACATAGTCCGTGCTGATATGAACATATTGAGCTCCGATGCGGGTTGACTCAAGCGCTGTATAATAAGCGCCGATTCCGTTAATCAAGTACGCTTTATCAAGCTCTTTCTCGCATTGATCAACCGACGTAAACGCGGCGCTATTGACCACGATATCCGGCTGATAATGGCCAAACGAATGCCGTACTGAGCGCTGGTCAGCAATGTTCATCATCTTCTTTGTTAACGCAATGACCTCATATCCGGCTTGCTTCAGCTGGCGGCATAGTTCCAAGCCAAGCTGTCCTCCCGCCCCAGTCACCAATACCTTTGTCAATCAGATCACCTTCTCATCGGTCATTGTCTGTATACCACTGAATCGTACGCGCAATGCCTTCTTCAAACGTCACTTCCTGCCGCCAGCCCAGTTCGTTTTTCAGCTTTGATGCATTGATCGCATAGCGCCGGTCATGCCCTTTTCGGTCTTCCACGTGGGCGAACAATTCCTCACAGCCCAGATGCTTCAAAATGACACTCGCCAGCTCTTTATTCGTGCGTTCATTTCCGCCTCCGATGTTATACACCTCGCCGTCGGTCCCTTTTTCTAAAATCAGCTTGATCGCGCGGCAATGATCCTCCGCAAACAGCCAGTCTCGGATCTGGAGTCCATCGCCATACAGCGGAACAGGCAGGCCCTGCTTCGCATGACGGATAATCGTCGGAATCATTTTTTCGCTGTGCTGATAAGGTCCGTAATTGTTGCTGCATCGTGTAATGATGGCCGGAAGCTTGTGGGTTTTCACATAAGACAACACGAGCAAATCAGAGCTTGCTTTGCTGGCTGAGTATGGGTTATTAGGAGAAAGCGGCGTCGTTTCTGTAAACGCGGGATCATCCGCTTTTAAATCCCCGTATACCTCATCTGTTGAAATATGAATCAGCTTCTTGGCTTTTCCTTTCAAGACCGCTTCCGCCAATCGGTATGTCCCCATGACATTTGTGGTGATAAACGGCTCTGCTTGGGAAATGCTTCTGTCCACATGCGATTCTGCTGCGAAGTGAATGACGCCATCGTAGGTCTCATCAAACGCGCGGTCGATATCCTCCTGAACGCTGATGTCCCCTTTTACAAAGCGAAAACGGCTGTTTTGCTTTAATTTTTCCATTTCCTCCGGGTGGCTGGCGTACGTCAGTTTATCTAAAACGGTAATGCGCGCATCCGTTTCCCTCAGCATGAGCTTTGTAAACGTGAGCCCGATGAAGCCGGCCCCGCCTGTAATTAAATATGATTTTGCCATCACTTTTCGTCCTGTCCTTTCCGTAAAGCCTGGTGTACAAGCTGGGAAGCGAGATAAAGCGATTCGTGAGTTCCGGCATCTACCCACCAGCCTGATAACACATCATACGTAAGCTGGCTGTTTTCGATGTATAGATTATTCACATCGGTGATTTCCAGCTCGCCGCGCTTTGATGGTGATATTTGTTCAATATACGAAAACACCTCTGCATCATACATATAAATGCCGGTAACACAAAGGTTGGTCGGTGGCTGTTCGGGCTTTTCGATGATGGAACGAATCCGCTTGTTTTTCTCATCAATCTCAGCAATCCCGAAACGTTCCGGGTCATCAACTTCTTTCAGAAGCACTTTTGCTCCTTTCCCCTGCTGTTCAAAGCGTTCTGTATAAGGCTTTAATGAATCTTCAAAAATATTATCACCTAATAATAAAATGAAAGACTCTTTTTTCGTAAAGCGCTTTGCATAAGACAGCCCATCCGAAATGCCCGATGCTGCCGGCTGTACTTGATAAGTGATAGTAACGCCAAGCTCTTCCCCGTTCCCAAGCAGTTTGTAAAATTGCGGCATATGCTCTTTTTGACTGATGAGTAAAATGTCTTTTATTCCGGCTTCCTCCAGCTTCATAATCGACCAGTATATCATCGGATACGGGCCTACAGGAAGCAAATGCTTGTTGACGGCTTTCGTTAAGGGCATAAGGCGTGAGCCGTTTCCTCCGGCTAAAATAACACCTTTCACATTAACACTTCCTTACATGCATTTTTATATCTCTTGTTCATATAATTCTTGAAGAATAGCTGTTACCCGCATAATGCCTTTGCCATCCACGAGCGGCCTTCCTCCCTTGTGCAAAGAAAGGCGAAGAGGATAGCTGCTCATAATGCGCGACATCTGATAGATGAGTGTTTCATCCGGTACAAGCTCACCTAAGCCAAGATCAAGAGCGGCGCCTTGGTCAGCAAATGTTTTGGCTGTAGCCGTTTGATGCTCAACCTGAGAAAGAACAAGGCACGGCACGCCGATGCAAATGGCTTCATATAGAGAGATGCCGCCGGCGACAATGGCTGCGTCCGCTTGTTTCATCAAACCTGCCATATCATTTGTCTGTTCGATCATCTTGTACTGCGGCTTCTTTTCGATCCGCTTTCGGACTGCCTCTTGATGCGGTGAAGCGCTCCCCATTACAAACATTATGTTTTTGTCTTTTATGTCGGGGACTTGATCAGCGGCAGCCAGCACTTTAAAAATAAGCTGCTTCGGATCACTTCCTCCTAATGCAACAAGGATATTGCGACAGTCTTTCTTAAGTGTGTAATCCTCTCTTGCGGCCTGAAAGGCGGGGTGAAGAATAAGATAGTCCGGACCTTCATAGATGCGTGTGTTTCCCTGAACGTACACCCTGCTTCTGATGTGACCGTAAATTCCGTTAATGACTGCGTCACTATATTGAATCGATTTACCGTTTTTCTCTTCAAAAAGAACAATTTTCGCATCTGTCTCCGTCTTTATTTTCTTTAACAGCTCTGCAGGCACGCCTAGAATATCAAACAAAAGCAAATCAAGCTTCTTGCTTTTTATTTCCCGGAGAATAAATTCGTGCTGCTGCAGCTCCGGCTTTACGATGACACGCCAATGCTCTTCATGAAGAAACGCTTCAGACTCCTGATTCGTATAAAACGTAATCAAGCATCGCTGTTTGAGCACCTCCGCAAGCCTCTTCATCCGGACAACATGGCCCATTCCCTTTTCATAGCCGCCGTCTGCGAAGATCCCAACATGCATGGCTAGTCAGCCTCTCGTTCGGTTGCCGCATCGGGGTTCCGGTTCAGAAGGGTGATAAGCTCTGAGGCGGATACATCGGGGCGCTCGCCTGCTTTTTGATAGAGGGCCTTTATCGATTCATAGTCTTCCTTTGTATCAATGGTCAGCCGATATTGAGGGGCGCGAAATCGTTCCGGCGCCTCTAAAAACTGAACACGATAAAGAGCTGGATGATTCCTTATATATAACGTGACATGCTCCTGATATTGATCCTCCAAAGCCTGAATACGGCTGATGTCAATTAACAGGTTGGCGTTGACCACTTCGCCGCAAATCCCTAATGGGGCATTCAGGATATACGTATAATCCGAGCCTTGATCAAAATGCGCCTGAATCATTACATCGAGCAGCTCAGGATCGACAAACGGATTATCACCTGTTAACCGGATGATGACTGACGGTTTAACAGCTTCTATGACCTTCACAAACCTATCGAGGACACGTTCTTCGCTCCCGCGGAAAACACGAAAGCCTTGTTTGATACAGTGCGCCTCTAATATGTCGTCAGTTTCTTTGTCAGACGTGGCGATGACAAGATTATCCCGATCCTTTTGGTAAAACGCGCTTTTCCGGACACGGTGAACGAGAATGTCAAGTAAACGATTCGATCCGAGCGGCCGAAGCACTTTTCCCGGAAGCCTTGTTGAACCCATTCTTGCCTGAATGATAAAGAGAATATCACTCATGAAACGGGCTGTCCTTCAGTAAAATGTCATCCCAGATAATGCCTGTGTCGGCCGGAATGTCTCTTACAGCCCGAACACCGCTGGTCAGCAGTTCAAAAAATCTCGGGTGCAGCCCCTGCGGCTTTTGTCCGGGCCGAAGCACTGCGATATTGTCTTCACTAAAGGCTTCACCTTTTTGAATCGGAGCTGTTGTAAAAATGCCTCTATATGCAAAATTTCTGATTTCTCCTTCGATGGCGGTCGTTGTTTTGTATGAACTGCCAAGCAGTTTTTCAGAGACCGGCTTTGTGATCCCCTGTTTCAGCTCAGCTTCCGTTTTCCTGATGCCATCGACCATTTCTTTCAATTCATCCGGATTTAATGCAAACGAGTGGTCGGCACCCGGCAGATTTTTATCGATCGTAAAATGCTTTTCTATCAGTTTTGCTCCGAGCCGAACCGCGGCACACGGCGCTTCTGTCGGATGCTCGCTATGATCGGAGAAGCCGATGACCGCCTCAGGAAAAGCGGCGGCAAGCATCGGAATGACGCTGAGGTTGCTGTACTCCGGCGGTGCTGGGTATTTCGCCACACAATGCATTATGGCAATTTGATTGTTTCCCTCTGCCCTGATGGTGCGCCAAGCTTCGTGAACATCAGAGATTTCAGCTCCGGCTGTCGAGAAAATCATCGGCCTGTTCAGCCGGGCGACATATTTGAGCAGCGGGAGATGGTTAATTTCATAGGATGCGATTTTAAAAGCGCTCGGCGAGGTAGACTGAAGCAGATCAGCTGACCCCTCGTCACATACCGTACTTAAAAAGATCACCTGCTTTTCGCGGCAGTAATCCAATAGCGGTAAAATCCACTCAGCAGGCATTTCCATAGATTGAACCAAAGAAAAAATAGAGACGTCCTTGCCCGCTGCCGTCTTGTACAAACCAGGATCTTTCTGGTACATCCTATCAGCTTGGAACATTTGAAATTTCACGGCATCCGCTCCCGCTTCCGCCGCGGCGTCTATCAGCGCAAAAGCCTGATCAAGCTTCCCGTCATGATTAATCCCCGCCTCAGCAATAATAAAAACAGGAGCGTCTTTGCCTACAGTTTTATTCGCGATCTGAAACGCTGCCATTATTTCGCCTCCTTGCCCGGCCAAATATGATAATAGTAATACGATTGTTCAGCGGTGAAGCCCATTCGTTCATAAAGGCGGATCGCCCTTACATTGTGGAGCTGCGTCCCCGCTGTTACCGTTCTATGCTTCTGGGTCTCCGGTTGTTCTATGAGATTCGCCAATAAATGAAACGCAATACGTTTTCCTTCAAATCCCGGCTTTACAGCCATCAAATCGAGAATGCATTCATCATCTCTTGATAAGCCCTGAAGATAGCCGATGACCTCGCCATTGTGTTTAGCGACAATATTGACCGCCGCCCTTCCATTCAGATTGTTTCGTGTCCACTCCTGAAATATTTTGTTTGCTGCATCGCGGCTGAGATGAGGATCCTGAAAATATCTGCTTTTTGTAAACGAGTCTCGGGCCAGCTCACATATCGCTTCTGTGTCTCCGGGCTCAGGCGGGCCCAGCTCAAAAAATGGCGGTGTTTTGTCATAAAAAGACGGAGGCATCGCCAGCTTCAGCAAACTCCCGACAAAGTAAGAGGATGGCTGCTGCTGTATCACATGCGCGGCTCCGATATCTTCAGCCGGAACACGGACAAAGATAAAATCCGTTTCATCCATTTGGCGTACAGTATAAAAAGCTTCAAACAGCCTCTTTAGCTGCCCGGTACTATTTGCCGCAAGAAGTTTGACGTTCATGACTTTCTTCTGAAGCACCTTGCTTTCCCACAAAGAATCTTCGTAAAGCAATACACCTTGGAGCCTGCTGTTTTCAAAAAGGCCGAGGGAAAATTGATACGGAACATCCAGTGTAAGCTTTCTGCTTTGGAGAAATTCCTCAATTGCCTCTTTGGAGACATTTTCTTTTACCGTATACACTTAATCAGCCCCTTTTACGATATCCCGCACAGCTTCAATGACATCATCTGCATCGTCGTCAGACATTGATGGATAGAGCGGGAGAGAAAGGGTTCGTTTATAGTAATTCATGGCATTCGGAAAGTCCGCTTCCTTATATCCAAATTGCTTTTGATAATACGGATGAATGTGTACTGGAATAAAATGAACGCTAGTGCCGATATTGTATTTATCCTTTAAAGCCGTAATCATTTCGCTGCGCGTAACCCCGGCTTTTTTTTCATCAACTTGCAGAACATATAGATGCCAGGCGTGCCTGCCGTCATCATGGACAAACGGCGTGATCAGCCCAGGAATCTGCTGAAAAGCGGTTTGATAGCGGCCGGCAATCTCTTCTCTCCGTTTCTGCATATCATCCAGCCGTTTCAGCTGATGAAGTCCGAGGGCCGCCTGCAAATCAAACATATTCATCTTATAGCCGGGCGATTCGACTTCATAGTACCAGCTGCCATTTGAAGAATAACGGTTCCATGCGGCTTTACTCATGCCGTGAAGGCTTAGCACCCGGATCTTATCGGCAAGCTCCTCATCATCAGTCGTCAGCATGCCGCCTTCCCCTGTCGCGAGGTTTTTGGTGGCGTAAAAGCTGAATGCCGTTGCATCCCCGATAGAACCGATCATTCTTTGCTTATAAGTCGTATATACCGCATGTGCCGCATCCTCCAGCACGAATAAACCATGATTTTGGGCAATAGCCAATATTGCATCCATATCGCAGGACTGCCCGCCAAAGTGGACGGGCACAACTGCTTTCGTTCGCGGTGTGACGGCCGCCTCAAGCTTTACCGGGTCAATATTGAGCGTGTTTTGGTCAATATCCGCAAACACAGGCGTCGCTCCCGTATGAATAATCGTATTGACGGTCGAGCTGAACGTAAGCGGAGTGGTAATGACCTCGTCCCCGGGCCCGATCCCTTTTGCTTTCAAAGCCAAAAATAAAGCTGCGGTACATGAATTTACCGCCACGGCGTGCTTCGCCCCGACAAACGCGGCAAACTCTTTTTCAAACTGCTGAACCTTCGGGCCTTTAGAGAGCCATCCCGATTCAAGCGTTTCTGTAACCTCCTGAATTTCTTCCTTACCGATTAACGGCAATGAGTAAGGGAGAAAATGATTTCTCTTTTGCACCATTTCTTTGCGCTCCTATCATTTTATTCAGTATCTTCCCGCCTGTAATCAACCCCTGTTTTGGCTTTCAGTTCCGCAAATAAAGCATTTGTTGATTCTGCCACCGGATAATTAGCCGCTATGAATGCCAGGCGCGCCTCTTCTGCTTTTTGATGCACGTCGGGACTTCGAAGAACTTCAACCAAGGTGTGCGCTAGTTCATCCGGCTGGTCAAACATAAAATCGCCAAGAGACTCATAATACGGATACGAGCGATTTCCGGACGATTTTCCGATCAGCACAGGCTTTTGAAACAGCATGGCTTCAAGACCGACTGTCGAGGTCTGCGTCACTGCGGCATCAGCATACGGCAGCAAATCATAAAGCTCCAGCTCCTTTTTGATGACTCTGCATGCTTTATGTTTTTTCGCCGCCTCGTGATACAGATCAAGCTTGTTTTTTCCGATTTCCCACGGGTGGGGTTTGATAATGATCTGCAGCTGCTTCTGATCAGAAAGCCCCTGCAGCACACCGGAATAAAAGTCTTCTGAAAAGGGCTGAGTGGCAATGAGCACAATTTTTTTAGTCGGCTGAAAAGCAAGTTTTCGATAGAATATGGACATATCCATAGGCGTTCTGTTAAAAATCTGATCGAAGCGGGGATGTCCCGTTACGAGAATCTGCTCGGGTTTACAGCCTTTTCGTATGAACCACTCTGCTTCATACGCACCAAAAACAGCTTGATAGGTTGTAAAAACAGGAATGAAGGCTTCATCTCCCATCAATGCGCCATGCTGAAGACAAATGCTGACGGCCCCTTTTCTTTGACACATGAGAGCGAGCACCCTGCTGTAAATGTCTTCTGCCGTTCCGACAATAACAGCTGAAATCTTTTCCTGTTCAAACAGCGCATCAACTGTATCAATGGCCTCTATAAATAAAGGAATATCTTTGAAAAGCCGGTCGCGAAACGCTTGATCACCAAATGCCGGGTGATCATCATAAGGGGCGAGAAGCGAACAGGCTGTTTCGAGATACTGCTTCGAATCGCCTTTTTGGCATGAATCCGCAATCTCCCGCTTGCTAATTACAGGCAGATCACAATAATGCGGCAAACTCCATCTGGCCAAAACAGCCGTTTTTTCAGGATCAAATTGATAGTAATTTCCGTTTGAAAAACGCAGGTAATCAAAGTGCAAAATGACTTTCCCTTTAACAGGTTTGTCATTTGTTTTAACGATTTTTTGGATTCTTTCTTCAAAAAACGGCTGAATCTGTCCCTCATCGATATGCTGATCCACCGATCCGAATAATTCCGGTTCTTCTTCCATCATCACCCTCAGCTCAGGGCTGATGTATTGATAAAAATTACTGATAAGCCCAAGCGGAATCCCTTTGTAGCGAAGTTTGTCAAAAAGCTCCACGTACTTCCGGTACAGCACCCAATAATTGCTTAAATAGGCCGACAAGCTCTCACCCCATTCCAAGCTTTTTTAATGATTCACGCAGCTCTCGGCAATTTCGCTGCGGAGGAAGGTTCCTGACAAATTCATTTTTTTCTGATTCAAACAGCTGAAAGTGAATCGATTGGTCGGTAATATAATTCAGGTCCAGCTCCTCATCCAGTGGGTAAAACGGATAAAAATGATTGACTCTCCAAAAGAATCGCGCATCTCCTATACGGTAAAACGCCGGGCTTTCATCCCAATAGGAGCCAAACTTCTCCTTTACCTTCTCAAGCACCGAATACCTGTGCATCACCGAGCAATGATCAATTGCGCACGGTGCGTTCCATGTCACTTGAGCGGCAGGCCTGACAGTTTCTTTTACAATGTCGCGATTCTCGTTTAAATGATAGGTTTTGGAGGCTGAGTAAATCACAGCCTTTTCAGGATGGGTATCGAGCTCCCGCACCATTTTCAGGAGGCGGTCCGGCATATAGATGTTGTCATCCGTCGCATAGGTGATATATTCACCCTCCGCCATCTCAATCGCCTGATTGATCAGTGCCGCGTATCTCGTTTTTTCTGTTCTTTCCTTCACTCCAGATATATCGCTTTGATAAAAACGCACTCGGTTATCATTCAAAAAAGGACGGATTACATTCAGCGTCTCTTCATTGGAGTTGTCATCCATAATAAACAATTCAAAATCTGAAAACGTTTGTGAGAGTATGCTAGAAATGGACTTTGCCACATAATCGCTTTTGTTATAGCTCGTCATAATGACTGATACTTTAGGCAAATCCTACACCTCCTTCTTGGAACTTCACACCTGAAACTATCGTTATCTTATGTTGCTTATGCTCAAGTTGCGCTAGGGATACAAACCAATATGCGAAAAGTTTGTGTATGTCTCTGAAAAACAGCGGCTGCCCAGAGCGAAATCTGATCGGTCCGCTGTTCTTTTTCAGCATAATCCAAGCATCAGCCTCATAAGGTGAAAGAGATAAAAATCGCACCAGCGACTAAGATCGTTTTCCATCGGAGGTGAGTCATCGCGGAGCGTTCACCTATACATCCAGAACATGTTTTGAATGGTTTTCATAAAAAGGAGGAACGATATGAAACCGAAAAAAAATCAATATCAGCAAATGCAGGCATTTGATAATATGCAGGGGTATCAGCCTCAGTTTGGCGCCAACCCGTACCCGCAGCAAGGCCAAGGCTCACAAATGCAGCCAATGGGGATGCAGCCAATGATGCCAATGCAGCAGGGACAGCAAGGACAACAAGGACAGCAGGGATTTGGATTCCCGGGCCAGCAGCAGGGCGGCGGTTTTCAAATTCCATCGGGGCCTACACCGTCAGGACCGGGCCAAAGCGTTCCCGGCATGCTGCCTGTTGAGGAATCTTACATCGAGAATATTTTGCGCCTGAATCGGGGAAAAACGGCCACCATTTATATGACATTTGAAAACAGCAAGGAATGGGGCTCGAAGATTTTTCGCGGCGTCATCGAAGCTGCGGGCCGGGATCACATTATTATCAGCGACCCGAAATCAGGAACACGCTACCTGCTCCTGACAATCTACCTCGATTACATTACATTTGATGAAGAAATTGCTTATACGTATCCATATTCCATGGCGTCCTATTCGCCAAGATAAGAAAAAAGCCAATCACTCATATGATGAGGATTGGCTTTTTTGATTATAGATATTTGACGGCTGCGACAACGATCATAATCCAAGAAATAATAAACGCCACACCGCCGAGCGGGGTGATCGCTCCAAGAATGGAGATTTGCGTCACACTTAGAATATATAAGCTTCCGGAAAACAGCACAATTCCCGCAAACATCAGCCAGCCGGCTGTCGTGACACTGCCTATGCCGGATAATTTATCAGCCAGAAACGCGACAACGAATAACCCAAGGGCGTGATACATATGATACTGCACGCCTGTGTGCCAAACCTGAAGATATTTATCAGGTATTTTCCCTTCTAATCCGTGAGCGCCGAATGCTCCGAGTCCCACGGCAAGCAGGGCGTTAATAGCCCCTAATATGATAAAAACTTTCATCTATCTCTCCCGCCTTTTCGTTAAACTCATATCATTTATCTTATCGCACCTGCACCAAAATTCAATGTTTGTTCTCCGTTGACACGAGATTGTCGGATTTTCTCCTGCGCCAAAGCTGGAACTGGTCAGCTGCTATTGCAGCAAGCGTCCCTAATACGAGCCCGTTGCTTAATAGAGAAATAAATACCGGATGCAATCCCTTTAACGCAGTTTCAGGAACAAACATGATACCGACCCCTGTCAGCAGTGAGATACCGATGATAGACCTCACCCTTTTTGATTCTTCTTTCTCATATGAATCAAATTCGGCAAAGGCCAGACCGCCCATTGCGGAGAACACAACAAAATTCACCGCAAATCCAACGGGTGACGGCAGGCTCGCAAACGTATTCATAAAAAACGGGATTACGCTGATCACGATAACCAGAATACTGCCGAGCATAAACGGTTTTTTAGAAGGCATTTTGGTCGTTTCAATAAAACCCGCGGCTCCCGAAATCGGAACAGGCGCAATAGCTCCCGTCAAACCGCTAAGCAGATGGCTGAATGAAGCGGCAAAACCGGCATGGCGTTCATGATGCTTTCCATCAGGCTGTTTGCTGAATTTTTTCACGGCGATGTCCACAACCTTCATGCTCGCCAGCATATTCACAATCAGCAAGATGGTAATAAAAATAGAAGTGATGATCAGGCCGCTGTTAAATAACGGTGTCCCAAAAGGAAACAGGGAAGGCAGCTGAAACAGCCGGTCCGGCATTTCAATCGGCTTTGCCGCTCCGGCAGCCGCAAACAGCACCCACCCGCCGAACAAGGCTAATAATATAGAATATTGCTTAAAAAACATGATGTTCGAATTTGTCATTATAAAAGCGGCAGCGATCACAACAAGCGCCAGGCCAAATACAAGACCGTCCACCCCGTCCTGTCGATAACCGATTCCGAGAATTCCTTTTATAATGGGCTGACTCAGCTGCATGACAAGAAGCAATAAATAGACGCCCGTTACAACCGGAGTAAACAATTTTGCAAGTCTGTCAATGACCTTGAAAACACTTAACAAAAAGAAACATACAGCGCTTACAAGAAGAGCTCCCTGCAACCCCCGCAGTGTGTCTCCATATGTCGCAAACACAGTTCCCGTCAGCCCTGCGTAGATCGTATACACTCCCCACCACAAGCCGGCTGGGCTTTCATTGATCGGCAGTCTGTGGCCTTTCAAACACTGAATGACGGCGGCAATTCCCAGTACAAAAAAAGTGCTTTGAATCAATCTTGCAGAATCTGAGTGATCCAGATGAAACGACTGGGCAACCGCCACCGGAACAACAATCGCCGCAGCAATAATAAACGCTGTCCATTGCAGCGCGCCAAGAACCAATTTCACGTAAGCTCAACCTCTCTCTTTAAAAATCAAATAAAGACTCTCCGTTTCCATCCTCTTCCTGCTTCTCTTTTTCTTGCTTTCGATATTTGTTTAATCCCGCGCTCCCCATCATTTTTTCCATCATCAGCTGGTCTGTCGATGGCGGCGCGGCGGGACTTGGCGTAACGCTCGGCTGTATGCGGGGCGCGCTCGCGTTCTCCGGCTGATCAAGCACGACATCACACAGAGAACGGACAACCGCTACATAACGCTTCAGCTCCTCATCCCGTTCAGCTGTTTTTGCTTTTTTCAGCTCCTCTTCCATCTTTTGAATTAATGCAGATATATGAATGTTCATGAAGCACCCTCCAAAAAAATAAATGTTGTCTTCCTGCATTTTATCAAATTCCTGCTGTAAACGCAGATATGAGTTTGTTATTTTTTCTGACAAACCTTGCGCGATTGACAAGCAGAAGAGATTTTTCACATAATAAATCACCATACATTACAAAAAGGAGAAACGGAATGAACAGCATCCCCTCTATCATCAGCAAGCATAAAGCCTATTTTGCGGCGGGACATACGAGACCGCTTGAATCGAGACTGAACATTTTGCGAAAGCTGAAACAAACCGTCAGAACTCATGAAGCCGATCTCATAGCCGCTCTCTACCAGGATCTCCACAAATCCGAGCAAGAAGCATACTCAACAGAAATCGGAATCGTCTTGGAGGAAATCAGCTTTGTCATGAAACGGCTGAAAAAATGGTCCAAGCCGAAACGAGTCAAAACGCCGCTGACTCATCTAGGCTCCAAAAGCATCATCATTCCTGAGCCGTATGGAACCGTTTTGGTGATTGCACCTTGGAACTATCCCTTGCAGCTGGCGCTTTCTCCGTTGATTGGAGCCATTGCGGCGGGGAACACGGTCGTTCTCAAGCCATCAGAATATACGCCGGCTGTTTCTGCTATTCTTTCCAAACTCATCAGCAGCGTTTTTCCTACTGATTATGTCGCTATGGCAGAAGGCGGGCCCGATGTCAGCACAGCATTATTACAGCAGCCCTTTGACTACATTTTCTTTACAGGCAGTGTAGCTGTAGGAAAAATCGTCATGGAGGCCGCCGCCAAACAATTAATTCCCGTAACCTTGGAGCTCGGCGGCAAAAGCCCCTGCATCGTCCATAAAGATGCTGACATTCAGCTTGCCGCCAAACGCATCGTCTTCGGGAAATTTACAAATGCGGGACAAACCTGCATCGCACCGGATTATTTATTTGTCCACGAGGACATCAAAACGAAGCTCACAGAAGAAATGAAGCGTGCGATCAGAGAATTTTACGGCCCTCAGCCGGAACAGAATTCACAGTACGGCAAAATCGTCAGTGAGCGCCACTATCAGCGGCTGCTCAGCTTTCTGAATGACGGCATCCTGCTCACAGGCGGACAATCTGATCCCGATCATCACAAAATTGCGCCGACCATTCTCGAACATGTGAGAGATGACTCTCAAGTGATGCAGGAGGAGATTTTCGGGCCGATTCTTCCGCTCTTTACATACCGGAATATCGGGGAAGTCATTGAAAAAGTCCAATCGCGCCCTAAGCCGCTCGCCCTGTATCTCTTCACCACAAACAAAGAAATTGAGCGCGCTGTTTTAGGAAATCTGTCGTTTGGCGGGGGCTGTGTCAATGATACGTTAATGCATGTGGCGACGCCGTATTTGCCATTCGGCGGCGTCGGGGAAAGCGGCATCGGCAGCTATCACGGGTTTGACAGTTTTAACACATTCACGCACAAAAAAAGCGTCGTCAAACAAACGAACCGCTTCGACTTCGCATTTCGTTATCCTTCCTCCAAAAATGGGCTGCGAATGATTCGAAAAATACTCAAATAAAAAAGCGCAGAGTATCTGCGCTTTTTACAAATCCTTAATACACCAATCAATCGGCGCCTCTCCCATTTTCTCCAAATAGGCATTCGCCCGGGAAAACGGTCTGCTCCCGAAAAATCCGTTTCTCGCCGAAAACGGGCTGGGATGCGTCGATTCAATGATAAAATGCTTGGACGTGTCGATCCGTTCTTTTTTCATTTGGGCATGCCGGCCCCATAAAATAAAGATAACCGGCTGCTCCCTTTCATTCAGCACGTCAATAATTCGGTCCGTCAGTCGCTCCCAGCCTTTTCCCTTATGGGAATTCGCCTGTCCGCGCCTTACTGTCAGCACAGTATTCAGCAAAAGAACACCTTGCTTTGCCCAGCTCACAAGCGACCCGTGATTCGGGATGCTGCACCCGATGTCCTGCTGCAGTTCAAGAAAAATATTTTTTAACGAAGGCGGCTGCTTTACACCGGGCTTGACAGAGAAGCTTAAACCTTGAGCCTGTCCCGGCCCGTGATACGGATCTTGTCCCAGAATGACGACCTTGACATCATCATATGATGTATAATGCAGCGCGTTGAAAATATCCCGGCTGTCCGGATAAATCGTTTGCTCCGCGTATTCCCGCTTCAGCATTTCTCTGAGCTCTTGATAATACGGTTTCTCAAACTCTTCCTTTAGCTGATTCCACCAGCTGTCTTGTAAAAGCTGTTTCAAGATTCAGGCCCCCTTACGAACGATGAAGTCTGGAATAGACAGGCTCGCCATCCCAAACCATTTCACTTTTTGCTTCCCGCCTCTTCATCTCAGGCTCTTCAAGCAGGACGGCAAAGTTTTTCGTCGGCAGCTCCCCGAGTCCGTGCTTTTCACTTAAACGATCCAAATATTGCTTCCGCTTGGCGCCAAGGTCCGCAGACTGATTGTCTCCCGCGTCACTGAAGGCATAAATCACACTGGCGCAAGGGACACGCTTCACCCGGTAATCCTTGGCCGCGCGTAAATAAAAATCCCAATCCCAGTAATTGTGCACATCAGCATCGAAATACCCGATTTCATCATGCAGAAAACGTCTGTACATGCTGCCCGACGGCACGTATGTAGAAAACACTCTCATATCCTCATAGTCAGCGGTATAAGCAAACAATTTCCGTGACACTGGATACCTTGTTCCGTTTTTCTCTTCAAACGAAACTATTTCCGCATCAGAATGAACGAAGTCTGCCGTTTCTATTTCCTTTGCCATTTTCTCGACATGCCCTGGCGTAAAGAAATCATCGTCATCACACAGCATAATGCAATCGCCAGACGCCTCTTTTACACCGGCATTTCTCGCAGCCACATGCCCCGAGTTCTTTTCTAAATTGATGACAGCAATCGGCAGCTCCGGATACAGTGCTTTGACCGGCACGACCGATTCCCCGGCATCATTCACAATAATAATTTCATACGGCTTCAAGGTCTGGCGGGAAATCGACTCCAAAAGCTCACACAGAGCCGGAATCCGATTATAGGTCACAATTACGATAGAAATCTTCATGATGCTCTCCTTCTCATTTTCATAGTCATGTACTATTAAAACATATATTGGACGGGAGATCAGTGGGAATATCCTACTGAAACGGCATACTACAATGATAGAAACAGCAAAGTGGCTCCGATCAGAAGCACCATGATCAGCATCAGATTTCCAAAGACATGAAAGAGATCTTTCAGGCGGACGCCATTCGGAAGGATAAGACGCCACAGCTTAGATTGATAGACCGGCAGCAGCACCAGTGCATAAGAAAGACACAAAAATGTAAAAGCCGGCGGCACAAAAGCACAGCCTGTATCGTCCCAATTCATCATGATGTCTTTCATACTAGATCCATCCAATAAAAACAAAGATATCATGAGGGCCAGCACCACAAAGGACCCCAATTGAACCTCAAACAGGCGCATTTTCTGGTTATATGCAAATCGGACCGCCCAAAACCAGACATAAGCATATGAACATAACAGCGTAAGAATGGCACCTGCTGTAAAGACGACATCAGGCAGCCAATCAAGCAGAAAAACAAAAGGCAAGCTGGCTGCCATGGCCAAGAGCATGCAGCCACCAGTAAACAAAAATACTGCCCCATGAGCTACAAAACCATATAAACAAGAGCTAATCCTCACGAACTACACCTCCTTTACATAGAAATTCTATGTATATATCTAAAAAATCAGGCAAGCTGACGCCTGCCAATATAACAGCCCATTCGGCCAAATAACGGAAATAACAGCGTTGCAATAGCACAAGTTCCAACAAACCAAGGTGTCAACAAGGATTGAAACAGCGCAGCAGGAATTACATTGAATAGAAAAACAAGCATAAAAATGACGTTTGGCACCATTGAGATCAGAATCGTATGTAGAACAAGCTTTTCTCCGCGTTTTCCAAACTCCTTCACGCCTTGATACCCAATCAGCACCCAGTAGATCATATATGCAGCTAAGATCAGCCAAACAGAAACAGAAATGCCTTTCCATACTGCTTGAACAAACGGTGATTCAAGCCATACATGCATTATTGTAATCGCAATGCCGACAGCGAATAGGGCACTGTTACAGAAAAGATGGAACATCAAAAACGCACGGAACGTTACTGGCTGTATTTTCTTAAACGAAGAAACAATGTCAGTTGGTGTTCCAAACGCCTGCAATAAAGTCTGCATAGCTTCCTCCTCACTCTTTCCTTCCTGAAAAGAGCGAAACAGATGATGTTCAATATGGCTCTCAATCTCTTCTATCATCGCCTCACCCTCAGGAAGCCCTTTAAGCCCGCTTTTGATTTCGGATACATATGTTTCTTTATCCATTTTGTCCGCTCCACTTCAGTATTCGGTCCATCATGGCTGAAAATACGCTCCATTCCTTCGTGCGTTCCGCCAGCACTTCTTTGCCCTCGTCTGTAATCCGGTAATATTTGCGGTCCGGTCCTTTCTCCTGCTTCTCCCAGTAGGAAGAAATATACCCTTGGCGTTCAAGCTTGTGAAGAGAAGGATACAAGGTCCCTTCTTTCATCTGCAGTTCATTTCCGCTGCGGCTTCCCATTTCTTTTACAAGCTCATAGCCGTACATCGGCCGCTCGTTCAGAAGCGTCAATACCAATATAACCGTGCTTCCCTTAACCAGCTCACGATTTAACATCTCAAAACCCCTACCTAGTTTTCTTATGTAGCATTTTACGAAAGCCCGTTGAGATTGTCAAATGATTCCTATAGATCTTCTATATTGTGATACAGAGAAAATCTAACTATAATGAAAGACAAAACACGATGGAGGTTCAAGACATGTCTATGCATAAAGCACTCACCATTGCCGGCTCAGATTCAAGCGGCGGTGCTGGGATTCAAGCTGATTTAAAAACATTTCAAGAAAAAAACGTATACGGGATGACCGCCTTAACGGTGATCGTTGCGATGGACCCAAACAACAGCTGGGACCATCAGGTATTCCCGATCGATACTGATACAATCCGCGCCCAGCTTGCAACAATTACGGACGGCATCGGCGTGGACGCCATGAAAACAGGAATGCTGCCAACCGTTGACATTATCGAGCTTGCGGCAAAAACGATCAAAGAAAAACAATTAAAAAATGTGGTAATTGACCCGGTTATGGTTTGCAAAGGTGCTAATGAAGTCCTTTATCCGGAGCACGCCCAAGCCCTGCGTGAGCAATTGGCTCCGCTAGCCACTGTCATTACGCCAAACTTGTTTGAAGCCAGCCAGCTCAGCGGCATGGATGAACTAAAAACAGTTGACGATATGATCGAAGCCGCGAAAAAAATTCACGCACTCGGCGCTCAATATGTCGTCATTACAGGCGGAGGCAAACTCAAACATGAGAAAGCCGTTGATGTTCTCTATGACGGAGAAACAGCGGAAGTCCTTGAAAGCGAAATGATCGATACGCCTTATACACATGGCGCAGGCTGTACGTTCTCAGCAGCCGTGACAGCGGAGCTTGCCAAAGGTGCGGAAGTCAAAGAAGCCATTTACGCAGCGAAAGAATTCATCACAGCGGCCATTAAAGAATCCTTCCCGCTAAACCAGTATGTTGGTCCTACGAAGCATTCTGCACTGCGCCTGAATCAACAATCATAAACAAAAGGGGCTGCCTAACAAAGAGGCAGCCCTTTTTAAATCACCGAAGACTTTTCACAGAAAAAACTGCCGATCCCATCGGCAGCCTGTTTATTTGATTTTTAAATTGTTTGCAGATTTCCTCAAAAATGTTTCTATCGACTGAACAAAAAGTGCATATTCCTTCATTTGTTCATATGCCCGCGTAAGAATTTCCGCCGTTTCACTGTGCGGCGTTGTTCCGCCAAGCATTTTTTTCAGCTGAAGCAGCACATCCTTATATTCTTCCCGCTTATCTTCAACTTGGTTAGCAGCCTTTTCCAAACATTCCGGTGTTATCTTCTGTTCATGTATATTCAAGAAAACAACTCCTTTTACAGAAAAAAATAGTAGGTTATCGTTGAAGAATAGCACAGATGGCTCAGATTTCACATAAGAAAATAGAAGGATTTTCTACATAAGTGTCCAAATTCCGACATTCATTTCAGATTTCCCGGTCGAACTGGCTGTTACTTCATGATTTCCCGGGAAAGGAAAATATCTCGCACTAAAGACCTCTTCTCCGTTATTGATAAAGATTTCAACAGAGGATGCGTCGATAAACATGTGCACGGTATGCAAATCCTTGATGCGGCAATGTCTCGCTTCTGTTCTTTTTCCGTCAAAGCTCGTTCGTTCCAGCGTAACAATCCCCTCGTCTTTATGGAAGGAAAACGTAGCCGTTCCGCGGATACTGATTGAAAAGCCAGACTCCGTATGAATGTCTTCCAGCAGAATCTCAGCTCTTTCAGCGTTTTCCACTGGAAGTGTGCCAGATGATTCGTGCATGTGGATTTGTAATTTCTTCTCGTTTCTGCGCATGGCTTTCAGCTCAGGCAGCGGCCGCTGAATCAGCTTCTCGCCTGATATTGTCAGCTGTCTCGGCAGCGTCATGCAGTGAATCCAGTGATAGTCAATCGTCGGATGAGATCCTTCATCCTGGTCAGGCACAGCCATCCATGCAAACAAAATTCGTCTGCCCTGATTATCTTCAAGTGTTTGCGGCGCGTAAAAATCAAAACCTTGATCAAGTTCCCTAAAATCACCATGCTTCAGTTCAGGCTTGTTATAATCGAGACACCCGACAAAATAACCTGACTGGTATACGTTCTGATAAAGGAAACCGTCAGCCTCAAGCCCTTGAGGCGAAACAATCAGCACGTCCGATCCTTGAAGGGAAAACAAATCAGGGCATTCCCACATGTATCCAAAATCGTCCAGCCCGTTGAAGCCCGCGCCGGTTATCGGGCCAAGAAATCTCCACTCACTCAGGTTATCAGAAGCAAACAATACAGCCTGCCCTTTCAAATTCTCTGTTTGCGCACCAATCACCATATACCATGTGCCTTCATGCTCCCATACCTTCGGATCGCGAAAATGCGCCGTATATCCTTCCGGAAGGCGGGCGACAACACCCTTTTTCTCAAAGGACAGCCCGTCGTCAGAAACAGCAAGGCATTGATACGTTTCCCGATTTCCATCCTGATCCCTGACATTTCCTGTGTAAAACAGATAGAGCCGATCGTCTTTCGTGACAGCGCTGCCCGAGTAGCAGCCGTTTTTATCAAACCAATCACTCGGAGCCAGCGCAATCTCTTCCCGCTTCCAATTCACAACATCCTGTGTCGTATAATGCCCCCAAAATTTTGCGCCGTGCCCCGTCTGAAACGGCTGCCACTGAAAGAATACATGATAGCTGCCCTTCCAATAAATCACGCCATTCGGGTCATTCAGCAGCCCAACCGGCGGCATGATATGAAAATGCTGGCGGTGCGGATCGCTGTTAGCGATGGGCTCTTTTTTCTCCACTTCTTCATAAGCCCGGCGACGAAGATCCTGGTCATGTGCTGTCATTTTTTCCTCTCCTCATCCTCATTAATCTTCATGACAAATGCTGCAATGAACGCTGACACTGCCGCAATCGCCATGCCAATCAGATAGTTGATCAAGTTGCCCATGCCAAACGGCGCAGCAATGGCGATCATCGGAATACCCGTTAACCCATAAGCGTTTGCAGCAACATGTGTAAAGACGACATAAGCCCCACCCAATGCGCCTCCGATCATCGCGGCGATAAACGGTTTTCGGTAGCGAAGGTTGACTCCGAATATGACGGGCTCAGTAATGCCGAGAAAAGCGGAAAATGCAGCCGGAAGCGCGATTTCTTTTGTCTTTGCCTTTTTCGCCATAAAGAAGACGGCAAGGCCTGCCCCGCCCTGTGCGACATTCGCCATTGACCAGATAGGCAGCAAGTAGTTTTTGCCTATATCTGCAATTAACCCCGCCTCAATCGCATGGAAGCTGTGATGAACGCCTGTCAGCACGATGAGTGAATACGTGCCCCCGAAAATCAGACCTGCGACAAAACCGGCATGGTCATACACATAAGTTAAAGCAACCGTAATGCCGGAGCCAAGCGCTCTGCCCAGAGGGCCAATCGCGATAAAAGCAACAAACCCGGTGACAATCACAGTAACAAATGGTGTAACAAGCAAATCCACCGCATGTGGAACCACTTTTCTCGTCCATTTCTCTACCTTGCTCATCACATACACCGCAAGCAGGACAGGGATAACAGTTCCCTGGTAGCCGAGAAGCGCGATATCAAATCCGAAAAGATGCATGTAATCAGGTGTCGCTTCCGCCAATCCCCATGGATTTAAAAGAGTCGGATGAATCATGATTCCCCCGATGACCGCTCCCAAGTATGGATTGCTGCCAAACTCTTTTGAAGCGCTGACCCCGATTAGAATCGGCAAGAAAATGAATGCTGCACTTGAAAACATATCAAGCAGCTGCAAAAGCGCAGAATCCTTGCTCATCCAATGAAACGCATTGATCATACCCAGCAATCCCATTAATAGGCCGCTGGCTACAATAGCCGGGATGATTGGAACAAAAATATTAGAAAGCGTTTTCGCAAATCTCGCAGCGGGATTCAGCTTTTCTTTTGCCGCATCCTGATGATTGACGTGTTCCTCACGCTCAATATCAGCTTCTTTAGAAAAAGCATCGAATACTTTATTCACAAGGCCTGTTCCGAAAATGATCTGGTACTGGCCAGAGCTGCTGAAAGCCCCTTTAACGCCATCAAGCTCTTCTACTTGTGCTTGATCTATCTTTGATTCATCTTTCATCACTAAACGCAGTCTTGTTGCACAATGAGCCGCGCTGATGATATTTTCTTTCCCTCCGAGAAGCTCAATGAGGCGTTTTGCAGTCTCTTTGTAATCCATCTATTTCTCCCCCTTTTATTTAAACAAAAAAGACCTAAAATTCGCCAACGAATAAAGGACACAGCGATCCTTTTTCATTTACGCAAATTTTAGGTCTTGCCTGCTTTACCAGTCACAATCCCGCTTATTCAGATTAAGAATACGCTTTCATCATAAATCATGACAGCGTTTTCGTCAACTATTTTTTTAGTTAAATAGTTTGATATAACATGTAGACAAAAATTCGTAAAAATTAATTGTGAAACACTTCACAATATCGTGCTATACTATGCTCAATCATGAAAGAAAGCAGGAAAAGACAATGGAAACTCAAGCATTACAAAAGGTTGAACAGTATGCTTTGAAAAAACAAAACATATTCGCTTCAAGCAAAATCCGTTATGTGCTTCGGTCCATTTTGGCCAGTATATTTATTGGTTTTGGCATTACAGCCGCAAGCAAAACAGGCAGCTATTTCTTTATGGCTGATTCTCCGTTTGCCTTTCCGGCAGCCGCTGTCACTTTCGGGGCCGCTATTGTGATGATTGCTTACGGAGGCGGAGATTTATTTACCGGCAACACCTTTTACTTCACCTATACCGCGCTCCGGAAAAAAACCAGCTGGCGCGACACCCTGTACTTGTGGATGTCAAGCTATGCCGGCAATTTAATCGGCGCCATTCTGTTTGCCATCCTGATCAGCGCGACGGGACTTTTTGAGGAGCCTTCTGTTCATTCCTTTTTGATTCATTTGGCAGAGCACAAAATGGAGCCGCCGGCTTCCGAATTGTTTTTCAGAGGAATGCTGTGCAATTGGCTTGTGTGCCTCGCCTTTTTCATTCCAATGTCTCTCAAAGGGGAAGGAGCAAAGCTTTTTACCATGATGCTTTTCGTTTTCTGCTTCTTTATTTCCGGCTTTGAACACAGCATTGCCAATATGTGCACATTTGCCATCTCGCTTTTGATTGAGCACCCTGATACAGTGACACTGATGGGAGCAGTCAGAAACTTAATCCCCGTTACGCTCGGCAATCTGACCGCGGGAATAGTTATGATGGGCTGGATGTACTACACACTGAATCCTGATCAATAAAAAAACTTCCAGAGATCACTCCCTGCAAGTCAAAGCGGTTATTCCGAGAGATCTTGAAGACGCTGGACATGCAGCGTGATATAGCCGGCCTCGGATTCCGGCAAATGTAATTGATATTCATTTTTCAAAAACTCCGCCAGCTCCAGCGCACATTGATAGGCGAATGAATACTTTTTTTGGATGAAATAAAGCATCTCCTCGTCCATACGATGGAGCGCTTCATTTGATTCCAACCGGCTGACCGCGTATCGCAAATGCGTGACAAGGCGTTGATAGGAAATGCTGTTTTCATCCACCTTTCGATTAAAGTATTGTTCTATTTTCTCTATCATTTCTTTGATCATGGTCGTATGCTTCAGCGCTGAATACATGCTCTCCGCATCCATCTTCGCCGTATGGATGTGAAGGGCAATATAACCCGCTTCATCTTCAGGCAGAGACACGCCCAATGTCTCTTTTACATGTCCGATCGCCCACAGGCCGATCTCATATTCTTTTTTATAGAGCGCCTTTATCTCATGCAGCAATTTATTCTGCACAAGCAGCCCATTTTGAATCCTTTCGATCGCAAAGGACAAATGGTCGGAAAGCGCGATATGAATGTGATCGCTCAGCGGCGCCGCGAGCTCTCCTTCCGCATAGCTGATGATATCCTCAGCTATTTCTATATGCTCCTCCGGCAGTGTTTGCAGGATTTGTTTGAACTTTTCATTCTCGTCGCGCACGACAAAGATTTTTTCCACTTTATTCATAGGGATGAGATCATTTTTCTTTTTTTGAAAAGCGATTCCCGGCCCCATCACAATTTTTTCCTGATCATCCTCTTTTATTAAAGCCGCATTGTTGTTTAATACTTTATAGATTTTCAAGAGGTTATCTCTCCCGCCAATTTGCTTTTGACTGGGATTTTACCTCCTTTTGACCGCCATGTAAAGATGCGGGCCCGCTCTCTCCTGCTTTGGCGATTCCTTGAAGGCTTGCAAACATCTTCTTTTATAAAGCGCGGCGGCTTTCGCTTTCTGCTTTTCTTCCTCATTCACAGCCATCCGCCATTCATAAAACGAAACGAGTCCTGCGGCCTGCACAGCCGCCTTTCTTTGGTATGTACGCTGAGCCGAATAAACCGCGGCAGCCGCAGTTTTTCTGTCCGGCGTCACCCAGTTCATCAAAAAGACCATCCACACCCGTAAAGATACAAGCAAACGTTTCATAGAAAAACATCCCTCCGCTTCTTTTTGGCAGGCAGCCTTTTTAGCAGCCCGTTTTCTCAGCCGCAGCCCGCAAGAAAAGACGGCCGATTTCTTTTCTCGCAAACTAGCAGCTCTAGCAAAACTCATGACTCTATGATAGACCGTGGAAAGAGAATTCTTTGTCACAATATGAGTGAAAAAACCAACTAGTTTTTAGAAGTTTTGTTGAAAGCTGAAAGAATTGAAATGAAAATTGGAGAACCGCTTTGAAAACTTTATACACAAGTTATCCCAAAGATAAGAACAACTTAATCACAAGAGATATCCACATGTCCACAAACTCTATCTATATTTTGTATACGAACGTATATTCCTAACTATATATATACACAGGTTTATTCACTTATACACAGGGTTCTGTGTATAACTCCTTCGTTATACACAAACAAAATCCAATAAATGGTCCAAATGACACAAGGATTTTTTTGAATTTTCAAGAAATATATACTAGATCTTTCACATTTTTTCTAAATACAAAGGGGGAAACACATTGAAAAAGGGGATCATTCGCTTTCTGCTTGTAAGTTTCGTCTTATTTTTTGCGTTATCCACAGGTATTACGGGCGTCCAGGCAGCTCCGGCTTCTTCAAAAACGTCGGCTGATCTGGAAAAAGCCGAGGTATTCGGTGATATCGATATGACGACAAGCAAAAAAACAACCGTTATAGTGGAATTAAAAGAAAAATCCTTGGCAGAAGCGAAGGAAGCGGGAGAAAGCCAATCGAAAAGCAAGCTGAAAACCGCTCGCACCAAAGCAAAAAATAAAGCAATCAAAGCGGTGAAAAACGGAAAAGTAAACCGGGAATATGAGCAGGTATTTTCAGGCTTCTCTATGAAGCTCCCAGCTAATGAGATTCCAAAACTTCTCGCGGTAAAAGACGTTAAGGCAGTGTACCCGAACGTCACATATAAAACAGACAATATGAAGGATAAAGACGTCACAATCTCCGAAGACGCCGTATCTCCGCAAATGGATGACAGTGCGCCTTATATCGGAGCAAACGATGCATGGGATTTAGGCTACACAGGAAAAGGCATCAAGGTGGCGATTATTGACACTGGGGTTGAATACAATCACCCAGATCTGAAGAAAAACTTTGGACAATATAAAGGATACGATTTTGTAGACAATGATTACGATCCAAAAGAAACACCAACAGGCGATCCGAGGGGCGGAGCGACTGACCACGGCACACACGTAGCCGGAACTGTGGCTGCAAACGGAACAATTAAAGGCGTAGCGCCTGATGCCACACTTCTTGCTTATCGTGTGTTAGGGCCTGGCGGAAGCGGCACAACGGAAAACGTCATCGCCGGTGTGGAACGTGCAGTGCAGGACGGGGCAGATGTGATGAACCTGTCTCTCGGAAACTCTTTAAACAACCCGGACTGGGCGACAAGCACAGCGCTTGACTGGGCCATGTCAGAAGGCGTTGTCGCTGTTACCTCAAACGGCAACAGCGGACCGAACGGCTGGACAGTCGGATCGCCGGGCACATCCAGAGAAGCGATTTCTGTCGGTGCGACTCAGCTGCCGCTCAATGAATACGCCGTCACTTTCGGCTCCTATTCTTCAGCAAAAGTGATGGGCTATAACAAAGAGGACGACGTCAAAGCGCTCAATAACAAAGAAGTTGAGCTTGTCGAAGCGGGAATCGGCGAAGAAAAGGATTTTGAAGGGAAAGACCTGACAGGCAAAGTCGCCGTTGTCAAACGAGGCAGCATTGCATTTGTGGATAAAGCGGATAACGCTAAAAAAGCCGGTGCAGTCGGCATGGTTGTGTATAACAACCTCTCTGGAGAAATTGAAGCCAATGTGCCAGGCATGTCTGTCCCAACGATTAAGCTTTCATTAGAAGACGGCGAAAAACTCGTCAGCGCCCTGAAAGCTGGTGAGACAAAAACAACATTCAAGTTGACGGTCTCAAAAGCGCTCGGTGAACAAGTCGCTGATTTCTCATCACGCGGCCCTGTTATGGATACGTGGATGATTAAGCCTGATATTTCCGCGCCAGGGGTCAATATCGTGAGCACGATCCCAACACACGATCCTGGCCATCCATACGGCTACGGATCAAAACAAGGAACAAGCATGGCATCGCCTCATATTGCCGGAGCGGTTGCCGTTATTAAACAAGCCAAACCAAAGTGGAGCGTTGAACAGATTAAAGCCGCCATCATGAATACCGCTGTCACTTTAAAGGATAGCGATGGGGAAGTATATCCGCATAACGCTCAAGGCGCAGGCAGCGCAAGAATCATGAACGCGATCAAAGCCGATTCGCTCGTCTCACCTGGAAGCTATTCATACGGCACGTTCTTGAAGGAAAACGGAAACGAAACAAAAAATGAAACGTTTACGATTGAAAATCAATCTTCCATTAGAAAGTCATACACACTTGAATACTCATTTAATGGCAGCGGCATTTCCACATCCGGCACAAGCCGTGTTGTGATTCCGGCACATCAAACCGGGAAAGCCACTGCAAAAGTAAAGGTCAATACGAAGAAAACAAAAGCTGGCACCTATGAAGGAACGGTTATCGTCAGAGAAGGCGGAAAAACGGTCGCTAAGGTACCTACATTGCTGATTGTGAAAGAGCCCGATTATCCGAGAGTCACATCTGTCTCTGTCAGCGAAGGGTCTGTACAAGGTACCTATCAAATTGAAACCTACCTTCCTGCGGGAGCGGAAGAGTTGGCGTTCCTCGTCTATGACAGCAACCTTGATTTCGCAGGCCAAGCCGGCATTTATAAAAACCAAGATAAAGGTTACCAGTACTTTGACTGGGACGGCACGATTAATGGCGGAACCAAACTTCCGGCCGGAGAGTATTACTTGCTCGCATATGCCGCGAACAAAGGCAAGTCAAGCCAGGTTTTGACCGAAGAACCTTTCACTGTTGAATAAGAAAAAGCCCTGCCGATTCGGCAGGGCTTTTTAAAGATCAGTCAGCAAACGCCTCCTGCAATAATCGATACGATCGGAGCTTATCTTCAAAATGATGCGTGATGGTCACCACCATGATTTCCTCTGTTTCATACGCTTTACTCAAAGCTAGCAGCCGCTCCTTAACCTGTTCTTTCGTACCGACAATCATTCGATTTCGATTATCAGCAATTCGTCTCTGTTCATAAGGAGAATACGTATTTTTCCGAACAGCTTCATACGAAGGAACTCCCTCTAAAGGAATACCCTGCTCTCCCGCCAAAAGTGTAAAATCAAGCACAGCCCCAAGCTCCTCTGCCTTCTCCTCCGTGTCAGCACAAAGAACAAAAACAGCAACTGCCGCTCGAGGCGTATCTCCTAACACAGACGGTTTGAATCGTCTCTTATACTGTCTGACAGTACCCTCTCCGCCCTCTCCATTGATAAAATGGGCAAACATATAGCCAGCGCCAGATTCAGCTGCGAGCAGCGCGCTTTCTCCAGATGAGCCGAGCAGCCACACATCCGGAGCCGTTGAAATATGCGGCGCAGCCGTCAGATTCGGAAAACGGTGTTTATCATCCGCCAAATCATGCAAATACATGGTCAGCTCCTTAATTTGCTGCGGATACTGATCAGCATTGCGCTTACCGCCGTCATTCAGCGCCCATGATGCAATCGGCATTCCCCCCGGTGCTCTGCCAAGCCCTAGGTCAATTCTTCCTGGTGTCAGCCCCTCCAGAACACGAAAGTTTTCAGCTACTTTATAAGCACTGTAATGCGGCAGCATGACTCCTCCTGATCCAACACGGATTCGCTTTGTTTTCGCCGCTATATGACTGATTAGCACCTCAGGACTGGACCCTGCCAGCCGTTTTGAAAAGTGATGCTCAGAAACCCAAAATCTCTTATATCCAAGGTCCTCCGCAGCTTGAGCAAGCGCAACGGTTTGCTGTAAGGCCGTTTCAGCATTGCTGCCCTCTGATACTGGAGATTGATCTAATATACTTAATGAAACCATCCCTACCACCTCATCCTCATCGTATCACTGATCTTCTATTTTTTCTCCAAAGCCGCTCACACTGCTTATCAGTGTCTCCTATCATTCGCCATTTATTTGTGAAAGCCTGTCCCTATTTGTCGGAATATGTTACACGTGAAACATAAAAACCCCTCCAGACGGAGAGGTTTGCTTTAGTTTTTATTAAAGCCCTTTTCTTTCACGTAGTCATTTAAATACGTACGCGGCTTTTGCTTCATAAAGTTCAGTATTTGATCGGACCACGTTTCTTCCCGCTGCCCGTTTGTTCTTTCTCTATAGTAATCAGAAATGGTTTTGTCATACGTATTCATAGTATGACGGAAATCGTCTGTGTTCACATTATACGTATTCTCATGATAAACGGCCTGCTTTGGCAATCTCGGTTTTTTGCCGGAAAGGTTCGCAGGATGGCCTACTGCCAGTCCGAAAAGCGGGAGCACATGGTCAGGCGTTTGCAGCACCTCTGTCACCTTGTCCAGTTCATTCCGAATGCCGCCGATATAGCAAATGCCAAGCCCCATGGATTCAGCGGCAATGCTCATATTTTGCGCTGCCAGCGCCGCATCAATCAAGCTAACCATAAACATTTCTGTATTCTCGAGCAGCTCAGAAATATGTTCACCTTTTTCCTCAGCCAGTTTTTGATGGCGGTACAAATCCGCACAAAATACAAAAAAGTGTCCGTTCTTCTCAACGTAAGGCTGATTCCCAGCAAGCACGGACAGCTCACGTTTTTTCTCAGGATCAGAAACCCCGATAATCGAATATGCCTGCACATAGCTGGATGTAGACGCAGCCTGCGCACTTTTCACTAATGTATCAATTTCTTCAGCTGTCAAAAGCTGATCAGTAAAAGTCCGGATTGACCGATGATTCAAAATGGTTTCGATTGTGTTATTCATCACAAAAACCTCCTTATCACTTTTTATCATATCCGAAAAAAAGTGATCTCAAAAGCGAAATGCTCTGAACAAAAAAAGACAGCCTCTGTAAAGGCTGTCTGCATATTAAGAATTAAAAAGATAACTTCTGTATTTCGTCAGCTGCACACTTGCATTATATACAATCCCAAATCCGATTAACGTGGAAAGTGTCGAGCTTCCCCCATAGCTGACAAACAGCAACGGAATCCCGGTAACAGGCATAATTCCAATGTTCATTCCGATATTCTGGAATGTGTGGATCACAATTAACGCCGTATAGCCAACACAAAAGAAAGAAGCGAAACGGTTAAACGGATGTATTTTGTCTATCAGAACAACAAGCCTGTAGATTAAAAAGAAGAACATGATGACAACAATCGCACAGCCTATAAAGCCAAATGACTCACCTATTATAGAAAAGATAAAGTCAGTCGTACTCTCTGGAACATAAACCTTCAAATTAGAAATACCATTACCTAAAATACCACCAGATCCTATTGCCATGATGGCCTGGTCAACTTGCCAGCTGTCATTTGAATCTTCCTGTGTCTCATTTGAAGCAGACACCCAAGAAGTGACCCGCTTAATTTGATAATCCTGTATTCCAACTGATTTAGCAACGTCAGGAAAGTTTATCATTACTAATAAAATTAATGAAATGAGTAAGATACCTGAACCAGCTATGATCGCAATCAATTTCCAATTTATACCTGACATAAAAACCATTACAAGAACGATAAACATACATATTCCCGCAGTCCCAGCATCCTGCATCAGGATAAGACCTACAGGAATAACTGCGACACCCGCAATCTTTAATAACAAGTGGATATCATCCCTAAGCGTCCGAACTCCTTTAGGATTAGCTTTTCCAATAACTGAAGCAAGCATCATAATCAAACCAACCTTCATAAACTCTGACGGCTGTATTGTTATTCTACCGATCCTAAACCAACTTTTTGCCCCTTTAATAACAGGTGCAATAGACTCGGGACTGATTTTAAGAATAATCAAAGATAAAATACCAATGATAAAAATATATAAACTTAACTTTTCAAGCTGTTCTAAATCAAAGTACAAAAGAACTGTAATGGCAACAGCTCCCAAAAAATAAAACACAATTTGCTGAATCCAATCCGTGTTCCCATACTGCCCAAACTGACCGGCAGCATAAATTGATACTACGCTTATAATAAAAAACACACCAAATATAAAAATCAAATCCCCCTGGTAAAAGGGGCTTTGCTGTTTCTTATATCGACTCATTCTATCCCGCCTTACATTTTCATCGGAAAATCACTAATGTTTATTATACATGAACCACGTTCAAGATGACACGTGAAGCTCGCTTCCTTTTATGTTTTTTCAGCATTTGCAGCGCTTTTTCAGCTACACGAAATATGACGTATCATAAACCGAAATGTTTCGATTGACACAAAACTTTTCAAATGAAAAAAACGCCATACCAAAAGAATTTGTTAAAAAACGAATGCGATAATGTGTTATGTTCCCAAATAATGTGATACCTCATATAGAAACAGCTAAAAATTCAGAGCCCCATGCCCATACATTCTCCTAGCATATTGAACGAAAAAAATAAGACGATAGATCCAGTCCATTTCTGCAAAAACACGTATCAATTTCTGGAAAACATGGTATAATAATTGTAACAGAATGTTCAAAAAACAATCACAAAACAGACACAACTCAGTTCCTCTATTTCATTTTTGTAAACGTTATCACAAAATGAAAGGAGACGGGTATGATGGACATGTTTTTTGCTTACTTATTGGTTGCCAGCGCAACGCCTCTCTTTATTTGGCTTGATAACAAAAAAGTCGCACTCTCAGCTATTCCGCCAATCATCTTAATGTGGGTATTCTTCTTCTTTTACGCAACAGAAAGCCTTTCTCCACTAGGACACACTCTCATGATTATCTTGTTTGCCGTCAACGTCATTGTCGCTCATATCGCCGCATTTATCATTTACGGCCTTCCGTATCTTCGCAGAAAGCGAAGCAGCTGAAGACAGCAAAAAACCCTCTTCCAATGAAGAGGGTTTTTGTATTATTCGTTATGGCCTGAATGCTCTGAGTGTTCAGCGCCTCCAGGAGGATTTCCGTCCATATGGTCACCATGGTGATAGTGAGCCGCAAAAATCCAGATGGATCCAAGTACGATAACGATCGCGCCAAAGAATCCGAACAGCGTGTTTCCGACTTGGATCGTGCCGTTTTCGCTCTCTGTCATATGCATGAACATGAGAAGCTGCAGCGCCGCCTGAATGAAGGCGAAGCCGAAGATTATCCAAAGTTTTGCTGATGAGCTCAGGTCAGTATACACTGCAACCCATAGAGCCAGCAGGGTCAAAACGATAGACAGGATAAAACCTACAATGTGTTTCCATGGAAAGTGACTGTGTTCAGCAGATTTGTTTGCCATTTTACAGACCCCCCAATCCCATGAGATAGACACCTGTAAAGATGAAAATCCATACAACATCTAAGAAGTGCCAGTACAAGCTTGAGATAAAGATTTTAGATGAAGTTTGCGGAGTTAAGCCGCGTTTCTTCAACTGAATCAGAATTCCTGTGATCCAGAAAATCCCGATTGTTACGTGAGTTCCGTGAGTTCCAAGTAAAACAAAGAATCCAGACCAGAACGCACTTGTACTGAGAGCCGCTCCTTCATGTACATAGTGAACAAACTCGTTGATCTCGCATCCGACGAAGCCGGCACCGAGAAGAAGAGTGATAATTGTCCAAATGACTACGCCTTTTAAACTTCCGCGGCGCATTTCATGAACAGCGATCCCGCAGGTAAAGCTGCTGATCAGCAGCAAGAACGTCATAATCATTACCAGATTGACTTCAAATAGTTCGTCTGGCAAGACACCTCCAGCTGTTCTGTTTTTAAGAACGAAGAAGGTTGCAAATAGTGTTGAGAACAACACAATTTCTGCCCCTAAAAAGATCCAAAACCCGAGAATATTAAGTCTGCCGGTTTCAGATTGATATTCCATAGGCGCGTTAGAATTGCCGTGTTCTGCATGTTCCATAACTCACGCCTCCTTATTCGGAAATCTTTCTTTCCGTCTCTTTTATTTCATCAACACTAATGTAGTAGCCGTTGTCGTATTCGAATGAACGCAGAACCATGCAGAGCAGGACTCCGATCAATCCGACTACGCCCATCCAGTACCATTCAAAGACAAGTCCAAAGCCTGCAAGACCGAAGGCAACAGACATAAAGAACGGTCTGCCTGAGTTGCTTGGCATATGGATTTTCTTGAATTTGCTTTCAGGGTATAATTCAGTTTTTTCTTCTTTCATATGCAGGAATGCATCTTGAGATTTGACTTCAGGAAGCACCGCAAAGTTGTAATGCGGCGGAATCGCAGAAGAAGTCGCCCAATCAAGCGTACGTCCCACACCCCATGAATCTCCACTGATTTCACGAGTAGAGTAACGGAAGCTGTAGTAGATGTTATAGCAAAGGATTAAGAATCCTACACCCATCATGAAAGCTCCGACAGTTGAGATAAAGTTCAATGTTGTCCAGCCGTCGTTCGGTCCGTATGTGTAAATACGGCGAGGCATGCCTTGAAGCCCCAAGAAATATTGCGGGAAGAAACAAATATTGAACCCGATCATAAAGATCCAGAAGAACCATTTTCCGATTCTTTCGTTCAGCTTGTGGCCGAACATTTTTGGATACCAGAAAATAAATCCGGCGAAACAAGCAAATACAGTACCCGCGATCAGCACATAGTGGAAGTGAGATACAAGGAAGTACGTATTATGGTATTGATAATCCGCTGCTGCCATCGCAAGCATAACCCCTGTAACCCCGCCGATAACGAAGTTAGGAATGAACGCAAGCGCCCACAGCATAGGTGTTGTAAAGCTGATTCGGCCTTTATACATTGTAAAGAGCCAGTTAAAGATTTTAACCCCGGTTGGGATTGAGATTGCCATTGTCGTAATTGAGAAGAATGAGTTAACGGACGCACTGTTCCCCATTGTGAAGAAGTGGTGAGTCCAAACTAAGAAACTCAATACAGAGATGGCGATAATAGAACCAACCATCGCTTTGTAACCAAACAATTGTTTTCTTGCAAAGCTTGAGATGATTTCTGAGAAAATACCAAACGCCGGAAGAATAACGATATATACTTCAGGATGTCCCCAAATCCAGAACAAGTTAGCCCAAAGCATCGGCATACCGCCTGCTTCCAATGTGAAAAAGTGAGCGCCGAACAAACGATCAAATGATAAAAGTGCTAATGCTACTGTAAGTACAGGGAACGCAAACACGATAATAACCATTGTGATCAGTGTTGTCCATGTGAACATTGGCATACGCATTAATGTCATGCCTTTTGTTCTCATTTTTAAGATTGTTACCATAAAGTTGATCCCTGTCATCAGGGTACCGATACCAGCAATCTGAAGTCCGAGGAGGTAGTAGTTCTCACCCGGCCCAGGGCTCATGTCGTTACTTGCAAGCGGCATATAACTCGTCCAGCCTGCGTTCGGAGAACCTCCGATAACGAAAGAAATATTGAAAAGCATCGCCCCTACAAAGAACGTCCAGAAGCTCAGGTTGTTCAAGTAAGGGAACGCAACGTCGCGGGCACCGATTTGAAGAGGCACAACAACGTTAATAAGACCGATTAAGAACGGCATCGCCATGAAGATGATCATGATTGTACCGTGAGTTGTAAAAATTTCATTATAGTGGTTTGAGTCTAAAAAACTGTTATTCGGAAGCGCTAGCTGGGCACGCATCATCAGACCGTCGACACCGCCGCGGAATAACATTATTACAGCAGATATAATGTACATGATTCCGAGTTTTTTATGGTCAACAGTAGTTATCCATTCAGACCACAGCCATTTCCACTTTTTGAAGTAAGTCAGTACAAAAATAATGGCAATGGTTGAAAGCGCAATGGAAACTTGTGCGCCCAGAATTAATGGGTCACCAGTTACGAAAAATTCGTCCCATTTGAATTTCATGCAGGCTTCCTCCTTTCCTGATCAATATCATTCTTCTGTATCATCAGACTTCTTAAATTCGTTTTTCTTTACGTTTTCAAACGGATCTGTTTTAGAGTGCGGTGAAACGGCTTGATAGCCAAGGCGTTTGCGCGCCTCCATCGCGTACTCAGCGTCTTGTCCGTGATCAACGTATTTCAAGTGAGTAGAAGAGAACGTTAATTCGTCCACATTTTCAGGAAGCATCAATTCATCATACTTCTCTTTTGTCAGCTTAGGAGCCTCGTTCTGAGTCTTTTTCACCCAGCTGTTAAAGTCTTTTTCTGTGACTGCATTCACATCAAACTCTTGGTCTGCAAAATGTTCACCTGTGAAGTTCGCGTTGCGGCCTTCGTAAGTACCCACTTTGTCAGCCTGTAAGTATTGATCCATCAGCATTCCTGCCATCGCATATTTTTGCCCTCCAAGCTGAGGAATCCATAGCGAAGCCATTGAATCTGCAGATGAGATTTTGAACAAGATCGGGCGGTCGACAGGAATGTTTAAGTAGTTGACCGTTTCAATATCCTGTTCAGGGTAGCTAAATACCCATTTCCAGTCTACCGAAGTAGCATAAACAACAAGAGGCTCTTTGTCTTTTGTTGCTTCAGGAGCTTTTTCTAACGAATATATCGTCTGTACTGTTGGCACAGAAAGTGCAATGACGATTAAAATTGGGATCACTGTCCAGACTACTTCTAAAAACGTGTTACCGTGAATTTCTGGGTTATAAGATCCATTATCTTTGCCTTTACGGTCGCGGTATTTTACTAAAATAATGGTAAATAGAACAAAGACGACCCCGACGATAAACAGCATAAATCCGATAGATAACAGGATTAAATCACTTTGCTGTTCAGCTACAGGTCCTTTCGGATCTAGTACTGAAGCATTGCTGCATCCCCCAAGGACGAAAACCACAGTTAACAGCGCTAATACAAGCAACGGTTTTAATGCTCTGAACAAGAAGATCACCATCCTTCCTATTGATGTAATAAATCTGAAGTGCATACTTCCTCAAAATCTTTTCTCTACTTTGTTATGCTATCAAAAACTTCACTTATTAGCTTTATTTTTTTATAAACTTCATCCCATTTTCGCTTAAATGTCATAAAATCGACAAAAATTGCTCCAACTTTATTCACATCTATCGCTTAAGATGAAAAGTTTCTAGTTATTTCCGCATATAAAGTAAAGAAAGATGATGAAGAACTAATTCTGACAAATTAAGGTTTACCACAATAAAAAACTTAGGTCAATCAAAAATTTCATTTTGTTAAACTTTCTAGATAGGAATTATTTTTTCCTTGTCTAGCATCTTTTCACACGGTTACCATTTTAACGCATCAAATATTGAAAGAAAAGGCGCAATGAAGAGCCAATATGCTCTGAATTGTCCGTATTTTTTTATGAGAGCATCCAGTTGTTTATCTTATACAAAAAAGAGGAATGATATAAGCAAATAAATAAAAAATAGGATGTGTTGCATGATGAGTTTTCTTATTTCACTTATCGTCGCTATTATTATCGGATGGCTTGGAAGCCTGTTTGTAAAAGGAGATATGCCCGGAGGAATTATCGGGTCTATGATCGCAGGTCTTATTGGCGCCTGGATCGGACACGGGCTGCTTGGAACATGGGGGCCGCACCTAGCGGGATTTGCCATTATTCCAGCGGTAATTGGCGCAGCCATTGTTGTCTTTCTAGTAAGCCTGTTAACCAGAAAAAGAGGATAAAAGCAGCAGCACCCGAAGCGTCAGCGCTTTGGGTGTTTGTTTTGCCATAAAAATCGAAAAAGCCTCAACCCTAGCGGTTGAGGCTTTTGACTGGTTTGGCGCCCAACTGGTCGATAAACCTTCTGAAGGCTTGTTTTCCTTCTGTTGTCTGTTTAAACACACCGGCGTGTTCAAGAATGCGAGCGAATACATGTCCCAGCTCTTCTTTTATGACTAGATCTGCATTCTCTTTTGTTATGGTTCTTTTTTCCATCATCCGAATAGCCCACTCACTATGTTTTGCCGTGAGCGGATTTTGTTCTAAAGCTGTTTTCGGATCAGCAGAGCATAGCGCCGCTGCCGTTTCTTTCATTTCCTCCTGTAAGCGGCCTGGCAATATCGCCAATCCCATGACCTCAATCAGGCCGATATTTTCTTTTTTAATATGGTGAACTTCCTTATGGGGATGAAATATCCCTAATGGATGCTCCTCATCCGTCCGGTTGTTCCTCAGTACGATATCGAGTTCGTACAAGCCTCCCCTGCGCCGTGCAATCGGTGTGACCGTATTATGGGGCGTATCGCCTGTATAGGCGGCAATGCCGGCTTTTTCATCGGAATACGTCTGCCACGTGCGGAAGATATGGTCAGCAGCTTCGGCGACATGACCCGGTTCGTCTCCTTGGAGCCTGAGCACAGACATCGGCCACTTCACTAAGCCCAGCGACACGCCGGGATAATCGTTTAATTCATAAACGTCTTCCGCTTCTGCACGTGCCATTGGAAAATCATGCGCGCCGCCTTGGAAATGATCATGGCTTAGGATGCTGCCGCCGACAATCGGCAGATCCGCGTTTGAACCGATAAAATAATGCGGATATTGGCCAAGAAATGACAGCAGCCTTTCAAATGTTTTTTTGCTGATCTCCATCGGTTCATGTTCACCTTTTAAGACAATGCAGTGCTCCGGATAATAGACATATGGCGAGAATTGCAGGAACCATTGTTCGTCCTCAAGGATGACCGGAATGATTCTGTGATTTTGCCGGGCTGGATGATTCACGCTTCCCTCGAAGCCGACATTTTCTTTACACAGCAAACACATCGGATAATTTGTCTGTTCCTGCTCTTTTGCAGCCGCAATCGCTTTCGGGTCCTTTTCAGGCTTTGATAGGTTAATGGTCATTTCCAGCTCGCCATATTCGGTCGGCACCGTCCAATGAACATTTTTGGCGATTCTGTCAGTCCGTATATAATAGACATCCTCTGAATATTGATAGAATTCCTTTGTCGCCTGTTTTGGGCCGTATAATGCTTTTGTCTCTTCAAATTTGCGAATGACCTCGGACGGGGCAGGCACAAAACAGCCCATCAGCTTTGCGCTGAGCAGGTCACGGTACGTATCTGTATCCGCTTCCATTCGGCCGGTTTCGGCAGCCCATTTATAGATGGGAGCTAGCAAGTCCGGCAGGCTTTGTGACTGCTTGATGCTGGTGCTGGAGTTCGGCTCGGGATGTGTGATGCCCAGCGCTTCATAAAGACGGTTTCTCGTATATTCCCGATCCCAGATCGAAATCAATTTTCGTTCCAGGCCATACTCAAGCAGCTGTTCCAGATGTTCAAAAATACTCATATGTCACTCCCCCTTTAGTTCTCTCGCTCCCTCTCCGATATCCGCGACATAAAAATCCGCTCGGAGCCCTGTTTTTTCTTGATATCTGTCTCCAACCTTCTGAATAAAATCATCAACGAATTCATCTTTTACAATGCTGATGGTGCATCCGCCAAAGCCTGCTCCCGTCATTCTTGATCCAATTACACCTTCGTGATCCCATGCCGCAAACACAAGCTCATCAAGTTCAGGGCATGTTACTTCATAGTCATCCTTCAATGAAAGGTGGGATTCCTTCATTAACTGCCCGATTTCATCTATATTGTTCTCTTTGAACATATGGGCCGTCTTAATAGCACGATGATTTTCGTATACAGCGTGCTTTGCCCGGCGTCTGTTCGTTTCATTTTGGATCAGGCTGGAATGCGCATCGAAATCAGAAGGCTTGATGTCGCCCAGTGCGGCAATATCGAGGCCTTTTTTCAAATCAAGCAATGCATCATTGCATTCTTGGCGTCTCGTATTATAGCTTGAGTCAGCCAATGTCCTTTTTTTGTTCGTGTTCGCGATGACCAGCGCGAGGCCTGAGACATTGAGTTTGCTATATTCATAGTCAAGCGTGTCGCAGTTCAGCAGCATCGCATGATGTTTTTTCCCCATTCCAATTGCAAATTGGTCCATAATTCCGCAATTGACGCCGATAAAATGGTTTTCCGCATGCTGCGCCATTTTCACAAGCTCAAGCGCATCTACTTCAGGATGAAAATAGCTTCGGAGCACGACCCCCATCAGCAGTTCAATAGAAGCGGAAGACGACAGCCCCGCCCCGTTTGGAATATTCCCTGAAAATACAATGTCAAAGCCATGGGGAACTGCATATCCCCTCTGTTGAAATTCATAAATCACGCCTTTTGGGTAGTTCGCCCAGTCGTCTTCTTTTTGATAGCGAATGTCGTCAAGGCTGCATTCCTTGATGCCTGCGTTTCTAAAGTTATCTGAATACATCCGGACAAGCCCGTCGTTTCTTTCTGCAACAGCAGCATATGTACCCATTGTCAGCGCGCACGGAAAGACATGCCCGCCGTTATAGTCTGTATGTTCTCCAATCAGATTCACTCTTCCAGGTGCGAAAAAAAACCGTAACCCCTCTTTTTCTCCGAATACACTTGCAAATATCCCCTTTAGCTCTTCCCGCATGTGCAATCACCTTTCTGGTTTTTATTTTTTATTCCCCTTATTTCTCCATAGAAAACGGCAGATCATATGCTGCAGTCCTCTCATACACCTTCTTCCTTTGTTTTTTTAAAGACGAGCCATTTGCTCGCAACATAGTTGACGACAACAATGACCGCGTTGTCGAGTATTTTGGCCAAGGTTTCATTTGTATTGAACTGGCCGACAAGAATGATCATCATGCCTAAATCTATGCCGAGAGACAGGACCCGAACGCTGAAAAAAGCAGTGAGCTCTTTCAGCAGGCTCTGCAGATCATGTGTTTTTTGCTGAAACACATATAATTTATTTGTTATGTAAGCAAACAGCACGGACAAAATCCAAGCGGCGACAGTGGCGGCTTTGTAATCCATATTCATGATCTCTACCAATATATAAAAGCTGGCGATATTCACAATGGTTGTGAAAACCCCCATAATGATATACATAATTATTTCTCTATACTTCACTGATGTTCCTCGCTTTCTGAAAAACTTTTCAAAATTCTTGGCGTCTCGTGCTCTCTGTCTAAAGTGAAAAATACCGAGAGTGCGTCTAAAAAGCTGCGGAAGGTGGCTGGCTGGCCCAATACATATGATTGTTTGATGATTCCGTCGAGGACTGCACATATTATTTTAGCCGTATATTCAGGATCAATACAGGCGTCAATCAGCTTTCTCTCCTTCAGCCACTTAATATATAACACATTTTCTTCCACCCACAATTCGTACAGCCGGACATAGGCCTTGCATTTCTTTAAAACTTTATATGTCGGCATGTTCATGGCAAACGAGGTGATGTCCCACGACGGCTTATTTATGTAATAGGAATAAAGCAGTTCTGCAGCGTGTTTTGCAGCCTCGTCCAATGTCAGCGATTTCACTGACTCCCGCTCCATTTGATCAAGATACCCTATAATGATCTTTTTTTTCATCTGACGTTTTTCGAGAAGGTACAGCAGAAAATCGTCCTTGCTGACAAAATGAACATAAAATGCTCCTTTGCTGTACCCGGCGGCTCTGCTGATATCTTCTACAGAAACCGGATCATACGCTCGGTCAATCAACAAATTCACGCCAGCGTCTATAAAACTTTCAAATGTTGCTTCTCTTTTAATTTGAAATTTGTTTTTTTTCATATTTTTCTCCTGGCGGTAATGATTACCCTTATCTTACACCGGATCAATCTTTAGCGGTATTTATTTCTTTGAACGGTTATGCTATTCGGTTTCCCAGGGGTCATTTTTAATAGGCTAAATGATTTATTTTCATTTACATACTATCCAGTCAGTATTTAATTGTTTATTATTATAAATAAGGTCCATTGGTTATATTAGTCATTTTTTTAGGGAATAGGTAGGTGGTTTTTCCTTCAGTTTGTGAACACCGAGCAACTATGTGTGAAATTTGTTGTACTCGCCTCATCATCGCGCTGGCTTGTCTTTTATTGCCCGCATGTTGCAGGAAAACATTTTATACAATTGGAGGTTACTATGAAAACTCATGTTAAAAAAGATTTGGACAAAGGTTGGCATATGTTAATTCAAGAAGCTAGATCCATTGGATTAGGCATTCATGATGTGAGGCAGTTTTTAGAATCTGAGACAGCATCGAGAAAGAAAAACCACAAAAAAACCGTCCGGCAAGACTAGTCCGAACAGGCGGATCTATTTACCTCTGGCTTTTCTATCACCTGATCTGAGTTTTCACCATATCCTCTATTCAAAAGCAAATCGCTGCGCTGAGCTTGAGGACAAACGGTGTGTCAGCTAACTACGACAGACAGCCGGTGATGCGATCACCTCTTGGCACATGCATTGTCATAAAGAGGTGATGCGAACATGATAACCGTGCTCTGGTAAACAGCAGCTTTGCTGAGAACAAGCTGCATTCGGTGAGGTTTTGAAAGCAAACTCGTTTATACACGGCCGAGCTTGAAAACCTTCGCCTGTCTTTAGACCACTGTGTTCACCTCTTCACGACTTCCTTCTTTTTTCATCCTCCAGATATTGTTCAACGCATAAATCGGACTTTCAGTACATACCTATTGGTGTACCTTTTTGCTTACGTTTAGCGAATAAAAGGAGGAAAGCCATGTACAAAGCTGATTATAAACAGATTGCTGCAACGCCGTCTTTTCAAGCTTTTTTAAAGCAGAAACGCGCTTTTATTGTTCCTTCTGCGATTTTCTTTTTTGTCTTTTATTTTTCACTCCCTGTTTTGACATCTTATTTCACCTTTTTGAATGCACCGGCCATTGGAGCTGTTTCATGGGCTTGGCTGTTCGCCATCGCCCAATTCGCTATGACCTGGATACTGAGTACTGTGTATTCCCGGAGAGCCGCTCATTTCGATCAGTATGTAAGCGCTTTAAAAGAGGATCTGAAGGGTGAACAGACATGAATATGACTGCTTTTTTATTATTTTTGGCGATTGTTGGCCTGACGCTTATTATCACGTATTTTGCCGCGAAGCGGACGAAAACGACGAGTGAGTTTTATACGGCGGGCGGCGGGCTCACCGGCGTTCAGAATGGACTGGCAATTGCCGGTGACTACATGTCTGCCGCCTCGTTTCTCGGGATTGCCGGAATGATTGCGTTATATGGATTTGATGGCTTCTTTTACAGCATCGGTTTTCTGGTGGCTTATCTCGTTGTCTTGTACATCGTGGCGGAGCCGCTTCGGAATCTTGGAAAGTACACGATGGCAGACATGATTGCCGCTCGCTTTAAAGAAAAGAAAATCCGCGGTGTCGCGGCTCTCAATACCATTGCCATCTCTACTTTTTATATGATTGCCCAGCTCGTGGGGGCGGGTGCGCTGATCAAACTGCTTCTAGGGCTGGATTATACTATGGCTGTCCTCATCGTCGGAGTGCTGATGACCATTTATGTCGTGTTTGGCGGCATGATCGCGACAAGCTGGGTTCAAATTATTAAAGCCGTTTTGCTGATGGCCGGCACACTCGTGATTTCGATTATCGTGTTTTCGAAATTCGGCTTTAGCCTCAATACCATGTTTGAGCAGATGAAAACGGCTACTCCGCTGGGCGCTGATTTTTTGAATCCCGGAAATAAATACAAGGTGCCGCTTGAGACCTTGTCGTTAAACTTGGCACTCGTGCTGGGAACCGCCGGGCTTCCGCATATATTGATCCGGTTTTATACCGTTAAGGATGCCAAGACGGCCCGTACATCCGTTGTGTCAGCGACATGGATTATCGGTGTGTTTTATATTATGACGGTGTTTCTCGGCTTTGGTGCCGCAGCATTTGTCGGTTTTGACGCGATTACAGCGGCTGATCAAGCGGGAAATATGGCGGCTCCGCTTTTAGCAAAAGCGCTCGGAGGAGACTTTCTGTTCGCGTTTGTATCAGCCATCGCCTTTGCCACCATTTTGGCTGTCGTGACAGGGTTGGTGCTGTCTGCCGCCTCAGCATTTGCCCATGATATTTACAGCCAGATCATCAGAAAGGGAGAAGCAACTGAAAAAGAACAAATGAAAGCGGCCAGATGGGCTTCTGTCGCCGTGTCAGTGCTCTCGATTCTCCTTGCGATTTTTGCACAATCCTTAAATGTGGCGTTCCTTGTTGCACTCGCGTTTGCGGTAGCCGCCAGCGCAAACCTTCCGCTGATTGTGTTTACAGTCTTCTGGAAACGATTCAATGCCTCAGGCGCTTTATGGGGCAGCCTGACAGGCCTGATCAGCGCGCTTGTGCTGGTATCGATGAGCCCTAGTGTGTGGGACCCGGCCGGAGGTGCTATTTTTACCGGTGATCCGCTCATTCCGCTGTCTAATCCAGGAATTATTTCCATCCCGCTCGGCTTTCTCGGCGCGTGGCTCGGAACGGTGCTGTCGTCTGATAAAACAATTGATGAAGATACGTTTGCAGAAATTCAGGTGAAGGCGCATACTGGCGTCCATATGGAACAGGAATAAAAAAAGCTCTCTTTATAGAGAGCTTTTTCCTTGTCTTTTCTTCTGTTCTTCAGAAATCGCTTTTTCAAATACATCCTTGCCGGCAGCACCTGGAATTACAGTGTCGCCAATAATAAAGGTTGGAACGGCTGTGATGTCAGCCTCTTCATAAGCGTGCTTCAAGGCTTGGCGCTGCACGTCCTGATATGTTCTTGTTTCCAGTGCTGATTTGAATGCTGCACCGTCTAATCCCACTTCCTCGGCGAGCTTCGTCAAGATGTCAATGTCGCCGATATTTTGGCCCTCCTGGAAAAACGCCTGAAAGACACGGGTGTTGTATTCATGTCCTTTATTGTATTTCTTCGCAAAATGGAAGCCTTCAAACGCGAGGTCTGTATACGGATGGGGCGAGACGTTTGGAAAATTGATCTCAACTCCTAATTTCTCCGCCATTGGCTGAATTGATGTCTGCCACATGTACTGTTTGGAAGGATCATTGACCGGATCAAGCTGAGGAGATGGGCTTGGGCGCAGTTCAAACGGCATCCACTCGACATCAACATCCTTTCCTTTTATCGCTTCTTCAAAAGCGGCTTTTCCAACGAAACAAAATGGGCAGACGTAATCTGAATAAACTTTAATGTGTACTGTCATGATAATCTCCTTTCGTATAAATTGATTTTAAACTGTAACAATTAAAGTTACAACTGTTTTTTAAATAAAGAAGCCTGTAAAGGCTTCTTTTATGATTCCAGCAAACGCTGGGCAATATATTCTCCTTTTTTGCAGCCGCCTGGGCATGCATATAAAGCAGAACCGATTGTTTGTGTATATTCGTTTAACGCATCCTTTGCTGAAAGAGCCTTCAGCATCGGGATAAACTGATTGTCGGGATTTTTTTGAAAACTGATAAACAGAAGACCTGCATCCATATAGCCGGTTTTCGGATCAAGTCCTTCTGTGTAAGAGAAAGCTCTTCGCAAAATTTGTTTTCCCGTAGATTTCGCTAGACTGACGTGTGAATTAGACGGAATTTGATTCAGCTTCACGGGATCTGTTTCCTTTTTCTGTCCGAAAGGCGCCCCTGAGCTTTTTCTGCGGCCGAAGGTATCCTCTTGGTCCTTGAGGGAAGAGCGGTCCCATATCTCAAGGAACATTTTGATTTTCCGGAAAGCCATATAGGTGCCGCCCGTCATCCAGTCAGGCTCACCGGACTGAACCCACACGATCGAGTTCATCAAGCTGTCATCCTCCGTGCTCTGGTTGCCTGTTCCATCTTTAAACCCGAAGAGATTGCGCGGTGTTTCGCCATTTTTTCCTCCGCTTAAAAAGCCTTTGTTCACAAAGCGGACCTCACAAGTGCCGACCGCTTGATTTAGCAGGTTACGCAGCGCGTGAAACGCCACTTGCTCATCGTCTGCACATACTTGAATGCAGATGTCCCCGCCTCCCTGCTTTTCATCCAGGTTGTCATTGGGCATCGCTGGAAGAGCGGCTAGGTGCTTCGGCTTTTTGCTTTTCAGCCCGAAGCGGTCCTTTCCGTCTTTTTCAAAAAAGCTAGGCCCAAATCCGAATGTGACCGTTAAGTTGGAAGGGGATAAATCAGCAGACTCACCTGTATCCTGCGGCGGCAGATATTGATTTCTCTGCTCCGCTGACATTTTCTTGCCAGATGTCAGCATCTGTGTGAGACTTGTCCAGTTTCTAAATAACGTAATGATGTCGCTTTTGTCTTTTGCTGTTACATCCAGGGCAGCAAAATAGACATACGTCTGATGGGCAGTTGTGATTCCGGCCTGATGCTTTCCGTAAAACGGAACAATCTGCTCCTCCTCTTTTTCATCCTTTTTCGATGGCTTAGCCGCAGTCTGAACAAGCGGAGCGAGACCGCCGAGACCGCTGGCACCGATCGCAACGGCTGCCCCCGCCATCGCTCCCCATTTTAAAATGTCCCGTCTGTGAATTTGTTCTGGCTTTTTTTGTTCATCGCTCATGATGTTACAAAACTCCTTTTATAGCACATTCGCAATCTTCGACATGGTTTCAGAAAGAGTCGTCAGCTTTGTGCTCAGCTCTCTGATTTGCTTTTCACTTAATTTATCATAAGACGTATAGGACTGATCATTTGTTTTGTATTTTGCCATTAAAACTTCAAATTCGCTGAACTCCGTATCCAGTTTTTCCGTCAAGTCGGAGTGATCTTTTACAAGCGCGCTTTTCACTGTTTGATAAACGGCTTCGGAGCCTTCCACATTTGCCATAAGGTCAACTAAATCAATCCGTGAGTAGCGCTCTTCTTCTCCCGTGATTTTCGAAATTCCGGCTTCGTTCAGAAGCTCCATCGCGCCTGCAACAATTTGTTCAGGGGTTAATTTCAGTGATTGAATTGAACCGTCAAGCTCTTTTACATCTTTGAGAAGCTGGTCAGCTGTTGCCTTTTCCCCGGAAATATCTTGATCCTTCCAAATGGCCTTCTCAAGCTTATGGAAGCCTGTCCATTTGTCTCCTTCTTCAACATCGTTTTCTCGTGCATCAATTTTCGGGTCAAGATCTCCAAGGCTTTCAGCGATCGGTTCGATACGCTCGTAATAAACACGCGCTTTCGCATATAACGTTTTAGATTTTTCGATATCGCCGGATTTCACAGCGCTTGTAAATGCTTCAGTCGCTTTGACAAGCTGGCCACTCTGCTTTTTGACATAGCCTTTATACTCATCTGCTGCTTTTGCCAGCTGATCGCTAGCCTTTTTGCCGCTCTTCTTCGCTTCTGTCAGGTCTTCTAAGGACGCTTTCAGTGACTCGGATTCTGTCTTGATTTTTGCTGTATCCGGTTTGTCTTTTTGCGCTTCTGTGTAGATTGGCTGAAGATGCTTTTCGATTTCTGTATATTCGAATGGATAGTCGCTGCGAATATCATTTTCAAAGGAAAGCCAGTAGCTGTTTAACTCTTTCCCCTTCTTTTCAATCTCTTTTTGGTCTCCTTTTTCCGCTGAGTCATTCAGCTTAGAAATGATGGTTTCCATTTTATTTACGGATGCGGTGATTTCTTTAGTGACCCCGCTTTTTTCAGATGAAGCTTTTTCTTTAGTTGAAGATGTGTCATTGGCTCCGCAGCCTGCGCACAGCGCAAGGATGCATCCGGCTGATACAGCGATTTTTGTGAAATTCATTTCGTCAGTTCCTTTCCGTTTGTAAAATGTTTTGTCGCTTCTGAAACAAGCGCAATCAGTAAAAAGAGTAAAATCAACATTTGCGGAATCGTGCTGTACACAGACGGATAAATTCCCAGCACCGATACAGACGGCAGCCAGCTTTCTGCATCAGACGGAAGAATGCCCGCCAGTTGAAGGCTGTGAACGCCGGTTCCGAGAAATTTCACGCACATATACAGGACAACCGCCATTGATAGAAGAAAAAACGGCTTCAATGGAATGCGCATTCCGAGCTTGATCATCAGAACACCGACGATGACGAGAACGATAAGCCCTGCGGCAGTTCCGCCGATCAGTTCAGTGAGCGGAAGCTTCCCGACAAGCCCGATGAAAAAGATGACCGTTTCGAGACCTTCTCTTACAACTGCCAGAAATGCAATGAGCGCAAAGGAAAGCAGGCTTCGTTTTTTTAGTGCCTGTGACTTCTGGATATTGATTTTTTCTCTCCATTTATCCATTGAGGCGTTTCTGTGCAGCCACACCCCGACATACAAAAGCATGACAGCGGACAGTACGCCGGTAACGCCGCCAAGCAAGAAATTGTTTTCTCCGAATACACTGGAAGAGAACAGAACCGTGACACCGATGCCGGCTGCTAAGGAAACAGCCATGCCGGCGGACGCCCCACCCCAGATCCATGTCGAGGAACGTGTGACACGCGCTTTTTTTGTCATGGTTAATAGCGCTCCGATGACAAGGAGGGCCTCCATTCCTTCACGAATCGGGATCAGCGCCGCATCCCACCAGCTGTAGCTGCTTGAAGCGATCGGCTCGAGCAATTGAATCATTTCGTCAATTTGCTTTGATACCTTTTCAGGATGGCTGCCGATCTCCGCCTTCATCAGCGCCAGATTTTCCTCCGATGTCGTATAGGCTTCTTTCGATTGGGAAACGACGTCCCCCTCTACGGCGAGCCAGGATGTAACTAAATTGTCGATTGCGGATGATGCTTCATCCAATTGTTTTTTTTCTATGAACTGTTTTGTGTCTTTCAAGCTTTGTATATAGGCTGTTAAGGACGCCCTTGATTGACCTGAGGTTGTCTTTTTCAGCACGACAGCCTGCTGATAGGTTTCTAAATGAGACGAAAGCTCTTCAAGCTGTGTTTTGAGCTTGCCTGCGTCTTTATTGATAAAAGAAAGAGAAATCATTGCGATATTCGCGTCCATTTCGCTGTGAGAAGAAAGGTTTTCCTTCTTAATAGAAGGTTCTTCTTTTTTCCACTTCGCCTTGAAGGTTTCAAACGTTTGTTGTGCCGAGTCTATATCTCCGTCTTGTACGGATTTGATCATTTGCTTGTTTAATTGAATTAATGCAGCGATCGGATCATCTTCCGCATGTGCCGCAGAACCGAAAACCATCAACAAGCTGAATAGAATAAGTGCCAGCCCCCGAGCCATCATGTTCCTCCTATAATTGAAAATGATTATCATTGTATAACATAATCATAGCCAGTTCCTGTCCTTTGTCAATTAAAATTTGAAGGTCTGAAAACCTTGATGGACAGCAAAAAAGCTGTCCTTTTACAGAACAGCCTTTTGAAGGAAGATGAACGATTATCTTCCTGTTTTATACGTTTGAATTTCCTCCCGAAACTTGCGTGCAGCACTCTCAGGATCTTCCGCCTGACTGATGGCGCTGATCATACTGACGCCATCGGCCCCCGCTTGGATAACAGGTGCGGCATTTTCTATTGTGATGCCGCCGATGCCGACAATTGGAATGCTGATGCCTTGGCGGCGCACTGCTTCAATAAGAGATACCCCTTGTACCGCTCTCGTATCTTTTTTCGTTTCAGTCGGATAGATCGGCCCAAGCCCGACATAATCCGCTCCGTCTTCTTCGGCTTGCTTCACCTCAGACATCGTATGGGCAGAAACGCCGAGAATCATATCACCTATGGCAGCTCTTACCTCTTTCGCATTTGCGTCTTCCTGGCCGATGTGGATACCATCAGCTTTCAGCTTCAGAGCCATTTCCACATCATCATTGACAATGAACGGAATACCAGCCTCACGGCAAGCTGCCTGCGCTTTTTCAGCAAATTTAATCCGAGCCTCTCCTGTCAGCGCATCCCCGCCTTTTTCACGGAACTGGTACAGGGTGGCACCGCCTTTTAACGCTTTTTGTACAACTGTAACAGGATCGGCTTTCGTATTGTTTGACCCCATAATGAAGTATACAGATAATAACTCTTTCATCATTTCCCGAGAAATACGAGTCATGAGACAGTCACCCTTTCTATAGCCGCCCATTCTTGGACGTCTTGTTCAGTAACAGTTGAAAGCTTGTTCAGCAATTCAATCTGAAAGCTTCCAGGACCTTTGTCAGCCGTCTGCTGTGCGGCAAGCTGAGCGGCGACCCCATACGAAGAAATGGCCGCAATAGCAGCAAACAATGGATTTTCTTCCACAGCGCAAAACGCACCGACGACGGAAGTCAGCAGGCAACCGGCGCCTGTCACTTTTGTCAGCAGCTTGTGGCCGTTATGAAGGGTGTATACATGTGACGTGTCGGCTATGACATCAACTTCACCAGTTATCGCAATGACCGTGTTTAGCTTTTGTGCCGCCTGCTGAGCCAGCCGGATGATGTCGCCTCCGCCTTCACCCGCATCAACACCTTTGATCAGCCAATCGGTCACGCCGACGGTATGGGCAATTTCCGCCGCATTTCCTCTGATTGCATCAAGGCGCACCTCACGAATGATGTCACGTGCCGATTCAGTGCGGAACGGTGTTGCTCCGGCACCGACAGGATCAAGAATGACAGGAACGCCATGTTCATTAGCTGATTTTCCCGCGATGATCATCGCTTCAACTGACTCCTTGCTCAGCGTTCCGATATTTAAAACGAGTGCACCCGCAATCTTCGCCATATCGGCGACCTCTTCTTTTGCGTACGCCATAACGGGCGATGCGCCGAGGGCGAGCAGGCCGTTTGCTGTGAAATTCGTTACGACATTGTTGGTTATGCTATGCACCAGTGGGCTATGCCGGCGGACAGCAGTAAGACATTTTGCTGCTGATTGTGCATCCATGTTTGCATCATCCTTTACTATCTTTTTTCGGGTCCCATAAATACGATTTCGTATGTTCGAGCCAAGCTCTGGCCGCAAACGACAAGTACCGGTCCTTTCTCCAAATAATGGCGAGGTGCCAAGGGATGACCGGATCGACAAGCGGAATGACTTTCACTTTTTCCGGGTCAAGGCCGCGGCAGATTCGTTCCGGCAAAAGTCCGATCCCAAGGTTGGCTGATACCATCTCACTGATAAAATCCCATTGTGATGTTTCATAAATGATATGGGGCCGGAACCCAGCCTTGATACATTCCGTCATAATTCGGTTGTGCAGGACAAAATCCTCTCTGAAGAAAATAAAAGGCTCGTCCTTCAACTCACGCAGCTGACATTCTTTCTCATCAGCCAGCCGGTGGGAAGGGTGAACGACAAGCATTAAGGTTTCTTTTACGATTGTAAACGAATGAAAGATATCTTCGTTTGCGGGAAGGACCACAACGCCGATATCAAGAGAGCCGTCCCCGACACCTTCTTGGACTTTTATAGAACCGTCTTCGACTAGCTGAAAGGTGACATTCGGATAGTTTTCACGGAAATCGCCGAGCACTCTGGGGAAAAACCCCGATCCGATCATCGGCGGCAGTCCAATCCGTACGTGCCCTTTCTTGACTTCCATAATATCATTTAATTCTGACGTCAGGTTTTGAAATGATTTAATGATTTCCTGCGCCTGCACATACATGCTATGACCAGCATCAGTCAGTTCCACCTGCCTGCCGTTTCGGTAAAACAGTTCAATTCCGAGCTCTTCTTCTAAATTTTTGATCATTTTTGATATCGTCGGCTGAGAAACATAAAGGGATTGGGAAGCCTTCGTAAAACTTTTTAAACGGGCGACTTCCAAGAAATATGTTAAATGGCGGATATCCATGCGCTTCACCCTTTCTATAGACAAAAGGAATACTTCTTATTCTTAATATATATTTTACCTATAGAGAGACCTTATGTACAATAAGTATATAAGGGAGGCATCAATATGAAAAAACTGTTGCTAACCGTTATTCAAATCGCTCTGTTATTTATATTTGCTCGGCTGATTAATTGGGTGACAGCCCTTCTTCATATAAATATTCCCGGCAGTATAATAGGGATTGTGATTCTTTTCACATTATTGCACTTTAACATTATCAAGCTTGAATGGATCGAGCTTGGCGCGGCGTGGCTTCTCGGGGAGCTGCTTTTATTTTTTATCCCGTCTGCCGTCGGAGTGATTGAATACGGAGACATTATGTCGAAATTTGGTGTCAGCATTCTGCTTGTTGTCATCATCAGCACGTTTGTCGTGATGGTGTCTACAGGAACGCTTACACAACTCATTGCAAAGAGAAAGGAGAAAAAGCATACGTGTTCATCGGAATTGTAAGTTTGTTTTTAACTGTTTTGGTGTATTTAGGAGCAAAAAAGGTATATCAACGCTTTCCGCGTGTTTATACGTCGCCGCTATTGGTGACGCCCGCTGTGTTAGTCGGTCTGCTGCTGCTGGTGAATGTCCCGTACGAGTCCTATAATCTCGGCGGCGGATTGCTGACCGATATGCTACAGCCGGCCACCGTGGCATTCGCGATCCCGCTATATAAATATTTCCCTGTTTTAAAGAAATACGCAGTGGAAATTATCTTGAATGTGGCCGTCGGTTCATGCATCGCGATTATTTCTACCGCTCTTATTGCGAAATGGCTTCACCTCGGCACCGGCTTAATTGACAGCCTCGTCCCGAGATCAGTGACAACGCCGATCGCGATGAACGTATCTGAAATGATCGGCGGAATGCCTGCCGTCACAGCCGTGTTTGTGATTTTAACCGCTTTGCTCGGCACAGTGATCGGCCCGATGGTCATCCGTTATTTCCGCATTGATAACGAAATTGCGCGGGGCGTGTTGCTTGGCACAAGCGCGCACGGAGCGGGAACGTCAAAGGCATTTGAGCTCAGCTCTGTGTCCGGCACAATTTCAAGCGTATCGATGATCTTAGCTGCGATTATGACGCTTTGCGCGGCGCCATTTTTGCTTTCATTTATGTAAAAAACTGTCCTCTCGAGGGCAGTTTTTTTTATGTGCTTCCCCTTATTGAAAAGCTGACGAATTCCAATATAATGTATTTGTGGATACCAAAGGAGGCACCCTGATGCACAACTTGCAGGTGAGACGGCATTATGCCGCGTTAAAAGGATTTTATTTGTTTGCTTTTCTCGGTACGGGCAGCATGATTCCCTTACTCAGTATGTATTTAACGAAGGAACAGCATTTAAGCGGATCACAGGTCGGCTTGATCATGTCACTGGGCCCGATTGTGATGATTTTCTTTCAGCCGTTTTGGGGCATGCTGAGCGACTATACGCAAAAAACGAAAGGCCTGCTGGCGGTTTGCACATCAATCACAGGCATCATTGGACTAGGCTATATTGCATTTGACAGCTTTCCTCTGTTTATTTTGATTGCGGCCTGTTTTGCAGCCTTTCAAAGCACGATTATTCCACTTTCGGACAGCATTTCACTAAGGTACACACAAGAAACAAACGGCAACTACGGCGGAATCCGCCTGTTTGGTTCTCTCGGCTTCGGTGTCGCGGTGTTTGCCATGGGACAGGTGACGAACCAGCTGTACCCCATTCACGTGATCTTTATCTTTGGCTGTGCCTTTCTATGCATTGCTGCCATATTGGCTTCACAAATGCCCGGCCAGCAGAAAACAAAAACAAAGGTCAATATCCGCAAAGGATTCCGGGAGCTTATCAGCAACAAAACTTTCCTCATCTTTATGATCATCACCTTTACGACATTTGCTCCAAACTTAGCGAACAATACGTATTTCAGTCTTTTTCTGGACAAAAGCGGCGCGTCACTTTCCGCTATCGGCATTTTATTTTTCATCGGTGTCATTTCAGAAATTCCATTTATGAGATTCGCCCAAACATTTATAGATAAAATGGGGCTGCTCAACGTCATTATGCTGTCAGGCGGAGTCTCATTATTCAGGTGGGCGCTCTATTTCACGGCGCCTTCACTATGGATCATTTATGCGACGGTCTTTCTTCAGGGAGTGGCCATCGGTTTATTTATCCCGGCGGCGCTTCAATATGTAAAAAAGATTACCCCAAGACACGTTGAAGCGACGGCGCTGACCATGTACGCCGCCATTGGCAACGGGTTCGGCAACTGGTTCTGCACATTTGCAGGCGGGTACATTTTTGACTACGTGTCGATTTTCGCGGTCTACTTGCTTTTTGGCATTCTGAGCATAGCAGGCTTTGGCCTGACATTATATTTAATGAAGGCTGAAAAAAACAAACATACACTTCATCAGCCGGCTGTTACTTTTAAATCATAATGACTATAATGAACAAAAGAAAGGATGTGCGTTATGAACGGGCAAGAGCGAAACAGCATTTCGAAAGGGTTGCAGGTTGATATTGTATTGAAAGCAGATCAAAAAACAGGAAAACTGACGAGAGGGACAGTGAAGGATATTTTGACGAAATCAAACTTTCATCCGCATGGCATTAAAGTCCGTCTTGAAGATGGCCGCATCGGCCGCGTCCAGAAGATCATTTCTACATAAAAAAAAGCTGCCCCTGAACAGGGCAGCTTTTTCATTATTTTTTCTGCAGAAGGACCACTTTCAGGTAGTTGCCTTCCGGAAATGCCGAAATCGTTTTGAAATCCTCCGGCAGCGTAAATTCCTCAATGATGGTGTAGCGTTCGTTCGTTTCTTTAAATGCGGCATCGATAAAGCCTTTGAATTTCTTCATTCCAAAGGCGCTGCTGTTTGTAGAGGCAACAATGACACCCTTGTCAGCAGTGATGGCGATCGTTTCCTTCAGCAGGTTTTTATAATCCTTGGCCGCGCTGAAGGTGCGTTTTTTTGTGCGCGCAAAGGAAGGCGGATCGAGAATAATCAGATCAAAGCGCAAATCCTTTTTTGCAGCATATGAAAAATAGTTAAACACGTCCATCACTTTAATGTCGTGCGCTTCGTAATCCAGCTTGTTCACGCTGAATTGCTCGATCGTTTTGGCCAGACTTCGGTTTGCCACGTCGACGCTTGTTGTTTTCTCCGCTCCGCCAAACGCCGCTGCCACGGAGAATGCACCCGTATAAGAAAATGTATTTAAAACGGTTTTCCCTTTTGCATAGCGGTCTCTGATCGCCTTGCGCACATGTCTCTGATCCAAAAAGATGCCCGTCATGGCGCCTTCATTCAGATCCACCGCGTATTGAATGCCATTCTCCTGGATGATGATCGGGAACTCGCCCCTTCTCCCTTTCACGAAGTCATCATCTTCAACGTATTGTCCAGCCGTGTCGAAGCGTTTCTTCTCGTAAATCGCTTTATAATCAAGATCCATCTCATCCAATGCGGAAATCAGCATGTCTTTAAAGGTGTAAATTCCCTTGCTGTACCATTGAATCAGCAGGTAGCCGTCATAATAGTCGATGGTGACGCCGCCGACACCGTCGCCCTCACCGTTGAACAGGCGGAAAGCTGTTGTATCTTGAGCCTCAAATAGTTTGGCGCGCGCTTGGGCCGCTTTTGTTAATTTGGTGAGAAAAAATGCCTGGTCAACCTGTTCATGTTTATTGCGGGTAAGCGTCCAGCCGACCCCTTTGTTTTGCAGGCCATAATAGCCCCGCGCGAGAAACTCGCCGCTCTCAGACACGATATCAACGAGGTCTCCTTCTTTCATGTGCCCCGCACTCCCTGCGAGAGCTTCTTTTTCAATAAGGGGATAGCCTTTTTTTATTTTGGCAGCGTGTGCTTTTTTTAGGGTGAGTAGCTTCATATATGTCGTCCTCTTTCCGTTTGCTTTCTCTTATGGTACCACAAAACGCCAAGATGTCTGCATTGACAGAAAGGAAAGGTTTTTCTACGATAGACAAAAAGAGTTACGAGGAGGAGCAGCATGCCAAAACGAATTGACCATACAGGCATCATGGTAAGAGATATTAACGCGTCCATCACATTTTATGAAGAGGTACTCGGCATGAAATTGAAGGATCGCATCACACACACGAACGGTGTAATCGAGCTTGCTTTTCTCGGCTTTGAAGACGGACCGGAAACAGAAATTGAACTGATTCAAGGCTACAGCAGCGAGCTTCCCTCCGAGGGAAAAGTGCACCACATTGCCCTGCTGACGGATGACATCGCGGCTGAATATACAAAAGCGGAAAAAATGAACGCAAAATTTATCGACGAAGAGATTACAACTCTACCAAACGGGTACCGTTACTTTTATATCGAAGGTCCTGATGGTGAGTGGATTGAGTTCTTTCAGCGATAAAAATAAAGAACGTACATTTTGTGATGTACGTTCTTTTTTATCTATACCAACTGATATACGTTGACTCATCGCAAACCATCGCTTCCCAGCCCATACGCTGAACCAGGTCATTGATGTTTTTATCTTTTGCTAAAAAGACATTAATGAATGAGTCATATACACTCATAAACACAAAGTCCATTTTCTCATCAGTTAAAACGAGCTCTGCTGCGGCTTCATCAAGAACCGTCCGCAAGTTGGCCTCAGTTATGTCCAAAACGCCACGGTTTTCCACAATCGGTTCTGCGTAATAAAACCGATTGGATCCGTTCGCACCTAACACCTTTACCAAACTCGGAATATGAAAATTTGAAATATGATCCTCACTGGGATAATAGAGGTCTCCATTTATGTTTTCATGTAACACCTCAGCCAAATCCTCTCTCGCGAACTCGTCCCTTAAAGCGCCTATCGACGTCATTAAAGCCAGCGCCAGCTCAGCATGTGTTTGAAAGCCGCAAGAAGACATAACCTTCTTCCAGGAAACAGCCTTGCCTTTTTCTCTGATTTCATCATCGTTTGGATAAATATGCTCGTAATCATGTTTTCTCTTTGCATTCTCCCATCCTTCAGGCATTTGGATAAAAGGAGAAAAGATAAGTGCAGCAGATGAGTATTCAACTGGTACTTGTTGTAAGATTGGTGATTCGTCATCTAACCATATATAATCTAGCATGCGCACCTCCTTTACATATTCTAACATTCTCTTTCGTTTAAAAGGAGATGATCAGCCCTATGACAGGCTGATCATCTATCACATCACATTTTTATCCCCCAGATTCAACCGCACTCTCTTCCCGCCATTTTTGATGATCCCATATTCTGAAAAACGGATAGTAGATGGCACAGGTGATCAGCAGGTTCACCAGCTGCATAACGGCGCCCGACACCTTTCCGCCTGTCGCCAGGTAACCTGATATGAGCGGCGGCATCGTCCATGGCACCGCGATTCCGGCCGGTCTTGCCACCAGCCCGGTGCTCATGCCGATATAAGTTGCGGTAATCGTGAGGAGCGGTGCGATGATAAATGGGACAATAAGGAGCGGATTCATGACAATCGGCATGCCGAAAATGATCGGCTCGTTGATATTAAAAAGTGCGGGCCCAATCCCTAATCGGCCAAGCTGCTTCATTTGTTTGCTGCGGGAGCGCACAAGCATCGTCAGGACAAGCGCCAGCGTCGCTCCGCTCCCGCCGACATTGATCCAAATTTGAAAGAACTGAGTCGTAAAAATACTCGGCAGCGCCTCGCCCGCTTGAAAGGCGAGACGGTTGGCATCCATCGCGCCGTACCAAATCGGCGCCATGATTCCGCCAATGATGGAAGCCCCGTGAATCCCGCACGACCAAAGCAGCATCTGCACAAATTCAGCGATCAGGCTTCCGCCGAGACTGCCGCCAAGGATGGAAAGCGGTGTGCCAAGCAGGTCTCCTACGACATTGTGCAGACTCTGAAAAGGTGTCATTTCAATCAAAAGGCGCGCCAGCCACACGAGAAACACAATGATAAAGCCGGGAATCAGCGCGACAAACAATTTGCTTACCGCAGGCGGCACACCGTCTGGCATTTTGAAGACGATATTTTTTTGAATAATGTACCGATAGATTTCGGTTGAAAACAAGGCGATCAGCATGGCGACAAATAAGCCCTTGCTGCCGAGCAGCGCGATCGGAATTCCGCCCCCTACCATGATGGGTTCCGTTGAGCCATCCGGTGTAAACGGCACCTCAAACGGCGTCGCCAGCAGAAATGCGGCAATTGAAATCGCTCCGGCAGAAAGGGCATCGACACCATAGCTTTCTGCCAACCGATAGGCGATCCCAAAAGCGGCAATCATCGCCATAATATCAAACGAAGCGTTAACAGGATATCCGAGCTTATCGGCCCACTCGTTCCCAAACACACTCGCCATGAAATCAGCATACCCCGGAATCGGCAGGCTCGTTAAAATCAAGAAGACAGACCCGATAATAATCAGCGGCATGGTCAGGATAATTCCGTCACGCAAAGCGCTGAGATGCCGCTGCCCGGCAATTTTCCCGGCGACAGGCATTATTTTTTCTTCCATTACCCGAGTGAATGCGCTCATCTTAAAAGCCCCCTTTTCTCATTGCTTTGTGAACAACCTCCGCAATGTTTTCTTTATCTTATTTTGAAAACGCTTACAAATTAATTTGGAAAATTTCCTCTTCATGCGGAAAAAATCTGTATTTTGCTAAACAACCCTGCCCATGAAAAATTTTTTCCTTCTTACTATCAATCTCTCTTTTTTTCTCCGATATATATATCAAACATCATAGAAAAAGGAGATGAATCATGAAAAACATGTCTTGCAAACTTGTTGTATCAGTCACTCTGTTTTTCAGTTTTCTCGCCATAGGCCCTCTCGCTCATGCGCAAAACAACAGTGAGAAAGAGGTTATTGTGGTTTATAAAAACAAGGACGGTAAGGAAACCATCCTGGACAGTGATGCTGATGTTGAACAGCAGTATAAACATCTTCCCGCGGTAGCGGTCACAGCAGACCAGGAGACAGTAAAAGAATTAAAGCAGGATCCTGATATTTTGTATATAGAAAACAACGTATCATTTACCGCAGCAGACAGCACGGATTTCAAAGTGCTGTCAGACGGCACTGACACCTCTGACAACTTTGAGCAATGGAACCTTGAGCCCATTCAGGTGAGGCAGGCTTGGAAGGCAGGACTGACAGGAAAAAATATCAAAATTGCCGTCATTGACAGCGGGATCTCCCCCCACGATGACCTGTCGATTGCCGGCGGGTATTCAGCTGTCAGTTATACCTCTTCTTACAAAGATGATAACGGCCACGGAACACATGTCGCAGGGATTATCGGAGCCAAGCATAACGGCTACGGAATTGACGGCATCGCACCGGAAGCACAAATATACGCGGTTAAAGCGCTTGATCAGAACGGCTCGGGGGATCTTCAAAGTCTTCTCCAAGGAATTGACTGGTCGATCGCAAACGGGATGGACATCGTCAATATGAGCCTTGGCACGACGTCAGACAGCAAAATCCTTCATGACGCCGTGAACAAAGCATATGAACAAGGCGTTCTGCTTGTTGCCGCAAGCGGTAACGACGGAAACGGCAAGCCAGTGAATTATCCGGCGGCATACAGCAGTGTCGTTGCGGTTTCAGCAACAAACGAAAAGAATCAGCTTGCCTCCTTCTCAACAACTGGAGATGAAGTTGAATTTTCAGCACCGGGGACAAATATCACAAGCACTTACTTAAACCAGTATTATGCAACAGGAAGCGGAACATCCCAAGCGACACCGCACGCCGCAGCCATGTTTGCCTTGTTAAAACAGCGTGATCCTGCCGAGACGAACGTCCAGCTTCGCGAGGAAATGCGGAGAAATATCGTTGATCTTGGTACCGCAGGCCGCGATCAGCAATTTGGCTACGGCTTAATCCAGTATAAAGCACAGGCAACAGATTCAGCGTACGCGGCAGCAGAGCAAGCGGTGAAAAAAGCGGAACAAACAAAAGCACAAACCGATATCAACAAAGCACAAGAACTCATCAGCCAGCTGCCGGGCTCCGACGCCAAAACTGCCCTGCAAAAAAGACTAAATAAAGTACAATCATACAGAAATGTAAAAGATGCGAAAGACAAAGTCGCAAAGGCAGAAAAATATAAAACACAACAAACCGTTGATACAGCACAAACTGCCATCAACAAGCTGCCGAACGGAACAGACAAAAAGAACCTTCAAAAACGCTTAGACCAAGTAAAACGCTACATCGCGTCAAAGCAAGCGAAAGGCAAAGTTGCGAAAGCGGAAAAAAGCAAAAAGAAAACAGATGTGGACAGCGCACAATCAGCAATTGGCAAGCTGCCTGCAAGTTCAGAAAAAACGTCCCTGCAGAAACGCCTTAACAAAGTGAAGAGCACCAATTTGAAGACGGCACAGCAATCCGTATCTGCGGCTGAAAAGAAATCAACTGATGCAAATGCGGCAAAAGCACAATCAGCCGTCAATCAGCTTCAAGCAGGCAAGGACAAAACGGCATTGCAAAAACGGTTAGACAAAGTGAAGAAAAAGGTGGCGGCTGCTGAAGCAAAAAAAGTCGAAACTGCCAAGGCAAAAGTGAAGAAAGCGGAAAAAGACAAAACAAAGAAATCAAAGACATCCGCTCAGTCTGCAGTGAATCAATTAAAAGCATCCAATGAAAAAACAAAGCTGCAAAAACGGCTGAACGCCGTCAAACCGAAAAAGTAACCAAAAACCTTTAAGATTTGCATTCCAAGTCTTAAAGGTTTTTTACATTCTAAGAACACCACACACAACCTTTTTCCCATCCATTGTACAGGCTTTTCATACTATTGCTATACAGCCATGAACAGCATAAAATGAACGTTATTACAGTTATCACCACATATGGCGGGATTGTGACTGGGCAGGCAGGCAAGCCCAATGATGCAAAGGGAGTATTAGTGCCTAAAAAGCAGGGCATTTTAACTCTTCTTTTCGTGTTGGGCTCATAACGGCGCCTTGGACAACCCCTATTCTAATGCTCCGTCGTCGACGCGGGCATTTTTGTCATTTTCAGCCGGTATTTCTCACTTTTTTCATTTTGATTGTCAACTTTTCATTTGATACGATGAACAAGCCGACTTTTCTTCAGCAAAGGAGGTTTTGATTGCTTGCATAAAGAGATTGCAAAAGAATTACTGCTGCTCGCAGGAGGAAAAAACAATATTATCAGCATCAGCCATTGTACGACCCGTCTTCGTTTTGATGTAAAGGACGAGACGAAAATTGATATACATGCCATTGAGAACCTGCAAGGTGTGCAGGGCACCTTTTTCCGTTATGGGCTTTTCCAGATTATCTTCGGAGCAGGCGTCGTCAACAAAATATATAAAGAAGTCGTTCATGTATGGGAGAACGCGCCTTCTGAAGAACCTGTCCACCAGAAAAAAGCCAGCCGGAAGCTGAACCCTGCCGCAGCTTTTGCGAAAACACTGTCCGATATTTTTGTGCCGATTATTCCGGCAATAACAGCAAGCGGCCTGCTCATGGGGCTGATCGGCATGATTAAGGTGTTTCACTGGTTCGCTGCCGGCAGCCCATGGATTAAAATGCTTGACCTCGTGTCCAGCACAGCCTTTATTTTACTGCCGATTTTAGTCGGCTTCAGTGCCGCACGGCAATTTGGCAGCAACCCATACCTAGGGGCAGTGATCGCGGGGCTTTTGACGCATCCTGATCTGCTGGACCCGTCTATGCTCGGCAGCAAAACCCCGTCTTCTTTAGACATATGGGGGCTTCATATCCCGATGATGGGGTATCAGGGTTCCATCATACCGATTCTTCTCTCCGTTTTTGTCATGAGCAAAATTGAGAAGCTATTAAAATCGATTGTGCCGAAGTCACTTGATGTCGTGATTATTCCCTTTATTACGGTCATGGTGACAGGGTGCCTCGCGCTGATTGTGATGAATCCCGCCGCGTCCATCATCGGCCAGATCATGACACAATCGATCGTCTATATCTATGATCACGCCGGCATTGCCGCCGGAGCCCTTTTCGGCGGCATCTACTCCACCATCGTCCTATCTGGATTGCATCATAGCTTTTATGCAATTGAGGCAACGCTGCTTGCTAATCCGCATGTCGGTGTCAACTTTTTAGTGCCGATATGGTCGATGGCGAATGTGGCCCAAGGCGGAGCGGGGCTTGCGGTATTCCTCAAAACGAAACAATCAAGCCTGAAGAAAATTGCGCTTCCCGCTTCTCTGACCGCGTTTTTAGGCATTGTTGAGCCGATTGTATTCGGGGTAAATCTCAAACTGATCCGTCCCTTTATCGGAGCAGCCATCGGCGGTGCTATTGGCGGAGCGTACGTGGTTGCGGTACAAGTTGTGGCAAATTCCTACGGGCTGACAGGCATTCCGATGATTTCAATTGTGCTGCCGTTTGGCGCCGCGAATTTTGTTCATTATATGATCGGTTTTTTGATCGCAGCCGTCTCTGCTTTTATAGCTACATTGTTTCTCGGGTTTAAAGAAGAGACAGAATAACTGGATTTATTCGTTTTCATTCATAAAACGGGGGATGAAAGGACAAAAAAGCTATGAAAATTAAAAGAATCTTAAATCATAATGCTGTCGTCGTAAAGGATCAAAATGAAGAGAAGATTCTCTTGGGTGCAGGAATTGGGTTCGACAAAAAGAAAAATGATATTGTCGACCAGTCGAAAATAGAAAAAACCTTTGTCAGAAAAGATACAGCTGACTATAAACAGTTCGAAGAGATTTTAGAAACATTGCCTGAAGACCACATTCAGATTTCTGAGCAAATTATCTCTCATGCCGAAAAAGAGCTGAACATCAAAATCAACGAGCGCATTCATGTCGCTTTTTCAGACCATCTTTCTTTTGCAATTGAACGCCTGAGCAATGGGATGGTTATCAAAAATCCGCTGCTGAATGAAATCAAAGTCCTTTATCCAAAGGAGTTCCAGATCGGCTTATGGGCCAGAACACTGATTAAAGATAAACTGGGGATTCACATTCCTGATGATGAAATCGGCAATATCGCCATGCATATCCACACAGCAAGAAACAATGCCGGCGATATGACACAAACGCTTGATATTACAACAATGATCCGTGATATTATCGAGATTATCGAAATTCAACTGTCTATTAATATCGTTGAAGATACCATCTCTTATGAACGGCTTGTGACCCATCTCCGCTTTGCCATTCAGCATATCAAAGCAGGCGAATCCATTTACGAGCTGGACGCAGAAATGATCGACATCATTAAAGAGAAGTTTAAGGATGCCTTCCTGTGTGCCCTAAGCATCGGCACCTTTGTGAAGAAGGAATACGGCTTTGAATTTCCTGAAAAAGAATTGTGCTACATCGCCATGCATATTCAGCGGTTCTACCAACGGTCAGTCGCACGCTGAGACAAACAAAAAACGCTTTTGATCATCTCAAAAGCGTTTTTTTATATCTGTATTATTGGTTGATCGCCGGATTCCCAATCGTATTCCACTTCGTATAGGACATGTAATGGAAATACTCATCGCGATACGGATGTTTTGTATTGGAGTTCCAAGGCTTTTCTCCGCCGCAGAAGTGCACGATTGCCGGGTTTTCTCTTGTTTCATTATATTGCTTCCGCCCTAACAGAGTCGGTGGGGTTTTCAGCTTTAACATGATATAGGTTTGAGCGTTCCAGCGCGGATGAAGTTCATACCACTGATCATATAAAATCGCATTCAGTGCATCTTGGTCATGCAGCACAAGAAAGTCTTCGTCTGGGTGTTCATTGATAAAGTTGATGACTTTTTCTGTGATGTTTTGCTTTCTCCAAGACTCAAAATCAATAATCATGATACCTGAGTTAAAATACTTCCCTGTATCAGTGACGTTCATTTCTTTCAGGCGTTCATGCTGCCCCGCATCCTCAACAGCGGCTACGGTGTATGGCGCAATGTCTAAGTCCCATAGCTTAGAAATATCCTCTAGGACAAGCGCATCACAATCGATGTAAATCATTCGTTTGATGCTTTCATCCTTAATTAAGTCGGGAATCGAAATGCGGTAATACGCGGCTTTTGTAATATGGCTGCTCTCTACCGCATGTTCATACATTTTGGTATCCACTTCTAAAAACTCAATCGGCACTCCGAATTTCAAAGTGGTTTCTTCCAGTCTTTTTTTGTTATCAGGCTTAATTCCGCCATCAATGACGTATAATTTTACCTCTCTCTCCTGATCCATGTTAGTCAATAAAGAAACGAACATCCCACCTAAATGACGAGCATAATTATCATCTGCGCATGATACGATATGCATGATTTCATCTTTCCTCAATGGTATTCATCTCCCTTTTTGTTGTACAAGTTACATACCCTTTTTCAAAAAAATAAACACGTTCTCCGACATTTTTTTAAACAGAATGTGTGATACAACAAAAAAGGTGTCATTTTTTGAAGATGCGATAAAGCCAATAAAGAATGAAAAAGCTTGCGATTGTGATGGCTTCAGCCGAGACGATATACCACGGCCATGGTCCGAGAACATCTAAGAGAGAGGATCCGCCCGGTTTTTTCGTCAAATACATATAATTTGCGCCAAGCCAGCGATCAATCAGGAAAATACAGACGCCGTACACATTAACAAGCAGGACTGTCACCCATAATGAGCGCTGGCCCATTCTGTAGGTGCCAATCACAGCCATCAGCAGACAGGATAAAAACACAGATCCGTGAGAAATAAAAAAGAGGATATATCGTATATGCGGAAATGAAAACATACCGAGGTCAGGAGTGGCAAGAGCCTGAATCGAACTGCCGACGCCGACAAAAAACAAAAATACAAACAGCTTTCTGCTTTTTGTCACTAACATAATAGCTGACAAATACACCGACAGGTCACTAAGCTGGAGAGGCAATGAAGTGCGCACCGACCACCTGCCCGTGGCGACCATCCATATTTGATAGCCGATTTGCGAACCAAGCAAAAGAAACACAAACAGAGAACGCAAAAACCGGCTGGCCCTCGGCTGCTTGACCCTCTCTTGGAACAAAAACAACAGAATGGCCAAAAGGGCGATAATCGCTAACGTCACTACATGCTCTGTCGAAAATAGATGAAACGGATCATGTTTATAGACGGATTGAACATATTTTTGCAAAACTGCACCCCCGTTTGCGGTTTTTTGTTTATTTTGGCGTTGTTTGGGCTTTTTTTATTCAACCGATATATGGGCTTGAAGTTCACACCAGACTCTGCTACAATTCGTTTCATAGCTAATGATTCTGATAATTTAAGGCAGGCCTAAAAAATGGAACGTTCACCTCAACATCAGCAGCTTCGGAAGGAAGAACACGATACACTTTCTAAGCTCAAACAAATGCCCGTCGAGTCACTCAACCTGGAAGCCATTTCGATCGCTACGAATCTGTATCGGTCTGCGCAAAGGCTCCGTGTCAAAATGGAGACTGAGGTTCTTTCTTCCTATAACCTTTCTTGGACCGCTTTCTCCATTCTTTATGATCTATGGGTATGGGGAGCGCTCGAAACGAGAAAAATCGCTGAGCTGTCAGGGATATCTACAGCTACAGCAAGCAACGTGATCAAAACGCTCGAAAAAAAGAGTTTTTGCCGTAAAAGCATCGACACAAGAGATCGGCGACTCGTATTTGTCTCTATCACCGATTCCGGCAAACAAGCGATCGAAGAACTCTACCCGGAGTTTCACAAAGGGGAAACAGAGCTCATTGCGGGAATGACGAAGGACGAACAGAAAATATTGACAGGGCTGCTTAGAAAGGTAGCTGACAATCTTCATACAACATAAGCTTTGACGGGAATCCAGTAGCGGTTTGTCTCCCTGTTTCAGAGAGCCGGCGGAAGGTGCGAGCCGGCACACATCAAACGTGAATTACCTCCCCGAGCTTTCTTTGTGAACCTTAAAAGTAGCAAAGAACGGGAAACCGTTATTCGAATGAGCGGAAGACAATGTCTTCAACCAGGGTGGTACCGCGTGCATTGAGCCACGTCCCTTATCGGGATGGGCTCTTTTTTGTGTTTGTAAAAAAGGAGGAAAAATGATGAGAACATTTGAGCAGCTCACAGCGTCACAGCAAAAAGAGGTAGAAAGACAGCTTCAGCTATACATGACAGGCGCCCACGAAGTCATACCGCCGGAGGAATTAAAGGCAAAGCTCGTGAAATCAATTTCCACGGGCACGCCGCTTAAAATTAAGCTCGGATTAGATCCGTCTGCACCGGATGTACATTTGGGCCATACGGTTATGTTAAATAAGCTTCGCCAATTTCAAGAAAACGGCCACATTGTCCAGCTGTTAATTGGGGATTTCACAGGAAAAATTGGTGATCCGACCGGAAAATCGGCAGCCAGAAAGCAACTGACTGATGAAGAAGTTCAGCACAATGCCAAAACCTACTTTGAGCAATTCGGAAAAGTGCTTGATCCAGAAAAAGTCGAGCTTCACTATAACTCAAAATGGCTGAAAACATTGAATCTGGAAGATGTCATTGAATTAGCAGGGAAAATAACGGTAGCCCGCCTGATGGAGCGCGACGACTTTGAAGAACGCATCGCCATGCAAAAACCAATCTCACTGCATGAATTCTTTTACCCATTGATGCAGGGATATGATTCTGTCGTTCTCGAAAGTGATATTGAATTAGGCGGAACGGATCAGCATTTCAATGTCCTCATGGGGCGGCATTTTCAAGAACGATACAACAAAGAAAAACAAGTCGTCATCCTTATGCCGCTCTTGGAAGGCTTGAATGGCGTCGAGAAAATGTCGAAGTCGAAACACAACTACATTGGCATTAACGAACATCCAAACGACATGTACGGAAAAACGATGTCACTGCCCGACAGCCTGATGAAAAAATACATCCACTTGGCGACAGACTTAGAGCTTGAAGAGAAAAAACAGCTCGTAAAAGACTTAGAAACCGGCGCCGTTCATCCGCGTGATGCCAAAATGCTTTTAGCCAAAACAATCGTCCGAATGTATCACGGAGAGAAAGCAGCAGAAGCTGCCGAACACTCGTTTAAGACAGTCTTTCAGGAAAACAGCCTGCCGGAAGATATACCGGCAGTAAACTGGAAAGGCGAAAAAACGATAGCGATGATTGATCTGCTCGTCAAGCTAAAGCTCCTCTCTTCGAAGAGCGAGGCGCGCCGCATGATTCAAAACGGCGGTGTACGCATCGACGGAGAGAAAATAACAGATGTGCAGACCAAAGCAGAGATAAGAGAGAATATGATCATCCAAGTCGGCAAACGCAAGTTTTTAAAGCTCCAATAGTCTGATATTCCGAAACGCTTATGACCCTTCATTCATAAGCGTTTTTTTGCAGGTATAAAGCACTGTCTTTTCAAAAACGCTCTCCATCTTGCAGGAAACTCCTTTAGCATCCCGAAATATTCCCCAACCATACATTTAGGGGAGGTTTATTTTTGATGAAAAAGCTTTTGACTGTCATGACGATGGCTGTTTTAACTGCCGGCACACTGCTCTTGCCGGCACAGAGTGTCACCCCTGCCGCACACGCTGTACAAATATCAAATAGCGAGCGCGAGCTTCCATTCAAAGCAAAGCATGCGTACTCTACCATTTCTCAGCTAAGTGAAGCAATCGGCCCCAGAATAGCCGGAACTGCAGCTGAAAAAAAGAGTGCCCTATTGATCGCCTCATCCTTGAGAAAATTAAAGCTTGATGTGAAGGTTCAACGATTCAACATTCCTGACCGGCTTGAGGGTACACTGTCTTCAGCAGGACGCGATATTCTTCTCCAAGCGGCGTCCGGCTCAGCTCCGACTGAAGAACAAGGGCTGACGGCCCCGCTTTACAATGCGGGATTGGGCTATCAAAAGGACTTTACCGCTGACGCCAAGGGCAAAATCGCCTTGATTTCCAGAGGAGACCTGACTTATTACGAGAAAGCCAAAAATGCCGAAGCCGCCGGAGCGAAAGCTGTCATCATTTATAACAACAAAGAAAGCCTCGTGCCTATGACGCCAAACCTGTCGGGAAATAAAGTCGGCATTCCGGTCGTCGGCATTAAGAAAGAAGACGGCGAAGCACTTACCCAGCAAAAAGAAGCCACCTTAAAACTAAAAGCATTCACAAACCAAACCTCTCAGAACATCATCGGAATTAAAAAACCAAAGAACATCAAACATCCAGACATTGTGTACGTGACGGCCCATTACGACAGTGTTCCTTTTTCACCCGGAGCAAATGACAACGGCTCAGGAACCTCTGTTATACTGGAGATGGCGCGTGTCTTAAAAAGCGTTCCATCTGATAAAGAAATCCGCTTTATCGCTTTCGGCGCCGAAGAGCTCGGCCTGCTCGGCTCCTCTCACTATGTAGATCATCTATCAGAAAAAGAGCTGAAACGAAGCGAAGTGAACTTCAACTTAGATATGGTAGGCACAAGCTGGGAAAAAGCGTCTGAGCTGTATGTCAACACATTGGACGGCCAATCTAACTATGTTTGGGAATCCAGCCATACGGCTGCTGAAAAAATTGGGTTTGACAGCCTGTCTCTGACACAGGGAGGATCATCTGATCATGTGCCATTCCACGAAGCCGGCATTGATTCCGCCAACTTTATTTGGGGAGACCCGGAAACAGAAGAAGTTGAGCCGTGGTATCATACCCCTGAAGACTCGATTGATCATATCAGCAAAGAACGCCTCCAGCAAGCAGGCGATCTTGTGACAGCCGCTGTCTATGAGGCTGTGAAAAAAGAGAAGAAACCGAAAACCATTAAGAAACAAATGAAGGCCAAAGCAACTGACATTTTTGAAGATATCAAATAAAAAAAGACGGCACTTGGGTGCCGTCTTTTTTTTATAATGATCAGCTGTTTAGCCGTCTATAAGTAAAGCTTTCAGTTTATCAACTGTATTTTCTTTTTCTAACGGGCGATAAATGGTCAGTTTCAAATCAGGAGAGTCATATATTTGTAATGTCATATGCTCCATCACCATTGTTCCGGCTGCCGGGTGATGAAGTACTTTTTCTCCTGCGTGTGTGCCTAATACTTCGTGGTGGTTCCACCATTTTTTAAATTCCGGGCTTCTTTCAGTTAACTCATCGATCAGCTCTTTTATCCATGCTTCCCCAAGAAACCGGCTGGCTGTCGATCGAAACTGTGCGATAAGTTTTTTGGCGTGGCTTTCCCAGTCGTCAAGCAGATCCCGATACTCCTTCGAGGTGAAACATCGCCATATGGCATTCCTTTCCTTACTGCCCATTTGGCCAAAATTGCCGAACACAGCACAAGCTGCTGTGTTCCAAGCAATAACGTCCCACTTTTCGTCAGTCACATAAACAGGGCAATTGGTTAAATGATCAATAAAGTGCCGCACAGCCAGAGGAAGGCTCTTATTATCTTCATCCTGATCATCTAAAGGAACATGATGGCCAGCCAACAGAAAGACATGACGCTTTTCCTCATAATTCAATTTGAGCACTCTCGATATGCTTTCCAGTACCTGTGTTGATACCCGAATATCCCTTCCCTGCTCCAGCCATGTGTACCATGTGACACCTATACCGGACAGCTGGGCTAATTCCTCTCTTCTCAAGCCTGTTGTTTTCCTTCTGGTACCCATAGGCAATCCAAACTCTTGCGGAGAAAGCTGTGCCCTTTTCAGTTTTAAAAACTCCCCTAGCTCTTTCCGTTTTTCTGCCATACTGTCCACATACACACTCTCCTTTTGCATAGAATTTCCTATTAGTATTCTACATAAAAAGGAGAAGGTTTTTATATTATTTGTTTCGTTCTCCAAATACTTCAGCGGCCACAGGAAGAATGGTATTCAGTGCATTCGGAAAACCTGAGTAAATAATCATCTGCATCATGACTTCTATGAGTTCTTCTTGTGTCCATCCGACATTCAGGGCTCCGTTAATATAGAATTTTAGCTGCTGGGTATTGCCCAATGCAGTCAATCCAGCAACGGTTGCTAATAATCTGGATTTCAGATCAAGACCTGGTCTTGAAAAAATCTGACCGTAGTTAAACTCCACGGCAAGCACACCAAGGTCCGGAGCGATGGAATGTTTAAAATTGTCCACGATCGCTTCATAGTTCTCCTCATCAATTTGTTTCAGAATATCTAACCCTTTTTTATAACGTTCACTTGTTCGCATCAGCTTCTATCTCCCTTCCAATATCGCTTTTTTAGTAGTACGGTTTATGGTAATCCTTGAACTGAAGGCAATACCGACCATGATCATCCCCAGGATACAAACACCGTTCCAATGAAACAGCATCCAGACCGCACCCCCTGCATACGATCCCAAGGCGCCGCCTAAAAACGTGCTGACCATAAAGAGGCCATTCAATCTGCTCCTCATTTCAGCCGACAATTGGAAAATCTCCGCCTGACACGCCACCTGATTCGCCTGAATGCCCATGGTGATGAATAAAGCGCCCAATACAATCACAATCAATGAAGTCTGGCCTGCCATTAATAAAACAAATGACAATAAGGTAAAAGACATACAAAGCTTGTTGGAAAAAGCAGCTCCTTTTTGATCAATAATCCGGCCGATCAGCGGAGTTGCAAAAGCCCCGCCAATTCCCACCAAACCGATTGTTCCGGCAGTCTGGCTGCCAAACGAGAATGGAGGTTCACTCACCATAAACACTAACGTCGTCCAAAATAAACTGAAGGCGCCGAACATGAAGCCTTGGTTTACACATGCTTTTCTTAACACTTTCTCCTTGATCAAAAGCGGAAATAATGAAGAAATGAGTTTTCCGTAATGAAATGCATGTGTCCCTTTGCTTTTCGGAAAGCAGAAGTGAATGATCAACATAATGATGACGGCTGCTGCACAGGCAATCCAATACATCACGCGCCAGCCATAATGGGCATCTATCGCCCCGCTGACCACTCTCGCCCCTAAAATTCCGCAAACCAAGCCGATAGCTACGTTTCCGAGTACTCTTCCTCTGTTCCTGTCATTTGCTAAACCTGCCGCAAACGGCACAAGGATTTGAGGAATAATCGTGAAGAATCCCAATAATAAATTTGTGATGACTAGCCATAGAAAGCTTACAGCTAACGCTGAAGCGGCCGAACAAATCCCCACTAAGAATAGCAGGCTCACAATTAAGCGGCGGCGTTCAAAAAGATCTCCCAATGGAACAAGCAGAAGGTTCCCCGCCGCATAGCCAAACTGCGCCAATGTAGCAATCATCCCAGCTTGTGCCGGCGTCACATGAAACGTGCCTGCCATGCTGACAAGCAATGTTTGATTGATATAGACATTAGCTACCGTAAACCCGCTAGTCACCGCTATAAGAAAAATCAAACCTCTCGATAATGAAATGGAATGGTTCATGTTTACCTCCTTTCTTCATGCATGATAAAGCAGGTTCAATCATGGAAACAGAAGTGAGTTTATACTGGTATAAAAAGTACTAGCAAGCAAAGCAAAAAAGCGAAACCCTGTCAGGCTTCGCTTTTGTTATCAATCCACTTCTTTCTTAATCCCCAGCATTTTCTCATCTAGGTAATGGGCAATCTCCGCGGCTTCTTTCAGCTCATCTGTTAATTGCTTAGGAACGTCATTGTTCAATTTATAATAAATTTTATGTTCAAGGCTCGCCCAGAAATCCATCGCGATTGTCCGGATTTGAATTTCTGCTTTGACGTATTCCACACGGTTCGTTAAATTCACAGGCATTTCAATGATTAAATGCAGGCTTCGATAGCCATTCGGTTTGGGTGTCTGGATATAATCCTTTACCTTTACGATTCTCAAATCTTCATGCTGCTTCAACACATTCACGACATTATAAATGTCAGAAATAAAGGAACAGATGATGCGCACGCCGGCAATGTCGTGAATATGCTCCTTCATTTCCTTCGTCGTAATCTCACAGCCCTTTCTCATTAACTTATTCACGATGCTTTCAAAGCTTTTGACACGGGATTTTGTATGTTCAATCGGGTTGTGTCCGTGAATGAGGTTATATTCCTGGCTGATAATTGAGAACTTTGTATCGAGCGCATCTAGCGCAAATTTATAAACTAATAATTCATTTTTCCAATCTTCCATTACTGTTTTTAAATCGTCCATATGTGTTACAGATAAATCCATTTTCGTCATCTCCTTTAACGGAACTTTATCCGCTGTCCATGTACTAGACGTCCCTGTCTGCTGCAAGGTTCTATGAATTTTTTTACAAAATGCGGTCGATTGTAACAAAAAAAGACCGCACGAAACGAGCGGTCTTTTTTATTATCGGAAATAGCTGATCAATAATCCGATCGAGAGCAGGAATCCGAAAAATGTATTTGTTTGGGCTGTTGATTTCATTGCGACAATCATATTCATCGGCATTTCGTTCTGGACGAAGCCCTTCACTGCCTGAACCGGCTTAGGCACGCTCAAAAAGACGACAAACAGCCATGGGCTTGCGGCACCGGTAATAACCAAGCCGACAACCCAGATATAAGCGACGGCAAACGACGCAGCTAACAGAGTAACAGCTCCCTTATGCCCCATCAAAATCGCCAATGTTTTGCGTCCGCCTTTTTTGTCCTCTTCAATATCACGAATGTTGTTCGACAGGTTAATCGCGCCGACAAGAATCGCAATCGGGATGGAAATCAAAATGCTCTGCATATTGATCTTATCTGTCTGAATGAAAAACGAAATCAGCACAAACACCGAACCCATGCAAATGCCTGAGAATAATTCACCGAACGGCGTGTACGCAATCGGCAGCGGCCCGCCTGTATACAGGTAGCCGATCGCCATGCCGACAAGGCCGATCAGCGCAAGCCACCAGCTGCTGCTGGCACAAATATAGACACCGAGCAAAATGGCAATCCCGTATGAGGCAAGAGCTAATTGCAAAATCGTTTTAGGCTTCATTCCGTGGCGTACAATGGCCCCTCCGATTCCGACTGATTCTGCTGTATCTAATCCGCGTTTAAAATCATAATATTCATTAAATAAGTTCGTCGCGATCTGGATCCATAGGCAAGAAAACAGCATAGCCAAAAACAGCAGCAGATCAACCTTCACATAAAACATCGCCAAAACGGTTCCGAGCAGCACAGGCACAAACGATGCGGTTAACGTATGAGGACGGGTTAACTGCCAAAGGATCTGCCCCATGCTTTCTTTTTGCGGCGCTGTCTGACCCTCACCCTTATTTGTTTGGTTCATCTTCCTCTTCCTTTCTATTAAAAGGCTTACTTTTTTTCAGCCGGCAGCTTAATAAAAAACTCCTTTTGCTTCCTTATCTATCATAATGACTTCTCCCTTATTTCACAAGATACCGCAAGAAGGCGTTTTCTTTCTTATTATACGCTTCTCGCCCTGATTTCATTAGGTTTCTGCTTTCACTTGAACGAACAGGTACAGAAAAATTTTTTTAAGTACATTACACTTTTTAAAAGTTAAAAAGATCTTTTGACTACAGGTATCTTTTCCTTTATTATGAATCAGCTCGAAACATTCCATTCTTGCCCTTGCAGGTATAAAGATTCATTTTCAAAAACATACGCCGATATATTAATTTGAGGGAGATTAGGGAAAAAATGAAACTTTTTGAGCATCTGATCGTCAAATAATCATGTGATTGTCGAAAAAACGGGAAGGGAATTTTTGATATGCTGCAATTAATGAAACAGCTGTATGAAAAACCCGCTGTCAAGTGGACATGTCATACAGGCTTTTATTTGATGATACTGCTTGTTTTGTTTTTTATGTATGGTTTTCACACCGCGAATACCGGTTCATATATTTATAACGATTTCTAATTGGAGAGAGAATAACTATGAAACTTTTACATGCTATTCAAACACATGCGGAAACTTATCCGCAAACCGATGCCTTCCGCTCTCAAGGCCAGTCGCTCACGTATCAGGAATTATGGGAGCAGTCTGACCGCGCGGCTGCCGCGATCCAAAAACGCATTTCTGGGGAAAAGAAATCTCCTATCCTTGTGTACGGCCACATGGAGCCGCACATGCTTGTTTCCTTCTTGGGAAGTGTCAAAGCGGGACATCCTTATATTCCGGTTGACCTGTCCATTCCGTCCGAACGGATTGCGAAAATTATCGAAAGCTCTGGAGCAGAATTGCTGATCCATGCAGCAGGACTCTCAATTGATGCAGTCGGCCAGCAGATTCAGACAGTTTCTGCGGAAGAACTGCTGGAAAACGAAGGCGGCTCTGTCAGCCAAGATCAATGGGTCAAAGAACACGAAACGTTTTATATCATTTACACTTCCGGGAGCACAGGAAATCCGAAAGGCGTGCAGATTTCCGCTGCGAACCTTCAAAGCTTCACAGACTGGATTTGTGCAGACTTTCCAGTCAGCGGAGGAAAAATATTTTTAAACCAAGCGCCGTTCTCATTTGATTTGTCTGTCATGGACCTATATCCGTGCCTTCAATCAGGCGGGACTTTACATTGCGTGACAAAGGATGCTGTGAATAAGCCGAAAGTCTTATTTGAAGAGCTGAAGAAGTCCGGGCTGAATGTGTGGACATCAACACCTTCCTTTGTGCAAATGTGCCTGATGGATCCGGGTTTTTCACAGGATCTGCTGCCTCATGCGGACACATTTATGTTTTGCGGAGAGGTTCTTCCGGTTTCTGTGGCCAAAGCGCTGCTTGAGCGTTTCCCGAAAGCGAAGATTTTTAATACGTACGGCCCGACTGAAGCGACAGTGGCTGTCACATCGGTTGAAATTACGGATGACGTCATCAGCCGCAGCGAATCGCTTCCAGTGGGCTTCGCCAAACCAGATATGAACATTTTCATTATGGATGAAGAGGGACAGCCGCTTCCTGATGGAGAAAAAGGGGAAATCGTCATTGCAGGACCGAGTGTAAGCCGAGGCTACCTTGGTGAGCCAGAGCTGACGGAAAAAGCGTTTTTCTCTCATGAAGGCCAGTGGGCATACCGAACTGGCGATGCCGGCTTTATTCAAGACGGTCAGATTTTCTGCCAAGGACGTTTGGATTTTCAGATTAAACTTCACGGCTATCGGATGGAGCTGGAGGAAATCGAGTTCCATGTCAGACAGTCACAGTACGTTCGTTCTGCTGTCGTGATTCCTTATCAGCCAAACGGAACAGTTGAGTACCTGATCGCTGCTATTGTGCCTGAGGAGCATGAGTTCGAGAAGGAATTCCAGCTGACAAGCGCTATTAAAAAAGAGCTTGCCGCTTCTCTTCCGGCATATATGATCCCGAGAAAATTTATCTATCAGGATCACATTCAAATGACGGCTAACGGCAAAATTGACCGAAAACGCATTGGCGAAGAGGTTCTTGTATGACGCCTTACAGCTCGTTTTTATTCTTTATACTGCTTGGCATTCTTCTTCTGCCGACGATCATTCTCGGCTTAAACGGAAAAAGATTTCAAGCATACAACATGTTCATATCTATCATTATATTGGCTTTAATTTTTTCGCACGACTTACACGGGGTCATCGCGCTGTGCCTGTTTACAATATGGCAGGTGCTCCTGATCAGCGGCTATCTGGCATACCGGCAGAAAGCGAACAGCGGCTTTGTGTTTTGCGGAGCTGTTATCGCGTCTATTCTGCCTTTATTTCTGTCAAAAATATGGCCGTTTCTGTCACACCCGCAGCCGCATCATCCGCCGCATAACCTGATCAGCTTTTTAGGGATTTCATATTTAACCTTTAAAGGCGTTCAGCTGATTATGGAAGCAAGAGACGGACTGCTGAAAGAACAGCTGCCATTGCACCGCCTGCTGTATTTCATCCTGTTTTTCCCGACGATTTCCTCCGGCCCGATCGACAGATACCGCCGGTTCGTCAAGGATGAACAGAAGGCTTGGACGAAAGAAGAATACGCCGACCTGTTGTATACGGGAATCCATAAAATCTTCATCGGTTTCCTGTATAAATTTATTATCGGCTACGCGATCAATACGTACTTCATCATGAATCTTCCCGCAATCACGCACAATAAGATTCTTGGGAACCTGCTGTACATGTACGGCTACAGCATGTATTTATTCTTTGATTTCGCCGGCTACACGATGTTTGCCGTCGGGGTCAGCTACATTATGGGCATTAAATCACCAGAAAACTTTAATAAACCATTTATCAGTAAAAATATTAAAGATTTCTGGAATCGCTGGCATATGTCTCTGTCATTTTGGTTCAGAGATTATGTGTTTATGAGATTCGTATTTTGGATGACTAAGAAAAAGTGGATCAAAAACCGTATGGCCGTCTCAAACATCGGGTATTTCCTGCTGTTTATGCTGATGGGGGTTTGGCACGGGCTCGCGCCGCAATATATCATCTACGGCCTTTATCACGCCGTGCTGATGACATGTTACAACTTTTTTGAGAAGTGGAATAAGAAATATAAATGGCTGCCGTCCAACCGCTGGACAACCATTCTCGCTATTGTGATCACATTCCATTTCGTTTGCTTCGGGTTTTATATTTTCTCAGGAAAACCATTTCATCACCACCATTAAAGGAGATTAGAAAGCTATGGATTTTAAACAAGAGGTATTAGACGTTTTAGCAGAGGTTTGCCAGGATGACATCGTAAAGGAAAATCCTGATATTGAAATTTTTGAAGAAGGTTTGCTTGATTCTTTTGGAACAGTAGAATTGCTGCTTGCGATTGAAAACCGTTTTGATATTTTAGTGCCGATCACTGAATTTGACCGGGACGTTTGGAATACACCTAACAACATTGTAAATCAGCTGTCTGAGTTGAAATAATGAAAAAGCGTTTTTTCGGGCCAATTATTTTGGCGTTTATTCTATTCGCAGGCGCCATCGCAATTCCATCTTCATGGCTGACAGGCTTCATCACCGATAAGCGTGTGAAAGAGTCAGCAACAGCCTTGAATCCGAGTATGTTTCAAGGGCTATATTTACAAGATCAGATGCTCAAAGATCCGACATATCTTCCGATTTACGGGTCTTCTGAGCTTTCCCGGCTGGACGAGTTCCACCCATCTAATTATTTTCAAGTAAACAATGAGGGATTCACGCCATACCTTGTCGGCAAAGGCGGATCCCAGTCATTGATTCATTCTTTAAACTTCGCTGCCCATATGGATCAGCTGAAGGGCAAAAAAATCGTATTCATCGTGTCTCCGCAATGGTTTATTAAGCGCGGGTCTGATGAACAGCATTTCGCGCCGAACTATTCTGCGCTGCAAGGGCTTGATTTGGCATTTAACGATCAGATCGACCCTGAAATTAAAAAGAAAATGATGAAACGCATGCTGCGCTTTAAGGCTGTGCAAAACGATGCCATTCTTTCTGAGCTGTACAAAGCAATGGTAAACGGCCAGACGTGGAAAGTGAACGCGCTGAAGCCGGCGGCGAAAGTGTATTACAGCATGCTGGAAAAGAAAGATCTGTATTATTCAACGACAGAATCATCCGGGCCAAAGCGCTATATCTCGCAGTCAGTAAAGGATAAGTCATGGTCTGAATTGAATAAACTAGCGGATCAATCGGGCAAACGCCACTCCGGTTCTAACGATTTTCACATCGACAACCCTGTCTATAAAAAGCTGAAGCCGAAAGTGCCTAAGCTGAAAGGGAAAAACAAAGGAAGATCGTATGCGGTGTCACCGGAATATGGCGACTTTGAAATGATGCTCGATATCCTGAAGGATGCGGGCGCAGAGCCTATGTTTGTCACCATTCCTGTTAACGGGAAATGGTACGATTACACGGGCTTCCCGAAAAAAGGACGCACTGACTATTACAAAAAGGTAAATAAACAAATCAGAGCGAAGGGCTTCCAGGTTGCTGATTTCTCAGGGCATGAATATGACCCGTATTTCATGAAAGACACCATTCACATCGGCTGGAAAGGCTGGGTGTATGTCGATAAAGCAATTGACGAATTTTATAAAACCGGAAAAGTCACTTCATCCTGAGCATCTCATAGGACGCGGCTGCATATTTCCTGCTAAGATTTGAAATAGTAAAGGAATCACAGCCAACTTAATTAAGAGGTGTTACATCCAATGAAGATGACAGGCAATACGGTTTTAATCACAGGGGGTTCTGCTGGCATCGGGCTTGAACTGGCCAAGCGCCTGCTGGAAATTGGCAATGAAGTTATCATTTGCGGACGCAGCGAAGCACGTCTTGCAGAAGCGAAGCAGCAGCTCCCAAACATCCATACAAAGCAATGTGATGTTGCAGACCGTTCGCAGCGGGAAGCATTGTATGAATGGGCTTTAAAGGAATATCCGAACTTGAATGTTCTCGTCAACAACGCCGGCATTCAAAAGGAAATTGACTTTAAAAAAGGGACAGAGGAGCTTTTTGTGGACGGTGATGAAATTGAACTTAATTTCCAAGCGCCTGTCCATTTATCCGCCCTTTTCACACCTCATTTGATGAAGCAGCCTGAGGCGGCAATCGTTCAGGTCACATCCGGGCTTGCGTTTAACCCGTTAGCTGTTTATCCGGTGTACTGCGCAACAAAAGCAGCACTTCACTCGTTCTCGCTTACGCTCAGACACCAGCTCCGCGACACGAGCGTGGAAGTGATTGAAATGGCACCGCCTATGGTGGACACGGGCTTAAACCAAAAATCACGCGATAAACAAGGCCTGACGTACCGGGGCATTTCATCTGAAGAATATGTTCAATATTTCTTGGACGGCTTGAAGGAAGGCAAACAGGAGATTACAAATGAACGTGTTGAAGGTCTTCGGGATGCCACTCGCGCCGATTATGACAGGTTATTCGAGCATATGAACACGCAGGAGAATTAATTTCTCCTGCTTTTTTCATATGAATTTCTTACAAATTTGAGCAAACCTATTGCGATTATTTGTTGAAGGTATACAATAGAATATAATTATTTTCAAATAAGTTTGATAATATAAACAATTTAACAGCAGGGAGATTGACCATGACTAAACAAACGATTCGCGTTGAATTGACATCAACAAAAAAACCGAAACCAGACCCAAATCAGCTTTCGTTCGGAAGAGTGTTTACAGACCACATGTTTGTAATGGACTATGCCGCAGATAAAGGTTGGTACGATCCAAGAATCATTCCTTATCAGCCCTTATCAATGGATCCGGCCGCAATGGTCTATCACTACGGCCAAACCGTGTTTGAAGGGTTAAAGGCTTACGTGTCAGAGGATGACCATGTTCTGCTTTTCAGACCGGAAAAAAATATGGAACGCCTGAATCAATCAAACGACCGCCTCTGCATCCCGCAAATTGATGAAGAACAGGTTCTTGAAGGCTTAAAGCAGCTTGTCGCAATTGATAAAGACTGGATTCCAAATGCGGAGGGCACGTCCCTTTACATCCGTCCGTTCATCATCGCAACCGAGCCTTTCCTTGGTGTTGCGGCATCTCATACGTATAAGCTCTTGATCATTCTTTCTCCGGTCGGCTCTTATTACAAAGAAGGCATTAAGCCGGTCAAAATCGCTGTTGAAAGTGAATTTGTCCGTGCGGTAAAAGGCGGAACAGGAAATGCCAAAACCGCAGGAAACTATGCTTCAAGCTTAAAAGCGCAGCAGGTAGCCGAAGAGAAAGGATTTTCTCAAGTACTCTGGCTGGACGGCATTGAGAAGAAATACATCGAAGAAGTTGGAAGCATGAACATCTTCTTCAAAATCAACGGTGAAATCGTAACACCGATGCTGAACGGGAGCATCCTGGAAGGCATTACGCGCAATTCAGTCATCGCCTTGCTTAAGCATTGGGGCCTTCAAGTTTCAGAACGAAAAATTGCGATCGATGAGGTCATCCAAGCCCATAAAGACGGCATCCTGGAAGAAGCCTTCGGAACAGGTACAGCAGCTGTTATTTCCCCAGTCGGCGAGCTGATCTGGCAGGATGAAACACTTTCGATCAACAACGGTGAAACAGGAGAAATCGCAAAAAAACTATATGACACGATTACAGGCATTCAAAAAGGCGCTGTCGCAGACGAATTCGGATGGACGACCGAAGTCGCAGCGCTGACTGAAAGCAAGTAAGAAAAAAGCCGGCCCATTACAGGCCGGCTTTTTTTACGCTTCAATTTTGTTGAAAAACTGCGGCAGATACGCTTTGTGCGCCTCCAGCATTTCGTCTAAAATCTGTTTGGCCACAGTATCGGACGGGACAAGCGGGTTAATCGTCATGGCAAGGAGTGCAGTTTGGTAGTCACCTGTAACTGCCGCTTCTGCCGCGACACGTTCAAAGGATTTGATTTGCTGGACGAGGCCACGGACAGACACCGGCAAGTCGCCGACAGCAATTGGCTTAGGGCCAGTTTTCGTCATCACACAGTTCACTTCAACTGCGGAATCGTCTGGAATGCTCGCTATTGCACCATTATTGATTGTGTTCACCGGCTGAATGTCATGTTTATCATTATAAATGGAGCTGATTAAGTTACATGCTGCATCACTGTAGTAAGCTCCGCCCCGTTTTTCCAGCTGCGGCGGTTTGATCGCAAGGTTCGGATCTTTATAAAGCTCGAACAGCTCTTTTTCGACCTTCTGTACGACTTCTGCGCGGGTGCCCTCCGTTTGTGATGCTTCCAGTTCGTGCTCCAGCATCTCTTTTGTTTTGAAATAGTAACGGTGATAGCCGCAAGGGATGACATTGAGCGCTTTTAAGAAATCCGGTTCCCATTCGGCGCCTGAGATATTTTTCATTGTCATCGCGTTTTTCGGGTCGCCCATCGCCTCGATGACTTGCTCCTTCACACTTACGCCGTCCAAGAAAACATCCAGCCCAAATACCATATGGTTCAGTCCGGCGAATTGGACTTCTACGCGGTCCACATCTACATCAAGCGCTTTGGCTACGCCCATTTTGATGCCAATTGGAACATTACAGAGACCGACGACTTTCTTCAGGTTGGAGTAGCGAAGCAAGGCTTCTGTTACCATGCCGGCAGGGTTTGTGAAGTTAACAAGCCAAGCGTTCGGGCAAAGCTCTTCTATGTCCTTTGCGATCTCAAGGATGACCGGAATTGTGCGCAATCCTTTAAACAGGCCTCCCGGGCCGTTTGTTTCCTGGCCAATCACTCCGTATTTTAGCGGAATGCGCTCATCCTTTGCTCTTGCCTGCAAAAGTCCGACGCGAAATTGAGTCGTGACAAAGTCTGCGTCTTTCAGCGCTTTTCTCCGGTCGAGCGTAAGATGAATGTCGATCGGGACGCCAGCTTTTTCAACCATCCGTTTGGCGAGTGTGCCGACAATATTCAGTTTTTCTTCGCCCTCGGGGATATCGACAAGCCATAATTCTCGGACAGGCAGCTCATCATACCGTTTAATGAACCCCTCCACTAGCTCGGGCGTATAGCTTGAACCTCCGCCAATCGTTACAATCTTCAATCCTTTTGTCATATGCTTGCTCCCCTTTGCTCGGTGATTTTTTCATATAACTCAATGATCTCTGCAGCCATATCCTTCACTGTCATTGCATTCATTAAATGATCCTGTGCATGAACCATCAGAAGCGTCATTTCCGTCTTTTCTCCGCTCGCTTCATTTTGGATCAGCTCTGTCTGATAATGATGGGCTTTTGACAATTCTTCAGCAGCGTCTTGAAGCTTTTTCCGCGCTTCTTCTGCGTCACCGCTTTTCGCAGCGGCAATGGCCTCCATTGCGGAGCTCCTACCGTTTCCTCCGTGAAGGATGATTTGAAAAATGATTTGTTCCATTTCCTCATTCACGCGATTCACTTCCTTTCTCTACAGAGCCGCTTCTTTGTCATCTGATGCTGCAGGCGTTTGGACCAGCTCCATATCGTTTTCTTCTTTCAGCTTCTGCTTATCCCACATTCTGAAGAATGGATAGTAGACAACAAAGGACACGGCAATATTAATGGCTTGCATGACCGCACCTGAGACTTTTCCTCCTGTCGCCAAGTAGCCTGAAAAGATCGGCGGCATGGTCCACGGCACTGCGATACCCGCCGGTTTTGCGACAAGGCCGGTGCTCATTCCGATGTACGTAAGTGTCACTGTGACAAGCGGTGTGATGATAAACGGAAGTAAGAGCATTGGGTTCATGACGATCGGCATTCCGAATATAATCGGTTCGTTAATATTGAAGATGGCCGGGCCGACCGCAAGCTTCCCGAGCTGCTTCATTTGTTTGCTTCGGGCGCGCAGGAACATCGTGACAACCAGTGCCAATGTGGCGCCGCTTCCGCCGATATTGACCCAGATATCGAAAAATTGCTGGGTGAAAATCTTAGGAAGCTCCTCACCGGCTTGGAATGCGATCCGGTTGGCATCCATTGCGCCGTACCAAATTGGTGCCATGACGCCTCCGACAATGTTTGCACCGTGAAGGCCGCAGGCCCATAAAAGCATTTTGACGGCTTCGGCGACAAGGCTTCCTCCAAGGCTTCCTCCCAGAATGGAAAGCGGAGTCCCTAATAAAACGCTTACAATATTATGAAGGCTTTCAAACGGTGTCGCTTCAACAATCAGCCGGGCTGCCCAAATTAGGAAGATGACGGCAAAGCCGGGGATTAACGCGACAAATGACTTGCTTACCGCCGGCGGGACACCGTCCGGCATTTTGAAGACTAAATTGCGCTGGATAATAAGGCGGTAAATCTCTGTGGACACCATTGCGATAATCATGGCGACAAATAGGCCTTTGCTTCCCATGAGCGAAAGCGGAATCCCGCCGCCAACCATGATTTCTTTCGTCGCGCCATCCGGCATAAACGGCACTTGATAAGGTGTTGCTAATAAAAATGCCGCAAGGGAAATGGCTCCGGCCGACAAGGCATCAACACCGTATTTCTCGGCGAGCCGGTAGGCGATGCCGAACGCGGCGACAAGACCCATAATTTCAAAGGTCGCGTCGACTGGGTAGGCCAGTTTTTCAGACCAGGAGCTGCCAAACGTTTTTGCCATAAACTCAGCGTATCCCGGGATCGGGAGGTTGCCAATGATGAGGAAAAAGGAACCGATGATAATCAGGGGCATCGTGAGGATGATACCATCACGCAGCGCCTGCAAATGACGCTGTCCCGCAATTCTTCCCGCTATAGGCATGACCTTTTCTTCTAAGATCTGATTGACTTTATTCACATAGCCCGCCCCTCTCTATGACACATGTCCAAGCTGTTCAGCTGATTTCAGCACTTCCGCCCCGTTGCACGTGCCATAATGGACGGTATTAATGACGTCTACCGGAACCCCCTTTGACTCTCCTAATTTTTTGAGCTGCGGAAGCATGTAACGGACTTGCGGACCGAGAAGCAATACATCCGCTTTATCGATATGATTTTGTACAGAATCGCCTGAAACTGCCCAAATGGTATAGTCTTTTCCCTGTTCCTGCGCACTTTTTTCCATCTTGCTCACCAGTAAGCTAGTAGACATGCCTGCTGCACAAACGAGTAATATATTCATGTAAAAGACCCCCTAGAGTTTAATCAATTTTGTAATGTCCTGCTGTTGCTATCATCATATTATGAAATCGCTTTCATAAACACTCAGGGTTTTTCCGCAGGCAACGGAAAAAAGGTATATACAGGCTGTCAGCTCAGCATTTTTTGGTCAAACACATCCGAAAGCTCTTGATATGAACGACATTTGATCAGCTGGTTCACCGCCGCCGGGTCATCCAAAATGCTGCCAAGCAGTTTATACATGCTTTGCAAATCCGCTTTGTTCTCCTTTTCGACACAAAGCAGACAGACAAATTGAACTCGCTGACTCTCCCAATCGATCGGTTTTTTGAGCGTACAAACGGCCCAAAACGTTGTTTTCGTCTGCGGAACAAGCGGGTGCGGGATGGCAACAAGATTGCCAAAACACGTTGGCGACATGTCTTCTCTTTCAAAAATGGAATCTATGATTTCTTCATCGGCAAAGCCGCATTCGACCGCTTTCTGCCCTAAAAATTGAATCACTTCTTCTTTTGAGCGCAGATCCTCCTGAAAAAAAACGAGTTCTTTTTTTAGGTAGCGATTGGCTTTTTCCTTTTCATCACTCAGAATAGATTCTATTTTTGTAAAGTCAGTTCCGCCTAAGATGGTGTTAACCTTCAGTACTGGTACAGGGAGCTCTTTTTTAATCGGAATGGTGCTGATGACAAAATCAATTGATTCGTAGGACATTTGATCAAGACTATAATACTCAGCCGTTCCAAGAATATCGAGCCGCTTGCCGAAATGGGAACGCAGTTTTTCGCGCAGAAGCTGGGCGCTTCCGGCTCCCGATGCGCATACAATGATACAGCGTTTCGGCGGGCTTTCTGTTTTTTTTCGTTCAATCGCGGCGCCAAAGTGGAGAGCCAAATATCCAATTTCGTTTTCATGAATCTCAATACCCGTTTGTTCCTTTATCACGATTCCGGCAATGATCCCGGCTTCAAAAGCGAGTGGATAATGTTCCTTGATCGCTGCCAGCATCGGATTTCGAAGATTCATGCCGTATCGGTTGCGGCTGATCGCCGGCTTCATATGCAGGGCCAAGCCGATTTTCAGCTCTTTGTCATGCAGGATGCCAAGCTTCAGTTCACGATCAACAGCTTCGATCATGGCAAGTGTCAGCTGATCGGTTTCCTCTTCTATTGAAAATGTGTCCTCTCCGCAATGTGTCATTCGTTTTGTGCCAAGGAGATGCATGGTGATGTAGGCCGTCTCGTCTTTCGGAAACGTAACGGCAAGCGCTGATTCCAGCTCTTTTACGATGGCTTCTGCAGCCTGGTACTCCTTTTGATGCAGGATATGATCCATATCTTTCGGGAAAAGAGATACATAGTTTTCCGTTCTGATCCGTTTACAGGCGATAGCAATATGGATAATGAGGTTATTCAGTCCCATGTTGGACAGAGGGATGCGGTCGTTTTTCATTTTTTTCAAGATGGCGGAACGGATGATCTCAATTTCTTCTTTTGGCAAAATATCAGCCTTTTCATTTAAAACATCTATCTCCGTTTCTCTTTCATCGACAATGTACTCCGCCATGCAGTACCTCATCTGCACCTCGTCCCCGCGCAGCTTGAAGCCGTAATTCGGACGTGTTTCCATGACGATGCGGTAAGGCAGCAGACGTTTCTTTACTTCCTTTAAATCCGTTTGGAGTGTAGATTTTGAGATAAATAGTTCTTCAGCAAGTTCATCGAGCTTGAGATAATGGTCCGCCAGCAGCAGACGTTTCATAAGATAGGCCATTCTCTCCTCCGGCAATACCGGCAGGCCCTTTTTTTGCTGAAATTCATCTTGCAGCAGTGTTCTGAATACTTGCTCGTCATCAATGCGGAGCTTGTAGCCGGAGCCTCTTACAGATTGTACAAAGGCACCGTGGCCGCTTAGCATACCTTGCAGTTCCTTTATATCATTGCGGACTGTCCGCGTCGTTACGTTTAATTGCGCGGCAAAAAACGAACTTGTCACCGGGGCTTCAGCCGCCATCAGCAAGCGCAGAATATCACGTAGTCGCCCATGAAGCATGAGAAAAACCTCCTAACTAGTAGATGCAGGGATTCAGTGAATAGGCAGAAAGGATGATGAAGGGATGCGAAATGTATATAAATTCTATAATGGAGAGAATGGCAAGTCAATGAACATCCGGAGGACTAGAGGGAAAACTGACCTATAAAAAAACAGCCGGGATCAGCCGGCTGTTCTAGATGCGGACATATTCTTTTGTTTAGACGCCTTGCGATCCTTCATGATTTTTCGAACAATCGGGTAAATGACCGGCGCCCATTTGATAACGGTTTTGATCATCTTTTTCAAAGCTCCGATTCTCCCTTCTTTTTTCTCAACCATTCCCCTGATTGCCTCTTCCTTAAACATGCTAACGCGACACGTACCTGTTTCCCGTCACCCAGAAACGCCATGGATAATCGCGTGCCTCCCCGCTGTTGTCAATGCCGATGCGCGGGCCGGTTGAAATTGCTTCCGGTGTGTACCCGCTTTCGATGTAAAGCGGCTGTTCCGTGATCCAGCGTCCGTAGTCATTCATCGTAACGCCAAGCGCTTTCGTCAGCTTTCCGGGTCCGTTTGTCCATTCCCTCGGACTCCTGCCCGGCCTTCTCTCCTCCATTAACAGCTGGCCTTCATGCGGCTCAATCGCCCTGATTAATACCGCTTGCGGAACATCCTCTTCCGCGGCAACGACATTCAGCAATGTATGGGTGTGCATCACATATGTATATACCCGCCCAGCTTCTGCAAACATGATCTCAGTCCGCTTCGTCCGGCGGTTGTTAAAGCTGTGGGCCGCTCTGTCTCCAGCCCCCATATAGGCCTCTGTTTCCACAATATAGCCTGAGGCTATACCTTCGTCTGTTTCTTTTACAAGAAGGCAGCCCAGAAGCGATGGGGCAAGCTCAAGAGCGGTTTTTTGATAAAACGTGATGGGCAGCGGATTTTTTTCTCTCGTCACGAATCGACCTCTCCTTTTACCGATTTTTGTACATTGTACCATTCCCGAAGCAGATCAAAAAAAACGGCTGTTTTAAAATCTTTCCATTCAGGGAATATTGTTACCGTTCAAAAAAGGAGGGCCAACCATTGAAAGATGATCATCAAAACAAGCAGCACCAATCAAATGCCCAAGGAAGCGAGGAAGCGCTTTCCCATAAGACATCCGGGAAAAACGAGTCAGAGGATACCTTAACGAATAGGCAGGGGCATCCTGTTACTGACAACCAGAATGTGAGAACCGTCGGGAATAGAGGGCCTACAACACTTGAGAACTATGATTTTCTCGAAAAGATCAGCCACTTCGACCGGGAACGCATCCCTGAGCGGGTTGTTCATGCCAGGGGAGCAGGTGCACACGGGTATTTTGAAGCGTACGGAAGCTTCGGAGACGAACCGATTTCAACATACACACGGGCCAAGCTCTTTCAGGAAAAAGGCAAGAAAACACCGGCATTTGTCCGTTTTTCAACTGTGAATCATGGAAAACACTCGCCTGAAACATTGAGAGACCCGCGCGGTTTTGCTGTAAAGCTATATACAGAAGACGGAAACTGGGATTTGGTCGGGAACAACCTGAAAATCTTTTTTATCCGCGACCCGCTGAAATTTCCGGATCTTGTACATGCATTTCAGCCTGATCCAGTGACCAACATCCAGGATGGTGAACGTATTTTCGATTTCATTTCTCAATCTCCAGAAGCGACACACATGATTACCTTCTTGTTTTCGCCTTGGGGCATTCCGGCCAATTACCGGCAAATGCAGGGTTCAGGCGTACATGCCTATAAATGGGTGAATGAGAAGGGCAAGGCCGTTCTCGTGAAATACCATTTTGAACCGAAGCAGGGCATCCGCAACCTGACACAGAAGGAAGCAGAAGAGATTCAAGGGAAAAACTTTAACCATGCCACACAGGATTTATATGACGCGATTGAAAATGGCGATTATCCAGAGTGGGAAGTGTATGCTCAAATCATGAGCGATGATGAGCATCCTGAACTTGACTTTGATCCTCTTGATCCGACAAAACTGTGGTATAAAGACGATTTCCCATGGAAACCGATCGGCAAATTGGTTCTGAACAAAAATCCGGAAAACTACCATGTGGAAGTGGAGCAAGCTTCATTTGGAACGGGAGTGCTTGTCGACGGGCTTGATTTTTCAGACGACAAATTGCTCCAGGGGCGTACGTTTGCCTACTCTGATACGCAGCGCTACCGTGTAGGCGCAAATTACCTGCAGCTTCCGATCAACTCGCCGAAAAAGCATGTCGCCACCAACCAGGAAGGCGGGCAGATGCAATATCGGGTCGATAGAGCAGAAGGACAAAACCCGCACGTCAACTATGAGCCATCCATTATGGGCGGGCTGAAGGAAGCGAAGCAGGACGGAAAAGACCATATGCCGCATGTCGAAGGTGATGTAAAGCGTGAAGCGATTGACAGAACAAACAACTTCGGACAGGCTGGAGAAACGTACCGGAGATTTACTGAATTTGAGCGGAACGAACTGATTACGAATTTGGTGAATACGCTTTCTACGTGCCGAAAAGAAATTCAGGATCAAATGATTGAGAATTTCACAAAAGCTGATCCTGACTACGGAAAACGCGTAGCGGAAGGGCTAAAAAAGGTTTCCGAAAACAACAGCAACGGGCCGATCGGCACAACTGAAACGGAACAGGCTGCAAAGCAGGCTGAACAGGAGAGTCATCCGTCTGATCCGTATTAAAAACAGCGAACAGGGCTTTTTTTGAAGCCCTGTTTTTTTATTTTTCTATTGAAACGTTTTCAACAATTGTGTTGTACTGGAAGGAAAGGGGTGGAGAGATACGATGGAATTACAGCAGGACTTGATTCCTCAGAAAAAAACAATCGGCGCCTTAGATCACGCCGTTTTTTTATGCATGGTATTTTGTTTCTGGTTTTCAGGCTATATTTACGTTCCTGTATTCAGTCTGTATTTGGAGGATCTGCACTTTTCATATGGCGCAATCGGCATCATTCTCGGCAGCTACGGGGTCACGCAAATCCTTCTGCGATTCCCGCTCGGCCTTGTGTCAGACATCCTGTTTTCCTTGCGCAAGCAATTGTTAATTGCCGGGTTCGGCTTTTCCGTCCTCAGCAGCCTGCTTTTTCTGATGTTTGATTCTTTCTTCTTCGTGCTGGCCGCCCGGCTTTTCGCGGGAATCACTGCTTCTATGTGGGTGATGGCGACCATTTTATACGCACATTATTTCAACAATGGCAATGCATCAAAAGCAATGGGCATCATGCAGTTTTTTACCGTCATGCCTCAGTTTGCCAGCATTGTGTTCTGCGGGCTTGCGGCAGCCCATTTAGGCAGGCAGGTTCCTTTTTGGATGGCGCTGGCAGCCTCGGTCGCCGGTCTGGTGATCTGCTGCTTTATTAAGGATCCGTCTGCTCCTCCCGCAAACCGTGACACCATTCGTGTCAATCAGTACATCAAAGATACATTGCAGCTGCCAAAGCTGAAGCTTTTCACCATCCTGTCTATGACGGCCCATGCCGTATTATTTATCACAGTATTTTGTTTTACGCCGCTTTACATGAATCAGCTCGGAATGGGTGACGCGGAGCTTCTTTGGGTGATGAGCGCCTTTTTCCTCCCACACGCAGCCGCCACATTAAGCTTTGTGTTTCTGCGCTTTACAAGCCGTATCGCTTACTCCGTGATGCTCATTAGTTTCGCTGTCACCGGGGTCTGTTTGCTATATGTTCCTTTTTCAGCTGCATTGTTCACGGTTTGCATCACACACGCCTGTATCGGACTGGCGCTCGGCTTCGTTTTTCCTCTGTTGCTAAGCCATGTCGTCGAAATCAGTTCTGCCCGATTAAAAATGTCAGTGATGGGGTTTTATCAATCATTTTATGCGCTAGGCATCTTCCTCGGGCCCCTTCTTGCCGGAAAAATCGCACAGCTTGTCGGGCTTGCGGGAGTTTTTTATGGAGCCGGGTTTCTGGCATTTGCCGCCTTTTTTGTGATGCTCGCGCAAAAACGTAACATGATCAATTAATAGCTTTCATACCGCCGGAAGCGCCACACAGAAAACACGGCCAGAAGCATGATGCACAGAATGGAGAAAGTGAGTGACCATCCGAAAAAATCTGCCCGCTCTCCATGAAGAAGGATATGCTCCGCCTGCTTGCAAATCTCAGCCGGAAGCCACTTCGCACCATCTGGAAATAGTGAAACAGCAAAGGAAACGGCTGCTGTGAGCCCGATCCCGCAAGCCGCAGCTGCTCCGACAGACCGGAATATCGTACTTCCGGCAAGGCCGGCGGTCACAATAAATATCACCCAAAGCGCGTAAAGGCCAAGGCTTGCGGCAAAGCGGCTGAATGATGCGTCCTCAAACAGCAGCCGGACGTAATAATAAGCAAGCCCGTATCCAGCTGCAAACGACATAATGCCGATCACGCTTTGGATGAGCCATTTACTCACGATATAATGGGCTGCCGTCACAGGCCGCGACATAATCAGCGCTGTTACCCCTTGATTTCTTTCATTGGCTACACTGCCCATCACGCTAAAGATGACCAGAGCCATGCCAAGCGTGTTGAATTGAGAAAGCGTGCTTACCATCACTTCAGACCCGGAGGGCATCGTAAAACTGATTTTCATGCCGTCAGGAAGGTTCCCTCCATGTGCGATGATTTCCGGCATATAATAAATGGTCAGCGGCTGTGTCAGCCCGACGATCATCATCGCAATCGGCAGCCAAATCAGCTTGCCGCTTTTCCATCCTTCCAGCCACTCCTTCTGCAAAAGCGCCATCATCACCTTCATGCGTGCACCACCTTTAGATAGACGTCTTCTAGAGACTCCGTTTTCTGTTCAAATCGGGTGACGGTCAATCCCTTTCGGATACAGTCACTTAATAATGACCGGCCAGCTTGTATATCAGGCAGCTCGAAAACAGCTTGGGACGGATTTTTATAGACAATAGCTGAGACGTAAGGCTTCTCTTCAAGCCAGCCTTCCAGCTTCTCTTTCACTGAAAGGGTAAAAACGTTCGTTTGCTGCTGTTGTTTCAGCTCCTGTAACTCGCCTTTCCATGAAATTTCACCATTTTTCATAATCACCACTTGATCACACACCTGCTCTGCATCGTGCAAAACATGTGTAGAAAACAGAACGGCCATATGCTTTTTCAGCTCCCGCATCATGTCCAGCACCTCGAACCGTCCTGTCGGATCAAGCGCAGACACCGGTTCATCCAATATCAAAAACTTCGGTTTATGGAGCAGTGCCTGTGCCAGACCGAGTCTTTGTTTCATTCCTCCTGAATAGCCCCCGATCCTTTTGTGCTCCGCTTCATGCAAACCCACAAATTCCAGCATCTCGCCGATTTCCTCTTGGCATTTTCTCTTCGAAAGGCCGGACAGTCTCCCCGCAAATGTCAAAAATTCATTTGCGGTCATCCAGGAATAAAAAGCTGGATACTGCGGGAGGTACCCAATCAAACGCCGATCCGGCTTTTTTTCTCCTAACAGCTTAATGTTTCCGGAGGTTGGCGAAAGCAGTCCGGCCAGCATTTGCAGAGTCGTGGTTTTGCCGGCTCCATTAGGTCCTAATAGTGCGACACACTCATTTTCATTCACGTGAAAACTGACATTCTTTACAGCTTCATGATGCCTGTACGATTTGCATAATGATTCAATAGACAGCATATCGGCTTACCTTTGCTTTCTGCCGACGGTAAAAAACAAAATCGGCCCAATAATATTGATACATACAATGATTGCAGCCCACATCCACTTTGGACCGTTTGTCCGCTCTTCTTTTATACAGCTGATAAGGGCAAACACCGCCAAAGCCAGCTGTAATACAATCAGCGGCAAAATCATTTCCCAAGAAATATTCATTGCTTGATCCCCCTTTTCTTCCGATCCGGCCTAATGACAAAAAAGTAATAACAAATCAGAGGCATCGGTGCTTGAATCAATCCGACAATCCCCCAAACCCATGCCATGCGATTACGTTTTTTCGCATCAATAAATAAAAAGATTCCCTGCGCCAATACGATGAGACAAGCCGCAACCGTTATGATAATTTCTGTTTGTGTCATCCGCGTTTCACCTCGCATTCGCCGAGATGCCTTTTTTTCTCAGCCGCAATCAAAATCGGCAGCACCGCAAGCACACAAACCTGAAGCACAATAAACACAGCAGGAACTTGAGTGAAAGCTAAGATTGCAGCACTCACAACCATCAGCGCGCAGAATACAAATAAAATGATCTCTTGAAGAAGTTTTTTTCTGCATTCAGCTTTCATTTGTGACAGCTGGTGAAGCAGTTCTTTTTGATTCGGTATAGAGGGATTGGCTGTTTGATCAATTTTTTTCCATTCTGACTTTAAATGATCAGAAAGCTTTTCTTTATTCATCGTCCCACTCCTTTCTGATTTGCTGGAGCCCTTTATGAACTCTGGACTTTACAGTGCCTTCTTTGATTTGAAGCATCACCCCGATTTCAGCGTAGGTATAGCCGTAGTAATGCCTTAATAAAACCGGTGTGCGCAGTTTAGGGTCCAGCTTTGAAAACAGATCGAGCGTTTCGCTCCACTCTGCCCCTTTCGCCGACACGTCCCACTTGATCTTGCGGATTGTTTCCTCCGTAACTGTCTGATTCCGTTTCCATTCTCTCTTTCTCTTTTTCTGGTGATCGAGATAGAGCCGCGATGCAATGGAGATCAGCCATGTGGAGAATTTTGAACGGCCCTGAAAGCTTCTTAAATGGATGTACCCTTTCAGAAAGGTTTCCTGAACAAGTTCCTCGCTGAGATCGGGGTGAAGGGAAAGCTTTAACAAGTATTTATATAAGAAAGAATAGTGATAGTGGAAAAGGGCTGTAAACGCCTCGTCGTTTCCCTCTTTCGCCTGCTGGATCAGCCGCTGTTCTTCATGTGTATCCAATGACCGTGATCCCCCCTTTTTTGTTTTTCTGCCTTATGAGACGACACCGGATTCAAAAGCGTTCATCTTTTTTACAATTCTTTTCAGCCATTGACAGATCAGGCTTCCCGGCCGTTTGGCTGCATATCCTTATTTGTAAACCCCCTTATAGTCTGTTAAGCTATGACTTTATGTCGATTTCAAAAAAACATCCAATATGGAGGACGATGCATTGAAAGTAGAAAGGCGAACGATTGAATATATTCCGAATGAAGAAAGACATGGTAAAGCGAAAGATTTATTTCCCGTATGGTTCGGGGCTAATATGCATATCACCACGTTAGTGACCGGCACGATTCCCGTTGCAATGGGACTTAATCTGTTTTGGAGTGTTGCCGCTATTATTTGCGGAACCTTAATCGGTGCCATATTTATGGCGTCTCATTCCGCGCAAGGCCCTCAGCTAGGCATCCCGCAAATGATTCAAAGCCGTGCCCAATTCGGCGTAATCGGAGCGATTCTTCCCCTCTTCTTAGTCATGTTTATCTACCTTGGTTTCTTCGCAAGCAGCACGATTCTGGCGGCCGGAACCTTAAGCAGCTTTGTTCCCATCCCGGGATCATGGAGCATTATAGGCTTAAGCGCCGTATGTTTTTTACTCACCATTTTCGGCCATGATTTGATTCACAAAATGCAAAAAATCCTTTCTTGGACCTCTTTTGCTGTATTTTTTGCTGCAACGATTCTCATTTTTCAATTGCCGATTCCAGCAGGCAGCTGGATTCCCGGAGCGATTGATCTGCCAATTTTCTTGGTGGCAGTCAGCGCAGTTGCGACGTGGCAGCTTGCCTACGCGCCGTACGTTGCCGATTATTCAAGATATCTGCCAGTTAAAACACCGGCTTCAAAAACATTTTGGTACAGCTATGCAGGTACATCTGTCAGCTCCATCTGGATGATGCTGCTCGGCGCATTGCTGACAACCTCACTTCCTGACTTTACGGCAAACTCAGGCAGCCAGATTGTCCAATTGTTCGGTCCCTTCTCGTTTATTATGCTGATCATTGTGTTATTTGGGCAAATGGCAATCAATGTTTTTAACCTGTATGGGGCCTTCATGTCCACGACAACAACGCTGGAGCCGTTTCTGAAATTAAAAGTCACGCCCAAAGTCAGAATCATCATGATCCTGGGTGTCACGCTTGTCGGCACAGTCTTAAGCCTACTGGGACAGAGCAATTTTATGGAGCTGTTTTTGAATTTTATCTTTTTCATCAGTTATTTCTTAATTCCGTGGACGGCAATCAATTTAGTCGATTACTACTTCGTTCGCCACGGAAAGTATCAAGTCAAAGCCATGTTCGACGTAAACGGGCCTTATGGAAAGGTCAATTGGATCACCACAATTGCGTTCGTTCTGTCTATCTTGCTGGAAATTCCGTTTATCAACACAAGCTTTTACATCGGACCGCTTGCCAAAATGTTTGGCGGCGGAGACATCGCATGGATTATCGGCTTGGCCGTGCCTTCTGTGCTTTACTATGTATTAATGAAACCGCGTCTGAAAAAACGGGCGGGGTATCAAGAAAAGCTGTCTTCTCTCTGAAGACAGCTTTTTTATCATTCAAATCGTTTCCACACGCGGGGCAGGATGTCAGATAGCTCATGAGCGAGCAACGTATGAGCGGAGTGCTCGTCCATCCAGAGCTCGGCGCACGCACCATGCAAATAGACCGCGTTTAATATGGCGTGCTTTGGATCTTCATGGCAGCAGAGCATCCCCAATATCATGCCCGTCAGCGTGTCACCGGTTCCGCCCTTGGCGAGCGCCCCGTTTCCGGTTGGATTGAGCCAGCAGTCTCCATCAGGAAACGCGATGACGGTTTGGTTTCCTTTTAACACAATGACAGTCTGCAGCTGAGCCGCCCATTCCTTTGCATATTCCGCTCTTTTTTTCTGCAATTCGTTCACGGGCACCCCTGTCATTCGGGAAAACTCGCCCGGGTGCGGCGTGAGGATGACGGGGGCCTCCCGTTTCGGATATGTGCGCTTCGCCAGCGCTCCGGCATCCAAAATAACAGGACAATCAGCCGCAAGCACATGATCGACTGCCTGCTGTACGCTTTCCGTTTGCGGAAGGCCCGGTCCGATGGCAATGGCCCGGTACGTCTCTTCAAGCTGAGCATCCGCCGCCTTTTTCCAGCCGTCACGCCAATAGGTCGCCTCGGGCAAAACAGGAACAATTAGCGGGATTACGCTTTCTGATGTACCGATGACAAGCTTGCCGAGACCGCTCCGCATGGCCCCAAGCCCTGCAAGCAGCGCTGCCCCCGGCATGTCGTCACTTCCAGCCAGCAGCAAAGCCGTACCGTACGTGCCTTTATGGCTCTCCGCATCTCTTTCAGGAAGCGTGGCCCTTACATGCTCTTCCGTCCAATATGGAACATTCATCTCTATCCCTCCTCTGCTTTCTTTTCCTATTTTTCCTGTCCCTTTTCTTTTTCAAACAAAAAAGACAGCCTTTTAGGGCTGTCTTCTATTTTACAGGAACATCAAGGTGATACAGGCGGCTGTACCGTTCGTTTGCCGCCAGAAGCTCCTCATGGGTTCCTTCCATTTCTGTTTTGCCGTTTTCGAGAAATACGATTTTATCAGCCGCTTCCACTCCCGCGAGATGGTGGGTAATCCATAAAATCGTTTTTCCTTTCAGCACCTCAAACACCGTTTCCATCAATTCACGTTCGGTAATAGGATCGAGGCCGACTGTTGGCTCATCGAGGATGATGATCGGTGTATCCTGCAGCAAAATCCTCGCAAGTGCGATCCGCTGGCGCTCTCCACCGGAAAAACGGATGCCGGTTTCTTGTACAGAGGTATGATATCCATCAGGCAATGACTCAATGTAGTCATGCAGCTTGACCTGCTTTGCGGCGCGGCGCACATCCTCGTCGCTTGCTTCTCCGTTTCCGAGCCTGATGTTGTTCAAAATACTTGTATCAAACAGGTGCGGTTTTTGATTTAACACGGCCACCGCATCCGCAATCTGATCCTTTAACAGCGCTGTCTCCACTCCGTTTAACGTCACAGAACCGGAGTCCGGTTTCAAGGCGCCTTCGATTAATGCAAGCGATGTTGATTTCCCAGAGCCGCTTCGGCCGAGCAGCGCCATTTTTTCTCCTTGGCGCAGCGTAAAGGAAAAGTTGTGCAGCACTTGGCTGCTGTTGTCATAAGAAAACGTCACATCACGAAAGGCCAAGGTGACATCTTGAAGATCGAGAATTTGATCCCCTGATTCAGTTTGTGACGCCTCCGGCTGAGGAGCCACCTTGTTCATGCGTCTGATAGAATCCTGATAGCCCGGCACTTCGCCTAAGGCATCCGAAAGCGGCAAAAAGGCTTCCGTCAACGGAAACACCACTAGCACAAAAGCGGCAATCATCGTTTTAGCGAGCTCGCCGTCCGCTTGCTGTCCCGCTGTCCAAAACAGCATCAGCAAAATAAGGCCAGCGACAAGGCATTGCGCAGCAAAGTCCCGCCATCTTGTAAAGCGTTGTTTTTTCCGTTCAAGCTCAAACCAATCACGTTCCTCTTTTTCATAAGCATCAATAAAAGCATGCCGGCGTCCGCTGAACATCCAGTCGCTGACACCCATCACAGCATCTGTCAGACGGCTGTACAGCACATTCCGTCCGCTTTTCAGCTTCGCATTCTTCGCTCTCGTCACGAGCAAAGACACAACCGGAAACAATACAACAAGAACAAACAAATACAGCGCAAGCAATATGGCAAACGGCCAAGAGAAGAAGCCGAGCGCTATCACTGACACAGCATACAGGAGCAAGGCTGAGATCGCAGGAAAAATCGTTTTTAAGAATGCATCCTGCAAATGCTCAATATCCTCAGACAAAATGCCGAGCATATCCCCCGTGCGAAAACGGGAACGCAGCATCAAAGCACCCGGCTCAAGCATATTGTAAAGGCGGACGCGCATGTCGGATACGATTTTCAAAATGATGTGATGCCCGACGAGCCGTTCCACATATCGCGACACAGACCGCGCAATCCCAAAGGTGCGCACAGCGACAATCGGCACATAAATGAGCAGAATGTTTTCCGGCCTTGTCGCCGCTTTAGAAATCAAAAAACCTGAGGTGAACATGAGAAAAGCAGCAGAAAAAATCGTCACCGCGCCCAAAAAGATAACCAGAACAAACAGGCGGGCATTTTGCTTGATATACGGCAAAATCCATTCTTCTTTCTTCATGCTCTTTCCCCCAGTTGTGCCTTCACGAGTTTGGTATACACACCGTTTTTCTCCAGCAGTTCATTGTGAGTCCCGATTTCCGCAACCCTGCCTCTGTCCAGCACGATAATTTCGTCCATATCGAGCATCCAGTGAAGGCGGTGAGTCGCGAGAAAGACGAGCTTATCCTCAAATAAATCCAGCATCGTTTCTTTTATTTCATATTCTGTTTCGATATCAAGATGGGCGGTCGGCTCATCCAGCAGCAGGATCGGACGGTTTCCCAAAAAGGCGCGGGCCAGCGCGACACGCTGTGCCTGGCCGCCGCTGAGCGCCCGGCCGCCTTCCCCGATCCGCCCCTCTAATCCTTCAGGAAGGTTATCCACCAGCTCCGCCAGTCCCGCCGCCGCAGCAGCACGGGCTGTATCCTCTGCCGAAGCGCTTGGATGGTAGAAGCGAATGTTGTTCCCCAACGTATCATCAAAAATGTACGGATGCTGAGGGATGTACAGAAGGTTCTTCTGCCAGCTGCCGACCTGCAAATGGGACCGGCTTGTACCATTAACCTCAATCATTCCGCCATCCGGCTCTAAAAATCCGCCGAGAATATCAATTAATGTTGATTTTCCGGCGCCGCTTGCACCGATAATGCCGATTTTTTTCTTGCCTTTGAATGAGAGATGAATATCAGACACCGAACGGCCGACTGACACGCCTGACAGCTTCAGCTCATCCTGATCGGACCAAGCTTCGAGCTGAAGCGGCGTCTCTTCTTTAAAACCAGGCTGCGACAAAATCTCTTGAATGGTTTTTCCTGCTTCCTGGCCGTTCAGCGTTGCATGATAATCATTCCCCACTTCCCGCACCGGCAAAAAATACTCAGGCGCCAGAATAAGCGCCGTTAAAGCAGGGCCAAGCAAAATATCGCCGTCAATGAGGCGCAGGCCCAGAAATACTGCGACTGTCGCCACCGACAGCATCGTGAAAAAATCGAGGGCGAATGATGACAAAAACGCCACCCGGAGTGTGCTCATCGTTGCCTTGCGATACCGCTCACTCACATAGAAAATATTTTTGCTGTGTGACTTGCTCAAACCTAGGAAACGCAATGTCTCCAGCCCGCGAAGAGAATCAACAAAATGATTGGAAAGTCTCTGATAGGATTTCCACTGACGATCCGCTTTTCTCTGCGCGACAAGGCCGAGGAGAATCATAAAGATGATCAGAATCGGCATAGCAGCGACTAAAATGATGGCTGATGTCCGATCCTGAAAAAACACATAAATGACAACTGCCGCAGGCACAATCGCCATGCTGACCATTTTCGGCAGAAACAGCTCCAGGTAGCGGCGGAACTGGCTGATGCCTTCCATCGCCAGCGTCACCATTTGCCCCGTCCCCTCTTTCTTTGCAAAGCGGGGGCCTAATCGGAACAGCTGATCAAGAAAACTTTTTCTCAAATCTGCTCCTGTCCGGGCGGCGTATTGATAGACGATTTTCTGTCGCGCCACCGTCACCCCGTGCCGGGCGATAAAAGCGATGAGGAAAAAGCCGATCACCGGAAAAAGGGAAGTAATGCCCTTCCCGTTGAACAGTCCGGTTACGGCCTCACTCAGCCACTCTGCCTGCATAATAATGGCGGCTGTCTGAATCAGCGTTAAACAAGTAATCACGGTGAGAATCCGCTTCATTCCTTTATATCGAAACAGGTCTTTTCCCATTAATAAGTCATAGGCTCCTTATGGCTGACGCGCTTCCGGAAGACATAATAGCTCCAGATCTGGCTGCCGATGACGAACGGCAATAGCGTTAATGCTGCAATTGACATGACTTTAAGCGAATAATCTCCGGAAGAAGCGTTAGCTACTGTTAAATCGTATGCGCTATGAAGCGAGCTGACCATTACGCGAGGGAATAGGGAAATAAAGATCATTCCCACGGTCAGCGCCAGACCAGCGCCTGTCATCCCAAATGTCCAGCCGTCTTTTTTCTTACGAATAAATACAGCCGCGAGCATAAAGCAGATGACAATCAAAACAGCGAGCGGAATGGTAATCTCGCCGCGGCGTGTAAACATGTCTGTCTGATACGCAGAAAGGGCCGCGAAGGCAAGAACCGCTACAAAAACAACACCCATTATCTTTTGCGCCATTTTCCGGGCGCGGTTTTGCAAATCACCAATCGTACGCAGCGTGATAAACATTAATCCATGCTGGAAGCAAAGAAGTGTTACCGTCACACCGCCAAGTATAGAATATACATTGATATAATCAGATACATGTGCGTGAATGTTCATGTCGGCATCAATCGGCATCCCGCGGAATAATGTCGTGAACAGCACACCAAGCACAAACGGAGGAATCAGACTGCCGAAGAAAACGACCCAGTCCCAAACCTTTACCCATTTTAAATGATCCACCTTGCCGCGGAACTCAAACGCGACCCCGCGGCCCATTAACGCAAGCAGCACTATGACAAACGGAATGTAATAACCGCTCAGCATCGTCGCATACCAGTTTGGGAATGCCGCGAAAATGGCGCCTGCGCCAGTCAAAAGCCAGACTTCATTCGCGTCCCAGAACGGCCCGATCGTGTTGATCAGCACTCTGCGTTCTAATTCATTATGGCCAAGAAAACGTGTCGCCATGCCGACCCCGAAATCAAAGCCTTCCAAAAAGAAGAATCCTACAAACAATACAGCAACGAGTATAAACCAAAGATCATGAAGAGATGCCATGGTATACCTCCTGACTAAATGGATCTGTTGATACAGGCACATCATGATGATTATCATGCTCCGCGCCTTTTTTAATCTCACGGATAAACAAGAAGACAAGCAGCGCGCCCAGAATCATGTACATCACACCGAATGCGATGATTGAGAATAACAAGGAACCCGCTGTTACGTTAGGCGACACGGATTGAGCAGTTGTCATTAAACCCATAACCGTCCAAGGCTGACGCCCGATTTCTGTCATAATCCAGCCCGCGGAGTTCGCAAGAAACGGGAAGGAAATCAACGCGATCATGATGCGCAAATACCATTTGCTGTTTTCAAGCTTTTTGCGGCGGTTTAACCAGAGGCCGCCTAACGCAGCAAGGATCATGACAACGCCTGCGCCAACCATGATACGGAAGCTCCAGAATGTCGTTTTCACTGGCGGAATGTAGTCGCCTTTTCCGTATATTTTTTCGTACTCAGCCTGAAGGGTTTTCATCCCTTTGACACTTCCGCTGAATTTCTGATAAGCCAAGTAGCTCAAGGCATAAGGAACTTTGATTTCATTTGAGCTTTTTTCATTTTTTGTATCGATCGTCGCAAAAGCGGTCCAAGCAGCAGGGTCACCGCTGTCTTCCCATAGACCTTCACTGGCAGCCATTTTCATCGGCTGTGATTCCATCAAGTGCTCAGCCTGCATGTGTCCGCTAAGGCCGACGCCAAGACCGGCACAAAGGCCGACGATCATTGCGAGTTTAAAAGATTGCTTAAAGAACGGCACTTCTTTTTTCTTCAGCAGTTTAAAAGCACTCACTCCGGCAATAAAGAAAGCTCCAGTGGCAAGCGCACCGAAAATAACGTGCGGGAATTCAACCCAAAGCTGAGGGTTTGTAATCAACGCGCCAAAATCATTCATTTCCGCGCGGCCGTTTTTGATCGTAAAGCCGACCGGCTCCTGCATAAAGGAGTTTGCTGTTAAAATCCAGAAAGATGACATGATCGTTCCGAATGATACGAGCCATATGCAGAGCGCGTGAATTTTCTTCGGCAGGCGGTCCCAGCCAAAAATCCATAATCCGATAAAAATAGATTCCATGAAAAACGCCAATAATGCTTCAATCGCAAGCGGAGCGCCAAATACATCTCCGACAAAACGGGAGTAATCTGACCAGTTCAGTCCAAACTGGAATTCTTGCAAAATCCCCGTTACAACACCGACTGCGAAATTTATTAAGAATAAGTGTCCCCAAAACTTTGCCATTTTGAGATACAGCTCATTTTTCTTTACAAGATAAAGAGTCTCCATCAACGCAACCATAAACACAAGCCCGATAGACATCGGCACAAACAAGAAGTGAAACAACGTTGTTGATGCAAATTGTATGCGGGCTAATACCAATTCACTCATGCTTTCTCCTCCATTTCCGGTTAAAACTTAATTTGCTCACTACTTCACAAATAGAACCGAGACTTTGATCAGTAATTCACAAAATAGACGAAAAAAATATTGTTCAATATTTCACAAATGTGTCAAAAAGGCGTCCAATATGAGGCAAGATTGCCAGACTGACCAAATGACACAATCTCTGACTGGTTCATATTAAGTACTTTACAACGATTCATTTCAAAAATAAAGCCTAAAATACCTAAAAAGTCCCGCACTATGTGACGGATTTTTGTCTATTTTGTTGCTTATTTATGTCGGCTGCTAGGATAAATGACCCTTTATTATCGTACATCAACACATCGTTCCTTGCGAACAAAATGCTTGCCCTGCACCAGCACTCGTTTCTCCGCACTCCGTCATAAACAGATTTTAGTCAGAATGCCTCTTTTCATTTAAACCGGCAAGAGGAGGAAAGTTGAATAGTAAATTTTTAATATATTAATAATTTCAATTTTTTAGTATACTTAACATAGTGAACAATTTCACTGCATCAAGAATAGGGGAGGTTTTTCAATGGGAGAGCTTCAAACACAAATGCAATTGCAAACGGATACAATTCACGAAGGGGTTCGAAAAGAGAATTGGTTTGCGAAAGCCATGAATATAAAAGTAGGCATCATACCGCTTCCTGTGTATGCCTTGCTGTTTATATTAATCACTGTTTTTGTTATGCATCACGATGTAAAAAGTGACATTTTGACATCCATCGCCGTCATGGCGTTTTTCGGGTTTACCTTTGCCCAAATCGGCAAATCGATACCGATAGTTCGTTCTATCGGCGGCCCGGCCATCCTAGCTACTTTTATTCCGTCCGCTGTCGTGTACTATCACCTTCTGCCTAATGATATCGTCAAATCCACCACAGAATTTACAGAAAACTCAAACTTTCTATATTTGTTTATCGCCGGCATTGTCGTCGGAAGCATTCTCGGCATGAAAAGAGAAACACTCGTAAAAGCATTCATGAAAATTTTTATTCCGCTTATTGTCGGTTCTGTCACAGCCGCTATTGTCGGACTGGCTGTCGGGACATTGCTCGGACTCGGATTTCAGCATACCCTGCTGTACATTGTCATTCCGATCATGGCTGGAGGAGTCGGAGAAGGCGCTATCCCGCTGTCCATCGGATATTCTGACATCATGCCCATTTCTCAAGGGGAAGCGTTTGCACTTGTTCTGCCATCGATTATGCTGGGCAGCTTGTGCGCGATTATTCTAGCGGGATTGCTGAACCGCATCGGAAAGAAAAAACCGGAATGGACAGGCAACGGCAAAGTGGACCGCTCCGAAGAAGAGTCCCCTGCGCTGGAGGAATCTCAAAGCGGACAGCAAATGTTCAACCTTTCTTTATTTGCGTCAGGCGGTATCCTTGCTGTTTCTTTATACTTAGTCGGCATGCTCGCCCATGACTTTTTCGGATTTCCGGCACCCGTTGCCATGCTGTTACTGGCTGTTCTAATCAAGCTGTTCAGATTGGTGCCTGCCTCAATTGAAAATGGCGCGTTTGGAGTGTCCCGCTTCTTTTCAACAGCTGTGACCTACCCGCTTCTCTTTGCGATTGGGGTATCCATGACGCCGTGGGACAAGCTTGTCGCCGCTTTTAACCTCAGCAATATTATCACGATTCTGTCTGTCGTTGTGACCATGATGGCCGTTGGCTTCTTCACTGGAAAATGGCTGAACATGTATCCGATTGAAACCGCCATTATTAATGCATGCCATTCTGGGCAAGGCGGCACCGGTGACGTTGCCATTTTAAGCGCCGCTGAAAGGCTTGAGCTAATGCCTTTCGCCCAGGTGTCTACCCGCATCGGGGGCGCGATTACAGTATCCTTAACCTTATTGCTGCTTCACCAATTTTATTGATACACCTCGGAGCAAGTTCTTCGTCAAACGAAAGAGCTTGCTTTTTTGCATGTCCATATTTTTGCAAGTTCCCGCCTCATGCTATAGTAATAGTTGGAAATACTAGATAGAAAGGAATATGGCATGCCTATGGGAACTCATCTATTTCTCTTTATGCTACTCGGGCTGGGATTTTATTTGATATCAGCCCTAGCTGCAAAACTCATTCCGGCCATAGACTTCTGGATTGATATTGTTCTATGGGTCGGCGCTGCAGTTTACATCTTCTCTCATCTCTCATTCATGGACGGCATTGTCTCACTCGCGACAATGTTCTACTGCTATTGGACCGCAATGGATCTCATTGTTTCAGAGCGTGCGGAAAAACCTTCGGGAGACTGGCAGGAAATCGAGCTGGCCAGAAACAAAACACGTCTCCTGTCAGACATTACGCTGACCGCCATTGTGTTTGCAGGGGCTGTTATTTTTTTCATCTATGGACCTGACACAAGCCCTCTCAAATATGTGATCCTTCTCGGCATGATCTCCGGCGGAGGGGCACTGGTAAAGCGTATACTGAATGTTTTCAGCGTAAAGGTTTTTTATTCAGCTGCCTTAGAAAAATTGCATATCAGCTCACACTATGAAACCCGTACATACCCGCTTTCCGATTTGAAGGACATTCAGCTTGAATCAACAGCTGATCTCTTAAAGCTCCATCCGCTTCTGACGGTGTATTCATCCCGTTTAGATTTGACAACAAGCTTTCAGCAAGTCATTAAACTGTCTCTTCCCGGCGAAACACTGTTTCTGACGGTGAAGGAACCGCAAAAATGGAAAACAATTCTCCAGGAATACACAGATGCAGAAAACAATGTGGACAATGTGATTTCTGTTTTGCCGTTTTATCATAGAAAAAATGTGAAGCGGCTGCTCGGTAAGCTTTATTTTGCCGCCAGCGTAAAAGGGGTATCCGCTTACGCCTTATTGGTGCTCGCGTTATACGCATTACACGCCTCTCCATGGGTCATGGCTGTTGCCGTAATCCTATATTGGGTATTCAACATGTATATGTCAGACCGTGTGTTGCGGGCAGCGATGGACGCCAAGCCTTGTCATCATCCGCATGTACAGGCAGCGGCCGATATGATTTTCCGATCGGCCGGCATTTCCCATGTCCGCATATACGAAACGGAGAGTGATGATTACAACGGAATGGCAGTAGGCATGAATGTCGGGAGGTCAATGGTCATCCTGACAAGCGCCACACTAACACTTCCACAGCGTGTCATCGAAGGCATTCTGGCCCATGAGGCAATTCATATCAAAAAACGTGACGTTCTGTCATCACAGCTTTTGCGTTTTCTATATCTTGGAGCTGTCGTTGGGATTTTCCTCTTGTTTGAGCAGCATATCACCCATCCCGAGGCCCACAAAATTGCGCTTTGGGCTTTCATTATGGCAATCATTATCCTATTCCAGCTCTATCAATCCTTTTGTTCACAATGGATGGAGGTGCGTGCTGACAACCTTGGCGCATCCTTGCTGGAGGGCGGTTACAAACAAATGGCTGAAGCCTTGAGAATCTTGGCGGTTCGGCAGGATGAGGACATACAGAAACAAAGTGCCTACAGCTCTGAAGCAGGTGAAGACGAGCTTCAAATTGATTCTCTCACCCGTGATAAAAGCTGGCTTTTCAGACTGATTGATTTTCAGTTCGCTCCTCATCCCCCTATGTATTGGCGTGTCGGCACTTTATTGTCAAACAAAGGACATGGGGTGCTAAAGCGCTGGCTCAGAGACCGCCTGAAAGAATCAATCACTTTGAAATGAAACCGGTCAGCGTTTCATCCGTATAACAGATATGGCGAAAAAAGGGAGTGACGCGAAGTGATTGTGATCATCTTATTGTTTATATCTATTATAGTTTTTCTTTCAGTCATTCAGCCGCAGCCATCGGAAAATAAAAGCCGCCAGCAGGCGGACAGCGGGTATTTCGGTTATTCAGATCATAGCTCACACCATGATGGATGCAGCAGTGACGGAGGTTTCAGCGATTCCGGCTGTGGCGGCGGAGGGGGCGGCGATTAAACGCCGCCTTTTTTTATTTCATTGATTCGATGTACGCACCAAAAGCCGAGCCTGACATGCCTGGGGACACGCGCACACGATGGAGGGCATACATTCCCTGGTCTCTCGAAGCCGCGCCCGGTTCTGTCGTCACGCCCATTTGATAGCCTGTTTTTTCAGCGGCCTTCAGCGTCTCCTCATTGTAGCGCCCTACCGGATAGCTGATGATGGTGGTTTGCTGATGAAACATGTTGTCGAACAGCTTTTTCGAATCAGCCATCTCACTTTGCTGCTGTTGAGGCGTTAATCCGTTCAGCTCAAGGTGGTCAATCGTATGGCTTTCAATCGATATGCCGTGCTGTGCCATTTCCTTCATTTGTTCCTCTGTCAGATGGTGCTTATGTCCGATCGATTTGCCGATCATAAAAATCGTTGCCTTCATCCCGTACTTTTTCAGCACCGGATACGCATCTTGATAATTGTCGGTGTACCCGTCATCAAATGTGATCAGCACGCACTTCTCACTCGGTTTTTTATCCTGCGTCAGCATGAGAGATGCCTCTTTCGGCGTTAATGTCTGATAGCCGTTATCATGAAGCCACTTCATATGCGCCTCGAATTCTTTCTTTGGCACACGGAGGCTGTTTCCTGAAGAAATGCTGTGGTACATCAAAATCGGCAGCTTTGCCGGTTTCTCTGTTTTGATCCATGCGGATGTATCGTCTTCTTTTTTCTGAACTTGTACTGCCTTTTTTTCCGGTTTCTTTTGTTCCGCTTTTGGCATCGGCTGCTCTGCATTCGCCTCTTGATCAGCGCAAGCCGCAAGAGCCAAACAGCTGCCCAAAAGAAAGATGCTTAAAAACAATCGTTTCATCGTTCTCCTGCTTTCTGTCTATTTCTTCCTCCTTTTTCATCGGTTTGATTCTGAGATTTTCAATAGCAAAAAACCGGACATGTCTCCATGTCCGGTTTTTTTGATCCTATCGAATTCTCACTTCTGTCTCACTGTCAAAGAAATGGCCTTTATTCATATCAAATGCAACCGTCAGCTCATCGCCCGATTGAATATCGAGGCGGGCGTCGATCCGCGCAATAAAGTCTTGGTTGTCTATCTGCGAATAAATCATAATTTCAGAACCGAGCAGCTCTGCAACATTGATTTTCGCCTTAATCGAAGAGTTCTTATATGATTCCACGACAATCAATTCATCATGTATATCCTCAGGACGGATGCCGAAGATGACCTCTTTGCCGATGTAGCCTTTTTCACGCAGCACTTTCATTTTTCCTTCCGGGACGGTTAATGCCGCAGAACCGATTTTGATTAAGCCATCCGTGAGCTTTCCTTTGAAAAAATTCATCGCCGGTGATCCGATAAACCCGCCGACAAAGACGTTTTCAGGGAATTCATATACATCCTTCGGCGTCCCGATCTGCTGAATTTTCCCATCTTTCATGACTACAATCCGTGTCGCCATTGTCAGCGCTTCTGTCTGGTCATGCGTCACATAAATCGTTGTAGTCTGCAATCTCTGGTGGAGCTTAATGATTTCCGCCCGCATTTGCACCCTCAGCTTCGCGTCCAGGTTTGACAAAGGCTCATCCATCAGGAACACCTTTGCATCCCGCACGATTGCCCGGCCCAGCGCAACCCGCTGTCTCTGTCCGCCTGACAGCGCTTTCGGTTTACGGTGCAAATATTCCTCAAGCCCGAGAATTTTAGCGGCTTCTTCGACTCTTTTTTTGATTTCAGGCTTCGGCATTTTCCGAAGCTTGAGCCCGAACGCGATATTATCGTAGACCGTCATATGCGGATAAAGCGCGTAGTTCTGAAATACCATCGCGATATCCCTGTCCTTTGGCGCTACATCATTGACCCGTTTTCCTTCAATATAAAAATCACCTTTCGAAATTTCTTCAAGTCCTGCGACCATTCGCAGCGTCGTTGATTTCCCGCAGCCGGACGGGCCGACGAATACGATAAATTCCTTATCGGCAATATGAAGGTTAAAGTCATCAACCGCCGGTTCCTTCTGATCATAAAATTTATAAATGTGCTCCATCCGCAATTCAGCCATCTAACATCCCCCTTTGTTATTGTAAACGCTTTCTTATATTGAGTGTAACAGCAATTCCCTCTCGCTAAAATGGGCAGCGTTCATAAAATCACCCAGCCATTTTTCGTGCATATTTCCAATTTATTCTGAACTTTCATTTTGCAGGCAGATAAAATAGGCAAGAAGCGCGCCTTTGTACGATTTGATATCTATCCCTGACCGCTCAATAAATTTATCAATCCGATATTGCAGGCTGTTGCGATGCAGATGCAGCTTTTTCGCTGTTAATGTGACGTTTGAGTTGTTTTCAATAAACAGCTTAATGGTCTTCCTTAGCTCAGATTCACTTCCAAATAAAAGCTCAGCTTCTTCAGAGAGCAGTGTTTCCAGTTTTTCTTTTTCTGTTTCTAATAATAGAAAAGGAAAGATCATCTCAAAGGTCACACTCTGCACCTGAGGCAGCCGTTTTTCAGCAAACAGGAAATACGCCTGTTCACGAGCATAATGTTTTCGCAGACACTCATCCGGCTCGTAAAATCTTCCGGCGTAAAAACGGACACTGAAGTAGAAATCACTTTCAAGAACTTTTGCGAGCGATTCCAGTTCGCCCTTCTTCGCCGCCGCTTCACTTTCCTGCTCGACAATCACGCCTCTGTCCTCATGAATCCACACAATCACAAAAGACACCGGCCAAAAATGGCGAACCGCTTCTGTAAAGGACGTCCTTTCTATTTTGCCGAATAAATGAAAGTGAACAAATCTCGTCCGTTTCTTTATGTACGCCGGCAATTCCCCTCTGGAAAAAAGGAACGAAAACCACTTGTTTTCCTCAGGTGATTTCATAGACAGTTGATTGCCCTCATCCGCAGGCGTCAAAAATGATTGCAGCACCAATACTTCTTTTTCACTGATCTCTGTTTTCGGAATGGAGATATATCTCTGATTGCTCTCATCAAAAAAACATAGACAGCCTTCCCTTATGCAAAGCTCCTCAGACACAATCGAACCGGGATAAATAGCCAGCAGCGATTTCATAGAGTCTCCTCTCTTATGTAAGGATCTGTATATTCAGTATAAGGCGAAACACACATGTTCTCCACTAAAAAAGAGTATATCCGGTATAGATAGACGAGAAACTGAAAGGGAAACCTCATTCGTTTACATATTGGCTTCAGCGGAAATAGAAGAGGATATGCAGGACCAAAGGAGGGCCATCTTATGAGTTTCGAAACGTTAAACAAAAGTTTTATCAACGGAAAATGGACTGAGGGAGAAAGCGGACGTACGGAGGACATTTTGAATCCGTATGACCAGTCTGTGATCACAGCAGCATCTTTGGCAACGGGCAAACAGCTGGAGGATGCGTTTGACATTGCACAGAAAGCCCAAAAAGAGTGGACCAAGAGCACAACGGAAGACCGAAAAGCCGTCCTGCAAAAAGCGCGCGGCTATTTACAGGAAAACCGTGAAGACATCATTATGATGATCGCCCGCGAAACTGGCGGAACGATCATTAAATCAACAATCGAGCTGGAACAAACGATTGCGATTTTAGATGAAGCCATGACGTATACTGGTGAGTTAGGCGGCGTCAAAGAGGTGCCATCCGACATTGAAGGGAAAACCAATAAGATTTACCGCCTTCCGCTAGGTGTCATTTCATCGATTTCTCCATTTAATTTTCCAATGAATTTATCTATGAGATCCATTGCGCCCGCAATTGCGCTGGGTAACAGTGTTGTTCACAAGCCTGATATCCAAACTGCTATTTCCGGCGGGACCATCATTGCGAAAGCGTTTGAACACGCCGGCCTTCCTGCGGGTGTCCTCAACGTCATGCTGACGGATGTAAAGGAAATCGGGGACGGCATGCTCACCAATCCAATCCCGAGATTAATCAGCTTTACGGGATCAACAGCAGTCGGGCGCCACATCGGTGAAATCGCCGGGCGTGCCTTCAAACGAATGGCACTTGAGCTCGGCGGCAACAATCCATTTGCCGTTCTTTCAGATGCGGATGTCGATCGTGCTGTGGATGCCGCGATTTTCGGAAAATTTATTCACCAGGGACAAATCTGTATGATTATCAACAGGATCATCGTTCATCAAGATGTATACGATGAGTTTGTAGAAAAGTTCACCTCCCGTGTCAAACAGCTTCCGTACGGCGATCAAACCGATCCGAAAACCGTTGTCGGCCCGCTGATCAACGAGCGCCAAATCGAGAAAGCGCTGGAGATCATTGAGCAGGCAAAGGCAGACGGCATTGAGCTTGCGGTTGAAGGAAAACGCGTCGGAAACGTGCTGACGCCGTACGTCTTTGTCGGTGCGGACAACAACAGCAAAATTGCCCAAACGGAGCTGTTTGCCCCAATCGCAACCATTATTAAAGCTGGCAGCGACCAGGAAGCGATTGACATGGCAAATGATACTGAATACGGCCTCAGCTCTGCGGTTTTCACTTCTGATTTAGAAAAAGGCGAAAAGTTCGCCCTGCAAATTGACAGCGGCATGACCCATGTCAACGACCAGTCCGTCAATGATTCGCCGAATATTGCCTTTGGCGGAAACAAAGCAAGCGGTGTCGGCCGTTTCGGCAATCCGTGGGTCGTCGAGGAATTTACCGTGACGAAATGGATTTCGATACAGAAGCAATACCGCAAATATCCGTTCTAAATGAAAAAATCCCTCTGTTTCAAGTACAGAGGGATTTTTCTTTATTTAGATATATCCACAAACCCTTCGCCAAACACATCGCGTACGTCATGTACGATCACAAACGCTTTTTTGTCGCAGCTTCTGATGATTTTTTTCAGCATAGACAGCTCCTGTTTGTTAATGACGATATACAAAATCTCTTTTGATTGGCCCGTATAATTTCCCTTCCCTGATAAAATCGTCACGCCCCGATCCATCAAGGTATTTACCTGCTCTGCAATCTCACTCTTATTTTCTGAAATGACCGTAATGGCTTTTTTCGTATTCAAACCTTCAATAATGAAGTCCATCACTTTGGTACCGATATACAGCATCACGATCGTAAACATCATTTTTTCTGCACCAATAATAAAATAAGAGCTAAATACTACGATTAAATCAAAAAACAAGAGTGCATAGCTGATATTCCAGTCTAAATATTTATTAGCAATTCTGGCCAGAATCGCGGAACCAGCCGTCGTCCCGCCGACCCGGATAATCATGCCGATCCCCACTCCCGCAAATACACCTGCGAAAATCGTATTAATGATCAATTCATCAGACGGAATGCTCCACCCATGTGTCAGATGAAGAAAAAGCGAATTTGCCGCAACCGCAATGATCGTATAAACCGTTGTTTTTCCATCCAGAAACTTGTAGCCGATTAAAAGCAAAAACGCATTTAAGATAAAGTTCGTGACACCAGGAGACCATTGAAACAGATAATACAATATCAGCGTAATCCCAGTGACTCCGCCTTCCCCAAGATCATTGGGAATCGCAAATAAATTAACCGCAAGCGCGAAGAAAAAAGCGCCAATCACAAGCATAAGTACATCCAGCATTCTCTTTTTCATCACGAAAACACTCCTTCTCATTGTTCTGTTCTAGCAAATAAAAAAACCCAGGAGAACGCTCTCGAAAAAGAGCAGAAACTCCTGGGCTTTTATCCCACCGTGTCATAACAGCCAAGCTGCTATGTGTTTTCTCTCGGTCACAGTCCAATTTGCATTGCGGAACCCTAGAAAACCACTGTTTTTATCATATCCTTTTCACTTTCCAATATTAGCATTATAAGGGACGGTTCGAATTGGTTCAAGGGGTATTTGCGGAGTTTTCGTCGGTAAATTAATAGGAATAAAAAAGATGACTGCTGTTAATAAATGAAAAATTTCACCGATATGATACAAAGTACCTTTTTTAAGAAAAAACCAAAATAATATTTCTGATTTATCATTGACTACACATAAATATATAGGCAAAATAGAATATATATTAAACATTTAATTACATAGGAGGAAATATTATGTCAGGTAAACTAACACACTGTAAAGCTTGCGGTCAAGAGATTGCAAAGGGTGTTAAAAAATGTCCGAACTGCGGTAAAGACCAACGTAATTTTTTTATGAGACATAAAATCATTACGATCATTCTAGCGATAGTACTCATTATCATTATTGCAAACATTGGAAACAGTGGAGATTCCCAAGCTTCTACTACAACAACCAGCTCCGATTCTAAAAAGTCGACAAAAACAGTACAAAAGACCGATATAGAAAAACTATATACCAATGCCGATCAATTTAAAAATTATAAAGTTGATCTGTATGTAAAGGTTTTTGACGTTGAACAAGACGATGATGGTACATATCTTCAAGGCTACAACAATCCAGAAAAGTTAAGCAAAAATACGCTTATAATGAGCGACGACTCTGATTTAGACATTAAAGATGACGACATTATTCATGTAGTCGGTACGGTGAAAGACAAATATGATGGTGAAAACGCTTTGGGCGGTTCCGTTTCAGCACCGAGAATCATTGCCGATTCCATCGAAAAAAGCGACTATGCAACAGCTTTTGCTCCAGCTCAAAAAACAATTAACGTGAATAAAACACAGAATCAACACGGATTTGCACTCACGCTTCAAAAAGTGGAACTTGCTGAAAAAGAAACTCGCCTTTATGTAAAGATAGAAAACAAATCACAAGATGAAATCAGCTTTTATGACTTCAATGCCAAAATTACAGCTGATAATAAACAGATTGAGCCTAAATCCGACCTTTCTGAGTATCCTGAAATCCAAAGTGAAATCTTACCGGGAGTTAAAACTGAAGGGATTATTGTTTTCCCTAAAATCGACAGCAAAACGGCAAACATTATTTTAGAAGGATCTTCCGAAAACTACGATATTACAATCAATCCATTTACATTTGAAATAAACTTAGATAAATAAAAAGAAGGGCTAGGGAAAAACCCTGCCCTTCTTTTTATGATTTTACACTCTTATACCCATTCACATTAGAAGACTGCCATCTCCAGGAATCAGCGCACATTTCCTCAAGGCCGCGTTTCGCTTCCCAGCCCAGTTCCCGCTTGGCTTTCGCAGGATCTGCAAAGCATGTGGCGATGTCTCCCGGGCGACGGTCCGCAAAACGGTACGGAACCTCTTTCCCTGACACTTTTTCAAAGGCTTTGACCATTTCAAGCACGCTGTAGCCTGTGCCTGTTCCAAGGTTGTATGCATCGGCTCCTGTAGAGTTCAATACTTTTTCCAGCGCCTTGACGTGGCCTTCTGCGAGATCAACGACGTGAATATAATCGCGTACGCCTGTCCCGTCTTTTGTCGGATAGTCATTTCCGAATACGCTTAATTGCTCAAGCTTCCCGACAGCTACCTGTGCCACATACGGCATAAGGTTATTTGGGATTCCGTTCGGGTCTTCACCGATCCGTCCGCTTGGATGCGCGCCGAACGGGTTAAAGTAACGAAGCAGCGCAACGCTCCACTCATTGTCGGCTGTATGCAAATCACGCAATATTTGTTCAAGCATGAGCTTTGTCTGCCCATAAGGATTTGTCGCGCCTAATGGAAAGTCCTCCGTAATCGGCGATGTTTCCGGAACGCCGTACACTGTCGCAGATGAACTGAATACGATTTTCTTGACGCCGAATTTCTCCATGGCCTCGCATAAAATAAACGTTCCTGTCAGATTGTTATGATAATATTTGAGCGGAATCGCCACAGATTCACCGACTGCTTTTAACCCAGCAAAATGAATTACAGCTTCGATTTCATTTTCAGCAAAAACCTCATCTACCGCTTCCCGGTCCAATAAATCCGCTTCGTAGAACGTTAAATCTTTTCCCGTAATCTCCTTGACACGGTTCAGCGCTTCAGCCGAACTGTTAGACAGATTATCAAGAACAACAATCTCGTAGCCGCTGTTCAATAGTTCAACACATGTGTGGCTGCCAATGTACCCGGCCCCGCCAGTAACAAGTATTGCCATGATGTAACCCTCCTAAAAAATGACCTGTTTTCATTATATAGTGTTTAAAACCGGTCCACATCCATTTTTAAGAAGTTTAATCGTTTATTAATAGTTTTTTCATATATTATCAGCATTTTCATACCTTTATGCAGCGTGAACAAGTATAGCAGCTGAAAAATCAATCTGCCGGTTGACGTTTTTCTTTCCCTTTTTCGCTATGCTTAATGCAGAAAGGATTTGATGACATGGCGATGAGCCCATATATTTTTATTGTATTGATTCTTATTATTTTATCGATGTACCGAGAGAGAGCTGTCAGACCCGGGAAGTTGCTGATCATTCCACTGCTGCTCTTATGGGGCGTATCTGCATCGTTTCAGCCGGCGTATTTTCATTCCGTATTACATGTGGCGATCAGCGGCATTTTATTACTGATCGGGCTGGTCTGCGGGTTTGGCATTGGAAAGATGGTAAACGTGCGGATTCACCCGGAAACCGGAAAGGTCACTTCACGCGGCTCCCTTGGAAGTGTTATTCTCATTCTAGTGATACTTTCTTTGCGTATGGCCGCGAGAACATGGCTGCCTGATAGCAACGAGATGTTTATTGCCATTATTCATTCTATGTTCTTCGTTCCCCTCGGCACCATCACAGCCCGTAACATCATGCTTTATAAAGCTTACAGACGGCTGACCGCTGGCAAAGTATCCATTCAATAACTGAAAGAAGGACCAGCATGAACGGACAATCTCCGGCTCGGCACTACAAGAAGCTTGTGCCGAGCCTTATTCTCATTTTGAATTGCATACAATTTTTATCTCATCCAACTAAGGCTGATCCCATTTTGTTAGCATTTTTATTTGCGGTATACTTAGCATTCATTTGGATCATTCCCTATGTGGTATCCACTGCTGTTCATTTGAGCATATTCATCGGACTCTGGCTCCTGACCGATTTCTTTTGGGCTGTTTCCGGCCAAGAGCAGGGTGCCGCCTATTTTTTGATTGTATTTTTAATGATATATGCCGCCTTTAGACTCCCTTCACGGCTATCCTTGATCTTCACAGCATGTTTAATTGGAGGCAACATATTACTCCTATCCTCACATGGAGGAAGCTTGAATACCATCATCAGCAACATCTCGATCATGATCGGACTCTACGTCTTCTTCTCCTCCATGCGTTTCAGACGAGAAGCGAGAAGGGAGGCTGAACGAAATCATGCTGAATTGGCGAAAATGCATGTGCAGCTGGAGCATGCTCATAAAGAACTCCAGAAAGCGCATGCAGAGCTGCAGGAGGCTTCTGTTCTTTCATTAAGGTACGCGGTCCTTGAGGAACGTACAAGAATCGCCCGCGACATTCATGACAGCATCGGTCACGAGCTGACTTCTGTGATTGTTCAGCTTCAATCTCTTCCCTATATCCTTAAAAGCAGCAAGGAAGATTCAGAAAAAGTCATTCAAAATGTACTGAGTGTCGCCAGGGAATGTCTTCAAGAAGTACGGTCTGTCGTTCACCAAATGGGCCGTAGTGAATCGATGGTGGGGCTTACCGCTTTGCGGGGGCTCATTCATCAAGTGGAGGAACGGAGCGGCTTGTACGTTTCTTTAGATACTGCCGGACTGTCAGAAGAGTCTTGGCCTCCAAACGTGAGCGAAACGATCTACCGCATCTTGCAGGAAGCGCTGACCAATATTATTCGTCACGCTGACGCTTCCCATGCGGCGGCCGTCATTTCTAACGACAAGTCCCATCTCTATGTCACAATCACCGACGACGGACAATTCACCGGCAGCCTTACTTATGGATTTGGCCTAACAGGAATGAAAGAGCGCGCAGAAAAAGCAGGCGGTTCCCTTACTTTCAGTGCCATACAGCCGAGCGGCCTGAAAATTGAGCTGTCATTGCCGCTCATGACAACGAATAAGGAGCAAAAAGATGAACAAAGATAAAATACGCGTCGCGCTTGCCGATGATCAGCCGCTTGTGCGTGAAGGCTTCCGCTACGTCATCAACGCACAGACGGATATGACGGTTTCTGGCGAGGCCGGCGACGGTCACGATATTATAGCACTCGCAAAACAAACAAAACCCGATGTCATCCTCATGGATGTCCAGATGCCGCGTTGCTCAGGCATCGAAGCGGCGAAAGACATTATGTCCGCACTTCCAAATACAAAGATAGTCATTTTAACCACCTTTGACACGGAAGAATACGTATTTGAAGGCATCCGTGCGGGCGCAGTCGGCTATCTGCTGAAGGATACACTTCCTGAGGAGTTGATAGATGCGATTCGCGCTGCGGCGAGAGGCGAGGCGATTTTCCGTACAGTCACAGCTGCTAAAATTATCAGTGAGACATTTCGAGCGAAGCAACAGCCCCATGCCGAAGAACTGGCAGAGCCGTTCACCAAAAGAGAGCTTGAGGTTCTTCAGCAAATGGCCTACGGATTGAGAAATGAGGATATTGCTGAAAAGCTTTTCGTCAGTGAAAGCACTGTGAAAACCCACGTGCACCGCATCCTGCAAAAATGCAATGCCCAAGACCGGACACAGGCAGTCGTTTTTGCCATTCGAAACGGTATTGTGCAATAGAAATCTCTCATCCCGCCATGCTAAAATAAGACAAAGGAGATGATTGGAAATGAAAGAAGAAATCATTGAACGGTTTACTACATATGTAAAAGTCGACACACAGTCCGATGAATCCGTTGACACTTGTCCTTCCACACCCGGCCAATTGACATTAGGAAACATGCTCGTTGATGAATTGAAGTCCATCGGCATGCAGGATGCAGCCATTGATGAAAACGGCTATGTCATGGCAACTCTTCCCTCCAATACTGAAAAAGACGTGCCGACAATCGGCTTTCTCGCTCACGTCGACACCGCTACAGACTTTACCGGCAAAAACGTGAATCCGCAAATCATCGAAAGCTATGATGGAAAAGACATCGTTCTTAACGAAAAGCTGCAGGTCACCCTGTCACCTGATCAATTCCCTGAGCTGTCTGGCTATAAGGGCCATACACTCATCACCACAGACGGCACCACCCTTCTCGGCGCAGACAATAAGGCCGGTATCGCTGAAATCATGACAGCCATGGATTACCTCATCAAACACCCTGAAATCAAGCACGGCACAATCAGAGTCGCCTTTACGCCTGATGAAGAAATCGGAAGAGGGCCGCACAAATTTGATGTGAAACGGTTCAATGCATCCTTTGCCTACACGGTTGACGGCGGGCCGCTCGGCGAGCTTGAATATGAAAGCTTCAATGCCGCTGCCGCAAAAATTACGATTAAAGGCAACAACGTACATCCCGGAACAGCTAAAGGAAAAATGATCAACTCTGCGAAAATCGCGATGAAGCTGAACAGCCTGCTGCCGGCAGACGAAGCGCCTGAATATACGGAAGGCTATGAAGGCTTCTACCACCTGCTGTCGATTCAAGGAGACGTAGAGGAAACAAAGCTCCACTACATTATCAGAGACTTTGACAAAGAGAATTTCCAAAACAGAAAAGAAACAATGAAGCGTGCCGTTGAAGAACTTCAAAACGAATACGGGCAAGACCGGATTCTGCTGGATATGAACGACCAATACTACAACATGAGAGAGAAAATTGAACCTGTCATCGAAATCGTCAACATTGCCAAGCAAGCGATGGAAAACCTCGGCATCGAACCGAAGATTTCCCCCATCCGCGGCGGCACCGACGGATCACAGCTGTCCTACATGGGGCTTCCGACGCCAAACATCTTTACAGGCGGGGAAAACTTCCACGGCAAATTTGAATACATCTCAGTTGACAACATGGTCAAAGCCGTAAATGTCATCGTTGAGATTGCAAAACAGTTTGAAGCGCAAGCATAATGCCAAAAGCCAGTCCAAAAAAGGACTGGCTTTTTTGTGTGAAAATGAAACATTTTAAACACGTCCTCCGTAAAACAAGTATCAACAAATGAGGAGGAAAAACAATGACAAAACATGCAATCGCTGCCAAGAGTCTCTTGAAAAAATGGATCATTTCCAGGCCGCTTAACATGCAAAAGAAATCCAGCCCATTTCAAAAAATCAGAAAAATGTTCAAACGCTTCTTCAAATAAAACATCAAATCCCCTAAATACAATCCGTATTCACCCGTACCGCCCAAATGCTCCGTAATTTGGGTTTTTTGTGTTCAATTCCGCAAAATAGGGTATAAACCAAACAAGCAAGAAAACAGCACCCCAAAAACAGGTAATTCGAATTACGTAAACTTAGGTTAAAAGTTATATAAAGGAATTTATTTTATCGTCGATAGTAACTATAGAACCAATCACCAACAAGAGCAAACAGCGTAATTCAAGACTATTTTCAGGTCATCAGGTAATACTGTTTTAGAGGGACAGTTTCTTGTTATTTATTGATTTAGAATTTTTTGAATACTTTTTGGCATTTTATCCGTACAATAGAGAGTACCAAAACTTTTTTTGGGAGGTATGTAATATGATCCTATTTATTATCATCGCATTATGCGGCTATCTTCTTTTTTCTTTCAGCAAGGACAATCGCCGCAAACCGCAAAAGACAAGCCCTCTGCCAGCAGCCGCACCTCATCACAACAACCTAATCGACCTTGACGCCATCCGCCAAAAACGCCGGATGCATCTTTCCTAATTCTATATTTCAAACGAAAAGGCTGCTGAATCACGCAGCCTTTTAAAATTGTTTTGATTTAGAGCCTGAAACCTTTTCGCCACCTATCCGTAATTTCATACAAGGCAAACCCAAAGGAGACTTCAGCAATGATCGAGTTATTTATGAAACAAAAAATGTTCTCATTTAAAGATGCATTTCACATTTATGACCGGGATGAACAAGAAACATTCAAGGTGGAGGGGCGTTTTTTCTCGTTAGGAGACTCATTACAAATGACAGACTCATCTGGGAAAACGCTCGTTTCCATAGAACAAAAACTAATGTCTTTATTGCCGCGCTATGAGATTTCAATTGGCGGGAAAACAGTTTGTGAGGTAACGAAGAAAGTAACGTTTTTCAAACCGAAATTTGTGATTTCCGGGCTTAACTGGGAAATCGATGGTGATTTATGGAGGGATGAATTCCAGCTGACGGACGGGGAAAATGTCCGGATGTCAGTGAGCAAAAAGTGGCTCAGTTGGGGTGATTCCTATCACTTGCAGATTGCAAACGAGGAAGATGTTCTGATTTGCACTGCCATCGCTATCGTGCTTGATATGGTTTTATATAACGATGAAGATGAAGGTATTTTCTAAAAAGCATTGACAATTGATCCAAAAGTAATAATATTAAGATAATTGAAATCTGAATATGAAGTTGTACCTTATCAAGAGAGGTGGAGGGACTGGCCCTATGATACCCGGCAACCGCTGTTTCAAACAGAATGGTGCTAAATCCTTAAGAACATTGTGTTCTTGCAGATGAGGCGGAGATTTGATCGTTCAAGCTCTTCCTTACACAAAGGAAGAGCTTTTTACATGCTCAATATTTCAGAAAAGAGGCGAATAACATGGCTCAACAAACGAATGTTGCAGGACAAAAAACAGAAAAACAACGCAAAGCACCTTTCCGCGCCGATCATGTCGGCAGCTTGCTTCGTTCCGTTCCGGTAAAGGAAGCCCGGCAAAAAAAAGCGGCTGGTGAGATGACAGCGGAACAGCTTCGTGATATCGAAAATCAAGAGATCACCCGCATCGTGGAAAAACAAAAAGAAATCGGTCTCGATGTGGTAACAGACGGGGAATTCCGGCGTTCCTGGTGGCATTATGACTTCCTGGAAGGGCTTGACGGTGTGGAACCGTTCATCCCGGCTGAGGGGATTCAGTTCCATAACACAAAAACGAAAGCGCGCAGCATCAAAGTGACGGGAAAACTCGATTTTACGAGCCACCCAGCGCTCGCTGATTATCAATTTTTACATGAGATTGCCGGTAACGCGACGCCAAAATTGACCATTCCCAGCCCAAATATGCTGTTTTTTGGCGAAAAGGCGGATAAAGGGATTTATGACGATCAAGAGGACTACTTTCATGATCTGGCCCAAGCGTACAAAAAAGCAATCAAAGCCTTCTATGATGCTGGCTGCCGTTATCTCCAGCTCGATGATACGTCATGGTCTCTCTTCTTTGAGGAAAAAGGCAGAGAGGTTGTCCGGGCGCTCGGCGGTGATCCAGAAACATTGCCAGCCATATTTGCCAAAACAATTAACGATGCCGTCGCAGACCGGCCTGACGATTTAACGATCACAATGCACATTTGCCGCGGCAACTTCCGCTCAACCTGGGCGGCATCAGGAGGGTACGACGCTGTAGCGGAAACGATTTTGGACGGCTTAAACCTTGACGGCCTTTTCTTGGAATACGATGATGACCGCTCCGGAAACTTTGATCCGCTCCGTTTTGTGAAGCGCAAGGATCTGCAAATTGTGCTCGGCTTGATCACATCGAAATACGGCGAGCTTGAAAATCCTGAGGATGTGAAACGCCGTATCAATGAAGCCGCGCGTTTTGTCAGCTTGGACCAGCTATGCCTGAGCCCGCAGTGCGGTTTCGCCTCTACAGAAGAAGGCAACCTTCTGACAGAGGAGCAGCAATGGGCAAAGCTTCGCCATGTCATCGACATTGCCAACGATGTGTGGAGATAATCTATCATTGACAGAAATAGAAAATGTGTGAATAATAGATACTATCAGAAAATTTCATAAAAAGGTTTTCCTTATCAAGAGAGGTGGAGGGACTGGCCCTGCGATACCCGGCAACCGCTGTTTAACAGAATGGTGCTAAATCCTTTAGAGCAATGATTGCTCTTGAAGATAAGGTTGAGATTGTCACGCAAGCTCTTCCTTATCCAAAGGAAGAGCTTTTTTATATTTGAATGGAAAGAAGGAATGGACAACATGTCACAACAAACAACACCCGCAGAACAAAAATCACTTCAAAGAAAAAAACCGCCGTTTCGCGCGGATCAAGTCGGAAGCCTGCTAAGATCTGAGCCCGTCAAAAAAGCGCGGCTGCAAAAAGCGGCCGGCGAAATGACCGCTGAGCAGCTTCGCCAAATTGAAAACGATGAAATCATCCGTATTGTGGAAAAACAGAAGGAAATCGGCCTGAACGTCGTGACAGACGGTGAATTTCGCAGAGCATGGTGGCACTTTGATTTCCTAGAGAACCTGGATGGCGTTGAGCCGTTTACTCCTGAGCAAGGCATTCAATTCCATAACGTACAGACAAAAGCACGCGGCATTAAAGTCACAGGCGATATCGACTTTTCAACTCACCCAATGCTTGAAGATTATTCATTTCTCCATAGCATTGCCGGTGATGCGACGCCAAAGATGACGATTCCAAGCCCGAATATGCTGTTTTTTCGCGGAAAACTGGAAAAGGATGCGTATAAAAAAGATTATCACCTTTTCCAGCATGATGTATCCAAAGCATATAAAAAAGCGATTCAAGCGTTTTATGACAGAGGCTGTCGCTACCTCCAGCTTGATGATACAGCGTGGGCCGTTTTCTTATCTGAAAAAGGCTTAAAACAAATCGAAGCGTTCGGAACAACGCCTGACGAGCTTCGCCAGCTGTTTGCGAAATCGATTAACGACGCGATTGCAGACCGCCCGGATGACTTGACGGTAACCATGCATATTTGCCGCGGCAACTTCCAGTCCACTTGGACAGCGGAAGGCGGCTATGACGCAGCAGCCGAAACCATTTTTGACGGCTTGAATCTTGACGGACTTTTCTTAGAGTATGATGATTCACGCTCAGGCGGATTTGAGCCGCTCCGTTACGTAAAACGGTCTGATCTTCAACTTGTTCTTGGCTTAGTGACATCTAAATTCGGTGAGCTTGAAAATCCGGATGACGTGAAACGCCGTATCGAAGAAGCGTCCCGTTATGTAAGCTTAGACCAGCTTTGCCTCAGCCCTCAATGCGGATTCGCTTCAACTGAGGAAGGCAACAAGCTGACTGAAGAACAGCAATGGGCGAAGCTCCGCCATGTGGTTGAGATCGCTAATGATGTTTGGAAATAAGCAAAGAAAAAACACACTTGATTCCCTAGCGGAGCAAGTGTGTTTTTTTATGTCACTGTGCGGTGTAGCCCCCATCAAGGACGACAGCCTGCCCAGTGACGCCCTTCGCCTTCTCGCTTGCCAAAAACACGGCATAATCCGCAATTTCCTTGACGGAAAGCAGTCGCTTTTGCGGCACAAGCGGAAAAATGACTTGTTCAAGTACAGAGTCGTAAGGGACATTTCTAGTTTTCGATAGATCGCTAAGCTGATTGCGTACAAGCTGGGTATCGACATAACCCGGACAGAGCGCATTGACTGTTATGCCGTGGGGCGCGCCTTCCAGCGCCCCTACTTTTGTGAGTCCAATGACGCCGTGCTTGGCGCTATTATAAGCGGATTTCCCTGCAAAGCCCACTAATCCATTAACAGACGCGATATTAATGATTCTGCCAAACTGCTGTTTTTTCATGATCGGAAAAACATGCTTCATTGCAATAAAGGGGGCCGTCAGCATGACCTTGATCAGCTGTTCAAAGGTGTCTGTCGGAAACTCTTCAATCGGAGCGACGTGCTGAATACCGGCATTGTTCACCAGAATATCCAAGCGGCCGTATTGTTTTTGGATGACGTTCATCGTATCAGCAACTTGCGCTTCCTTTGTCACATCATACGGAATGGCCGCCGCGTCAAAGCCTTCTTCTGCAAGCTTGGAGGCTGCTTGTTCACATGCTTCCGGACGGAGGTCTGAAACGATGACGCTGGCACCTTCCCGGGCGAATTCTCTTGCCATTTCGAATCCGATTCCGCCGGCAGCCCCTGTCACCAAGGCGACTTGTTTTCTCATGTCAAACACCTTCCCATTAAGAATTGAGTACAGACTGGCTTACAGCGAAATCAGCTTCTGTTTTTTCATAAACCTCTTCAATTGTGACACCATCCTGAAGCTCCGTCAGTGTCATGCGGCCGTTCACAAAATCAAATACAGCCAAATCCGTAATCAGCCTGTGCACGACTTTCTGGCCTGTCAGCGGAAGAGAGCATGTTTTTTTCACCTTTGATTCACCATGCTTATTGACGTGCTCCATGATGACAACGATTCGTTTCGCCCCGTTGACGAGATCCATGGCGCCGCCCATCCCTTTTACCATTTTGCCGGGGATCATCCAATTGGCCAAATCCCCCTGCTCCGAAACCTCCATTCCGCCAAGAATAGCCAAATCGATATGCCCGCCTCTTATCATCGCGAATGACTCAGCGCTGTCAAAATAAGAGGCGCCCGTCACTTCAGTGATCGTTTCCTTTCCCGCATTGATCAAATCCGCGTCTTCCATTCCTTCCAGAGGATAGGGGCCGATTCCGAGCAAGCCGTTTTCCGACTGAAGCATGACATGAACGCCATCGGGTATCTCATTTGCGACAAGCGTCGGCATTCCAATCCCGAGATTCACATTCATGCCGTCCTTGATTTCTTGTACAGCCCGTTTGACCATTCGTTTTCTCGCTTCCTTCACTTGGCCTCACCCTTTCCCGATGCTTGCTGAACTGTTCGTTTTTCAATCCGTTTTTCTTGGCTCGCGCCAAGCACGACATGCTGTACGTAAATTCCCGGCGTATGGATGTGATCTGGATCGAGCTCTCCTGCTTCCACGATTTCTTCCGCCTCGGCAATCGTGATCTTGCCTGCCATGGCGGCAATGGGATTGAAATTTCTCGCCGTTTTCCTAAAAACCAAATTGCCCATGGTGTCCGCTTTCCACGCTTTGACGATCGCCACATCGCCGGTAATGCCTCGCTCCAGCACATAAGTCCGGCCGCCGAATGTTTTATGTTCTTTTCCCTCGGCTATGGAGGTGCCGACGCCTGTCGCCGTATAAAATCCCGGTATGCCTGCACCGCCTGCACGAATTCTCTCAGCGAGCGTTCCTTGGGGAACAAGCTCGACCTCAAGCTCTCCGCTTAAAAACTGCCGCTCAAAAATTTTATTTTCACCGACATAGGAAGCAATCATTTTCTTGATTTGCTTGTTAGCCAGAAGCAAACCAAGCCCCCAGTCATCGACTCCGCAGTTATTGCTGACAACGGTTAAATCCTTTACTCCCTGATCTCTTATAGACAAAATGAGCTGTTCAGGGATGCCGCACAGCCCAAACCCTCCCGCGATCAGCGTATCCCCATCATGAATCAGTTTCGCAGCTTCCTTGCTTGATGACAGCACTTTTCCCATATTGATACTCCTTTCGTTTTCTTCTACACTAGACCAGTCAGGCTGTAAATCGCGATCACAGCAAATACGGCAGCCGTTTTAATGAGCGTGATCGCAAAAATATCGCGATAGGATTGCCGGTGGGTCAAACCCGTCACGGCCAGAAGCGTGATAACGGCGCCATTATGCGGCAGTGTATCCATCCCGCCTGATGCCATTGAAATGACCCGATGCATCACCTCTGGCGGAATATTGTAAGCCTGAATCGCCTGTAAGTATTGTTCTGACATCGCGCTTAACGCAATGCCCATTCCTCCTGAAGCCGAGCCGGTGATTCCCGCCAGCGCAGTTGTCGTAACGGCGCCATTTACAAGCGGATCGGTAAAAGTATGTGAAATTCCGCTGCTCAGCTTATGAAACCCCGGCAGCGCGGCGATAATGCCTCCGAACCCGTACTCGGCACCCGTATTCATAGATGCCAGCAAGGCGCCGCCAATTCCTTCATTCAGCCCTTCCTTCAATTGGGCAAACACACTTCTCCAATCAAATAAAATCGTTGTGATGATGCCAATCACTAAAGCAATCTCCACCGACCAAATAGCAGCTGCTGAAGAAATATCAAGCCTGCCGAACTCCTTTAATCCTATGGAAGAAAAATCAAATCCATTCGGATACCACTTTGGCAGGTAAATGGTAAAATATTTATTCACTGCACCGACGAGAATAAGCGGGACAAAGGCAAGCGCGTGCCGAATCGGGCTTTTGTCCGGTTCAGCCGCGGACTCAATCGATTCAGGAGCAGGAGCATTCTGCGAATCAAAACCGCCATAGCCTTCGCCAGATGCCTGCGCTTTTTTCCGCCTTGATTCCAAATAGAGCATCCCAGCTGCCAGCACAATCACTGCGCCCATCAAGCCCAGCCAAGGGGCGGCATAAATGTCTGTTTTGAAAAACGACGTCGGAATGACATTTTGGATTTGCGGCGTTCCCGGAAGTGCGTCCATCGTAAACGTAAAAGCCCCTAAAGCAATCGTTCCCGGGATGAGGCGTTTTGGTATGTTTGCTTCTTGGAACATGTTTTTCGCAAAAGGATATACGGCAAATACGACAACAAACAGGCTGACACCGCTGTACGTCAAGACAGCACCCATCAGCACAATGGCAAGTATCGCTCTTTTTGCCCCGACAAGCCGGACAATTGTTTTCGCGATTGATGCCGCAAGCCCGGCCATTTCAACGACCTTTCCAAAAATGGCACCGAGCAAAAACACTGGGAAATACAGCTTAATAAAACCCGCCATCTTCTCCATAAAAATTGATGAAAAAAAAGGAAGCACATGGCTTGGATCTGTCAGGAGCACCGCGAATAACGCGCAAATCGGCGCAAACAATATGACAGAAAATCCCCGATACGCCGTAAACATCAGCAAACCTAACGCCAATAGAATGATGATCAGTTCCACACACACATCCCCCGTTTCCGCGAACTAGAAAGCGTTTACAAAAACCTGTCCGCATCGGCTGTTTCCGTCCCCTTTCCATATGTACGAGAAGCGTGGGCCAACTATTCCGATTAAAAAAGGAAAGCTCCTTTTTTCGGAGCTTTCCTCTGCCATTCATTTCATTCCTATTAGGATATCAACATCAACCGTAATATCGGCTGTTTTCATCTCTATCAGGAGGCTGACTCGATCTTTCGGCGCCGACCAGGCAAGCGGCGTCATCTTGAGAAGCCAGTGGATCGCCTGCTGGTCAAGCGTTTTAACATAGCGCAGCCTGACAGGACGGCTGTGTGCTGCATTTGCTGTAAAACGCTCAACAGCTGCCGCATTGGAATACGTGCGCCTTGGTGAATCAGTATATAAAAATTGCCTTAATTCTATTAAATAGTCGCTTCGCGGCACTACTTTTACGAGCATGCCATCATTCTTCAGCAGTCTATGAAACTCTGCATAATTGGACGGCGAAAAAATAGACAGAACAACATCAAATTGGCGATCATGAAAAGGAGCACGCGCCACATCGGCAACCGCCCACATCTGATCTTTGAATGCCTTAGAAGCTTTTAAGATCCCATCCTTCGAAAGATCTATGCCGGTTCCTATCGCTGCTTTCCCTGCATAATCAAACCCGCAAAGCGCATTCAAATGAGAACCCTCACCGCAACCGCTGTCCAGGATGGTGAATGCCTCATGACCAGATTTGGGATGACTGATGAGTTCTGCAATCGCATCATGGAGCGGGTCAAAAAAACCACATTCTCCAATCAGCCTGCTCCTCGCTTCAAAAAGCTCGGCACCGTAACTGGTTTTGACCGGCTTCGTCAGAAAGTTCACGTAGCCGTGCCGAGATAGATCAAATGTATGTCCTCGTTCTGTACAAATCAAGCTTTTCCCTGATGCCGCATCCATAGAAGAATCGCAGAGCGGGCATCGAAACATGCTGAAATCAACTGTTCGCTTCATGATAAAAAACACCCCATTCATTCATTTTTAGATAAATGAAAAAGGCATAGACAAATAAACCTAGGCCTATCTCAAAAATTGGCCAAGTCTGGCAGTTTGTCTACACCTGTCATTATCTATAACGAATGAATTGGATAATCATGAAAAAACTCCCTTTCTGCTGTATGGGTTTCCCCATTTCCATTATACAACAAATCTCCAGGAGCTAGAACCTTATAGTGAAGAAAAATCAGTACTGACATGCTGGTATCCCGCCAACATCATATCAGCATAGCAATCCAGCATGTTTTTCCTTTATTTTCTCATTTCAGAATATAAATTTTATTATTGTGAAAATAGTTAAAAAGGTTGATTTTCAAAAAGTGAAAGGATAAAATACTGCTATCATCTTAGAAAAAGACATTCTTGTATATGATCAGTAATATGGTCTGATTGTTTCTACCTAGTAACCGTAAAAAACTAGACTACAAGAAAGTTTGAATAAATTTGAACGAGTTGAAAAGGACAAGTTCTTTTCTGTTTGCTCTTATTTTTCACACTTTCTGCACTTCCAGAATTTGTGAAGGATAAGAGCTTTTTTTGTTTCCATAATAACCCTCATAGGAGTTGCTATCATGTACTTTTTACTAAACCTTGTCGGTCTCATTGTGATTATGGCAGTTGTATTCCTATGTTCTCCGCAGAAAAAGAAAATCAAGTGGCGCCCGATCATGACGTTAATTGTTCTGGAATTGCTGATTACTTGGTTTATGCTGGGAACAAAAGTCGGAAGCTGGGCTATCGGTAAAATCGGTGATTTCTTCACTTGGCTGATTGCTTGCGCCAGTGACGGTATCGCGTTTGCCTTTCCGTCAGTAATGGCGAATGAAACAGTAGACTTTTTCTTTAGTGCGCTTCTTCCAATTATCTTTATCGTCACATTCTTTGATATTTTAACGTATTTCGGCATTTTGCCTTGGCTGATTGATAAAATCGGATGGGTGATTTCAAAGGCTTCCCGCTTGCCGAAATTAGAAAGCTTTTTCTCTATTCAAATGATGTTCCTGGGAAATACCGAAGCACTTGCGGTTATTCGCCAGCAGCTAACGGTTTTAAGCAACAACCGCCTGCTCACATTCGGCTTAATGAGCATGAGCAGCATCAGCGGCTCCATTATCGGATCTTATCTGTCAATGGTGCCTGCGACATACGTGTTTACAGCCATTCCTTTGAACTGCTTAAACGCGCTGATTATCGCAAACCTGCTGAATCCTGTTCACGTGCCGGAGGATGAAGATATCATCTATACACCGCCTAAAGAAGAGAAGAAAGACTTTTTCTCTACGATTTCTAACAGTATGCTTGTCGGCATGAACATGGTTATCGTTATTTTGGCAATGGTGATCGGATATGTCGCATTAACGTCAGCAGTTAATGGCATTCTTGGCGTTTTCGTACACGGCCTGACCATCCAGACGATTTTTGCTTATCTGTTCAGTCCGTTCGCATTCCTGCTTGGACTGCCAGTGCACGATGCGATGTATGTTGCTCAGCTGATGGGCATGAAATTAGCAACGAACGAGTTTGTTGCGATGCTTGACTTGAAAAACAATCTCAAATCCCTTCCGCCTCACACCGTTGCGGTGGCGACGACATTCCTGACGTCCTTTGCAAACTTCAGTACGGTCGGCATGATTTACGGCACGTACAATTCGATCCTTGACGGAGAAAAGTCAACGGTCATCGGGAGAAACGTGTGGAAGCTCCTCGTCAGCGGAATTGCGGTATCTTTATTAAGTGCTGCGATTGTCGGCCTGTTTGTGTGGTAGAAACATTGAGCCATATCCCTTTTCGGATATGGCTCTTTTCATTATTGATAAATAGAGGCTGGCACCTGCACATTCCGGATTCCCGCTGCATAAGGCCCCAAGTCATACTGGCCGAAGACGATGGCGATCCCGTTTGCCGTAAAGTAAAACATTGTGTCTTTGTTTAGGGTTATATCCTCTTTCTTGACATCAGGGAAAAACAGCTCATCGTGTTTTTTGATATAGCTATATAGGTAATCTCTCGTTTTGCTGACTTTTGTTTTGGTGTTCAGAATCTGATCCAGCGTTACCCGCTTTTGTGCTTTCAAGTCATAGTTGAAGGACTGGACAGACGTTAAACCGTGGGCGCCGCCTGAATAGATATAATTGAGTGTTTGAATGCTGAGCTTGCCTGCCGCATTGTATTTGACGCTAAAGGATGTTTGATATTCCGTTTTAAAGCCCTGCTGTTCGCCTGCTTTTTTGTTTTTCAGATATTCCTGATACGATTGTTCAATGTAGGCTTTCAGCTCTTGATTGATTTTCTTTTCAAAAGCGGCATTCCCGATGAGATGCACTTGTGGATACTTTAATTCCTTGATTTTTTTGTACGTATGGGTGCTGACAGTCGGTTTTTTCGTTTGAACTGCGTTTAAAGATGGGGCCGCATATGCAAATACGGAAAAAAGCAAGACTGCAATCCCCGCGGCTTTCAGCATTTTATTCCATTTCATACAATCTCCTCCTTTGATGTCGTTGTTTATCATTCCCTTATTTAAGCAATACACACTTTTATAGACTGATTAAATCGAAAGAAGTTTCTAGGTCTAACAGCATGATTTTTCCAATAAAAAAAGAGACACAGGATGTCTCTTTTTTTACTGTTTGCGCCCAGAAATCGCTTCATGAACGGCCTGTGCCAAATCTGTATTTCCGAACATCTCTAATACCGCAATGACAGTCTGGTCCGGAATGTGCTCTGCTTCGTGTTTTGGCACGACCAGATCGTCCATGGTTTTTTTCAAGCTTTCATTCAGCTTTTGCTGCGGATACGCTTTGGTGTACATCTCCATCGGATCAAGATCATGGTTCACGCACCACTGGGCAAACACCAAAATCATCATATTTTCATCGCGTTCGTAAGCTTCAGCGAGCTGTTTTTCGTTCATTTGTCATGCTCCTTATGAAAAGTATCTTCCTTAAAGATACAGGAGCCGATCAAATTCGTCTATCCCAATGGCGATGAGCAGCAACCGCATCGATAAATGCCTTGCTGAAAGCGGTGTAGTCAGGTTCATCTTTAGCCGTTACGAGGCCTGGCCCCTCTCTTGTCCCGACAGAGGATTGAAGAAGGTCAATTCCTTCATTTGCCGCACCGATCGCCTTGTAGTGATTGTAAGCTTCTCTGATAAACGCCATCGCTTGTTTGTTGTCTTTTAACTCCAGCCCTCCTGCAGCATAGACGGCATCATACAGAACAGAATCAGCCGTCAGGAACGTGCCGCTGGCCTCAAGCTGCTGTCCGCTGCCGCTTGTCATATACCCCAGATTTTGACTGATGATATCCACTGTGATTCCTTCTTGCTTTAAGGCTTCCAGCACTGTTTGCAGCTCTTTTTCATGAAATCCGTTTCCGGCGAGTACAGCGACTTTTCTTGTTGACGCGGTTTTCACTGTACGGGCTTGGCTTAACGCAGGCGAAGTAAGAATTTCTTTAGATGCTTTACGCTTCGCGGGTGCCGCCACGCCTACTCCTTTGGCGATTTCTTCTGCTAAATCTGCATCGACATTGCTGAACACATCAACGACCTGCCGCTGTACGTCTTTGCTTTTGACCTTCCCGACCTCGAAGCAGAAAGCAGAAATGATATGCTGTTTCTCCACAGGAGACATGCTGTTCCAGAAAAGCTTCGCCTGTGAGTAATAATCGTTGAAGCTGTCGCTTCGCTGGCGGATTTTTTTGCCCTCGACTTTTTCCTGATAGTGGACGTAGCCGCCTTCTTCAGCTGTCGCAGGCGACGGATCATTGTTTTGCAGTGAGTTTTTATGATAAGCGACAGGCCCCTTATTGATCGTCATCCGGTGATAGCCGTCGTATTGATTGTTATGGAATGGACATACCGGCCGGTTAATCGGAAGTTCATGGAAGTTCGGACCGCCAAGACGGATGAGCTGTGTGTCTGTATAAGAGAAAAGCCGTCCCTGCAGGAGCGGGTCATTTGTAAAGTCGATGCCCGGCACGACATTTCCCGGGTGGAATGCGACTTGTTCTGTTTCCGCAAACACATTATCCTGGTTGCGGTTCAGCGTCATTTTCCCAATGATCTTCACCGGCACAAGCTCTTCCGGCCACAGCTTAGTCGGATCAAGAATATCAAAATCAAACTTGAATTCATCTTCCTCATCAATCATCTGCACGCCGAGCTCGTATTCAACCTTGCCGCCGTTTTCAATTGTTTCCCACAGGTCACGGCGATGGAAATCCGGATCTTTCCCTGCAATTTTCTGCGCTTCATCCCATACGAGAGAATGCACGCCGAGCACCGGCTTCCAGTGAAATTTCACGAAACGTGCCTTTCCTTGTTCATTGACAAAACGGAACGTGTGCACGCCGAAGCCCTCCATCATTCTGTAGCTGCGGGGGATGCCTCTGTCAGACATCGTCCACATCACCATGTGGGCAGACTCAGGGTTATTGGCGACAAAATCCCAAAATGTATCGTGAGCAGTCGCGGCCTGAGGCATTTCATTGTGTGGCTCAGGCTTAAACGCGTGAACCAAATCCGGAAATTTGATTGCGTCCTGAATGAAAAACACCGGAATGTTATTTCCCACAAGGTCATAGTTTCCTTCTTCAGTATAAAATTTAGTCGCAAAGCCTCTGGCATCCCGCACCGTGTCTGCGGAGCCTTTAGAACCCGCAACCGTAGAGAAACGGACAAATACCGGTGTCTTCACCGAAGGGTCCTGAAGAAATTTGGCCCGTGTGTACTCGGTCATTGGTTCGTAAACCTGAAAAAAGCCATGCACGCCAAATCCGCGCGCATGCACAACGCGCTCCGGAATCCTCTCATGGTCAAAGTGCGTCATTTTCTCCCGGAAGTGAAAATCCTCCATCAGCGTCGGGCCGCGAACCCCGGCTTTTAACGAATGCTCATCCTCTGACACCCGCAAGCCTTGGTTTGTCGTCATTTTCTTCCCGCTGTTATCGGCCCTGTACTGCTCAAGCTGCTCGTCCTTTGAGTGTTCATTTACACGTTTGTTTTGGTCATCACTCATGTCTGCTCCCCCTTTTTAAAACGAAACATTCTACAGCACATTTACCCGTGGCGTTCTTCATATAAACTGCTAATCCGCTCATTAGGATTTTTGGTCTACATATAAATATGCGGTCATACACATTTGAAATAAGCCTTCTTCACAGAAAGAAAAGATGGAAGCGCTTACCAAAAAAGCTGTTGAATAGGGGAGGTCATATCATGCTTGCCATACTCGGTTTTGTGATGATGATTGTCTTTATGTACCTTATTATGTCTAACCGGCTTTCCGCTCTTATTGCCTTGATTGTCGTTCCTATTGTGTTCGCCCTGATCAGCGGATTTGGCAAAGATCTCGGCGAGATGATGATTCAGGGCGTTACAGACCTCGCCCCTACCGGTATCATGCTGTTATTCGCCATCCTGTATTTCGGCATTATGATTGACTCAGGTCTGTTTGATCCTCTCATTGCCAAAATCTTATCGTTTGTCAAAGGAGATCCGTTAAAAATCGCCGTAGGCACAGCGGTTCTGACCATGACCATTTCGCTGGACGGAGATGGGACAACAACCTATATGATTACCATTGCAGCGATGCTGCCTCTTTACAAACGGCTCGGCATGAACCGTTTGGTGTTAGCGGGAATAGCGATGCTCGGTTCGGGGGTTATGAATATTATCCCGTGGGGCGGGCCGACTGCGAGGGTTTTGGCCTCCTTAAAATTGGACACGTCAGAGGTTTTCACGCCGCTGATTCCCGCTATGATCGCCGGCATTCTCTGGGTGATCGCCGTTGCTTATATCCTCGGAAAGAAAGAGCGGAAGCGGCTCGGCGTCATTTCGATTGATAACGCACCGTCTTCCGATCCGGAGGCCGCACCGCTCAAGCGTCCCGCTCTTCAATGGTTTAACCTGCTGCTGACTGTCGCTCTGATGGCCGCACTGATCACCAGCCTGCTGCCGCTCCCTGTTCTTTTTATGACTGCGTTCGCCGTCGCCTTGATGGTCAACTATCCAAATGTCAAAGAGCAGCAGAAACGAATCTCGGCGCATGCGGGTAATGCGTTAAACGTTGTCTCAATGGTGTTTGCTGCGGGCATATTCACAGGCATTCTCTCCGGCACAAAAATGGTCGATGCCATGGCGCATTCTCTCGTTTCACTCATCCCTGATGCCATGGGCCCGCACCTGCCGTTGATCACTGCGATCGTCAGCATGCCATTCACCTTTTTCATGTCGAATGACGCCTTTTACTTCGGTGTCCTTCCCATCATCGCCGAAGCCGCTTCCGCTTACGGAATAGACGCCGCTGAAATCGGAAGGGCCTCCTTGCTGGGGCAGCCTGTGCATCTGCTCAGCCCGCTTGTGCCTTCCACCTATCTATTGGTTGGAATGGCAGGCGTCAGCTTTGGCGACCATCAAAAATTCACTATTAAATGGGCCGTGGGAACAACGATTGTGATGACGATTGCCGCACTTTTGATTGGGATTATTTCTTTCTAAATGTATGAGCTTGATCAGCATTGAGTGAGTACGTGATTTACAGAGGGGAGAAGATCAAATAGGATATTATGAGTGAATAGAAGATTCATGCCAACAACTTCTCATTACAATCATAAGAGCCTGCTATATTGCAGCAGGCTCTTTCACATTTTGCATTATTTTTTTGTATAGCGCACCCAGTCATAATGAGCGTATAGCGGATTTACACCATTGTAGGAACCGAGCCAGTCATCGACACCCGTGCCATTCCACAAGTTCATCATGATCTTTCCAGGTGTTGTCGGAATTTGGTTTGTTGCAGTATGTTTTAATTGCCCGTCGACATACCATTTAATAGAGTTTGGCTGCCAATCGAATGCATACGTATGATAGGCATTGGCTGCATCAAACCCGAGATCAACAATCTTCTCATGGTTTCCTGCACCATTTGTATAATAGTTAAATTGAACCTTCGTTGTGTCTTTTCCTAAAAATTCGATATCTATCTCATCCCAAGGAGTTCCATCTGTTGGACCTGTGTAAGTGAAGAACGATGAAACGATCCCTGTGTTTTTAGCTGGTTTCATTCTGACTTCATAAAGTCCATAGCCATATGTTTGAACAGAACGGTTTTCCCCGCAGTCAAACTTGTTATAAGCTGGGCTTGTTAGCGCTAAACGCATTTCACCCAATGACGTCACTGATACGTTATTAGCCCGCCACGTGCAGTTGAACATATTTCCATTCGAATAACCATCTGCTTTTTGCCAAAAACTGGAGTTATAGCCGTTAAAAGGGTCAAAAAACGATCCACCTGTTTGAGCCGAGGCAGTAGAAGTGACTGCAAACAAACTCATAAACAATCCAGTGACAAGAAGCAACAACACTCGTTTCAGATAAGGCATATTGGCATTCCCCTTTCATTGAAAGCGTTTTCTATGTTGATCTTACATGATTCTTTTAAAAGGGAACATCGGTCAAAATAATGATAATACCGAATCTTACTTACTTGAATCCTGTAACTATCATCATCTTCCCTCTGAAAAAAATAAAAACCTAAATTACCATCAGCACAGACAGAGATGATCCGCACTCATTGTAATTTAGGTTTTGCCTGCTTTATCAGTAACAATCCTGCCATTTTCATATGTGAATGTAAGAAAAAGTGTACACAAGGAAACAAAAATGTCAGCGCTCTCATTATGCTTGTTTAACTACCCTTTCTATGTGAATGGTTAAATACAGCAGTTCGTCACTTGTGAGCTTGTGCTCATACTCCCGCTCAATGTAGGTTTGGATTTTCTTCGTGCATTCATACGCGCGATGATACTTTTCTTTCACTGTATCCAGCAAAAAATCGTCCTGGCTTTCCATGTGAGTGCCGTTAAATAGACGCTGCGCGAAAAACTTTAAGTGGGTGACGAACCGATAATAGTGAAGCGATTCTTCGTTGAATTCAATCTTAAAATGGTATTTTACAATACTCAAAATCTCTTGCATGACTTTTGTAATGTTGATGATATTGGGCATCTCTTCATTCAGCTCGGCATTTACAATATGCAGAGCAATAAAGCCTGCTTCATCCTCTGGCAGAGACACACCAGTCTTGTTTTTTACCATAACCAACGCTTCTTTGCCGATCGCAAATTCGTCTTTGTAGAGCCGTTTTGTTTCCCACAGCAAGGCGTTTTTGATATCAAGCCCTTTCTGGTTGCGCTGGATGGCAAAGTTAATATGGTCGGTCAGCGACACATAGATGCTGTCGTTGAGCTTTTTGCCGAGCTGTAATTTTGCGTAGCTGATAATCTCTTCGGATACTTCCATACACTCGATCGGTATATCATACAAAAGGGTTTTGAACTTTTCTGATACATCCTTGTTATCGAGCGTGAACACTTTCTCAATGCGGGCTTCATCGACATCATCGCCGGACTTTTTCTGAAACGCGAGCCCCCTGCCCATGACGACCAATTCTTTCCCTTGTTCATTGACCACGCTGATCACATTATTGTTGATCACCTTCGCAATTTTCATGACATGTCCCTCCAATCAACTAAGAACAGACTATATCTTGATTGTACATTCTTTTTGTACTAGGTCAATATCATCAGGGAAAGACAGAAGCTGGTCAGTACAATTCACTCCGTACCTGCTGCCCGGGCTGTTTTTGAAGCAGCGCCTCCAGATGGCGTTCAAATGATGCCTTGTCAGCTTTCTGCTTTCTGACAATGCTGTTCATGATTTTGACGCTTTCGGCGCTGTATTGTGTATATTGTTTTTTCAGCTGATCCAGCTGCTGTCTTGTCTTCTTCGCGTTTTTCGGTGTGACTTGGCCGATGAGTTTGATCATATTGTCTGCGGTCTCAAAAAAAGCGGCTCTATTTTCTGTCAGCTGCTGAATTTCGATGCGGCTCATGTCTTGATTACGCGTTTTTTTAAGCAAGGCGACCGCCTCGCTGTTTTGTTTTTTGAGCGATTTGTTCTCAAGCTTAATCGATTCGAGATTCTCCTTCGCAATGTCTGCTTCTTCTTCAGTCATGCTGCTTCGCACGAAGTATTCTGGATTGCCGATTCCATAATCAAATGCTTCGCTCACTTGTATCATGGAACTGAACACAATGGCCAGCTGCCTGTCGCTTGCGAGGGCTTGGAAATCCTGCCTTTTCTTACTGCTCATCGGTTTGGCTGCGGTTTGTTTTACTGTCTTTTGATCACAGTCTGCGAACATCTGAGCCTCACCTTCACTTTCGCATGCGCTCATCACAAGAACTGTGACCAGCAGGCTTATACACAAGCCTATTCGCCTCATGCTCTGTCTCCTCTCTGCTGAATCCCTTCTGGAAAATACCATAAAATATAGTTAAATGGTACCAGATGAACCTAACCCCAGCAATAAATCAAAAGTATGATTTGAAGCGCAAAGCATAAATATTTTGTAAAAATTGACGTGCATTCCATTCTTTTCAGGCCCCTTTCTCGTACAATAGAAGTATCGTTACCGGAGAGGGGCTCTGATGATGAAACGTTTTACGAAACAAGAAAACAGCTGGGTATTATATGACTGGGCAAATTCTGCTTACTCAATTGTCGTGACCACCGCGGTATTTCCGTTATTTTATAAATCAGCAGCTGCGGAAAGCGGTATCAGTTCCGCTCAATCGACTGCCTATCTGGGCTATACCATTGCGATTTCAACGTTTATTCTTGCGATGCTCGGCCCTATTTTAGGCACAATAGCCGACTATGAAGGGTGCAAGAAAAAGTTCTTCGGTTTCTTTGTGTCAGCCGGTGTCGCCAGCACCGCGATGCTCGCCTTTATCCCAAGTGAGCATTGGCTGCTATTGCTGCTGTTTTATACGATATCGGCTATCGGTTTTTCCGGCGCCAATGTGTTTTATGATGCCTTTCTCGTGGACGTCACGCCTGAGAAACGGATGAATCTCGTCTCGGCACGGGGTTTTGGCTTAGGATACATTGGCAGCACGATTCCATTTATCATCAGTATTGCTGTCATCCTGCTCGCACAAGCAGAGACGATTCCAGTGTCTGTATCGGCCGCAAGCCAGCTGTCCTTTTTCATAACGGCTGCCTGGTGGGGGCTGTTCACCATCCCAATGATTAAACATGTCCATCAACGCTATTACATCAAAAAAGAACCTCATATTGTCATCAACAGCTTTAAGCGGCTCGGCCAAACGATGAAACGGATCAGGCAATACCGGGCACTTTTCCTCTTCTTGCTCGCTTATTTCTTTTATATCGACGGAGTCGGCACGATTATTACGATGTCGACATCCTATGGATCAGATTTAGGGATCGGCTCCTCAAGCCTTCTGATCATCCTATTTGTCACCCAGGTAGTCGCCGCGCCGTTTTCGATTATATACGGAAAACTGGCAGAACGCTTAACGGGGAAGACAATGCTGTACGTCGGGATCGTCATTTATATGATCGTCTGCGTGTATGCCTATTTTATGGAGACAACGCTTGATTTCTGGATACTGGCTATGCTTGTCGCCACCTCGCAGGGCGGTATTCAAGCCCTAAGCCGTTCCTATTTCGCCAAGCTTGTGCCAAAGCGCCACGCCAATGAATTCTTCGGTTTTTACAACATTTTCGGAAAATTCGCCTCAATTATGGGGCCGCTGCTCATTGCCGTGACAGCCCAGCTGACCGGGAAATCCTCGACTGCGGTGTTCAGTCTGATCATTTTGTTTGTAATTGGTATTGTGATTCTTGCCTTTGTTCCGGAGGAGACCAGCGCCGATGTCAGCCAGCAGCAAAATGACCTGCCCCTTTAACTGGGAGCAGGTCATTCATCATTTATTCGCTTTATTCACCTTCAGCTGTTTCCCTTTGACGGTTGTGTTCTTCATCACTTTGAGAACATGAGGGCCTTTACCATTTAAAATCTCAACGTATGAGGCGTTATCCATGATCGTAATGATGCCGATGTCGTCAGCTGACACACCGTCAATTTTGGCAATCGTTCCTACAAAATCAACGGCTCTGATTTTCTTTTTCTTTCCGCCGTTAAAATACAGCTTCATAATGTCTTTATTCAGCTCTTCGCTTTTGTCTTTTTTGCTTTCCGGACGGTCATTCATTTTAGCTAGAAATTCTGGTTTCTTCCTTGCCACTTCCTCTTGAGAAGGGGCTTCTATTTTTTGAATCTCAAATCCGATATATTCTTCAATGTCGGCTAAAAACCGTTTTTCGAAGGCCGTGACAAACGAAATGGCCTTTCCTTTGTTCCCTGCGCGTCCCGTTCGGCCCGTGCGGTGGACATAGCTTTCCTTTTCAAGCGGCAGATCATAGTTGATGACAAGGGAGATATTTTCAATATCAATCCCGCGCGCGGCGACATCCGTCGCGACTAAGTAACGGTACTCGCCACGTTTAAATTCATTCATGACGTCGAATCGGTCTTCCTGAATCATTCCGCCGTGAATTTTATCGCATGGATATCCTAAGTCATCCAATTCATCGGTCAGCTGATTGACGTGCTCCTTCGTTCGGCAGAAAATGATGCAGCTGTCGGGATTCTCCGTCATCAGCACATCTTTCAGCAATGAAAATTTATGCTCTTCTCTTACTTGAATCACCGCATGTTCAATATTTCTTGTGGTAAGCCCGGCCGCTTTGATTTCGATATGCTCAGGGTTTTGCATATATTGACGGCTCAGCTTCTCGATATCCTGCGGAAGCGTCGCCGAAAACAGCATCGTCGTACGCTCAGTCGGCAGATGCTTGATAATCGCCTCCACCTGCTCGATGAAGCCCATATTCAGCATCTCATCCGCTTCATCAATGACCAAATAAGAGAGACGATCCAACGGCAGCGTGCCTTTTTCGATATGATCCAGAACACGTCCCGGCGTGCCGACAACAATGTGGCTTTTTTGCTTAAGCTCAGCTTTTTGTTTATCAAAGGAGGATTTTCCAAATACGGCTGTCGCTTTGATCCGTTTAAATCGTCCGATGTTCGTGATATCTTCCTTTACTTGCACCGCAAGCTCACGGGTTGGAGTTAAAATAAGCGCCTGCGGCTTGTTTTCATCCCAATCCGCCAGCTCACAGAGAGGAATCCCGAACGAAGCCGTTTTCCCGCTTCCCGTCTGTGATTTGACGACAAGATCCTTTCGTTCAAGGGCAGCGGGGATCACGCTCTGCTGCACCTTGGTCGGTTCTGTATATCCCAGTCCTTCCAATGCTCGTAAAATGTCATGACTGATTTGATAGTTTTTAAAATGACTCATGTATAAACTCCTGTCTCTTGCAGATGTTCTCATTATACTCTAATTGACGAAGGCATATGTGTTTTGACGAAAAATGATGTATTAAAAGCCATCGATTCCCTGGCGTTTTAGCTCCTGAACAGCCAATCGCGCCAGTGCGTCAGCCCCAGCGCGGTTCGGATGAAGCGTATCTCCGTCCATATAAAGCGCGAGTGTTTTTTCCGGACCGATCGATGTAAAGTATGCCGAGCTGAGGACATTTAAGTCAATGAGATGTGTTTTTTCCTCTTCGGCCAAAGCTAAAATAGAGGCCCTGTACCATCTGTTGACAGACGAATGGATGCCTTCAGAAGTAAAATCGGTCGCCCGGCCCTGGGGTGTTGATAGGATGACGTCCGCTCCTTTCGCTTTCACCTGACGAATCATATCACGCATCATCTCTTTAAATTCCGCTTCAGATTCATTATGCTTCGGATTTGTGTCATTAATGCCGAGCTGCAACATAAAATAATCCCCCGGCTTGATGTACTTCAAGATCGCCTCAAGCTGTCCATCATTTCTGAACCCTCTCGCGATCTGCCCGCCAGACGCCATGTTTCTCACTTGAAAGGTGTGTTTATCGATATAGTGAGGCAGCATCTGCCCCCAGCCCGCCTGCTTGCTGCTGTTGAGCGGATAATAATTGCACACCGTCGAGTCGCCGCCGACATAAATGGTTCGGTTCGTCACCGGCTGATCAGACAATTTCTTTATTTTCAAGGCGCTGAGCGTAAAAGCGGTGCCTGCCTTTCCCTCTGTCACCAGCAGATTCAGCTGCCCGTCGGTGACAGGAATTTGGAACGTATCCTCCGCGCCATCCCCTGTCATATTAATAACCTGAAACACGCCCTCCGCCGCCACACTGGCCCTTGCCGTATTGCCAAGCGTCACCTTCACCTCATAAAGGCCATTCGGGAGATCAACATTAAACGTGTTATTGCTTTTCGTCCCATACGCTAAAAACTGAACCGCATCACTCTTCACACCAGCCCCGGATGCCGCCACATCCCTCATATTCTCCGGTGTTTGAAAACCGTAGCCCTTTGACCGATCATATCGATCAGACGCCCTGACACCAATATAACCAGGCTCCACCGAACCGCTTCCAAAGTCAAATTGATACACCTTCGGCTCCGCCGCCTTCACTTTCTCAATCCCTCCAAAACCCAGCATCAACATCATCACAATAACCGCTGCCATCCATTTTTTCATCAAGACTCCCCCTCTATGAAAACGAATACATTAATGCATACTCGGTGATTGTTTCTTTATGATGACTGAAGGGAGAAAAAAAATTGCGTTGACAAACAAAAAGGAAGATTTTATTATATCAATAAGTGATATATCATTAGTTGATATAAGAAATGAGGTGACCGCTTGCCAAAGCAGCGTCCGCAGGAAATGGATCAGCTTACCGATCCAGCCTATTATATTGTCTTAACATTGCTGGAGCCAAAACACGGATATTCGATCATGCAGGAGATTGAGGACATGACCGATGACTCCTTTACGATCGGTCCGGCTACCTTATATACATTGTTAAAGAAATTACTGCAAGAAGGGATCATTGAGCTTGTCAACAATGACAACCCGCGCCGCAAAGTGTACCAAACCACCTTGCACGGCCAAGAACTACTCAAAAAAGAAATTCAGCGCAGAAAAGTGATGGCTGAACACGGTCAACGTGCTTTTCAACAATTGAAAGGGGATTAGTCATGAAACAGAAAAAATTTATGATGTCTGAAGGATTGGCCTTTTCAGAAGAAAAGGATATGAAGAGACTAAGTGATATGGCCAGCAAAGGCTGGGTACTCGATTCTTTTGCGGTTATGGGGTATAAGCTTAGAAAAGCTGAGCCGCGGAAATTGATCTACAGTATTGATTATCATGATATTGAGGAAGAAAGTTTGGCGGAATACACTGAGATGTTTGAAGCGGCCGGATGGGAACATGTTTGCTCTTCACAAGGTATGCATATCTTTTCGGCTGAGCCCGGAACTTCGCCGATATACAGTGATCAATCCACCATGAGAGAGAAATATAAAAGAAGCGAAAAAGACGTTCGAAACGTCACCTGCACCTTGAGTTTCCTGACTCTCTTGTCAATTGCACTCCATTATTTGACCGGATTATCAAATTGGGTGCCTTTGGCTTTCCTGGTTGTGACTTTTCCATTTCTCGTGACATATGCGGCAACAAAAGCAAGAACGCTTGGAAAGTGGGGAAAATCAGTGTGACTTCTTGTCACACTTGATCACATCCCAACCTCCGCAATAGAAACTCATCTGATCTTCTTGATCATACACATAATAACGGAGTCTTTCCCATTGATCGTCAGTCGGTTCAATCTCCAACTCAACCGCATCAATGGATTCAAGGTCATCCAGCCTTGATGCACTAATGTCTTCAAACCGCAAATGAATGTCACAGGTTTGAGCTGATCGTTTTCATTCAAACACAGGAATATGAATATAACGATCATCTTCTTTCATATAGAAAGAAAACTCGTTTAATGTAAATGGACCTGTATCCTCATCAGAAAGATGCTTTTTCAATTTCTCGTATTGTGTGATATACAAATGAATACCTCCTATTTTTAGTTACCGCCAACCATATAGATCTCCGCAGCATCGTATTCAAACCATATGATCCGTTCGCCTGAGTCCGTTAGGCATTGGAGCTTCCCTTCTGAAAAATAGCTTTTATCCGGTTGAGGATCAGTGATCAGAAAAACATCATCATTGATGGAAGCTAGCAGAAAGAGAAAATCTGCAATATCCCGGTCTGCTTCCTGTAATATGGATTGGAAATGGAATTCCCTTTTGTCCAGCTTCGTCACCTTGTAAGCATGACCTTCAAAATACTCGGACAGGTCTTCTATAAATGAACCAGTCGTTAATACCTGTATCATGATTCGATCGTAGGCAAGCCCTGTCCAAAAACGATAAAACGACTCTGCATCTTCAAGTTCGCATGACATAACGGTTTGGTCAGGCTTAAGCTCGATCATGTCCAAATTGCCAATACTGCTTATAGAGGTTATTTCCATAAAATCTTCCCCTTATCAGTTGGATAGCGCAACGCAAATCTCTTGTCTGACTTGTTCATACAAGAGAATGTGATTATACAGATCCTTATCGTTTTTGATCATATCCGGAAGTATGTCAGGATACAGCTCAAAAAAGCTTTTCTCCAACGAACGCCGCTGATGCCCGGACATCCTTTTATTCGCCAGCACATAATCCAAACTGCCATCAACTAGCATAAAAAACTCATAGATTTCCGCTTCAAAGCCGTACAATTCACTAGGATACGGCGTTTCTTCAAGCTCTCGCTGTCTTTTTCTCAGCTTTTGAAGCACGTTGATCCTCTCCCTTCCGCAACAATCTCATCTATTTTGAAACAGGATAGGCGGATCATTATCTATCGCCTCTAACAGCTCTTCACCAAACACAGTGATTGTACATTTCCACGGGCCTCCCAAAAGTCCCCAAGAGAAGTCCTGATGAAAAAAGAAATAATAGTCTCCATTTGGAAATACGGGAACAGACTATTCGCCAAATTCATCCTGAGGCATTGCCTGATGAGGGCTAAACATATATCCGTCATGCTGTCAGTCTAATGCGTACATCACACCGTGTTTTCCAGTACATGATTGAAATGTTTTTAAAATCGAAGTCTCTAAATCATTCAGCACTCTGACCACATCATCATTACTGGCTTTACCGCTCATCCCGCTTGAAATATCAAACACTTGATATGGATCAGGCGGGATGATGTGATGACATCTGCTTCCGGGCTTCCATTTTATGAGCTTGTTCACTTCTGACCAGATGCGTTCTTGTTTTGTCTGACTTAAAGCGCGCCAATTCATCATAATCTCATCAACACCTTATTGGATATCCTGCTTATAAATACCAGAAGAGGTCACTGCGTAAACAGCGATGCTTGTCAGTTTCAGCTGTTGAACGTCTAGGGCTTCACCATTCGAATCACAACACTTCACCTCTTGCATCGGCAGACTCACATCGGCAGAAATTAAATAAAGAAACGACTCAAGCTCTTCACCGTAACAATTGAACGTCCCAACCAAAAAACCTTCTTCAGATATCGCGAGCTGATCAAAATGCTTCTGAGTCCGGCTCTTTATCCGACAGAATCCACACCCGTCTCACGACAGTTTCATTAAATGCGGCGATGACTGCATCTCCGTAATACAGCATATAAATCAACCCGTCTTTTTCTGCAAGCCCCTAACAATCATCTACAGCCGGCGCATCCATTTCTTCGAGCCTTCTATCAATGTGTATTTCCTTCTGCTTACCATCCAAAGTAAAACACCAAACACTATGACAGTCAGGATTTTCATCATGATAAATCCCTTCATCATTTAAACCGACCCAAAGCTGTTGTTTTTCATCCAAAGACAGGAGGAAACCCCTGAAGGCAAGTAAAAATCACTTTTCACTTTCCCTCTTCTGAAAAAACCTTTACCTTCGGCTCATACGATTCGTAATAAACGAAGACATGCCATCTGCTCATTGTTGGAAGAGCTAAATATCGCTATATGTAATCTGCTCTTTCACTCTAAAATCCCGAACATCACCAGCAGGATCATAGATTGAAACAGTGATATCACCTCTCTCACCTTTTCCAATGTAGACACGCCCCTGTGGATCAGCATGAAAAAAACAATCTTGGGTGTCCGTGTTGATGATTTTATTCATTTTTATTTTTTTCATTGGTTATACTCCCTAGTTAGAAATTCTTTTACTCGTTAACCTTATACGCATAGAATTGTTTTGAATCAAAAGAAACAAACTCAACCTTTACAGATATCAATCTTCTGTTTATGTCAATGAGAAAATTAGCATTTGATTGATACTCTGGTATCATAAGATTTGATAGATTTCCGATTCCTTCCGGGTGATAACTAATCTCAAATATTTGCCAATTGTATTCTTCTGGAACAATTTTCTCCAATCTGATATCACCGTCACCTGCATTAAAATAAACAGAAGCTACATTTTGAAAGAGAATGTTATGAGTATATTTATTATTGTTTTCAAAAACTTGAATATCGAGTGAGAGTTCTTTTTTAAAGAACTGATAATCAACCTTTAAAACATCGCATCCCCGTCAATATAATCTATCCATTGTTCAATTGTATTGTATATTCTTCCTCTCCTGACTAATCTCTGTTTATATACCAACAAATCCTTATATAAAAGCGGCTTGATGATAATCATAAATTCTCCAAATTTTAAAAAAGGAAGCCTGTACTTAATTAATTAGTACAGGCTATATTGTTCACAACTTTATTTATACATATAAAAATCAATAAATTTATTAAGTTTATTTCTAAATGATGTGATTTCCTCATTATAGAGATGCAACTCTTTGAAAATTTCCTCCTCATAGTCAATTTCAACGTATATAAATTTCATTGTTAAATGGTTATGTTGATTATTAATAGTTAATCTAAGTCTTCCATCCAAAGAAACTAATTCTTTTTTTGAAGTGCTAAAGATAAATTCCAGCCAATCTTTGAAGAACCTAAGATTTAACTCAATTTCCTTTATCTCAACTAAAAGGTTTTCTTCTGATATTGTTAAGTAACTTATAAAATGGTATCCTCCATCAAATTCATCTGATTGATCGACCTGTAAAATTCTAAATTCAAGTTTAGAAAAATTATTATTGGTAGTGAGACTGTTCAATGTATCCCTCCTTAAAAAACAGATAGAAAGTCGTTAATATTATTTTTTAAAAGATTTACCAAATAAGAATCTGCCTTTTGTTTAAAATGAAGAACAGATAACCTATTACCTAGAACTTCTAAAATGATTTCGATTTCAAAAGACTCATTAGAATTTTTAACTGAAATTGTAAAGTTTTCCTTTTCGTCTTTTAAAATACAATTATTAATCTTCCCATTTAATAACTCTACTAGATCATTTTCAAATATTTTCAAAACAGATTGAGTGTAACAAATATTTTCAAGGAGTAAACATATATTTAGAGAGTTATATTTTATTTCGCAGATAAATTTGGTATTTTCCCTCTTTTCATTAAAATCTTTTAATTCAATAGAGAGTTTGTAAGGCTCCATCTCGATTAAAAGCAAATTCAAAATAACAACCCCCTTCACCTTTTCTTTTTATAGTAGTCTTGATAATGATAATGTCTTACTCTCTTGGTTCTCTTATTGTAAACGACTTTCATACTGTATTTTTTACCATTCTTATACATCGTCGAATAATAAGCACTATACCCTTTAGCACCATCTCGTTTTCTTTTTCCATATACAATAGTACTGGCTATATGATGTCTAGGAACATATCTACCATTTTTAGCATGTTTATATGCAGTGGAATCATATTTAAATTTCTTCGCTATTCTTTTAGTTTTCTTTGCCCTATATATATTTCTTATACTCCTGTAGGCTCTTTTGGCAAGTTTGAATCTACCTCCACCTACAAAACCATATGCTGCAGCTTTAGCAACTCCTCGCCAGCCCTTACCAGATTTATATGCTTTGTAAGCATCATAAGCCGCAAATCCAGCATTAATGGCTAGCCATACCCAATGCCCATCTGGGTCAACATTCATCACAGGGTTATTATTTCCATAAGCATACCCATTCTGATCCAATGAGTCTCCGTCGCTACCTGGGTCTGGGTCGAGCGATAGGAACACGCCGTTTCTTGGCTCGTAGTAGCGGGCCATGAGATAGTACAGGCCGGTTTCTTCGTCGTATTGGTAGCCTGCGTAGCGGTAGCGGTTGTCTTTCACTTCGTCGCTTGCTTCGGTTTTTGTTGGATTTCCCCATGCGTCGTACTGATATTTGGCAACCGTTTTTCCAGTGCTGTCTGAGATCGCGATGACATCGCCGTGTGCGTTGTAGTGATAGAAATATTTCTTGCCATTTTCTGTGTAGGAAAACAGCTGGCCGCTGTCTCCGTACGTGTATGATTTTGTGACGTTGTTGTCTGCGTCTGTTTCATACAAGACGTTCAAGCTGTCTCCGTCGTAGAAGTAATTCGTGACTTTTCCGTTGACCGTTTTTTGGATTCTGTTTCCTTTTTCATCATACTTATACGTTGCGAATGGCTTGTCTTCGCCTTTTTTGGTAACGGCGGTCAGGTTGTCTTCTGCATCCCACGTATATGTGAATTTGCCGTCGGATGTGCGGTTGCCGTTTTTATCGTACGAGATGCTTTCTTCATTGACTTTTGTCAGCTGGTTCATGATGTTGAAAGAGGCGTTCACCGTTTTGCTCGAACCGTCTTTTACAGTTGTAACGGTTTTCCGGTTTCCGAATCCATCATATGTGTATTCAATAACAGTACCGTCTTCATGGGTTTCTTTGACAAGCTGATTCAGCTTCCCATACTCATATTGCACCTTGCCGCTTGCTGAGCTGTTTATCGTTGTGCGGTTGCCGTTGGCGTCGTATTCATAGCTTTCTGTCAGAATGCTTCCGCCATTTTTGTCGCCGATATGCAGCGAGCTTACAAGGTTTCTTTCGTCATATGAAAAACTTGTTCCGCCGCCGTTGCCCGTAATAAAGGTTTGGACGTTTCCATTTTCATCATAATCAAATGAATAGGAAGATGTACTGTCTTTCATCTCAATCATTTGATCAAGTTTGTTATACGTAAATTGATTCGTTCCTTTTTGATCTCCATGGCTCCACGAGAAGGTTTTCAGCTTATCGGAGTCACTAGGATATGTCCAAGTTTGGCTGCCGCCGCGGTCAGTCAATTCGGTTAAACGGTTTTTGTTGTCAAATGTCCGTTTTTTTGTGGTGTTCTGCTCTTTATTGACGACCGACGTTTCATTTCCATTTTTGTCATACGTGAAATTGTACTTTTCTGTACCGTTATACGACTTTGATTTCACCCGGTCTGTTCCATCATAAGAAAGAGACACTTCGTTGCCATTTGGTGAAATGGTTTTGGTCAGGTTGCTGTTGGCATCATATTCGCTTGCTAACACATTGCCCAGAGGATCAGTTGTTTTGACAAGCTTGCCCATCACATCATATTCGTATTTATAGGTTTGATCTGCTCCCGCCCGGATGGTTTTGCTTACCTCATTGCCTTCCTTATCATAGCTGTGAAGGATAGACGTGCCGTTAGAGAGCGTCATGTTTGTCAATTGGTCTGCCTGATCATACGTATAGGTTGTTTTTTCACCTTTTGCATCTGTTTCAGACGTTTTCTTACCAGTTTCATCGTAATCAGTTGAAGTGGCGTAACCTAGTTCGTCCTCTTCCTTGGTCACATAGTTGCCATTACTGTCATACGTGCTTTTAGTCAGAAGGCTTCCTTCAATCAAACGGATATCATCAAACCAGACTGTGCCTGTCGCACTCTTTTGGAACAGAATACTAATATCTACTTTATTGATCGGCTTTGTTTTAGGGATGACGACAGCTGCCCGGTTCCATTCCTGTGTTCCAGAAGGGAATTTCGCATTGTAGACGCCTGTGCTGCCGTCAGCGTAAGTGACATTCGCCTGCAGAGAATAGTCTTTTTCATCTGTAAATTTGACGCTGCTTGCTTTCGACATTCCTGTCAGTGTGAGATAAACCGATTTGTCATTTGCGCTTTGCCCTAAGACAACGGTTTGTTTTGTTACTGATCCGGCTTGGGACGCACTGGTCCGGGCAGCTTTTAATGATACATCATCATTAAAGCCTTCTTCAGAATCAACGGATGCTCCGCTTACATTCCAGCTTTCCGTTGCTGAGGTGAAACTGCTGTTTTGAACTGGGTTATAGCTTGACGATACTTCGCCTTTTTCCAGCTGGACTTCATCGAACCATGCTTTTCCTTTGCCATCTTTATCTTTATGATCAACTTCCATATACACAACAGCTTTTCCTGCATTTGCTGGAGTCGTAAAAGTGATTTGCCGTTTTGTCCAGTCATTTTTTCCGGCTAATGCACTGTATTCATTGTGAATCCATTGAATCCGTTTTTGATCTTTGTCTCGCAAATCAATGTTAAAGTAGGCTCTTGATTTCGCAAGATCTGTTTTGATTTTCCCGCTTAATGTATAGGTTGTATTCGGCTCCAGCTCAACTGTTTGTGTTGCTGACGAATACCCATGATCTGTTCCGGCAGACGTTGATTGGCTCAAGACTTCCAATGCCTTTGATCCGGAAAGAACCCCGCTTTTATCGGTGATAATTGAGATTTTGCCGCTGTCTTTAGAAGCAGTCAGATTCCAGCCGGATTTTTGCGCTTCAAAGCTTCCATCTTTCAAAATATTAGTTGAAGCTGATAAATCTTTGCTGGATTGAATCTGATTTCCGTATTTATCATAAACGGCTGCTGACGATGATTTTCCACTCTGATCGGTTTCGGATACAGCATCCAGTCCGTCATAAGCAATATCCGTGACATTGCCCTCGGTATCCTTCATTTTTGTGACATCGTTGTTTTTGTTGTATTCGTATGTCTCAGTTCCATATGCGTCTTTAACAGACGTAACGTTGCCATCTTTGTCATATTGATAGCTTTCCGTTGCTTTTCCGGTGCCGACGTCGTTTGGATCGACATCTTCTACAACATTGTTGCCTTCATACTTTGTATTCGTTGTAATTTTTAACCCTTCCGCATCATCAATGACCTGAATCGGATTTCCCGCTTCATTATAGCCGTACTGTACTTTCCGGCCATTCGGCTGTGTCATGAGAAGCGTCTTTTTATCAGCATCATAGCTATAGACATATGTTTCTTTCTTAGCGTTAATCGCTTTATCAAGACGGTGTCCATTATACTGATATTCGGTAAAGACAGGCTTTGCTTCGGTACTGTTGGCTGAATACTGTTTGACAAGGCGCCCTTCGCTATCGTAGTCATAGCTTGTGACAGTCCCGTCTGTATCTGTAACCTTCTTCAGCAAATCATTCTCATATGAGTAGGTGACTTTCTTATTCTTAGGTCCGGTGATGGACGTCACATGGCCGTTTTCATCATAGGTAAATGTAAGCTTGCGGCCTGATGCATCTGTAATGGCGGTCAGTTGATTTTTGTCATTGTAAGTATAGACAGTTGCATTGTTGTGGCCATCCACTACCTTTTGGAGTTTGCCGCCTTTTTTATTGAAATAAGCGTTGGTTTGATCCTTTGTTTTTAATATGAACTGATCAGTTGTTTCTGTTAATTCAAGATATACACCGGTCGGCGGCTGATAGGTGCCATCGGCTTTTTTCGTGAATCGATGTGTCGTAGCGTCTTCATCGATATACATTGCCCCGCCATCCGTTGAGATGACAGATGTTTCTGCATCAGCATACCAGCCTTGCCCAAATAAATGATCAGAGCTGTCAAGACTGTTGTAGGTTCTCGATAAGCCAAGTCCCGGACCACGTCCGTCAATTGACAAATCTTCTTCATTCACAATGACATTGCCTGTCGCACCATTTAACTGGCCGCTTGGGATATCAATGATAGACCAGTATTCTTCTGTCCCAAGGAATTCTGCTCCTTCATGGAACGTTGGGTTAAAGGGCGCCGTTGGAATTGTTTCACCATTCGCATCATAGGCGAGAAGCGTGAAAGAATAATTCTTCTTCCCTTTGTAATTCCCATTTGCATTGTTATAAACAGGTGATGGATCGAGGGCTAATTCCCCGCCTTTTCCATCGGTATGAAGCTTATAGCTTCCAGCTTTGATTTCCTCAGAAGTCGGCCAGATGTTTTTATTTTGGGTTGTCCAATGATCCGCGTCACCCACATCAAAGGATTGATATTCTTTACCGTTATAAATGTTAACTTTATAGCCTTTCGCATTTTGAACCTTTTCCCATATCAAATTTACATAGCCCGTTTGACTCGATTTTGTATTTGTATACAAATAGCCAGTTAAATTCTTTGGCTTAGCGATATCAGGAAGTGCCGGGTTAGCAGCCGGTGATGCAATGGATTCGCCGTCTTTGTTGTATGCGATAATTTTAAACGAGTAATTTCTTTTGGCTCCATCTCCCCCGGCGTTTTTATAAGTTGGGCCGGGATTGATCGGCAGCTCTGCTCCGCTCCCGTCCTTTAGGTGAAGAGCATATTTTCCCGCCTTGATTTCTGCACTTGTCGGCCAGATCTTTTTCCCTTTTGTGGTCCAAGACGTCTGATTTCCGAGATCAAGTGTCTCAAAGCCTTTCCCATTGAACACCTGAATCTTATAGCCGGTTGCACCAGATACAGCTTTCCAAGAAAGATCGAAATAACCTGTGGCATTCCCATTATTGTAGCCCTTTGCTGATGGTGCTTGTGCTTTTCCTACATTAGGGATAACGGGCTTTGCCGGTGCGGACATCGCTCCTTCACCTTGGTCAAATATCGCACTGACGCCAATCCAGTAGTTTTTGCTTGTAGCATAGCTTCCGCCGGAATTCTTATAGACCGGGGATGGATCTAATGCCAATTCAGCTCCACCCTTGCCGTCCAGATGCAGTTTATATCTCTTGGAGGCAATTTCTGCGCTCGTAGGCCAGATTTTTTTCCCTTTTGTGCTCCACGACGTGACGTTGCCTGCAGAAATCGCTTGATATTCCTTACCATTGTAGATCCATACCTTATATCCTTTTGCGCCTTCAACCTTTTTCCAGCTGATATCGAAATAACCTGTGGAATCGCCGTTGTGATAGGCTTTGATTGTAGGTGTGTTTCCCTTTGGTATGGTATACGTCACTTCAATATACGGTTTATTGGCGGAGTTCGCTGAAGAAATTAGTTTTTTCCAATACTCCTTGCCGTTTCCGTTTGTATGAAGCTTAAACCCATAGTTGGCCCCGCCGGAGTTCCATGACTTTACAGCAGCGGTCACATCATAACTCGCCCACTGTCCTTTATGGACGTCGGCTTTTCCGATATTTTTAGATGCCGGTTTGGTGTTCCATGTCACTTTTGCATTATCATAATTGCTGTTGACCGTATCCAGCCAAAGACCGGTTGCCTTTGTTCCATAATAGGAATGGGCTACGTATGTTTTTAATGTAGCTTTAGTGACAGTCATATTTTGAATTGGCTTTAGGTTGTTAAATTTCATGAACGCATAGTTTGTGCCTGTTGTTTTGTCATAATAGCCCGTTTTCAGTACATAGGCCTTTAAATTAGCATCCCATTTTTGTGAGGAGGCCGAATAGTTCGTCGTCGGGTAGGCACTCATGACAAACGTGTCCGATGAAACAGATAAAGAAGTTGACGGGTCGATAGATACTGGATATACGCGTTCTGGGTCTTTCAGCCAGTTCTCGTCTGCCGTAAGATGAAGCAAATACCCTTCTTCATTCTTTTCCAGCTTATAGCTGACTTTGTCTGACCGTTCAACCTCGCCGGAAAGCTCATCTAGTTTTGAATCCGTCATAAAAGGTTTAGGCACAGAAAAAACAACTTTGCCTTTTTCATCAGAAAAATCAATGGATCCATCCTCTTGTTCTTTAGCCTGCAAATCGGTTTTTAACTGAAATGTAAATGTGTTGTATCCATCATACTGATGAAGGACTAAATCTTCTTTTATGTTTTCATTGAATGTGAAAGTCTGAAGATCAATATTCGGAAAAACATCCGGATACACAATCTCATTACTGTCAGTCTTATAATCTGCTGAGGTATCTTTCGGAGTAAGTGAAGTTTTATTCAGGCCTTTCGCTTCTACAAGTGAATATGTAACCTTATGGTCATTATGCTCAAAAGTCGCATAAAGCCCGTTCTTCATTTGCTTTTGAAAATCTGAATTCAAAATAGCGTTCTCTGTCTCGACTTGTTTGCTTGTCGACTCTTTTAACTCAGGAGAAATGTCTTCCCAGTCGGCATCAGGTGTTTCCTTTGTATGAATAGGATCAAGGTATACTTCCTGTTTATAGACACCGTCACCTTCATAATAGAGTTTTGTATTTTCTGTTCTTTCAGAGGTGATCTCACCCTCTTTGTTTATATCTTTTGGATCAAAAGGTACAGCTTCCTCAGTTTGTTCTTTCTGAAGAGTTTCTTCTGGATCATCGGCAGCAATACGATTTCCATTCTCTTCTTCTGTGGATTTTGCTAGTACATCGGCTGGCACTAATGAAATTATTAAAGCCAACACTAAAAATGCTGCTATGAACCTTTTAAAGTTTCGCCTCTTTCTTTTTTTCATTTTCTCTCTCCTTTTGTAATAAAAGTAATATTTACTCAATAATCTTAACTAGACTGAAATATTATTACAATATTTTTCTAGAAAATTTATCTTATTTTAAGGATTAGCGAGAGTCAATTGACCTAAAACAAAAAAAGGCCGCATAGGCCTTTTTACATTTTTTATTGTATTTGTTCAATCTCCGTACCCTCAGCTGTCACATTCGCCTTCCCCTGCCTCCTGACAAGCGTCAAGGCCATGCCCGCAAAGATCATTACGATGCCAAGCGTTTGATAGAGGTCAGGGCGGAAGCCTGTGAAGACGGTATCGAGCACGATCGCGACAGCGGGGTCGAGAAATACAATGATTGAAATAAATTTCGTTGATAAAAATCGCAAACTGTCAAAAAACAACAAATATACAATACCCGTATGGATGATGCCGGTAGATACCACCATAATCCAGTTTCCCTGAGATAGGTCAGCAAAAGCGCCAAAGTGAATAAACGGAATCAGGATGATAACCCCTAAACCCGTCTGCAAGAAGGTGGTCGTGTAAGGACTGAGATTGTGAATGCCTTTTCCCAATAAAGTGGTGAACGCATAAAACAGTGCGGCGAGAACTGCCCATATGATCCCTGATCCCATCAGCTGTGTCAATGAAGTGCTGCCGTTAATCCCGGAAATCAGCGCAGTTCCCAGAAAGCAAATGATAATGGAGCTGACGGAGATCACATTTAATTTCTCTCTGTAGAGGAAGCTCCCCAGAAGAAGAACAAGCACTGGCGCTAGGTGATAAACGGAGATGGCAATTGTAACGGACGTTTCTTCAAAAGACTTAAATAAGAACACCCAGTTGAATACAAGAAAGAAACCGCACGCCAATGTTTGCAGCACGTCTCTCTTGCTCCATTTTTCAGTTTTATACTGGCCGGACGCCAGCCAGCAAAGGCCTAAAAACAGCGTCGCGCAAAGGCAGCGGACAAAGACCAATTCAAATGACGGCAGATTGGTATGCTCTGAGAAAAAGCCGATGGAGCCGAAAATCACCATGGAGATGACCATTTTGATTACGGCTGTTGATTTTTGTTTTGGTGTGATTGAGAGATCTTGCTGCATCAAGCGTATTCTACCTCCAATTATGTATAGGGAAAAGCACCCCAACTGCAAGGTGCTTTTCCCTTTTTTTATAGTTTCTTGCCGGCCGTCCAGCCGCCGTCTATAACAAAGTTTGAACCTGTAATAAAGTGCGCCTCATCAGAAGCCAAATACTTCATACAGGAAACGATATCACTCGGCTGCCCCCACGTATGAAGGGCATGGTTAGCTTTGATCAGCTGAACCATTTCATCGTCTTGAAAATACTCTTCCGTTAATTCTGTTTGGATCACGCCCGGTGAAATGCTATTCACCCTGATCCCCTTTGATCCGAACTCCATAGCGAGCTGCTTCGTCAGTCCGATGATCGCATGCTTGGAAGACACATAGGCAGCCCGCGCAGGCTCTGCCATCAGCCCGGACACAGAGGCGATGTTGATTATACACCCTCGTTTCCCCAGCTTTGACCACAGCCTTGCCGCGTCCCGAGAAAGAATAAAGGCTGCCGTGAGATTAATGTCTATGACTTTTTTGAATGATTCTGCTGATAATTCAAGAACAGGGGTAATTTCCCTTATCCCTGCTGCATTGATCAAAATATCCGGGATCAGCCGGCTTTTTTCAAGTTTTAGCATCAAAGATTCCGCCTGCCGGACATCAGACAAGTCTGCTTTTTCCATGTGAAACTCACTGTTTACTATAAATTCTGACATTTTATTCGTTTGAATATCCACTCCAACGACTCGAAAGCCTTCTGCTAAAAATTGCTTTACCGCCGCAAAGCCGATTCCGCTATTTGCCCCAGTTATCATTATATTCTTTTTCTTCATCATTTTACATTCTGCCTTTTTTCATTTTGGTAATTTGTAATAATCCGAATATTATATTTGACAATATATTACAAATAATTTAGCATTGCACTACATCCTCTATTTTCCACATTTTCTATCATACAGGAAATTACTAAAAAAATCATCTACTTTTTAAGGAGAGATTCATATGGTTCAAGTTTCAAACGTACAAAAAGAGTTGACATCCGATATTTCTAAATATGCTTCTTTTTTAAAGGAAAACGGCTATTCGTATATCCCAGCAGATTTCTACCGGCAAAAAACTACAGACGCCGCAGTCCGCAAATTACAGCTTACATATGATGCTTTGAAAGCTGATCCTAAAGGAGGCGGCCGTTACAGAGCGCATTCCCGCTACATTTTGGCTCCTCACTCCGACACTCTTGAATTAGATCCGGATAATGGATATTTCCAATCAAAAGAATATAATTATGATGATGGCGGTATCGTCAGACAATTTGAAAAAATATCAGATGAGTTTCTACAGCATCCTGTAACGCGGCAAATGATACATTCAAATGTAGAAATGGCCCGCCAAACCGATTTTGTAGATTGGGAGAAAGAAGTGATCGTCGGGCTTCACCAAGTCAGATATCAAGTGACACCTGACGCGCCTTCATACAGCTCACCCATTTGGCTGCATCGTGACGATGAACCGCTTGTTTTCGTCCATCTATTTCAGCTGAGCGAAGATGCTATCGGAGGAGATAACTTAATTGCTCCGTCTGTTAAGCAAATTGATAAAGTGCTGCGGCTGACAGACCCGCTTGAGACACTTGCTCTCGGGCAAAAGGTCTTTCATGCGGTTACACCGGTCGGCACTGCCAATAGAGATGGTGCGCATCGAGATATATTATTAGTTACATTTTCTAACAGATAAAAAAAGCGCCCTTGGGCGCTTTTTTTACAAATCTATCGAACAATTAAAACCGGGCATGTTGATAATTGAGACACTTTATGGCTGACGCTTCCAAGCATCATTTCTTTCAGGCCGCTGATCCCCCGGCTGCCAACTACAATCAGGCTGACGCCTTTCTCTTTTGCGTGATTTAGTATCTCATACGCCGGCTCGCCATTCGCGTAAATGGTTTCAGCTTGAACGCCTTTTTCGGCTGCTTTTTCTTTTGCATTCTCAAGGATTTTCAGGCCCTCTTTTTTAACCTCGTTCCTGATTTCATCAATAAAGTGTTCAGGCACATAGACAATTCCCGTCAGAGAAGAAGTCGTGACGACGGCTTCTCTCCCCACATGAAGAATGCTTAGTTCCACTTGCTGCTCTTTTGCCAAATGCACTGCGGCATCAAGGGCTTTTGCACTCATGTCTGATCCGTCAATCGCTACTAACATTTTGTTAAACATGCTCTTCCCGCCTTTCGGACTGTGGGTGGTTCATCTTTCTCTTTTATTGTCCGCCTGCATTTCGTTATTGTCAATTGAAGCGCATGAGTTTTCAAAAAATTGTCAGAGACTCTCTCCGTTTGTGGCGATGACCTGCTGATACCAGTTGAAGCTTTTTTTCTTGATGCGATTAAATGTTCCATTTCCTTCATTGTCCCGGTCCACATAAATGAAGCCGTAGCGTTTTTTCATTTCCGCAGTTGATGCACTGACAAGGTCAATTGGCCCCCATGATGTGTATCCGATTAATTCAACGCCGTCCGCAATGGCTTCGCGCGCTTCAATTAAATGATCACGAAGATAGTTGATTCTGTAATCGTCCTGAATCGTGCCGTCCTCTTCAACCTTGTCTACAGCGCCAAGGCCGTTTTCAACAATGAACAGCGGCTTCTGATAACGGTCGTATAAGGTGTTGAGCGTGATGCGCAAGCCTTTCGGATCAATTTGCCAGCCCCATTCTGATGATTTGAGGTAAGGGTTTTTGACTCCGCCCAGCAGGTTGCCCCCTGATTTTGCAAGCTCTTCCGGATCAGTGCTCGCCGCCATCGACATGTAGTAGCTGAATCCAATGTAATCCACCGTATGTTCTTTCAAGAGCTCTTCATCGCCTTCAGCCATTTCAATTTCAATATTGTTTTCTGCCAGATAGCGTTTCATATATCCCGGGTATGCGCCTCTTGCCTGAACATCTGAGAAGAAAAGTGTTTTGCGCTCATTCTCCATTGCCGCGAAGACATCCTCCGGCTTAGAAGTCATCGGATAGGTTGTCGTTGCCGCTATCATACAGCCGATTTTCGAATCCGGAATGATGTCGTGACCCGCTTTGACAGCAAGAGCACTGGCCACAAATTGATGGTGTGCCGCCTGGTACATCGCGTTTCGTTTGTTTTCTCCTTCTTCAAAGACAAGCCCGCCTCCGGTAAACGGCGCATGGAGCACCACGTTAATTTCATTGAACGTCATCCAATACTTCACTTTGTGTTGATAGCGTTTAAAAACCGTTTTGGCATAGCGTTCATAAAACTCTATGACTTTGCGATTCTTCCAGCCGCCATAATTTTTCACTAAACCGAGCGGCATTTCATAATGAGAGATGGTTACGACAGGCTCAATATGATGCTTTAACAGCTCATCAAACAGATCATCATAAAAGCTGAGGCCTTCTTCATTGGGCTCCTCTTCATCGCCATTCGGAAAAATTCTCGTCCACGCAATCGATGTGCGGAACGCCTTAAATCCCATTTCTGCAAATAAGGCGATATCCTCTTTATAACGATGATAAAAGTCAATCCCGTTGTGATACAGATTCAAGGAAGTCATTGATTCATCAAATGGAGACATGATCCCGTTCGGCGATACGTCAGCTGTCGAAAGCCCCTTACCACCCTCGTTATAAGCACCCTCCACTTGGTTGGCAGCAACTGCGCCGCCCCATAAAAATCCTTCTGGAAATCGTTTTGCGTTTGAACTCATATAGATCACCCCATTAGTTTTTTCAAGATAAAGCAAGCAGCGCTTCTTTTGGCTGCACTTTACCGATCTCTTTTACCGGCGAAAATGAATATTGGTCTGTGTTGGTCACGATCACCGGGGTAATGACGTCATATCCCGCGGCTTTGATTTGCTCCAGGTCAAAGGACACGAGCGGATCTCCCGGTGCGACCTTGTCGCCTTCTTTGACGTGAGCCGTGAACCATTGTCCCTCCAGCTTTACCGTGTCCAATCCAATGTGTATGAGTATTTCAGCTCCCTGATCACTCGTAATGCCAATTGCGTGTTTTGTTTTAAAAACGGCGGTAACGCTTCCACGAACAGGCGAAACAACTTCTCCTTCTTCAGGCTCAATGGCAAATCCTTTTCCCATGATCCCGGCAGAAAACACTCCATCTTTGACTTCACTTAAGGCTTTCACTTCTCCTTTAATCGGGCTGTGGATAATCTCTCTGCTGCCCGGCTGCTGGCTGCCGTCAGAAGGCACATCCTCGAATCCAAGCAAATACGCAGCTGCTGTTCCCGCCGCAAACGCAATCACAAGGCCGATCATCGCGTAAATAAACGTTGGGCCGATAAAGACAGGGATGCTCGGGAGACCTGCATTCCCCCCGACGATATAGGAAGCAACACCCGTCATGCCGTAAAACGCGCCACCGGCTGCACCGCCAATCAAAGCGGCCGCAAACGGCTTTTTCAATCGCATATTCACGCCATACATCGCAGGTTCTGTAATCCCCATCAGCGCCGTGATGCTTGTGGTAAGCGCGAGTGATTTAAATTTTTTGTTTCTGGAGCGAAGGAAGACGGCAAATGATGCTCCCGCCTGCCCCATATTCGCCAAAAACATAGCCGGCAGTAAATAATCGTGGCCGTTTTGAGCGATGTTGTTGATCATAATCGGCACAAAGGCATAGTGCATGCCCGTCATAATGATTAAAGAGAATGTACCCGCCAGCAAAATCATCGCCACAAGCCCTGCATGATCAAACAAATAATTGACCCCAGAAGACAAGTATTCTCCTAAAATAGCGCCAAGCGGACCGACTGTAATCAATGTCAGCGGCACGACAATCAATAGCGTGAATGTCGGAACCACAATCAATTTGAGAGATGCGTGTGTAAAACGGTCAATCCATTTTTCCACGTATGAAGCAATCCATATCGCCAGCAAAATCGGGATGACCGTTGACGAATAAGTGGCAGCGGTTACAGGAAGCCCGATAAAGGAAATCGGTTTCCCCGCACCGAGCAGGGCTGTCAAATCCGGATGCAGGATCGCCGCCGCAATGGCAGCCGCTACGTACGGATTGCTTCCGAATTTTCTCGCCGCACTCATCGCTAGCAGGAGCGGCAGGAAGTAGAACACGCCGTCACCGACAGCCGTCAAAATGACATGAACCTGGCTCTTCTCCGCCATCCAGCCAAACGTAACTGCCAGCGCAACAAGCCCTTTGATCATCCCCGCTCCCGCAATCGCAGGCAGAATCGGGGTAAACACACCAGAAATCACATCAAAGACCGCACTCAGCACATTCTTTTTCTGAGAGGATGAACCAGCGCTCTTTTCATCACTGAGATTGCTGTGCCGCACAATCGCCTGATACACCTTCGGCACATCGTTTCCGATAATAATTTGAAACTGCTCGCCGCTAATATTGGTGCCCATCACCCCAGGCAGCTGCTCCAGCTGACTGCGATCCGCCTTCGAATTGTCATGAAGATTAAAACGCAGCCTCGTCATGCAGTGAATCACGCGCTGAACGTTGTCTTCACCGCCTACGAGTTGTAATATGTCCTTCGATAATTTATCATAATCCATGTGTATACCTCCTTTTTATGGGGGGACTGCTGGAAGAAAGGTGGCCGCCTTTCACCAGCTTTTTTTGTATCAAATGCTGCATCACCTCCTAAAAGAGAATAAAAAAAACCTAAATGACACAGATTGCGAGAGTCTCCTCCTGCACCTGCACCATTTAGGTTTTGCCTGCTTTCACAGTAACAATCCTGACGGGTCGTTTTATTTGTTTGTAGGTATACTTTAGCACTAGATTTATCGGATGTCAACGCTTTCATTTTTGGTGTTGACTATCATTTCTAGAACAAAAGTAATCATAAAGATTTGAACTTAATATTAACTTCAATAAAAAATTATTGTAATTAAAAACCTTGAAAGGATTTTTTTCCAATCAAGGTTTTAAATCGTTACCGTTTAAATTTTTTTTTAAAGACTTCTTTATCTGTACTATTACATTCTTTAGCCAATCTATTGGTTCTAAATTAAACGCAGGAAAATACACGCCATCTGCGCAAGATTGAATGTAATCGTTTTTCTTATTGTCTGAATGCTCACTTTCAATAAAATCCGTTAAAAAGACAATAGCATTCTCCAAATATTCCTTACTTTCCTCTGTTAATAACTCTTGTATAGCGTCATCAGGAGTTTCAATATCTTGATGGAATGTTCCAGCCAAAAATTGAAAAACAGGGTCCTTCTGTTTATTGATCAATAACATGTCATCTTGCTCCTTTAAGGGAGAGGTAACGGGATAATGTTAAAATCATTCATCATCTAATAAATCAAGATAATACTGATCATTCTCTTCTATTTTTCTTAAGAACTCGGTAAGAGAAGTTGCAATTTGAATATCATAATAGTAAATCGGATTTTTATTATTATCATTTAATTCAATTGACATTAATGCCGATTCACTACCTTCAAAAAATATTAATTTATCATTCTCAAACTCATCATATATTTCTATGTCAGGATAAAATTCAAAGTCATTTATCCTCAATCGAAAGTCTCTTACAGAATATGGATCCAAAATGCGATTAGTATTAAACTCTGATCCTTTAATAAACCCATAGCCAACTTCTAAATAAAAATTCACTAATTCACTAGGTAATTTTAAGTTTAAATTTTTTTCAACCTCTTCAATCTCACTTTGATTCACTGGATAAAAATCATTTTCTTTGTTTGATTTTATAAAATTATAACTCATTTTTTTTTGCCTCCTTTAAATAATTCATTTGCTGGTGAGCCTGTACCATGAATCCCAGCTTGATGCTCGTTAGGAAATTTTGCTGGATGCATATTCCACCATTCATGTTCTCCGCCAAAAGTATTTTCAATTATATGGTGAGCATCATACTTATCCCCTTTTTTTCTAATAATTTTACCTGTTTTTTCAGATACAACATTTTCCTTATAAACAGGCCATTTTTGTCCAGTGTTTTCTTCCCATTCTTTTATAACTTTATTTTTTACTTTATCAAATTTAGTCCTGTGTTTTGCAGTCTCTATTGGTGACATTTTTTTATATTCTTTATTTCTTAATGCTTCCTTTAATTTATCTATTTGATTTTTAGGTAATTCTCTACCTGTGCGTTGTTCTATATCTCTAGCATACTTTTTTATTAAATCAGAATTAATTTTATTAGCAGATCCACTTACATCATTCGCAATTTTCCCTTTATCCTTAGCAACGTTTTTAACTTCCGAAGCCTTCTTAGCCTTTTTCCCATTATTAATAAGTTTATTAATATCTATTAACTTTTCTAACTTAGCTATTTTGGCAAATGGTACTGAGTTTATGGAGGCAACAACACGGTCCTTCCCTGTGACTTTTTCGCCTGATACCGGATCTCTGCCCGTGGCTGCTTTAAATAGATCATACACGCCGGTAAGTTCTACAGCCGTCTCTAAAATTTTCACATATCCATTCTCATCCACTTTAATGTCCGAAAGCGAGACGACAGGTTCAAGCTTCATGTCATTACCAGATATGTATACATTGTAAAGTGTATCATTATAAACGACTTGCTTAACCTCTGCATTTGAGAAATCAGTTTTTATATGTTCTCTATGTTCACTCGTATTATACACTTTACCATTGATAACGATGATATTTTTACTTACCTTTTTAGAATCACCCGTTTTGACAACTGAATCCACTTTAGACTTTTCATTCTCGGCTAATTTCTTCAGCATCATCTCCATCGGTGAATCATCCGCCTGCTTCATTTGCGGGTTAATCGCGCCGAAGGTTTGGTTGATGTTTTCTTCTTCCTGTGATTTCAGGATGGAGCCGCTTTTGTAGCCTGTGATTTCAATTTTCGGGCCGGTGTACATGGTTTCGAGCTGATCAATGTATTTTTTCATCGTTTGAAAATCTGATTTTGCGGCTTCTAGTGCTTGGGTTTGCTGGCCGTCAAATTGAAAGAGCTTATTCAGGGTGTCTGAAATCAGCCGCTCAGCCTGTTCTGTTTCCATCCGAAAAAAGGAATCATTGACTGTCGGCAGGCTGACGATGTGATCGATGGCTGATGTTTGGCGATTGACTGCGTCAGTGAGCTGCTCTGTCACTTCTCGTGCATGCTTGACCCCATGTCTCGCATCGTGTGAGAGAAAAGCCTCTGCGATCATGCCGTGGGAGTCAGATTCTACAGAGGAAATCGCATGCTGTGTTTGTTTCAGCACTTTTTTGTATTCGTCGATAAACATGCCAAAGAAAAGGAGAAAAGGCTTGTGGCACTCCTCGTAAAAGGTCCGGATGGCATCTCCGCCTTTTCCTTTCAGCGCATCCTTCATGCCTGCCAGATGCTCAACGCTTTTTTCCAGCTTCTCCAGCTGTTGTTTTTGCTTGTCCAGTTTCTCAATCGTATGCTGAATGCCCTCGTGAAGAGCGTGGACATCTAATGTTTTCAATCCCTTGTCCTCCCGCGCTTTATTTCATGGAAGATGATATGTTTTCGTCCGTTTCCTTCATGGCGTTTACCGCGCTTTCCGTTTGTGCGATATGCTTGGCCAGAACAGACGCATATGCTTCAGTGAGCTCTTTGATGTCCTTATTTAATTGCTCGATGGACTTCACAACATTCAAATGGTTTCTGCCTGAGAGATGGCCGGGTAAGGAGGACTTGAGTTCAGCTGAATTCTTGAGCTGAGAAAGCCCTTGCTTCACTGTGCCATACACCATTTTAATTTCCTGTGCCATTTGTGCTCACCTCACTTTTTATGTTTTTCCTTCTCTATTTCATGCTCTATCTTCGTGATCTGGTGCCTGATGGAATACACATCGCTCTCTAATGAGTGGATTTTGCCTTGAATGCTTTCGATGATTCCGCTGACTTGATCGCTTTTGATTTGCTGATATGCTTTGTTCATTCCTTCACGAATATCTTCAAACCGCTGAGCATGTGTTCCTCTCCATGCCTCCCGGTTAAGATGAGGCCGGTGAATGAGATGCTGGGCCTCGGAGAATTCGTGTTTGATTTGCCTGATTTCGTGCAGCACTCGTTTTAATTGATGGATCTGTTCCTGCTTTTCATGTAAGTCGGCTTTTACCGAATGTAACAACATTTCACTATGCATGCCGCAACACCTCGTGTTTCTATCAAACTGTGTCAATTCTTTACAATACAGACTATTTTCATATTACATGATGGGTCATATTGGATAAATAGGTAAAAAGGATTGTCTTGAGGGGAGTTATACCAGTTCTAATTTGCTAAAAATACGTTTTTTACAATTTCGCAAGAGGGTGAATAATCACAACAGGGACTTTTAATTCAGGTCTTCAATCTCACTATCATTTACATTCACCCTCGTGCTTAACTGTTACTTTTAGTCAATAATAATCATAAAAAAACGCCTTCCCTAGAAGGCGCTTCTCCATCTTATTTAGATCCCCAAACAGCCTCACCGCTGCCATTCAACACACTAAACGTCATGACGTTCTTCTCTCTCACCGAATCCCACTGGCGTAAAAATACCCCGTTATACTTCTTGCCCGCTAACGTGATGTCAGCTTTATTTTTTCCGGTTTTCTTCCATGTTCCGGTCATTTCCCCGGAAATGGTGTGGTTTTTGTTGAGCTGGATGTTGATGGTTTGTTTGATGTCGGCTGAGATGTCTTTTCCGTGCTGGATAAGTTTGTATGTTCCTGTGATGTCTTTTTGTTTTACTTCTTTCAATTTTTCGCCTGCGTAACGATATGGTGCTGCTACCGGCCAGCCGTCTTTGTTCATGAACAATTGGTGGACTCTGACTTCGTGTTCTTCACCCCTGCCCGGGAAGCGGGTGTGGAAGATTAAATAGGAACGCCCGGTTTTTTCATCATAGTATGCGGAGTTGTGGCCTGGTGAGACGTACCCGGTGCCTTTTTCATTTTCTGTTTCAAAAGTGTAGCTGCCCATGAGTTTGACGCCGTATGGTTCGATGGAACGGTCGTCGAAGAATGTGCCTTCCTTGCCGCGGACGTCGAGCATTGGATTGCCTTCTGCATCATAGTAAGGGCCGTCCGGTTTCTTGGAGCGGGCCACACGGATGTTGTAGCCGCCTGTTGCATCGAGACCGCCATATGATAGGTATAAGTAGTAGTATTGGGTGTCTGGATTGTAGAGAACATACGGGCCTTCGATTCTGCTGTGGTTGCCGCCGAGCAGTTTTTTCCCGTATCCCTGTCCAGGAAGCGGGAAGCCCGTTTTCGGATTCATTTCAAGTATGAAAATACCGCCTGAGTATGATCCGTACACCATCCACAGCTTGCCGTCTTTATCAAAGAAGGTATGCGGGTCGACGACATTCGGGTGTTTGGTTGCGTCATACGGTGTTCCATCGCTGCTTGTGCCTTCCATTCCTGATTTCAAAAAGATGCCTTTGTTTTTGTATGGGCCTTCGATGTTGTCAGCAACGGCAACACCCATGACGGATCTTGGTGAGTCGCCGCGGCAGGCGTTGTAGTACATGTAGTATTTGCCGTCCGCCAGCTGCGTGACGTCAGCCGCCCAAAGAGTATCGGATTGCGCCCATTCGAAGGTTTCTTTTAATTCTTTATAGACATTCGGGATAAGTGGGTTGTCGTTGCTTACGCTGGTGGTCAGCTGCTGCCATTGCATGAGGTCATTTGTTTTTGCTGAAGCGAGATGAGATCCAAAAACATAAAAGGTGCCATTTGTTTCAATGATGGAAGGATCATGAACGCTGACTTCTTTAAATACGGGTTTTTGTGCATTGGCGGAGTTTGGCAGGGTGAAGACCATGATAAGAGCTGCAAGAAAACATACATGAAACAATCGGTTGAACATCTAAACAATTCGCCTCTCTTTTTTATTAAATTTTTAAGCGCTTACATTTCTCTATGAAGAAACACCGGCCTATTAAAACAGCCGAATGTTTTCATATTCAAACAGATAGGTGATTTCTCACTGTTCTCTTACATTGTCAGACTGATGTCTGTTTGGCACAGAACTGCTGCTTGCATATCCTCTTTTCATAGTTCAACCCTTTTGCCGTTTCTCCTTCTTCAATTACTTCTGTTTCTTCATTTGCGTACGTAATGAACGCTTTGTCCGGTCTTGTAAAGTCGTCGACTTTTCTCCGGCAACTTCGCCTCTTTTTGGCATTTTACCTCTCATTGTCAGCAATATGACAGCGGCCGCTTGCACTTCTGTCTGGGTATTCGTGTGCAATGTGCTGCTTTCTGTGTCACGCTATTACAATAGCAATCTAACTTGTTAAAGACTGTAAAAAACCTTTTGACTTCTGCTGCTGAACCAATTAATATAATACTCAGTTAATAGTTATCAGAATTTTTAGGAATTGAGTGATTCATATGACACTGCACAAAGAGCGTCGGATCGGCCGGCTGTCTGTTCTCCTGCTGCTGAATGAGGCGGAAGAAAGTACGCAGGTTGAGGAGCTGGAGCGAGACGGATGGAAGGTCTGTCTTGGCAAGGTAGGATCAATGGACGCGCATAAAGTAGTAGCCGCAATTGAAACCGCTTCCAAAAAGAGCGGTGTCATTCAATCTGAGGGTTATCGGGAGTCACATGCGCTTTATCATGCGACGATGGAAGCTTTGCATGGCGTGACCAGAGGTGAAATGCTGCTGGGATCGCTGCTTAGGACGGTGGGCTTGAGGTTTGCCGTTTTGAGGGGAAATCCTTATGAAAGTGAAGCGGAAGGCGATTGGATTGCTGTCTCGCTTTACGGAACAATCGGGGCGCCGATTAAAGGTCTTGAGCACGAGACATTCGGTGTTGGAATTAATCACATATGAAACAGCCCATAGATCTTAGACGATAGGGGGCTATGCGTGAAAACAGAAGTTCACAGCATAGCTCCTTTTTGTATGGGCGCTTTACCAAAGTAAAGAAAAAGGAGTTGGGCTTATGGTGACTTTAGACGGTTCTTCATTGACAACAGCCGACGTCGCTCGTGTGCTGTTTGATTTTGAGGAGGCAGCGGCTTCTGAGGAAAGTATGGAGCGCGTGAAAAAAAGCAGAGCAGCAGTGGAACGGATTGTACGCGACGAAAAGACAATCTACGGCATCAACACCGGATTTGGCAAATTCAGCGATGTCCTGATTCAGAAAGAAGACTCGGCGGCGCTGCAGCTGAATTTAATCCTTTCTCATGCCTGCGGAGTCGGCGACCCTTTTCCTGAGTGTGTTTCCAGGGCAATGCTGCTTTTGCGCGCCAATGCGCTGTTAAAAGGCTTTTCCGGTGTACGCGCTGAGCTGATCGAGCAGTTGCTTGCTTTTTTAAATAAACGCGTCCATCCTGTCATCCCTCAGCAAGGATCACTTGGCGCAAGCGGAGATCTGGCGCCGCTTTCCCACCTGGCGCTTGCGCTGATCGGACAAGGAGAAGTCTTTTTTGAGGGGGAAAGAATGCCGGCAATGGCAGGATTGAAAAAAGCAGGTATTCAACCGGTAACGCTGACATCCAAGGAAGGGCTTGCCTTGATTAACGGGACTCAGGCCATGACTGCAATGGGGGCGGTCGCCTACATCGAAGCTGAGAAACTAGCCTATCAAACAGAACGCATTGCCAGCTTAACGATTGAGGGTTTGCGGGGAATTATAGATGCATTTGACGAGGATATTCACTCAGCCCGCGGCTATCAGGAGCAGATCGATGTCGCAGAACGAATTCGCTTTTATCTATCTGACAGCGGCCTGACAACCTCCCAGGGAGAACTGCGGGTTCAGGATGCCTATTCATTGCGCTGTATTCCGCAAGTACACGGTGCGACTTGGCAGACACTAGGCTATGTCAAAGAAAAATTAGAGATTGAAATGAACGCAGCTACAGACAATCCACTCATTTTCAATGATGGTGACAAAGTGATTTCCGGCGGAAACTTTCATGGACAGCCGATCGCCTTTGCCATGGATTTTCTGAAAATCGCAATTTCAGAGCTTGCGAATATCGCAGAGCGCCGGATCGAGCGACTTGTGAATCCGCAGCTGAATGACCTGCCGCCGTTCCTGAGCCCTCATCCCGGTCTGCAATCCGGTGCAATGATCATGCAGTACGCCGCGGCCTCACTCGTTTCTGAAAATAAAACACTGGCCCATCCTGCAAGTGTGGATTCCATTCCGTCATCCGCCAACCAAGAGGACCATGTCAGCATGGGAACCATCGCCGCTCGGCATGCTTATCATGTGATCGCAAATACAAGGAGAGTCATTGCGATCGAAGCGATTTGCGCATTGCAGGCTGTTGAATACAGAGGCATAGAACATGCAGCGTCCTATACGAAACAGCTTTTTCAAGAAATGAGAAAAGTCGTGCCGTCCATTCAGCAGGATCGTGTTTTTTCCTATGACATTGAACGCTTGACTGACTGGCTGAAGAAAGAATCTTTAATACCTGACCATCAGAATAAAGAACTAAGGGGGATGAACATATGACTGATGTAAAAAAATCAATCCGTGCCAACAGAGGAACAGAGCTTGAATGCTTAGGATGGGAGCAAGAGGCAGTGCTTCGGATGCTTCGAAACAACCTTGATCCAGAAGTCGCCGAGAAGCCGGAGGACCTCATCGTATATGGCGGGATTGGCAAAGCCGCACGGGATTGGGACGCTTTTCACGCCATTGAGCATTCCTTGAAAACATTAAAAAATGATGAAACATTGCTCGTGCAATCCGGAAAGCCCGTTGGCATGTTCCGTACACACCCGCAGGCCCCGCGCGTGCTCCTAGCAAATTCTGTTCTTGTTCCGAAGTGGGCAGACTGGGAGCATTTCCACGAACTTGAGAAAAAAGGGTTAATGATGTACGGACAGATGACGGCTGGAAGCTGGATTTACATTGGCTCACAAGGCATATTGCAAGGAACCTATGAAACCTTCGCTGAGTTGGCGCGACAGCACTTCGGAGGCAGCTTAAAAGGAACGTTGACGCTGACAGCGGGTCTCGGCGGAATGGGAGGCGCACAGCCGCTGTCTGTCACGATGAATGAAGGCGTCGTCATTGCTGTCGAGGTTGACGAGAAACGCATCGACAAGCGGATCGAAACAAAATACTGCGATCGAAAAACAGCATCGATTGAGGAAGCCTTAGCTTGGGCTGAAGAGGCAAAGCTGGCAGGAAAACCTTTGTCCATTGCACTTCTCGGAAACGCAGCTGAGATGCATCACACAATTTTGAACCGAGGCGTCAAAATTGATATTGTGACAGATCAGACATCTGCCCATGACCCTTTAATCGGTTATGTTCCCGAGGGCTATTCCCTTGATGAAGCTGACCGTTTGCGTCAAGACAATCCAGAGCTTTACGTGCGCCTTGCGAAGCAAAGCATGAAAAAACATGTCGAAGCCATGCTGGCCTTTCAGCAAAAGGGCTCTATTGTATTTGACTACGGCAACAATATCCGGCAAGTCGCAAAGGATGAAGGGCTGGAGAATGCCTTCGATTTTCCGGGGTTTGTCCCTGCCTACATCCGCCCTTTATTCTGTGAAGGAAAAGGGCCGTTCCGTTGGGCGGCGCTTTCCGGAGATCCGGCAGATATTTACCGTACGGATGCGTTATTAAAAGAGCTGTTCCCGACAAATAAAGCCCTTCACCGCTGGATTGATATGGCACAGGAAAAAGTCACCTTCCAAGGCTTGCCGTCCCGTATTTGCTGGCTTGGATATGGAGAACGAAAAAAGATGGGCCTCGCCATTAACGAGCTGGTTAGAAGCGGGGAGCTAAAAGCGCCTGTCGTTATTGGGAGAGATCATTTGGACTGCGGGTCTGTCGCCTCTCCAAACCGGGAGACAGAAGCGATGAAGGACGGAAGTGACGCTGTTGGTGACTGGGCTGTGCTAAATGCGCTTGTCAACACGGCGGCGGGTGCAAGCTGGGTTTCTTTCCACCATGGCGGCGGCGTCGGAATGGGCTATTCCCTGCATGCCGGCATGGTTGCAGTGGCCGATGGAAGTGAGCTGGCTGACGAGCGGCTCGCGCGGGTCTTAACGAGCGACCCAGGAATGGGCATTATCCGTCATGCGGATGCGGGTTATGAACGTGCCGTTGAAGTAGCGAAGGAACAGGACATTATCGTGCCGATGCAAAAATAAAGGAGTGATGACATGCCAAAGCAAATTGATACGATTCTCATCAACATCGGTCAGCTTTTGACGATGGAAAGCAGCGGTCCGCGGGCAGGCAAAAGCATGCAGGATCTTCATGTGATCGAAGACGCTGTTGTCGGCATCCATGAACAGAAAATTGTGTTCGCCGGACAAAAAGGGGCTGAAGCCGGTTACGAGGCAGACGAAATCATTGACTGTTCGGGACGCCTTGTAACGCCCGGCCTCGTTGATCCGCACACCCATCTTGTATTTGGCGGATCTCGTGAAAAGGAGATGAACCTTAAGCTTCAGGGCATTTCATATTTGGATATTCTGGCGCAGGGCGGCGGGATTCTGTCTACAGTCAAGGATACCAGGGCGGCTTCAGAAGAAGAGCTGCTGCAAAAAGCCCATTTTCATCTGCAAAGAATGCTGTCCTACGGCTCAACCACAGCAGAAGTGAAAAGCGGCTACGGCTTGGAAAAAGAGACAGAGCTCAAACAGTTGCGTGTCGCAAAGAAACTGCATGAAAGCCAGCCTGTTGACCTTGTTTCCACATTTATGGGAGCCCATGCGATTCCTCCCGAATATCAAAACGATCCAGATGAATTTCTGGATCAAATGCTTTCCCTTTTGCCGGAAATCAAAGAGCAGGAGCTCGCCAGCTTTGCTGATATTTTTACAGAAACAGGCGTTTTTACAGTCAGCCAATCCCGCCGTTATTTACAAAAAGCAGCTGAGGCAGGCTTCGGATTAAAAATACACGCAGATGAAATCGATCCGCTTGGAGGCGCTGAATTAGCAGGTGAGCTAAAGGCCGTCTCAGCCGACCATTTGGTAGGTGCATCGGACGAAGGCATAAAGAAATTGGCTGAGGCAGGAACGATCGCCGTCCTCTTGCCGGGCACGACATTTTATCTTGGCAAAAGCACATACGCCAAGGCTAGAGCTATGATTGATGAAGGTGTAGGTGTCAGCTTGGCAACGGATTTTAATCCTGGCAGCTCGCCGACTGAAAATATCCAGCTGATCATGTCCATTGCCGCGCTTCATCTGAAAATGACTGCAGAAGAAATTTGGCATGCGGTCACAGTCAATGCCGCATACGCCATAGGGAAAGGAGAGGAAGCCGGTCAGCTCAAAGTCGGCCGCTCAGCTGATCTAGTCATTTGGCAAGCCTCGAACTATATGTATATTCCGTATCACTACGGGGTCAATCATGTACATCAAGTCATGAAAAACGGAACAATTGTTGTCAACAGGGAGGGAGCCATTCTTGGATAAGTACCCTTTTCTCAGAGAGGCCGGATCTTCGTTTAAAGACCGGGATGTCACAAAAATGAGCGACCTGATCGCAACATGGGACGGCCAGGACATTAAGGGACCGGCGTTGATAGGTGTCCCCCTATCAAAATCCTCCATCAGTCATTCAGGCGCTTCCTTTGCACCCGGAACAATACGCCAGGCTCTGAAACATTCATCAGCCTATTCTGCTGAGCTTGGAGAGCATGTCGTATCAGAGCTTCTATATGATCTGGGGGATATCGATATTCATGTCACTGATATCGTAAAGTCACATCATCACATTTTCCAAACCATGCACGCTCTGCTTTCGGACCATCCGGATTGGGTGCCGCTCATACTTGGGGGAGATAACTCTATCAGCTACTCCACAATAAAAGCGATAGCACAAACAAAAGGAACGACAGCAGTGATTCAATTTGATGCCCATCACGATGTTCGCAATACGGAGGACGGGGGGCCGACAAACGGTACCCCCTTCCGCCGCCTTTTGGATGAAGAGATCATTGAAGGTCAACATTTGATCCAGCTGGGTATCAGAGAATTCAGCAACAGCCAGGCCTATGAAGCATATGCAAAAAAACATAGCGTGAACATTCACACGATGGACATGATCCGCGAAAAAGGACTAATCCCAACGATAAAAGAGATTTTGCCTGTTGTTCAAGATAGAACAGATTTCATTTTTATATCTGTTGACATGGATGTCTTAGACCAGTCCCATGCACCCGGCTGTCCAGCGATTGGCCCGGGCGGCCTCTATACAGACGAATTGCTTGAAGCAGTCAAGTACATCGCACAACAGCCCAATATTGCCGGGATTGAAATTGTTGAAGTCGATCCTACCCTCGATTTTCGAGATATGACAAGCAGAGCTGCAGCTCATGTTCTGTTACACGCATTAAAAGGAATGAAACTCTCCCCATTCAAGTGATCTTCTGGCAGGTTGTATTTTGGGTATAAGAACTCATCTGCCTAAGGAATGGCAGCTAAAAGGAGGGCGAGATAGTGAATCTTCAGGAGAACAGCAGCCAACAGCTAAAACGCACAATGAAAAGCAGGCACCTATTTATGATCTCATTGGGAGGCGTCATAGGCACAGGACTTTTCCTCAGTACAGGCTATACGCTACATCAAGCCGGACCCGGCGGTACGATACTCGCTTATGTAATCGGCGGGTTGATGATGTACCTCGTCATGCAATGTCTCGGCGAATTGTCGGTTGCCATGCCGGTGACCGGCTCTTTTCAAAAATATGCTACAACATTTATCGGTCCATCTACCGGTTTTATGGTCGGCATCATGTACTGGATCAATTGGGTGGTGACGGTAGGCTCTGAGTTTACCGCATCCGGTATTCTCATGCAGCGCTGGTTCCCTGACAGCAGTGTATGGATGTGGAGTGCGATTTTTGCAGCCCTTCTTTTTATATGCAACGCATTTTCAGTTAAGTTATTTGCGGAAACTGAATTTTGGTTTTCCAGCGTAAAGATTGTCACCATTATTTTATTTATCATTCTAGGAGGAGCCGCCATGTTTGGCCTGATCTCTTTAAACGGAACGGCGGATGCTCCTATGTTGTCAAACTTCACGGACCATGGCGGGCTGTTTCCGAATGGCTTTCTTGCCGTTTTTATCGCGATGATATCTGTGAGCTTCGCCTTTTCCGGTACAGAGTTAATCGGCGTTACAGCAGGAGAATCAGCAAATCCTCAAAAGGATATACCGCGATCCATCCGTAATGTCGCATGGAGAACCGTGATTTTTTTCATTGGCGCTGTCTTCATATTATCCGGATTGATTTCGTGGAAGGACGCAGGCGTGATTGAAAGCCCTTTTGTAGCCGTATTTGCGGAGATCGGAATCCCTTACGCTGCTGATATTATGAATTTCGTGATATTAACAGCCTTGCTGTCTGTCGCCAACTCAGGCTTATATGCTTCGACCCGTATGATGTGGTCGTTAGCAAATGAAAACATGATCAGCTCCCGTTTTAAGAAAGTGACCTCTAAAGGCATTCCTTTAAATGCCTTAATGATCAGTATGGCTGTATCTTGTTTATCTCTCGTTTCCAGTATCGTGGCCCCTGGAACTGTCTATGTGGTGATGGTCGCAATTGCTGGATTTGCAGGAGTCGTGGTCTGGATGAGCATTGCCTTGTCCCAACTCTTGTTTCGAAAGAGATTTCTGAAAAAAGGGGGGAATGTAAAAGATCTGACATTTCGCACGCCGCTTTACCCTCTTATGCCTATAGCCGCTCTTTTATTATGCTCAGCTTCTTGTATTGGTCTTGCTTTTGATCCCAATCAAAGAATCGCACTTTTCTGTGGAGTTCCTTGTATCATCCTTTGCTATCTGATCTACCATTTCAAAAGAAATGTTTCAAAAGCGAAAAAAATCAGCCAAGAGGAATATCCGGCCGATCACATCCTGTAATTAAAAAAGCACACCCCGCTCAGGATGGGATGTGCTTTATTTTTTATTCAGTAATCAACGTATGAATCAGCTTCGGCGCCTTCGCTTCCGCGGCGAGGCGGATGTTGTCATAGACTTTTGCGATGACTTCATCGACGTTTTCGCGGTTGGCGTAAAGCGTCACGAGCGGTTCGCCTTTTTCTACTTTGTCGCCGACCTTTTTGTGGAGCATGATGCCGACGGCTAAATCGATCTCATCTTCTTTTGTGGCGCGACCGGCACCTAACAGCATCGCCGCGACGCCGATTTCGTCCGCAACGATTTCAGAGACGACACCCGCTTCTTTGGCAGGCACATCAATTTGATATGCGGCTTGCGGAAGCTTAGACGGATCGTCAACAATTGAGCTGTCGCCGCCTTGGTTTTTCAGGAAATCCTTGAATTTCTCAAGTGCTTTGCCGTTTTTCATGACTTCTTCCAGCTTCGCTCTCGCTTCGTCCAATGTATCGGCTTTTTTCGCAAGCACAACCATCTGGCTGCCGAGCGTTAAGACAAGCTCATGAAGATCCTCGGGTCCCTCGCCTTTGAGCGTGTCGATCGCTTCTTTGACTTCAAGCGCATTTCCGATCGCAAAGCCGAGCGGCTGGGACATGTCTGAAATGACAGCCATTGTTTGACGGCCGACGTTATTTCCGATGCGTACCATCGCTTTGGCAAGTTCAGCTGCGTCTTCTTCTGTTTTCATGAAGGCGCCCGCTCCCGTTTTTACGTCAAGCACGATGGCGTCCGCCCCGGCAGCGATTTTTTTGCTCATAATCGAGCTTGCAATGAGCGGAATGGAATTGACCGTTCCCGTTACATCACGAAGCGCGTACAGTTTTTTATCAGCCGGCGTTAAATTGCCGCTTTGGCCGATGACCGCAACCTTGTCGCGGTTCACAAGTTTAATAAATTCATCCTTCGTCAGTTCCACGTGGAAGCCGTCGATTGCCTCTAACTTATCAATCGTGCCGCCCGTATGGCCGAGGCCGCGGCCGGACATTTTGGCAACCGGTACGTCAAGAGCCGCAACAAGCGGAGCGAGAACGAGTGTTGTCGTGTCGCCGACGCCGCCGGTGGAGTGTTTATCCACTTTAATTCCTTCAATGGCAGAAAGATCAATCGTTTCACCGGAGTTCACCATAGCCATCGTCAAGTCCGCGCGTTCACGGTCACTCATATCCTGGAAGAAAATCGCCATAGCAAGCGCGCTTGCCTGATAATCAGGAATGCTTCCGTCTGTATAGCCGTTCACGAAAAATTGAATTTCTTCAGTGGTGAGTTCTTTTCCGTTTTGTTTTTTGATGATGATATCTACCATTCTCATGTTTGGTCACCGATCCTTTTCGATTAAGTTCAGTAAATCAAGCCCACAATTGCTGCTGATAAAAAGCTGACAAGCGTAGCACCGTATAATAATTTCAAGCCGAAACGAGCGACGACATTTCCTTGCTTTTCATTCAGTCCTTTTACGGCACCGGCAATGATTCCGATTGAGGAGAAGTTCGCAAATGACACAAGGAATACCGATACGATCGCTGTTGTACGGCCGCTGAAATGGAAACCGTTTTGCGTAAGCGACGTCATGGCGACAAATTCATTCGATACCATTTTTGTTGCCATAATGCTTCCCGCATTAACAGCTTCATTCCATGGGATACCGACAAGAAAAGCGAATGGAGCAAACACATATCCAAGAATGCCTTGGAACGAAATACCGAATACTGCATTAAAAATGCCATTGATCAAGGCAATAATCGCGACAAATCCAAGCAGCATCGCAGCGACGACAACCGCTACTTTGAAACCGTCAAGGATGTATTCTCCGAGCACTTCGAAGAAGGATTGTTTTTCTTCTTCCTCAACACGAAGCATATCCTCTTCTTTTGCAACCTCGTACGGATTAATAATAGAAGCAATTATGAAACCGCCAAATAAGTTCAAGACCAGCGCTGTTACAACATATTCCGGTTTCAGCATTGTCATATACGCGCCGACAATCGACATTGATACAGTTGACATCGCAGATGCGCAAAGCGTGTACAAGCGCTGCTGATTTAAAAGACCGAGTTCTTTCTTCAAGGAGATAAATACTTCTGACTGCCCTAAAATCGCAGAAGCCACTGCGTTATACGATTCCAATCTTCCCATACCGTTTACCTTGCTGAGGGCAAGGCCGATATATCTAATGATAAACGGGAGGACTTTCCACTTTTGCAGAATCCCGATCAGAGCAGAAATAAACACGATCGGCAAGAGAACATTCATAAAGAATGTCGTTTGGTCCGCATTCACCAAGCCGCCAAACACAAAGTTAATTCCCTCTGCCGCGTATTCAAGCAGGTAACCGAAACCTTTTGCAAATCCTCCTACGAGGAAATTCCCTATCCCGGTATTGAGGAGAATGTAGCCAAGAATAAATTGCAAAATGAGCATAACAACAATTGGGCGGATCTTAATTCTTTTTTTGCCGCTGCTCGCGATCCACGCGAGGCCTAAAAACACGATTAAACCGATAATCCCAATCAAATACTTCATATGTGTTTCTCCTTTATTTGTATTCGCTTACAATCACTGTTTCCTCAGAAAACGGAAAGCAGTCTGCCTTCCGTCAGCTCTTAATAGTTGTCTCCGTCTGATGCATTTTCTCCTTTTACGATAGAAACGCCTGCGCTGGCGCCAATTCGGCTTGCTCCAGCCTCAACCATTGTGTCTACATCTTCTTTCGTTCTGACGCCGCCAGATGCTTTCACGCCGATATCAGGTCCTACTGTTTTGCGCATTAAGGCGATATCTTCCTTCGTTGCGCCGCCTGTAGAAAAGCCTGTTGATGTTTTTACGAAATCCGCTCCCGCAGACACCGCTAAACGGCATGCACGTTCTTTTTCTTCATCAGTCAGAAGGCACGTTTCGATAATGACTTTGACAAGCGCTTTTCCGGCTGCAGCTTCCACTACACCGCGGATATCAGCTTCCACCACATCGTCTTCCTTGTCTTTTAAAGCGGCAATATTAATGACCATATCCACTTCAGTGGCGCCTTTTGAAATCGCGTCTTTTGTCTCGAACGCTTTTGTTTCAGTTGTATTGGCACCGAGCGGGAAGCCGATGACCGTACAAACGTCGACTCCAGTTCCCTTAAGCTCTTTTGCAGCAAGCTCCACCCATGTCGGATTGACACATACTGAAGCAAATTTGTATGTTTTCGCTTCTTCAATTAGTTTTAGAATGTCCGCTTTTTGTGTATGCGGTTTCAAAGCTGTATGATCAATTATGTTGGCTAATGACATCCTTCGCACACTTCCTTTTTTGTTAAGATATTTTTTAGCATAACCGACTTTTGAACATATGTAAATTGGTAATTGAAATTTTGTTCAACGAAAGGTTTGAACGTGTCACAAATCATTAACAAGCGCCCTCGCGGTATGCTGGTCAATGATTAAAACGTTGGCATATTTTCCGGTTAATGCTCCGTGAATGGAAGATACTTTTCTGCTTCCGCCGGCAACTAAAATGGAGCGTTCCTTCAGCCTGAGGTCTTCAAGCTCAACACCGATGGTCCGGTCATTGATGGCGCTGCTGCAAATATTCCCTTTCGCATCAAAAAAGCGTGAACAAATATCCCCTACGGCCTGTTTTTTCAGCAGGGCTTTCTCTTCTTCGTTAAAATATCCGAGCCGGAACAACAGCGCTTCGTCACGGACAGTCCCCACCGTGAAGAGAGCGATATTCGCCTGCTTTCCCATCTCGATGATCCGCTCAATATGACGGTCTTCCTCCACCATTCGCTTCACATCCGCATTATCAAACACGACGGGAAGCGGGAGATAGCGCGGCATCGTTTGAAAAGCCTCTGCAAACAGCTGAATCGTTTCAGCCGAATACGTGTTTACCCGGGAATGGCTGATGCCGCCTTTCAGCTGGACGACCTCGACGCCTTTTACCTGCTTCGGCTGCATGTTTTGCGCGATTTGATACATGGTGGTTCCCCAGCTGACGCCGACAATGTCGCCGTCTTTTACCGTTTCATGCATATATTCTGCACCATAGCGGCTTAGGTCATGTGTAATTCCTGCATAATCGGGTGTCGGGGAAAACACAACATGCGCCTCAAGGAGCCCGTATTTCTCTTCAAGTATGGAACCGAGCGCATCCAAATCCTCAAAAGGGTCCATGACGCGAATCTGGACATACCCTTTTTCCTTTGCATATTGCAGCAGCCGGGAAACGGTTGGCCTTGAAATGTTGAGCTGCTCAGCAATTTGCTGCTGACTGTAGTCAGACTGATAGTAAAGCCTTGCCGCTTCTATGCTTAATTGCTGTTTTTCCCGATCCATTCTGCACCTCCCTGTGGATCAGTCCTGATAAAACTGCTTTTGATTTGCTTTTATTATACAGGCTGGCGCCGGCTTTCATCCACCTGATTTCTAAGAAACTGAAAAACGCTCTGGGCGCGGACCTGCCCAGAGCTTACTTCTCCCAGGTCATATGCTGATAAATGCCTTTCATAATGGCGTACATTCCATATAGGATCAGGCCTAATGCCAATATAGACAGAATCAATTTGCCATGCGGCTGCTGCGCGAGTTCGGCGAGCGCACCGTCAAAGCCTCTTGTGTCGTCGGGATCAGCGGTCATGGCTGCCTTGATGAGAAAATAGCCGATAGCAGAGAAAATAATGGCCCGGGCGATATTGCCTGCGCGTCCGGTGTTTTTCGTGATGCATATCATTTGTTTGTTCATTTTTGACGTATCAAATTCTTTCATAAAAGCAGCCCGAACACCTTTCATAAATTGAACAATCGCAAATACGATAAAACCCGCACCCGTAAGCCCTGTGAGCCATTGGCCGAATGGCTGCGCCAATACATAAGCGGACCACGTCTGTTCTGAAGTGCCGCCGTCCCCTTGGCCAAACACAAATCGCAAGGCATTCCAAGCGATGGATGTGTAAACGGCGGCACTGAAAAAGTTTCCTATTCTCCGTGACAAGCCTCGCCTGCTATTTCCGTGCCCCTCCGTGTCCTTGATCGCGCTTAACACCATCCAGATCACATAGCCGATAAGGCCAATACCTATTAAAAAAAGCAATAGTGACCCATACGGCATGCGTGATAGCGTTTGGAGCGCTCCGCTCGAATCTTTCGCGCGGCCTGCCCCGGCAGCCGTCATAAAGGCCAAAACCCCAAGCAGAATAAAAACGCCGCCGAATGTAAAATAACCAAGCCTCCCGAATCGCTTGATCCAAGGCTTGGTTTCCTGTTTTATTTTTGACATGTACCGGTCTTTCACCGCCATGTGTCCAACCCTCTTTCACAGAAATCTTTACTGTAACATTCCCGATTGGACAAAGTTGAAACAGCTTCTGCCTCAGCTATGGCTGGCTGAGATACGTTTTTGCTGTTTAGCTGATTGTGCAGGTGTCATCCAAGCAGCCGCTGCGGCAGCTGTGACTCCGCCTGCTAATTTCCCAATGATCATGGCCGCCGCCATTTCTTTTTTCATTCCAGCTACAAAACCGAGATGGCTGCCGAGTACAAAGGCGCCGCTGACCGCAAACGCGACATTGATGACCTTTCCTCTCGGCGTCATATCCTTTAATGAAGCCAACATTGGGATATGATGCGCCAAAGAGGTCACTAAGCCTGCTGTTGCTGTCTCATCTAAATGAAGGTGTTTCCCCAGGGCCTGAAGCGGTTTTTTAAAGGTTTTTGTAATAAAAGCCGTCATTGGAAACGCCCCTGCCAAGGCAATGGCGATGGTCCCTGTCGTTTGTATCCCTGTCTCGACATTCTCCATTCCCGGAATCAGCACAATGCCGGTCATCGCTTCGACAGAAACAGCTGCAAGCCCGATAATCGCAACCACACTGACCGCTTTCCCAAAGAGATGAAACAACTGAATCATATTGTCGGTGTATCGCCATAACCCAAAAGCGATCACAGCAGATAACAGACTCGGGATCAGAAGATTTTTACCTATCATGCCGATGTCAAAGCCTGCGCATAATCCGCCGATTAAGCAACCGATTGGCACTGTGCACAGCCCGATTAATATGCCTTTCGCAAAATACGGATGATCCTCTTTTTCGATGATGCCAAGAGCGACGGGAATCGTGAAGACGATTGCCGGCCCCATCATTGTTCCTAAAAACACCCATGAAAACAGCCCGGCCTGCGGATCTTTCGCCATTTCTCCAGCCAGCGCATATCCTCCCATATCAATCGCCAAAATGGTGTTCGCAAAGGAAGAAGGATCCGCGCCAATCGCTGTGTAAAACGGAGCAACAATGGGAATCAGGATTGCTGCCAGCACGGGCGCCAGCGACACAATTCCGATCATGGACAGCGCCAGCGGCCCCATAGCCTTAAAGCCGTCCGCAAACCGCTCGCCTAGCCCCCATCTGTTTCCCAAACAATAATCCGCCGCTCCCCATAGTAAAAAGGCAGCCAAAATGAATACAACCGCGTCATTCACCGTCATGGTTTTCTCCTTTTTCAAACGTATGATTGGTTTTATCATATCATCTGAAATCACCGAATAGAGTTGATCTTATTCAATATGAGCTAAAAATTCTGTTATATCGGCTTTTTCAACGGCTGTTATGATTCTCCGCGCTTTTTCTTGCGGGACCGTTAATGTCAATTTTTCTTTTATGTCCTCTTCAGACAGCTCATTTCCTGGCGCCCCTTTTGGGCAGTCCACACGCGCTTCGCAAATCCGGCCGTCTGATAAATAGGCCCGGACAATCGTGAAACGGCCTTTTGGAACGGCATGAGGAGCCGGCTGAATAGCATTGTCATATACGCGCTGAATTCGCCCCATTGTCGTTTGAACCCCGCTTGGGATCGGCTGGCTGCTGAAATGTTCAACGGTCAGGCCGTGTCCATGCAAAGCAAGAGCAATCACATATTCAACGCTGAAACGGCCTTCCTCTCCAGTTTTTGGAGATCTTTCCGTCAATGCAGCATCTCCGCCTGGCGGAAATATCACTTCAATACGTTCGGTATTGGCAGCAGAAATGGTTTCTTCGGAGATAAGCTGTCGTACCGCATCTGCAGCATGGTGTGCCGCGGAACAAAATGGATAGATTTTAAACCATAGACCCGGCTGCACAATTCTCCACGGTGCCCCCCAATCGTTTAGCAAAGTGTGTTGTGCTTTTTCAACGTCACCGTACAGACTGAAGAAACCAGTTTCTCCATCAAGTGCCGTGCGGGACCCGCCAAATTCTGATTGGGCCAGCTTAACGGCCAGCAAGCCAGCCTGAGCCGCCAGACCGGCGTGCAGCGGTTTCATTTCTGTTCCAAATTGCACCCTCATCCCAGCAGATTGCGTAGCCGCAAAACCAATTGCTTTTTCCTGCTCTTCCTGAGTCAGCTCCTCAGCATAACCTACGGCGCAGGCAGCAGCGATTGCACCAAGCGTACCTGTATTATGCCAGCCCTTTTCATAGTGGCTGCTGCCAATTGATTCGCCCAGCCGTGCCATCACTTCAACACCAACAATATAAGCGCCAAGAAGCCGCTCGTCATGTCCGCGAGCGGCAGATGCAATAAGGGCCGGCACGATGACTGCACTGGGGTGTCCTCTTACATCGGAGTGGACATCATCAAAATCCAATGCATGAGCGATAAATCCATTGAGCATCGCGGATTGTAATGGCGCGGCCTTTTTGCCCTGTCCGATAATAGGAACAAGAGGCAGGCCTCCTTCATCCTCTATCAGCCGGAGCAGCTTTTGAATTCCTTTATCTTCTCTTCCTGCGAATGAAGCGGCAGTAAAATCAAGTAATCCCTTTTTTGCTTCGTGAATCGCGTCAACTGAATGCTCAGGTTGTGACGTTCTCACAGCCGCTGCAAGACCTGCTGTCAGCCCTTGTTTGCTCATTTGATGGTCTCCAATACAATAACCGCCAGCTCCGCAAAGTACTGAGAGGCAACCGTAAGGGCTTCTTCATCCAGTGTAAAGGCCGGATGATGCCACTCCTCCGTCCCGTTCGTTCCCATCCAGACAAAAAATCCCGGAATCTTCTCTTGATACAGAGCGAAGTCTTCTCCGCCCGGAGACTGCTCAGCGTGAACGGTTTGATAGCCAAGCCGTGCCGCAGCTTCGGATGCCGCATTCAAAAATGTGCCGTCATTCTGAACGGAAGGCAAATAAGGAAACCACTTGAATTCTGCTTGTGCCCCATAGCCCGCTGCAATTCCTTCAGCCACTCGTCTCATATGCTCGGGAACAGCCTGCCTCGCTTCTTTTTGAAAGGTTCGAACCGTCCCCTCCATTTCAGCTTGGTCTGGAATCACGTTCCACGACGTGCCCGCCTGTACTCTTGTGATACTGACGACTGCGTTTTGCAGTGAGCTGATATTGCGGCTGACCACAGATTGCAGCCCGCTGATGATTTGTCCGGCTGCAGCGATTGGATCAATACTGTTATTCGGGATGCCGGCGTGTCCGCCTTTCCCTTTGATGACGATCTCAAACCGGTCAACACTTGCCATAAGCGGACCTTCCTTTACACCAATGGTTCCGACAGGCAGATCCGGCTTATTGTGCATGCCGAAAATCGCGGAAACGTCATTAAGTACGCCAGCTTCTAGAACCTTTCTTGCTCCTGCGGCAATTTCTTCGGCCGGCTGAAAGATAAAGCGGACTGTGCCTTTCAGCTCGGCCTTTCTTTGATTCAGCAAAATCGCTGTGCCGATAATAGAAGCAGTATGAAAATCGTGTCCGCACGCATGCATTGTGCCATCAACCTTAGATGCAAACGGGAGATTCGTCTGTTCTTGGATCGGGAGAGCGTCAATGTCCGCTCGTATTGCTATCACGGGGCCGTCTTCCCGTCCTTTGATTTCTGCAATCACACCAGTCTCCAATTGAGGAACATCAAGTATTTCGATTTGCTCCTCCTCAAGCCAGCGGCGGATTTTTTTCGTCGTTTCAACCTCTTGAAATGACAGTTCAGGATGTTCATGAAGATCACGCCGCATATTGATTAAACGGGTATAAAACGCTTTGTCGGCCATTGTTCTTCTCCCCTTCTTATATAAGCTCTGCAGGCTCTCCCACCTGCTTGATAAATCGTTTCGTCCGTTCGTTTTTCGGATGGTCAAACAGTTCCTCTGGCGTTCCCTGCTCGATAATATGGCCGTCTGCCATAAAAATCACTTGATCAGCAACCTCTTTTGCAAACGCCATTTCGTGTGTAACAATGATCATCGTTGTTTGCTTTTCCGCAATGGATTTGATGACCTGAAGCACCCCTGTGACGAGCTCAGGGTCAAGCGCTGAAGTTGGTTCATCCAGCAAAATCGCATGCGGATTGACCGCAAGCGCCCGGGCGATGCCGATTCGCTGCTGCTGGCCGCCGGACATTGTGATCGGATAGCTGTCAGCCTTATGCTCCAGACCGACTTGTTTCAGAATCTCCATTCCAATGCGTTTCGCTTCGTCGCGTGGTTTATGTTGAGCCACGATTAAAGCTTCTGTAATGTTTTGCAGAGCCGTTTTATTTTTAAACAGATTGTAGTTTTGAAAGACCATGGCCGTTTGCTGGCGAAGCCGATGTGCTTCCTTGCGTGTAAACTTTTCCGCGTTCAGTTTGGCTTCTCCTATTTCAATAAGTCCTTGATCCGGACGCTCTAATAAATTTAAGCACCGGAGAAGCGTTGACTTTCCGGAACCGGACGGACCGATGATTGCCACCACTTCTCCGCGTTTCACTTCTAGATCGATTCCGTCGAGCACGACGAGATCTTTAAACGCTTTGCGAATATTTTTTACTGTTATCAACTGATTTCACCTCTAAGTCCGGTATGGCTTGCTCATGGCACGTTCAAACAAGTCCTGCAACATGCTGTAGATCATGGTAAGAACCCAATAGACGATCGCAACCGCCAAGTACGTCTCAAAATATTTGAGGTTTCCTGAAGCGTACATCTTCCCTTGGGCGAACATCTCCATGACCCCTAATGTAAAGGCCAGTGACGTTTCTTTCAGGAGCCCGATAAATGTATTGCCCGTTGCCGGAATCGCATTTCGGATCGCTTGCGGCAAAATAATCCGTCTGTATGCCTGAAATTTTGTCATTCCGACAGACAGGCACGCCTCCAGTTGCCCGTCATCAACAGAATTGAGGGCAGCCCGGAAGATTTCTGCCAAATATGCTGCATTTTTTAAGCTTAACCCGATGATAGCGGCTGTGAGAGCTGTCATTTTGCTCATCTCTGGAAACAGCTGCGGCAGCCCGTAATAGATTAAGAACAGCTGCACCAGTGTCGGCACGCCTCGGAAAAAGGATATATACAGCTTTGACAGCTGATGAAGCACTGGAATTTTGTTCTTTGTAATGAGTGCGAGAATAAGTCCTCCGATAATGGCAAAAATCATAGCCGCTATGGCCATAAACAACGTGATCGGAAGGGCCTGAATTAAAGTCGGGAACGCTGATATCATGAATTCCCAATCAATCGTGTTCATTCTGGTGAGTCACCGCCGTTTCTTAATGCTTCTGTTCTACTGTGATATCTTCATTAAAGTATTTTTCAGAGAGTTTTTTCAGTGTTCCGTCTTTACGCAATTCATCTAGCGCCTTATTGACTTTTTTGCGGAGCTTGTCGTGCGCATCGTCCTTGGCAAATGGGAATGCAACCTGTTCGTAAACAATCGGATCTCCTGCAAGCTTTAATGGCAAACCGGTCTTCTTGATTTGCGCGATCAATACAGTTCGGCTGTTGACATAAGCGTCTACCCGGCCGTACGCAACATCCTTCAGCGTACCCTCTTGTGTTTCATACGTTTTGATATTGATTTTTTTATCAGGATCTTTGCTTTCAAGGTTTTTCGCGTGGTTTGAACCGAGAACGGCTGCTACTGTCTTGCCTTTTAAATCGTCTACTGATTTGATGTCTGTATTGTCTTTTTTGACGACAATCTGTGTTCCCGCATAAGCGTATGGTTTCGTAAAGTTATACGTTTCCTTACGTTCGTCTGTCACAGCTACCTGGTTGGAAATGGTGTCAAGCTTGCCTGTTTGAAGCTCTCCCATCAGCCCGCTGAATTCAAGCAGCTTCCAGTCCAGTTTCATGTCAATTTTCTTAGCGACTGCTTCCATCACTTCAACGTCAAAGCCTGTCAGCTTTCCGTTTTCTTTATAAGCAAATGGGTAACTTTGTCCTGTCGCACCGACATGAAGCACATTGTCATCCTCTTTACTGCTGCTATTTCCATTGCCGCAAGCTGAGAGCACCGCTAATAATGCAGCAACGACCAGCACTGTCCATTTTTTCATCTTCATTTGATTTTCCCGCCTTTTCTATTTTTATAGATCATGTCGCAATTGTTTTTTCATATAGACTGTGATATGCCCTTTTCCAAGGTCTTGTTCACCTGAGCGGACATATCCTTTTCGTTCGTACATCTCAATCAGCCACGGATGCTTATCCGCTGTTCCGAGTGAGACAAACGGAACCTTTAACGTATCGCGAAGGATTGTTTCCTCCAGCCATTGAAGCAGCTTTGTTCCGATTCCTTTTTTTCCGGTGTCGGGGTCCACAGCAAACCACCAGATATGCGGAACGCCATACGGTCCCGGCTGTTTTCCCCAAGGCATTCTCAAGGTGATGGTCGCGATGATCCGCCCGTCTTCTTCCATGACGTAGCAAGCGTTTTTTCGAATATTTTGCAGCACCAAATCTAAATCCGCATGAGCGGCGGCAAAACGAATGCCGAGCTTTCGAATCGGTTCATAAGCCCGCAATGTCAGCGCGAGAAGCTGTTCGGCATCACGTTCAACTGCAAGGCGATATTGTGGCTTCATCTAGCGTTCCTCCTTACTTTGCATAGCGGTTTACCGGCTTTTCCAAACCGAAGTGCTCTCGTAATGTTGTGCCTTCATATTCTTTTCTGAACACGCCGCGCTCCTGTAAAATCGGAACCACTTGATCAACAAACACTTCAATTCCTTCTGGAAGAAGCGGAGGCATGATGTTAAACCCGTCACACGCTTTCGTATCCACCCATTCCTGCATTTTGTCGGCGAGCTGCTCCGGCGTGCCGACGAAGATATGGTGGCCTCTGGAGCCTGCAACGTATTTGTAAAGCTCTCGTATCGTCATATTGTCCCGTTCAGCCATTTCCTGAACAAGCTTAAAGCGGCTCTTCACCGCATTGGAAGCTTCTGCGTCAAGCTTCGGCAGCGGCCCATCAAGCGGATATGCCGACAAATCAATTCCGCCTAAGTAATTTTGGAGAATTTGCAGACCGACAGATGGGATAATCAGATCTTGAAGCTCCTTGTATTTGGCTTGCGCCGCTTCTTCTGTATCAGCAATGATCGGGAAAATACCCGGCATGATGGCAATTTTTTCCGGATCACGTCCGAATTCCGCAGCCTGTTCTTTAATGGAGTGATAAAATTCTTGAGCTGATTCCAGGTGGTTTTGTGCTGTGAAGATCACTTCTGCTGTTTTGGCAGCCAGCGCTTTTCCGTCTCCTGATGATCCTGCCTGGATAATGACCGGCTGGCCCTGCGGCGTTCTTGAAACGTTTAGAGGTCCGCGAACCGAGAAATATTCTCCTTTGTGGTTCAGCTCGTGCATTTTTTCTTTTTCAAAGAATTCACCCGTTTCTTTATTACGGATAAAGGCGTCCTCTTCCCATGAATCCCAAAGCCCCTTTACAACCTCGACAAATTCCTCTGCCCGCTGATAGCGCAAATGGTGTTCGAGGTGCTTTTCACCGCTGAAATTCAGCGCTGTTGATTCAATAGATGAAGTGACGACGTTCCATCCGGCACGGCCGTTGGACAAATGATCCAATGACGCAAACTGTCTGGCAATATGGAATGGCTCGCTGTATGTAGTGGAGGCTGTTGCTGTCAGTCCGATTTTTGATGTGACCTGCGCCAAAGCAGAGAGCAGGGTGAATGGCTCAAACCTTGTTAATACATTTGGGTGTGATTTGCTGTCAATCGAAAGGCTGTCCGCTAAAAACAGCATATCAAGCTTGCCTCGCTCCGCTGTTTTCGCAAGCTCTTTAAAATAATCCAAATTCATGCTCGCATCTGACGGCGCGTCCGGGTGCCGCCAAGACGCGACGTGATGGCCTGTACCTGCTAAAAATACCCCTAATTTGATTTGTTTCTTTTTGCTTGTCATGACGATACTCCTTTTATCATGTTTTTAGGCTGAATAATCCGAAAAATAAACTCCTATATTCCTAGTCGTTTAATATGAATAAATCAAAATGTACCTTTGTCTTGGACGTTTGTCAATGAGTTAAGATTAAATTTTTCTTTTTAAGCTGAAAACTCGCGGGATCATGGGGCGGCATTTGTGCAACCTGTATACTGGCAAAACCAGTCTGATGCTGAGACTCGTTTTGATCCAAAGTTTTATATAAATGTAGCTTGCACCTTATCTCTACTTCCGACCATACGCATTTTGCCGCCACTTTTGCTCTTTGCTAATAAACGCGCGTGGTCGCCGTCGTAGAACGGTCCATTTTCCCACTCATTCAGAAGCTGAGACATCACATAAAAAAATAAGCTGATCCCGGATTCATACCGAAATCAGCTAATTGAATCTTAATTAAGTTCTAGAATACTTTCTTCTGCTTTAGCAGAAAACACTTTAGGCTCAAGGCGGTCTAGGTCTTCATGAAATAAATTTACTTTTTGGATTTGCCGATTGTCATAGTGGTGGAAATAGTAGTTTCCAGTTTCGTTGCACATCACGGAAGTATATTGCGTATAATGAATTTCGTCTTCTTCCGTTATCACTGCGCCCTTTGGTATCGTCATATTTGCCAAAATTTGAAAAGCGGCTGTTACACCTTTCGTTTCATCGGCCGCCGGCTCTAGATGTTCTTTCAAATAAACAGCTCTGACAAACCGGGAAGGCGGTGTATAATCCCCCGGCAGACCAACAGTTCCTAAGCCTTGGCCAAAAGCGGAAAGGGCTAATCCGCCCATCTCTTTGCTCTCTAATTGCTTCGGTCTGATTCCTGTATATTGCTGCAGATTGGTTACATGCCATATAAAGTCGGGGCTGTTCGTCATGACACCAGGTTGATTATCATAGACTTTGAGGCCGTCTGCTCTTGGTTCTATCGTCAGGCTTCGGCCCGTCCGGTCTGACAATATCCAGTGAAGCGGTAAAACTGTATCCAATAGATCTAATTTTTTCTCTACAATCGTTAAAGATCGAATCTTTTCTTTTACGTCTTCCAAAGACTGACAGACTGACAGCACCCATGTCACAAACTCATGCGGGACAATGTGAACGGTATCTTCCCGTATCGTTTTTTCGTACTCCGCATAGCCCGGAAAATAAAGCGCCGCACAAGATAAACCGCTTTCATTAACGCCGTCGGCAAATAATATATTTCCAAGTTTTCTCCCCATACCGATAAACGCGTACTGTGTCTGATGGGCCCTTCCGTCAGCTTCACTGTTCCAGCTGTAACGGCGCGGATAGAGAATCACCTCTGTCCCCAGCTGAAATGCAAAATCCATTGTTCTTGCTAATACATGTTTACGGTCAGCAGTTTCCAATGTAAGACTTGTGCACATTTGATCAGTCCCCTTTTCAATTCAGATTAATATCATACATATTGTGAACGAATTGGTTTTATCAGCATAACGAAAGTCAAATCGATTCGTCAAAGAATTGACATTACATCAAATAAAACGAAAAAATCCAGCCTTTAGAAGGCTGGATTTTTTATTATTTAGCCAAAACAAGCTCGTGAATCGCATGTGCAACGCCATGTTCATTATTGGAGCGTGTTTGAAAGTTTGCTGCTTCCAATACTTCTGGGATGGCGTTTGCCATGGCAACCCCGCAGCCCGCCCATTCGATCATTGTCAGGTCGTTCCCGTTGTCGCCTATGCACATGACTTCCGCCTGTTCAATTCCAAGCAGCTGAGCCAGCTGGCGTACAGCATTTCCTTTGCTGGCTTCCGAGTGCAGAATTTCATAAAAGAAAGGCGCGCTTCTGACCATTGTATATTTTTCTCTCACGTCTTTCGGAATCGATGTAATGACGCGGCTTAAGTTCTCCGGTTTATCAATAAACATCACTTTCGGGATGAGGATATCTTTTGGCACCTCGTCAATTTTGCGGAAATGAAGCGGCACCTGTGTCACATAGGATTCGTATACGGTAAATTCGCTAATGTCCCGGTTAGGCGTATACAAATTAGATGAGTCAAAGAAATGCATCGGCGTCTTCAGCTCTAAGCTCAGGTCATATAATGAAGTCAAATCATCATAACCGAGAGACAGCTCTGAGACCACTTCATTTGTATGCGTATTTTGAACAAGTGCTCCATTATACGCAATAACATAGTCGCCTTCTTCAATTAAATTCAGTTCATCTAAATATCTCTGCACACCCCCGATAGGCCGGCCGGTGCAAAGCACAATTTTGACACCTTCCGCTTTTGCCGCGTGAAGGGCGTCGCGGACCTCCTCTGTTACTTCATGATGATCATTTAAAAGTGTTCCATCCATATCAATTGCAATTAGTTTGTACATCCTGCATCTCCTTCATGTCGTTTTCAGGCTATAGTCCCATCATATCGTTTTTTCTTTTTGATATTCAACCGGAAGAGATGGTTTTCTCCGGATTCTGTTTAGACGCTGCCCTTGTCTTCGGATACGCAAGCGCGGTTTCCGCTTTCTTTCTGCCTTGACGCCGTTTTCTGCTTTTTTCTGTTTCATCAGCAGAAAGCCGGCAGCTAGAAAAGGAATGCCGGTTATATTCAAGATGGCAAGCTTCACACCCGCCGCGATGAAAAAGAACCCCCATGAAGATGATGGATTCCGTCTGATCATGACGTAAGCCGCCATTTCCAGAACAATCAGGATGGCATGAAGCACTATGCCATAAATCAGCAATACAAGGGCAAAAAACAATACATAATTCACGATTGCCCCTGAGTACATCATAGCGCGCATCATTTGTATAAACGATAAGGACTGCATGGAGCCGCTGATGACATTAGGGTTATAGATCGTATAGTCACTAAATAAATGTTTGACTTTGAGAAAAGCCCATAATATAAATATCCACTGAATAATATGTAAAACAAGCCCCGCTGCCACCAGTCTTTCAGCTTTTTGATTTCTCATCTTTCTCCTCCCTGCCGGTCTTTGATTCGATTCTTGTCATCGTTTTTGTCTGGCCATTTTGCTCCCATATCAATGTCCCGTTTTCTCCTCTTTTCAGCGTGCTTTTGAGCGGATAATAGGGGCCGAGGTACTGAATCTCGATAGACCCGTCAGTGCTTTGGGAAATCACCTTGTATGCCATAAAAGGCAGCTGTACCTCTCCTCTTCCTTCCATCACTTCCGTTTCCACAACCTCGTCTTCGGTAAATGTGACTGTTGCTGATTTCACGCCGTCCGTTGGCCCGGGGGCAAGCCCCTCATCCCACGTTCCGTAATAAAACGGCGTCTCTTCTTTTTGCTGCTGGCAGCCCGATACCATGATGCATACAGCAATTAAAAACAAAATGCCATATTTGTTTCTCAAGGGGATCACCATCCTTTCCTCCTTTTTTTGGGCGAATGCCGTGCCACTGTGCCAATGACTACATAAGTTATAAGGAATTCACCCACAAGGAGATTGATCATAATGAACCCTTATCAATATTACAGCCCTCAGCTGCCTCAGCAGGAACCTTACTATAGCCACTATGAGTACAATCCTTATCCGCAGCAGGATGTATACGATCCATACCAAATGGATAGACAGCCGGCATTGGAAAGAAGAATCGCAGCACTTGAACGGCAAAATGAACAGCAGTCAAGAGAATTAACCCGTCTGACAAACGAAGACCGCCGTCAAAATCGGGAAATTGCGCGGATTGCCGAACAGGTCAATCAGCTAAGCCAGGCTGTTGAACGCCATACACGCCGCTTAAACCGGCTCAATCAGCGCCTACGTACAGTAGAAAACCGGCTGAATATCCCATTTACTGCAGGGGAAGGCGGTTTCTGAGCGAAACAAAGAAAAAAAGCGGAATACGATTCTCCCATCTCAGGGTTTCGTTTTCCGCAATTCTTATATGTTAAAACGGAACATTTACATAAAAAGGGTTTGTACCCAGTATACAATCTTTACCGTTTTCATTCAAAGATAGAGGGGCTGAGGAAAATAATTGTAGTTCCTCTTTGACAGAATTTCTTTTCATTCAAGTTGCATGATAATACCGACTCACGTCAATCGATCACATGGAGGGATCATTCATGCATAATACACAACACGGCTTGCAGCAGCTGAACCAATGCCGCCAAACTGCTCAGCAGCTCATTCAGCAAACACAGCAAAGCAGCCAGCAATATCGCCAAATGCTTCATCAGGAACAGCAAAACATCCAAATGCTGCAGCAGATTCTAAACCACGAACAACAAGCTGCACATACCATTCAGCAAGCACTGCACGGGCATGATATGGCGATTCAAAAGTGCCAGCAGGTTGTCAACATGTGCAACCAAATGCAACAGGAACTTACTGGACAATCCAGCGTCATGAATACGAATGTGTCTACACTTCCATTCGGCCAAAACACGCCATTTCAGCAGCAATCCTACCAGCAGTAACATATAAAAAGCTCAACACAATGCGAGTGTTGAGCTTTTTTTCTTACTGTTCTTTGCGAATATGTATATCCTGAATAGACTGTTTCGGTGCATGAAATCTGCTCTCGGCTTCACTTCTTGCCTCGGCAAAAGCCCGCGCCTCCACATGATCTTTGTAGACATCCAGCTGAATCAAATACAGCGGGCGCACTTTAAATCCATGAATAATGGTCACCGCCCATAACGGGACCACAATAAAAACACCGGGCAGATCGGGCAAAACAAAACCAAACGCAAAAATGAAAAAATAAATGATGCCGTACATGATCCACTTTCTATTTCTAACCTTGATGCCAATAAATAAAAAGGCAAAAAAACTGGTAATGGCAAAAGGCATGAAAATAAACAGCATCCACCAGCTATGCAGCCATTCCCAAGCGGCACCTCTTTTTGTAATTCCCATATTTTTCTCCTCCTATTTACCTATAATAATCGATTAGGCATACCGCGTCACCCATAAACGGGAAAAACTTTCTCCCTTAAAAATAGTGATAGACGGAGAACAGGTTTCTTGCTATATTATTAATTGATAATGATAATCATTACTAATCTATTGAGATACATAGTGGGAGGGTTCTTGATGAAAAAGAACATATTGCTCGTGGGCATGCTTGTGCTGCTTCTCATGTTTGTCAGCGCTTGCAGCGGCACGGCTTCTAAAGGGAGCTCAAGCGATTCTGCTTCCGAAAAAACAGAAATGAGAACATACAAATCACCAAAAGGGAATGTCAACATTCCTGCACATCCGAAACGCATCGTCACTGATTTTTATGCCGGTGAATTGCTGTCTGTCGGGGCCAATGTGGTCGGCTCAGGCTCATGGTCATTTGATAATCCGTTTTTAAAATCAAAGCTGAAAAATGTGAAGGATGTTGGTGATCCAATCAGCGTTGAAAAAGTGATGGAGCTTCAGCCTGACTTAATTGTTGTCATGAATGAAGAGAATGTTGATAAATTAAAGAAAATCGCTCCGACTGTTGTCATACCTTATAACACAGCGAAAAACGTAGAAGACACAGTCAGCATGTTCGGAGATATCGCCGGAGCGAAAGACAAAGCAAAATCCTTTATGGCTGATTTTAACAAAAAAGCGGAAGCAGCTAAAAAGAAAATTGCCGGCGTCATCGACAAAGATGCGACCTTCGGCATTTATGAAAACACAGACAAGGGCGAATTCTGGGTGTTCAATGACAATGGAGGACGCGGCGGCCAAGCTGTATACAATGCACTTGGGTTAAAAGCCCCTGAAAAAATTGAGCAAGATGTCATCAAAAAAGGAGAGATGAAACAGCTCTCTCAAGAGGTTATTCCTGAGTATGCCGCAGATTATATGTTCATTACGGATTACAACCCGAAAGGCGAAAGCAAAACACTCGACAAGCTGGAGAATTCCTCTATTTGGAAAAACCTTGACGCTGTTAAACATAATCGCGTGTTTATCAATGACTTTGACACGTTCTACCCGTACGACCCGATTTCTGTCAGCAAACAGGTGGATATCATCACCGACATGCTGATCAAACGGGCCGAAGAAAATAAAAAATAAAAAAACGGCACAGCCATGACGCTGTGCCGTTTTTTATGATTCACTTTAATTTTGACTGTACGGAGTCCGGCATATCTTCAAACTTGACTTCTTCCCAAGTCTCGACATACTTTCCTTTCGCCTTCACCTTCAAATACGCGTTCTTCCGAAGCTCTTTGCCGGCGAAAAAGGTCACTTCTTCTTTTTTCCCGGATGCATTATATCCGTCTAATGTATATTCAGTACCGCCCGGACTAAGATGTCTGCCATCTCGATCAATCTGAACATAGACATCTTGCTGGTGAATAAACGGATTAAATCTGTCTGTAACATCGTTATGAAAAAAGAGAAGCCCGCATATTACGGCAGCAGCCGCCAAGACGGCCAGGATTGCCATTGCTTTTTTCATCTTTGCACTCCCCTTACTTGTTCATTTTTTTCAAATAGCTTGACCGCACCGCGAGGAAGAATAGAAGCTGAAAAATGAAAAACCCTCCGATGGTGAGACTGAGCGGCCCCGCTACATCGGAATAGCCTTCCACAGCCAATGTTCTCAAGGCAAACAGTGTATGCATGACGGCAATGACAAATGGAAAGAAGAAAAGAATGGCCAATTGTATTGTCACGCTTTGTGCCATTTCTCGCTCACTCAGGCCGATTTTGGCCAGTGAACGGTAGCGCTCCCGGTCTTCATCTAAATCAGTGAACAGCCTGAAATATAGAAAACTTGCTGCCGCGACAAAGAATACAATTGCGATAAACAGGCCGATAAATAAACTCAGGCTCGGCAGCTGCACCGTATCATAGTAAGTCCCCGCTTTTGAAGCAAAATCAGAATGCACGTCGATATAATTGCCGTAAATCTCATTTTGCAAGGATTGGCTGATCTCAAGACTGTCTTTCCAATGATCATAGCTGTAGCCGTATAATGACGCTTTATCACCGAGTGATTTCAGCTGATCAAAGGTTTGATCATTCACCGCGATGATAGCATTCAATGAGATCAGCGGTTTTTTGACTTCTTTTACCGACAGTTTTTGATCAGACAGCTCCCCTTTTTGGTTCAGCAGCTTCAGCTGATCCGGCGCTTCGTTTTTGAAATTGCGGTCATACGTTCCCGGGAAATAGACAGCCTCATCATTTTTCAGGCCGCTCAGCTTAACATGGAAGTATTTTGATACATCCGATTTGCTGATCATGTAAACAGGGGGAACAGTTTCTCCTTCCTGATAGCGAACATAGGAAACATCTATTTTGTCTTTCTTATACGTAAAGCCGTGTGTTTTCAGTTCATGGTCAATATCTTTCAAATGAGTCTGTTCTTTTGGATTGTTGCTGTAAGATAAATACTCCATTTCATAAGCGGACTCTTCCGCTCCGACGGTCGATTTGTACATCGCGAGCACGCCTGTCGCAGTAAACGCAACCGCGGAAATAATGCTGACAATAAAGAACAGGCGGGCGTTGTCTTTTAAACGATAGACAAGGTCAGAAACCCAAATGATGTTTTTCCCGCGCAGATAAAAGGTTTTCCACTTCTTCAGCGCGCGCAGAATCCATATGCTGCTTTGGCTGAAAAAGAAATATGTTCCGATGACGGTGAGCAGTAAAATGATAAACGGTTCGGCCCCGTGGACATTGCCTTTAAGAACCATGCCGTACCCGCCGCACAGACAGGCGATGCCGAATAAGGACAGAAGCACGGACGGCTTAGGCTCCGGTTTAACCTTGTCAGTGCCCTTTATTAATTTGATAACCGTATTTGATCTGACAAAAAGGATCGTAAACTGCGATAAAAAGAAAAATAAGAGCAGAAATCCGCAGGCCGTAATACCGAGCGCTTTCCAAGGCATATACAAAGGCAGCGCGTCCATTTCTAAAATATAAGCGCCGACCGTAAAGAACGTCTTTGAAAAAATGAATCCTCCGATAATACCGGCTGCAATTGACATGACGCCGATGATCATATTTTCCGCAGTAATGAGCTTTCTCAGCTGCCCCGGCGTGATGCCCTGCATGAGCAGAATGCCGAATTCTTTATTTCTCGATTTCAAAAATGCATTAACCGAATACAGAACAAATAAGAAAGAAAAAACAAAGATCATCCATTCCGCGGCGGTTAAGCCTTTTTTGGCGATGTTATTCAGGTAGCCTTCCTTTAATGCCGGATGAAACAGGAACATCGCAAAGGTAAAGAAAATCAAAACGGAAAAGGCGCTGCTTAAAAAGAATGCAAGATAAGCCCTTTTGTTTCTCGTGACGTTTTTATAAGCGAACTGAAGAAAGGTCATTTGCGTTTCCCCCCAGCATAGACAGCACATCAAGAATTTGTTCATAAAAGACTTGGCGGTTTTCCCCGCGGTAAATCTCATTAAACAATTCGCCGTCTTTTATAAAGATGACGCGGCGGCAGTAGCTTGCCGAAACCGGATCGTGGGTCACCATCAAAGCCGTGACATGATCATCCCGATTCAGGCTCTGCAACGTTTCCATGACGTCTTTTGTCGCTTTGGAATCAAGGTTTCCAGTTGGTTCATCGGCCAGAATGAGTGACGGCTTATGAATGACCGCTCTTGCGATGGCGGCCCGCTGGCGCTGGCCTCCGGATACTTCAAACGTCCGCTTGTTAAGCAGGTTTTCGATACCGAGCTTTGCCGCGATGCCGTGCAGTTTTTCTTCCATGACAGACGGCGCTTCTTTTTCAAGCGTTAACGGCAGCATGATATTTTCACCGATCGTCAGCGTGTCTAGAAGGTTGAAATCCTGAAACACAAATCCGAGCTGCTTGCGGCGGAAATGAGCGAGCTTTGTCCGCTTCAGGCGATGCGGGTTTTCTCCGTTAATCAGGATATCGCCTGAATCTGGACGGTCAATCGTTGAAATGATATTCAAAAGCGTTGTTTTTCCGGACCCGGACGGCCCCATCACCGCCGTGAACTCGCCTTCTTCTATTGAAAATGAAATTTGCTTTAAGGCCTGATAGGACACTTGTCCTTTATAGGTTTTATTTATATGTTTGACTTCAAGCATATTCGCCATGAAAATCCTCCTTATGGTTTTATTCTTGTTGATCTGGGCTGCTTTCATGTAGTGCCGGGACGTTCAACATAAAAATCCCCTTGACATAAATCCATGTTATCAAGGGGAAACAAAGCGGGCTATGTTGTTTTCTTAACGCAGCCTTACATTTTTGTAAGAAATGAAAATCGAACTGATGTCCCTTCACCGGGAGACGAGCTGATGTCCACCGTATGATTGAGCTTATCTGTAATTTCTTTGACGAGATGGAGGCCGATTCCCGTAGATTCTTGGAAACGCCGCCCGTTTTCACCGGTGTAATAAGGGTCAAACACCCGCTTGATGTCTTGCGAGGGAATCCCGACACCGTAATCTTTGACTTCAAGCACCGTCCTGTCTTCATCGCGGAAGACATTCAGCTCAAGTCTGTCACTCTTGCCCGCTGAATACTTGACCGCATTTGTGACCACTTGGCCGATCGCAAATTTGAGCCATTTGGCATCGGTGTAAATCTGATGATCATCGCAAACGTTCATTTTCGGATAAACGCGATATTGAATAAAAAATCGTTTATAGCTTTGAATGACTGATTGGAGAAGCTCGGACAGGGAAACCGCTTCGATTTTAAAATCCCTTTCAAACAGGTCGAGCCTTGAAGAATAAAGAAGCGTCTCCAGCCCGAATTCAATCTGCCGGACTTCTTTTTTGATTTGTTCAAAAACGGGCTCATCCTCTTCTTGAATGATTAAATTAATGACCGACAGCGGCGTCTTTACTTGGTGCACCCATTGATTCATATACGTCACCCGCGCGTCCAGCTTGGCTTCGGTCTCATGGAGCTTCTGGTGCTGCAGGCGGATCAGCTCCATCTGCTTTTCATACAGCTCTGAACAGAACACTGAAGAACCGAGATACGGGATATCCGCCCCTTCCTGCCCCGAGCTGAGCCAATGATACACGCCGCGGTCTTTGTACCAGCGATAGGCAAGATAACCCGCCAAAATAAGAAGCTGCACGCCCAATATGTAAAATAAGTGAGAAAAAGAATGAAGACCCGCAAACCAGTAATAAAAGAAGACAAACAGCCCTTGAAGGAGAAAAAGCAGAATCAGCACTGCATGAGACCGGAGAAACAGCTTCATGACTGCGCCCTCAGCTGGTAGCCTTCGCCCCGCACCGCTTCAATAGAAACAGGCGCATTCAGCTCCCGCAGTTTTTTTCTAAGCCGCGTGATATACACGTTAAGTGTATTATCATCGATGAATATATCGGTGTCCCACGTCTTTTCCATGAGACGGTCCCGACTCGTCACCTTTTCTCCCCGCTCAAGTAGCACTTCCAAAAGCTTGCTTTCTTTTTTAGAAAGCTCGCTTTTTTCATCCTGAAAACGCAGTTCAAACCGTTCCACAAAGAGCTGAACGCCGGCATATTCAACCACTTTCTCTCCCTGCTTTGCGGCGTACTCCCCGTACGCCCTCCGGATCTGGCTTTTGATTTTCGCAAGCACAATATCATAAGAAAACGGTTTTTCGATATAATCGTCTCCCCCATTTTCAATCGCCATCACCTGATCCATTTCCCCGCTTCTGGCAGAAATAAAGATGATCGGGCTTGTGGAGTGCTGGCGGATCTGCCGGCACCAATAATATCCGTCATATGCCGGCAAATTGATATCAAGCAGCACCACATCGGGCTTTTCCCGCAAAAAGACATCAAGAACAGCTGTAAAATCCGCGGCGACCACTGTTTGATATCCGTATTTTTCAAGGTAATTCTGCAATAGTCCGCGAATGTCTTCACTGTCTTCCACAATCATGATTTTATTCAAACTGAACCACTCCCGTTTCTTACACTGCTGCCATCATCATAATCGTTTTGGGCGTATGGACGCAACACCGCACAAAAAAACCGCCATCTCGGCGGTTTTTGGTCTCTTTAGCCGACCTGCTGCTTAGCTGCTTTACCGGCTGATCCGAACTCTCTCATTTTGCTTCGCACTGTCTCTTCCACGGCTTCAATGCCGGGTGTCAAATAGCCGCGCGGTTCGTACAGATCGCTGTTTTCCTGAAACATGCGGCGTGTTTCGTCTGTCCACGCTACCATACATTCCGTATTGATATTGATCTTCGCATGGCCGAGTGTGATGGCTTTTTTGATCTGATCCTGCGGAATCCCGGATGCCCCATGAAGAACGAGGGGAATATCAGTCATGCGGGAGATAGCCTCCATTTCCTTAAATCCGAGATTCGGCTCACCCTGATATTTGCCGTGTACAGAGCCGAGGGCGGCGGCCAGCGCGTCGATATTGGTTTCTTTAACGATCCGCTCACATTCCATGATATCGGCATAGCGGACCCCGCCGACCAGTCCATCTTCCATTCCGCCGACCGTGCCGACTTCGGCTTCTACTGACACGCCGTGTTTTGCGGCATAATCGGTGACTTCTTTTGTCATCGCGATATTCTCGTCAATCGGCTGATGGGAGCCGTCAATCATCACTGAGCTGAATCCAGCATCAATGGCCTGTTTGCAGCGTTCCGCACTGCTGCCGTGATCGAGATGAAGCACGACCGGAACGGTAATCGCCATGTCCTCCATTAACGCCCCTACCATGGCGGCAATCGTTTTAAATCCGCCTAAATAGTCGACCAGGCGATCGGAAGCCGCGGCGATGACCGGTGATTGCTCCTTTTGCGCCGCCTGCAAAATCGCCTTCGTCCATTGCAGGCCGTTGATATTAAACTGGCCAATTGCATATTGCTCCCGCTTTGCATCTTCAAGAAGCTCTTTCATCGATACAAAAGCCATGTCCACCCCTCCTTTATCCATTACATGTTGAAGTATTTTGATACGACGTCCACTGTTGTTTTTTTCGCTGTTTGAATGGCTTCCTCAGCAGTCAGCTTATAGTATTCAGGCCGGAAGAGCTCAACTGATACAACATCAGAGAAGCCAATTTCCTTCAGTGCAGATAAGTGGGCATCTAAGTCAATTGCCCCTTGTCCCGGCCATACACGATCCTCATCTGTTAAAAAGCCGATTGGGAAATCTTCTGTATCATCAATATGATAGATGAAGATTTTCTTTCCGTCCGCCTGCTTTAAGCTCTCAATATTTGAACCCATTGCATGGAAGTGAAAACTGTCAAGGACAAGCCCGACATTGTCACGGTTAACTGTGTTTACGATCTCATACGCCTGTTCAAACGTATTGACCGTACATTGCGGATGGCCGACAAATTCAAGCGCGATTTTTACTCCGTACGGCTCCGCGATATCTGACAGCTCAGTCAGCACGTCTACACTGCTCTTTTTGATCTCTTCTTTTACAATCTTCTGCTCTGTCACAAGCGGAACGGCCACCACATATTTCACACCGAGGGTTTTGCATGTTTCCATCATGCCTTTAAATTCAGTGATGATCTCGTTGTGGCCCTTTTCATCACGGTTGTTGAAGAAAACGAGTGCGTTTAAGGCAAGCGGTTTGATGTGGTGGGTTTGAAAATATTCCGCAAGGTCATCCAATGAATGATCTTTTAAGTACTCCGGCAGCTTATCCATTGTGCGGATTTCAATATAATCATAGCCGTGCTTTTCGCATAGTTCTAAATCCTGTTTAAGGTTTGAGTTTTCCAATGTTGTCGCTTCATTAAAACAAAGTTTCATGCCAGACTCCCCCATCTGCGTTTTAGATATGAAGGGAGTTCGGCAGGAAGGCTGTCGCCATATCCCGCCGAACTCCATGCTCAGCTTATGCCAGACCTAATTCTTCTTTCATTTTCTTAAGCATAAATCGGCTTGATTCATCCGCTCTTTCATCGACCCAAGCAAATACGGCATTCGTCGCAATTCCGTCGAACTTCATCTCTCTCAGTTTTCTGAAAATCGTATCAAAATCAACCTCGCCTTGGCCAATGTCCAAATGCTGGTGAACCGTTACTTTCGCGTCAGGCGGATTGACGATGTAGCGAAGGCCATGAGCCGCTTTATGATTATAGGTATCTGCAAATAAAACATGTGTGAGGCGGTCGCCGGCTTCGTCAAACATGGTCTCGATGTCGCCTTTGCCGTCATCATAGAAGAACGTATGCGCAGTCGAGTAGACAAGATTGATCCAATCCTTGTCAAGCGCGCGGATCATATCCATCGCACCTTTGTGCGTTTCGATAAAATCGTATGGGTGGGCTTGAAGATTGAGTTTAATACCTTCTTTTTCAAAGACTGGCAGAAGCTCATCCATGGATTTGATAAATTTTTCTTCACTTGTTAAAGGATCATATTTTGAACCGCTGAATTCGCTGTTCATCAAATCCACTTCAAGTTCAACGGCAATTTCGATTGCCCGTTTCCAATTGCGCACTGCTGCCTGGCGGCGGTCTTCATCGGGTCCCGCCCAGTGGTAAAGAGGAAGAAGCGATGAAAGCTTAACACCTGTATCTCTTAAAAGGCGCTTTAATTGTTTGATCTTTGCTGAATCGACTTTCGGATATTTATAAAACGGGCAAAAATCCTCGCGCGGAGACAATTCGATATATTCATAGCCAAGCTCCGCCGTTTTATAGACCGTTTCCTCTAAAGTTAAATCATCACGATACATGGATGGATCCAATGCTAACTTCATATTTTCACTCCTCTGTTTTTTAATTTTGAACTGTTGTAAAAGATTGATAGAATTCCGGTTTTTCCTTCAATTCAACCTTTTCTTTTTGTCCAGATTCCTGGGCTTTTACACACGCGTCAGTCGTGACAGCAGCAATATAGCCGTCCCATGCCGTCGGTCCGCTGACCTCGCCTTTCTTTTGAATCGAATCAATAAAGTCTTGGATTTCCACATCGTACGCAGCAACAAAGCGTCTCTGCCAATCCATCAAAATATCTGTGCTGAATCTGCCTTCTTTTCTCAAGCTGATGCTTGATGGCTCGGGAAGCTTGATGATGCCGTCTTCTCCGACGATTTCACATTGAATGTCATAGCCGTATTTACAGTTCACATAGATTTCAGCATTGATGACGATACCGCCCTTTGTTTCAATCACGACGATTTGCGGATCTTTTAAATGCGGCAGCGCGTTTTTCGTTTTTTTCGGGTAGATGACTTGAACGGACTCGTAGTCATCGTTGACGAGCCAGTGCAGCACGTCAATTTCATGAACAAGCGTGTCGACTACAGCCATATCCGTTGTATAGTTATCTCCCACAGTCGGGTTGCGGTGCGCGCAGTGAATCATAAGCGGTTCGCCAATCACATGGTTATCGAGTGCTTCCTTCAGCTGTACGTAACCGCTGTCATAACGGCGCATGAAGCCGACTTGAACAAGGCGTTTGCCCACTTTGATTTCTTCTTCGACGATGCGCATGCATCCTTCAGCCGTTGTCGCGAGCGGTTTTTCACAGAACACATATTTCTGGGCTTTGATGGCTTTCAGCACGCTTGACTCATGCGCAGGCCCCCAGCTTGTCACTAAAACAGCATCTACATTTTCGTCTGCAAGCAGGCTGTCATCATTCGGATAAACCGTCGCGTTTAATTGGTATTGCTCAACGACCTTTTGTGCAGCTTCTTGATTAACATCCGTTACGGCTACGATTTCCGCGCCTGACAGCTTGTTCGTGATGCGGTTAATATGTTCTTTTCCGATTGCTCCAGTTCCAATTACGCCAATACGTAAACTCATTGACAGCCACTCCTTCTGTTGGTTACATGATTTTGCTTTCTGTTCCTTGCTTTACTTGGCTCTGAGGAGACCCGTAGAGTTCCTCTTGAATTTGTTCAAGCGACTTGCCAGACGTATTCGGCGCAAAGAGCAGCCCGATGATCATACTGGCCGTCACACATCCGAGAAGAATTGCAGCCATCGTTCCAATGCCGAAATTGGTGATAATCATTGGGACAAACAGACTCCAAATCCCTATTGAAATACGGACAAGGAAAAACATCAGCCCTTGTGCGGAAGCACGATATTGCGTAGGAAAGATTTCACTGGCCCATAACTGATAGTTCGCTTGCTGCCCTGCTCCGTTATTGATGCCGATCACGACAATAAACAGGAGCAGAATCGGCAGGCCTTCAACTGGCAGCAGAAACAGTGTCCACCCGATCACCGCCATGAAAGCGGCGATTCCAAATACGGTTTTTCTATATTTGTCGGCAAAGGGCATGAAGATCAAGGCGACCCCCAATCCTGTGAAGATAAACAGCCCCATTTGCAAAAGGTTGGCCATGTTGGCAGATACACCGCCGACCTGCTGATAAATGTATGGCATAAAGAAGCCCATGACTCCGGCGGCTAAGTTCCAAACCAAGTACACACCCATCAAAAACAGTATGCTTTTGAGATACATAGGCTTGAGCAAATCAAAATACGATGTCTTATTCAGTACAGCCGGCTTCTCTGCCTGAGCATCCTCCGGCTGATTTTTTGTCTGCCAGGCGTCTGATTCCGGAAGCCTGATTCTCAGGATGTACGTAATCAGCGCAATCACAAGCAGATGGGCAAATACGATTTTATTCCCCAAGAGTCCCAAGTCACCGGCCAGTACGGAGAGGAGCAGTACAACGACAGCGCCCGCGGCCCAAGCGACTTGTGCTACGCCGCAATGTCTGGCCCGATTCTTCTTTGGCGCATTTTCCGCAATAATGGTCCATGACGCAGTTATGTCAGCTCCTACTGATAAACCGATAATGATGTAACCGCTTAACAACATGGGGAAATTAACCCCGAACAAAACCAAACAAATCCCTAGTGCATAAACCAGCATACTATTGGTATAAACAGCCTTCCGTCCGACTTTATCAGCCAGAAACCCGCCAAGCAGCGCGCCGACAGCGGCAGAAATCGCATTTGCGCTCAGTGCGCCAAGCAGCCCGATTTGCGTATCGGATAGCTTAAGGTAACTGACCCATAATGATAAACCGGCGGAGCCTGCCACAATTGAACCGGCATCAATATAGTTGGCCAATGCTGCCGCGATTGTCCGTTTATTGAAGGCTGAATCTCCATTGGTATTGCCCATATGTTCATTCCCCATTAAGCCAGATCCAACAACTGCTGATCAATATAGTTTCTCGCAATCAATGCATACTCCAGCGGGTTTGCAACATCGGGGTCCTGTTCAGCTTCAATGACAATCCATCCGGAATAACTGTGCTTCAACAGCAGCTGATATACTTCTCTAAAGTCAATGCAGCCGTCACCGGGAACCGTAAACATGCCTTTTAAAAATGATTGCCGGAACGATTGTCCTTCGAGCCTGCATTGTTCCATGACATTCAGGCGGGCATCCTTAAAGTGCACATGCTTAATGCGCCCGATATGCTTCTCAAGCATCCCCATGTAATCGCCGTCAGAAATATACGCATGGCCTGTATCATAGAGGAGGTGTACATGCGCAGGGTCTGTTCCTGCCATCAGGCGGTCCACTTCTTCCGCTGTTTGGACACCAGTGCCGAGATGATGATGATAGACAAGCTTCAAGCCATGCTGAGCGGCAATTTCGCCAAGGTGATTCAGCCCTTCGCAAAGCCGCTCCCATTCATCATCCGTAAAGTGCGGCTTCTCTGTGAACACATTTTTCTCCAAGCCTTGCACGCTGTACGTTTGTTCAGAGACAACTGCGACATCCGCGTTTACTTGCTGCAAATACTCACAATGCAGGGTAAATGTCTTTGCCGCTTCACCAAGTCCGTCACGCAAAATAAAACTGCTGAACCACTTTCCTGCAATGCGTAAGTTCCGAAGCTTCAGCTCTTTGTTCAGGATGGCAGGTTCGGGGAAAAAGCCCCCGACCTCCGTGCCTTGAAAACGCGCGACAACGATATCACTTAACAAATGCTGAAGTGTATTTCCCGCTCCAATTTCAGGCATGTCATCATTCCGCCACCCAATGGGAGCGATTCCCCACAGGATTTCATTTTTGCCCATCTATGGTGCCTCCCCTCTAATACTGCTTCGCAGATTCCAGCTTTTTCTCTTTTGCTTCGTATGCTTTCTGAACGCTTTCTTGTTCAGATACCTCTGCCACCCCGACGTGCCACCAGCTGTCATAGCCGTCCGTCATTGTTTTAGGCAGAACCTTCATTTCAATTAATGTTGATACATCCTGTTTCTTCGCATCCTCTAACGCCGCTTTTAATTCTTCTACTGTGTTTGCACGGTAGGTTTTCGCGCCGTATCCCTCAGCGACTTTCGCGTAATCGACATTCAGGATTTGGTTGTCATCTGTGCGGAACTCGCAATAGTAGCTGCCGCTGCCGTGATCCATTTGCAGGTTGTTGATGCATCCGAATCCTGAGTTGTCAAAGAGCAGCACATTGATTTTCTTGTTGTACTGAATCGCCGTGATCAGTTCAGAATGAAGCATCAGGAAGCTGCCGTCTCCAACGATTGAATACACTTCTCTGTCAGGGTGGGCCAGTTTAAGACCGAGTGTCCCGGACACTTCATAGCCCATGCAAGAATACCCATACTCCAGGTGATACGTATTCGGAACATTAGAATGCCACAGACGCTGCAAATCTCCTGGGAGTGAGCCTGCTGAACAGATGATGACGCTGTCTTCAGGAATCGTCTCGTTGATTGTCAGCAATGCCGTTGTTTGCGGAAGCTCCGTATTCAACGCGTCAGCATATTCATTCAGGACCTCTTGAGAAAAGTGATTTTTGATTTCCGGATCAAATGCTTCCCGCTTAAACGTCACTTTGCTGAGACGCTCGCGTTCAGCTAGCCATTCGTCCTTCAGCTCCCGGATCGTTGTGCCGAACTCGCTCTCATAGCCTTCAAGCAAGCCATGCAGTTTGCCAAGCGTCACTTTCGCATCCGCCACCACTTGGAATGCATCAAGTTTATACGCCTGCATTCGGCTGACGTTAATGTTCAAAAACTTCGCTTTATCAAAATCAAAAGCGGTCTTAGAGGATGTCGCAAAATCTGTATACCTTGTGCCGATGCCGATAATCAAATCAGCTTGGCGGGCCGCTTTGTTTGCCGCAAGTGTACCTGTGATGCCCATTCCGCCAAGGTTGTTTGCAAAATCTGCCTCAACGGTAGACTTTCCTGCCTGCGTTTCAACTAACGGAATGTTATAGGCTTCAGAAATGGCAACCAATTCATCGCGCGCACCGGAATATTTTGCGCCTCCGCCGACGAGAATCACAGGTTTTTTGCTGGATTTAATCAGCTCCGCCGCACCTTGAAGCTCGCGCTCGCTCGGCTGCATGCGATCAATATAGTGAACCCGTTTGACGAAGAAACTTTCATCAAAATCGTATGCTTCCCCTTCAACATCCTGAGAAATACAAATCGTTGCCGGACCTGCTTTTGCCGGATCAGTCATGACTTCAAACGCGCGCAGCAAACTGCTCATCAGCTGCTCAGGGCGCGTAATGCGGTCCCAGTATCTCGATACAGGTTTCAATGCATCGTTTGTCGTAATCGCCGCACTGTATTCTTGCTCCATTTGCTGCAGTACAGGGTCTGGCTGTCTTGTCGCAAATGTGTCTGCCGGAATCAAGAGAACTGGGATATTGTTTGCCAATGCAGTGCCGGCTGCCGCCACCAAGTTAGCCGCTCCCGGTCCGACGGATGTAGACACCGCATATATTTTTCTTCTCAGCATTTGCTTGCTGTACGCCATGGCCGCATGCGCCATTCCTTGTTCATTTTTCCCTTGATAGACTTTCAAATGGCCTGCATCCTGCTCAAGCGCTTGCCCGATCCCTAATACGTTTCCATGGCCGAAAATTGTGAAAATACCTTCGACAAAAGGCTCTTCCTTTCCATCAACATGGATGTACTGCTGGTTTAAGAATTTAATCAGCGCCTGTGCTGTTGTTAAGCGAATTTTCTTGCCCACAAACGATCCCACCTTTACTCGATCTTTTTCAATTATGACTGTGCTTCAATAAGCTGTACGATTTCTTCCGCAGTCGGCATCGCTTCTGACGAACTGTGCTTGCTCACCACAATGGAGGCTGAAGCACTGCCGTATTTCAATGCCGTTTCAATGTCTTTTCCGCTGACAAGGCCATAGATAAAGGCTGACGCATAGGAGTCACCGGCCCCAAAGGTTTTCAGCACTTTTGTCTTGTACGCTTGAGCGCGGAATACCTCGCCGGATTTGCTGTATGCGTAAGAGCCTTCGACGCCGTGTTTGATGACAACGAGGTCGGCTGAATGGCCAAATAAATGATTGACGGATTCTTCATTGCTTCCGCCTGTGCGGTTTTCCATCACATCAAATTCATCGCGTGTGCCGATGACGATATCAGACTGCTCGGCAACCAAAGAATAATAAACGGCTGTTTCATCTGATGACTGCCACGTATACGGGCGGTAATCCAGTTCGAACACCACTTTGACTTGATGCTTCTTCGCGTATTGAACAGCTTTTAATACCGCTTCCCGTGACGGGCTTTTGGCGAGCGCTGTCCCGGAAACAAGCAGCATTTTCGCATTTGCGATGTAGTCCTCGCTTACCTCTGAAGGCGCAAGATAAAGATCCGCCACATCATCGCGATACATTAAAATGCTGCATTCTTCAGGGCTGAGGATTTCTGTAAATGCAAGGCCTGCTTTGTGTCCATCTTGATCAACAACCATCTGTGTTGTATCAACGCCGGTCTTTCTCATATAGGACTCTATGAATCTTCCATGCTGGTCATCCGGAATTTTGCCGATGAAGCCCGCTTTTAAGCCAAGCTTCGCGCTGCCGATCGCGATATTCGCAGGTGAACCGCCGACATATTTCGAAAATGTCATCGTTTCTTCCATTGGGCGGTTGTATTCGACTGCGTTCAGATCAATACATGCCCGGCCGATGGCAACAATGTCAAAAGCCTTCTCTTCATTGAATGTATACTTCATCGTAAACAGCCACTCCTCACTTGTTAGCGTTCTAAAATCCACTCATGCGCCGGGTCGTTATGAAACTTCCATTTTCGCGTCGGCCCTGCCATGACATTTAAATAGTAGGATGTATATCCGTCCGGAACGCCTACCGGGTGGTATCCCGCAGGAACGATGACAACGTTTTCATTTTCTACAGTCATTGTCTCGTCAATAGAACGGTCATCTGTGTATACGCGCTGAAACACAAAGCCCTGTCCCGGGTCTAACTCATGGTAGTACGTTTCTTCTAAGAAAGATTCTTCCGGCAAGTTGTCTTGGTCATGTTTGTGAGGCGGGTAGCTGGACCAGTTGCCGCTGTCTGTATAGACTTCAACTACTAATAGACTGTTAGCTGAAGGGTCTGAATCCGGAAGAATGTTATGAACAGTACGTTTGTTTGAAAATTGCCCGCGATGCTCAATTCCGTTGTCTTCCGCTTTGATCAGCTTTGTCGGAAGCTGCTTTTCCGATGGAGAATAGCAAAGCGCCACTCTTGCGTTGCTGACCGCTGTGATCTCAAATGCACGGTCATTTGATATATAGACGCTGTCTGTCGGTTTTCGTTCAAATACGCTTTCACGCGTGCCGATATTCTCAAAAGTCGACTCATGATCTGTCACTGTAATTTTCCCCGTTACCGCCACAATACAAATTTCTTGTTTTTTCAATTCTTCTGTATAGCTTGAACCTGGAGCAAGATCTAACACTTTAAACTCTACATAAGTGAGATCAGAGTTGGATGTCGTTACTTCGTGCACGAGTTTGACCCCATTAGATACCTCATGCGATTGCGGCTTACGCAACAAATAACTCATAGTGAAGCCCTCCTCTTTCTATTGGCAGAATGAGTCCGAACAGCGCACATGGACGCCGTTCGGCTGTTCGTCGTTTAGTTGAAATCAGGTGCCGGATATCTTGCCGTCACCACTTTTTTACGTGTATAGAAGTCGACGCTGTCTTTTCCGTTCGCATGCAGCGTTCCAAAGAATGAAGATTTCCAGCCTGAGAATGGGAAGAACGCCATTGGAGCCGGCACACCAAGGTTGATGCCTAGCATTCCCGCATCAATGTTTTCACGGAAGTAGCGGATTGCGTTTGAGTTGGATGTGAACAAGCAGGCGCCGTTCGCAAACTCAGACTTATTGGCGATTTCAATCGCTTCTTTCAGGTTTTTCACACGAATGACAGATAAGACCGGAGCGAAAATTTCATCTTTCCAGATCGTCATTTCTGTTGTGACATTGTCAAAGATCGTCGGGCCGACAAAGTAGCCGTCGTCAGACACATTTTCACGTCCGTCACATACGAGTCTGGCACCTTCTTCAAGACCTTTTTCGATATAGCTGAGCGTGCGCTTCTTGTTGTCTTCGCGAATCACCGGTCCTAAGAACACGCCGTCATCAAGGCCGTTACCGATTTTAATGTCCGCCACTTTTTCCTGCAGCTTCGCCATAAATTCATCGGCGATTCCTTCTTCAACCGTCACAACCGCACAAGCCATGCAGCGTTCACCGGCAGAACCGAAGGCAGCTCCGACGATGTTTGTGACCGTGTCTTCAAGATTCGCATCGTTCAAGACAATCGTATGGTTTTTCGCACCAGTCAGAGATTGAACGCGTTTTAAGTTTTCGCTTCCTTTTTTGTAGACGTATTCGCCGACTGGCTTGGAGCCTACAAATGAAATCGCTTTAATTTCGGGATGCTCGAGAATCCCGTTTACAACGTCATGCGCACCGTATACGACGTTGAATACCCCTTTCGGAAGGCCCGCTTTTTCAAAAAGCTCAACCAATTTCTCTGTTAACAGCGGAGTTCGCTCAGATGGTTTTAAAATAAATGTGTTGCCGAGCGCGATCGCCATCGGGAACATCCAGCAAGGAACCATCATCGGGAAGTTGAATGGCGCGATTCCGCCGACAACTCCGATTGGGTAACGGTAGTTCGCCGCTTCAACGTCCGTTGCGATGGAAGCAAGTGAGTCACCCATCATCAGGGAAGGAGCTCCAGCGGCGAACTCTACGTTTTCAATCCCGCGTCCCACTTCACCTAAAGCTTCTTTTGTGTTTTTTCCGTTTTCAATGGTAATCAGATGAGCCAGTTCTTCTTTATGCTGGGACAGCAGCTGCTGGAAGTTAAATAGAATTCTGGCACGGCGCGGAACCGCCACCTTTGACCATGTTTTAAATGCTTCAGCAGCCGTTTGCGCTGCGTAATCAATATCCTCTTTTGTAGAAATCGGCACTTGGCATAGTACTTCTTTCGTCGCCGGATTGACGACATCTTCATATTGATCTGTTTTGCTTTCAACCCATTCACCGTTGATGTAGTTTTTTAATTTTCTGATTTCTGCCATTCTTATTGCCTCCTTCATTAGTAAACACATACACTTGTATGGATGGTTCAGGATAGATTCATATCAATATCCACTTTTCAGTAAGCCAAGAATTAAACGCTTTCAAAAAAACCAAAAAAATAAATGGCGGATGCATATTTACATACAAGCAACCATTTCATGCACAACAGGTTACTTTTTGGTCATTTCTTGGTTATATTCTAATCGCATAATACCCATAAGTCAATCATAAACACTAAATTTTTTCATTATTTTTATTATATTAATCTTTTAATCAAGTAAGAGAGGTAAGAGAAGGCCGTCCAATCTTGCAAAAGATATACACCGATGTTATCATTTTTTAAGCAACTATTGATTAACTTTTGGTTTTTATTATATATTTATGTTACGTAAAGATTCAAGAAGGAGTTTTTTATATGAAACTGATGCGGATTCAGGAAATGGAAGAGTACATTTTATCGCATGGCACTGTTTCCTTAGATGAGCTATGCCAGGTGTTCAATGTCTCCAAAAACACAGTCAGACGTGATATCAACAAGCTAACAGAAAAGGGTGCGATTGAAAAAGTATACGGCGGCGTAACATCTATTGAAAAAACCGCATTAGTTCCTTTTGAAAATCGCACCATTCAGCACCAGGATGAAAAAACAAAAATCGCCCATTATGCTTCCCGATTTATTGAAGATCACGATTTGGTCTTCATTGATTCAGGAACGACGACAAAGTCTATTCTTGATACGCTTGATCCAGCCAAAAATGTCACCATCTTAACCAACAGTTTAGACATTATCAATGCGGCGTCAGCTTTGAAGAATATCAACTTAATCATTATCGGAAACAACTATAAGAGAAAAACCCGCTCCTTTGTCGGCATGGACGACCCGGCTATGCTTGATAAGTACAATATCAACAAAGCCTTTATGTCTGCTACCGGAACGACGCTGACACATGGATTGACCAACTCGGATCTGCTGGAGTATGAAATTAAAAAGAGGATTTCGGAAAAAGCAAAAGAAGTGTATCTATTGGCTGACCATTCTAAATTCGGAAAATCAACGCTTCTGACATATGCGCCGTTTGACAGGCTGCATTGCATTGTGACCTCTCAGCCATTAGACGACGAGTACACGCAGTACTGCAATGAGCATCAAATCGGCATTCATCTGGCCTAACGTTTACAATAGTGTTGAGAGTCTATCATCCATTTTATTCTAGGAGGCAGATCATGAAAAAAGCGAAGCTCGGAAAATCAGACTTGAAGGTATTCCCTATCGGATTAGGAACAAATGCTGTCGGAGGACATAACCTCTACCCGAACCTAAATGAAGAAACCGGAAAAGAATTGGTGCGCGAGGCGATCCGTAATGGCGTGACAATGTTAGACACCGCTTACATTTACGGGATCGGCCGTTCCGAAGAATTAATTGGTGAAGTGCTGCGTGAATTCAACCGTGAAGATGTTATCATCGCGACAAAAGCCGCTCACAGAAAACAAGGCAATGACTTTGTCTTTGATAATTCACCAGAATTTCTTAAAAAATCAGTTGATGAAAGCCTGAAGCGCTTGAATACCGATTATATCGATTTGTTCTACATTCACTTCCCTGACGAACATACGCCTAAGGATGAAGCCGTTAACGCGCTGAATGAGATGAAGAAAGCCGGAAAAATCCGCTCCATCGGTGTATCCAACTTCTCTTTAGAGCAATTGAAAGAAGCAAACAAAGACGGTTTGGTAGATGTATTGCAAGGCGAATACAACCTGTTAAACCGTGAAGCGGAAAAAACATTCTTCCCGTATACGAAGGAGCATAATATTTCATTTATCCCTTACTTCCCGCTCGTATCAGGTTTATTGGCAGGAAAGTATACAGAAGATACAACGTTCCCAGAAGGCGACCTGCGAAACGAACAGGAACACTTCAAGGGCGAGCGTTTCAAAGAAAATATCAGAAAGGTCAACAAGCTTGCGCCGATTGCCGAAAAACACAACGTGGATATCCCTCACATCGTATTGGCCTGGTATTTAGCAAGACCGGAAATTGATATTTTAATCCCGGGAGCAAAACGTGCCGATCAGCTGATTGATAACATCAAAACAGCCGACGTGACGCTTTCTCAAGAGGATATTTCATTTATTGATAAGCTGTTCGCATAAGAAGAAAACAGCCTTCTCCATTGGAGAAGGCTGTTTTTTTGTGCGATAAATTCCTAAATAACTGATTTTGAAGCAAAACCTTACAAAATGAGCCATAAATCCGATAAAATAAAGGTAGTTTATCTCAGAAAGAAAGTGATTGAGAAAGCAAAAGTATGAAACGTTCATATCATCCAGTTCATATGAAATAAAGCTGACCCAGCTTCTTTTATTTGCTGGTCAGAATAGCGGGCCGTTTCGATGGTCTATGGAGGAAACAGAATGAAACTTAAATATGTAAAAGCCTTAGTTGCAGTAACCGTTGCTTTAGGTGTACTGCTGCCATCAACGATTTCTCATGCAAAGAGCTTTAGCGGCCGCTCATCATCTAGTTATAGCAGCCGGAGTTCAAGCTCGTCATACAGCGGAAGCTATAAATCAAGCCCGAAATCAAGCTACAGCTCAGGATCAGGCTCTTCTAGCAAAAAATCCAAGACGCCTGACGATTCATCATCATCGATTTCGCTTAAAAAGAAGCCTTCGGAAAAGGCAAGCTCATCAAGCTCTAAAAAATCGTCAGGGACCTTTTCCGGCGCTACATCAAAAGTAAGCGGAAAGACATACAGCGGAAAAACGTCTAAAGCTTATGTTGGCGGACGTTATGTTTCAGTGAATCATTACTATCACGCAGGTTTCGCACCATCAGGATGGTTTGGATATTATAGCGGATTTACAATGGGTATGTTCATGATCAGCATGATGCACCCATGGGGTTACACCTATCATCCAGTCGGAGGACCAGGCTATGTTTCTTATGGCGCTTCACCCATTGCCTGGATCGTTGATATCATCGCTTTGATCATTATTTTAATCATTGTCATCGCATTGATTCGCGCATTTAAAGCACCGAAGACGTACAGAAGGAGATTTTAGGCGATGAGATTAATATTAAATGAGCAAGAAATTGTAGACGGAATTTGCGTGTATATTTCCAATGAAGAAGATATCTACCCTGAAGACGTTGAAGTAAAGGAGCTATCTTATAACAAGCGTACAGGGTTCTTCGCTGAAGCTACATTTGGCCTGCACCACAAGCAGCTTATGTCAGATGACATTTCAGAAGGCATTATTCAGTTCTTAGAGGAATACCACAACTTCAATCCGGACGTTACCGTCGTTGAATTGCAATTTGATAAGAAAAAAGGCTTCTCCGCCTTGGTTTTCGTCAACGAAGCAGAAGAATAAAAATGTCTTAATCAAAACCTTACTCCGCGCGGGTAAGGTTTTTTTAATGGTTTCTCTGAGCATAAAGTTATTTCGTTTTTCCTAAACTCAGCGGATCTGTGATCATCTCTTTTGGCTTTAACGTTTCCGTTTGTTCAAAACAAATGTTTCAAATGAGATAGGAAATGGGTACTAATCTATTAACTTTGTTATACATTTTAGATACTCATTGGCTCAACAACTGAGGAGGAGACATTTGTGAAGAAAGACACAAGGAAATATATGATCTACTTTTTCGGCGCTTTAGGGGGACTGCTTTACGGTTACGATACAGGCGTTATCTCCGGGGCACTCCTGTTTATCAATAACGATATTCCTTTAACGACATTGACAGAAGGATTGGTTGTCAGCATGTTGCTCCTTGGCGCGATTTTCGGTTCGGCCTTGAGCGGTACATGCTCAGACCGCTGGGGCAGGAGAAAGGTTGTATTTGTCCTTTCCATCATTTTCATTATCGGAGCGCTCGCTTGCGCATTTTCTCAAACAATCGGCATGCTGATTGCATCTAGGGTGATTCTCGGATTGGCCGTCGGCGGTTCAACGGCGCTTGTGCCCGTATATCTTTCAGAAATGGCACCGACAAAAATTCGCGGTACACTCGGCACAATGAACAACTTAATGATCGTCACAGGAATTTTGCTCGCCTATATCGTGAACTACCTGTTCACACCGTTTGAAGCGTGGCGCTGGATGGTCGGTCTGGCCGCGGTGCCTGCCGTGCTTTTATTAATCGGCATCGCATTCATGCCGGAATCGCCAAGATGGCTCGTGAAGCGCGGCCGTGAAGAAGAAGCGAGACGAATCATGAACATCACTCATGATCCCAAAGACATCGAAATGGAATTGGCAGAGATGAAGCAAGGAGAAGCAGAGAAAAAAGAAACAACACTCAGCGTCCTAAAAGCCAAATGGATTCGCCCTATGCTTCTGATTGGCGTCGGTCTTGCCATTTTTCAGCAGGCTGTCGGCATTAACACGGTCATCTACTACGCGCCGACCATTTTTACGAAGGCCGGTCTTGGCACGTCAGCTTCCGCACTCGGCACAATGGGAATCGGCGTCCTTAACGTCATCATGTGTATCACTGCCATGATTTTAATTGACCGTGTCGGACGCAAAAAACTTCTGATCTGGGGAAGTGTCGGCATCACACTGAGCCTTGCTGCTTTATCAGGCGTGCTCCTGACACTGGGGCTTTCCGCATCAACAGCGTGGATGACAGTAGTCTTTCTCGGTGTCTATATCGTCTTTTACCAGGCGACATGGGGTCCGGTAGTGTGGGTGCTCATGCCTGAGCTCTTCCCGTCCAAAGCACGCGGAGCCGCGACAGGGTTCACGACTTTGGTGTTATCGGCAGCTAACCTGATCGTGTCGCTTGTCTTCCCGCTGATGCTAAGCGCGATGGGCATCGCATGGGTCTTTATGGTTTTCTCAGTCATTTGTCTTCTCTCATTTTTCTTCGCGTTCTACATGGTACCGGAAACCAAAGGGAAAAGCTTGGAGGAAATTGAAGCAAGCCTGAAAAAACGGTTTAAAAAGAAGAAAAGCACCCAAAACCAAGTGCTGAATGAGCGTACATTATAAAAAAAGGAATCGTCTCCTTACGAGACGATTCCTTTTTCTGTTTACACCATGACCTTGCAAATATTGTTCGTAAATTCCACAGGGTCCTGAATCGGCAGGCCTTCGATGAGGAGCGCCTGATTGTACAGAAGGTTTGTGTACAGGCTCAGCTTCTCTTTATCTTGTTCAAACGCGTCCTGCAGTGTTTGGAATACCTCGTGATTTGGGTTGATTTCCAGCACTTTTTCCGCCTTCACATTTTGGCTGTCAGGCATCGCATTTAAGATTTTTTCCATCTCAATTGTCACTTCGCCGTCAGCAGCAAGGCAGACTGGATGTGATTTAAGCCGTTTTGAGATTCTGACGTTTTTCACTTTGTCTGACAGAATGTTTTTCATTTCCTCAAACAGATCCTTATACTTGCTTTCCTCTTCCTCGGACTGCTTTTGATCCTCATCCGTGTCTATGCCAAGGTCTCCGCTTGATACGGACTTGAATTCTTTTTCCTGATAAGAAGCCAGCATTTTAATTGCAAACTCATCGATGTCCTCAGTAAAGTAGAGGATTTCATAGCCTTTGTCCGCCACCATTTCCGTTTGCGGCAGTTTCTCAATGCGGTCGTAAGAATCACCGGTCGCGTAATAAATGAATTTCTGCTCCTCTGGCATTCTGGAAACATACTCGTCTAAGCTGACCAGTTTTTTCTCTTTTGAAGAGTAGAATAAGAGGAGATCCTTCAATTGATCCTTATTCGCGCCAAAATCATTGTACACGCCGAATTTCAGCTGTCTGCCGAACGACTTGTAGAACGTCTCGTATTTCTCGCGGTCTTTTTTCAACAGGCTTTGCAGCTCGCTTTTGATTTTCTTGCTGATGTTTTTCGCGATCAGCTTCAGCTGGCGGTCATGCTGCAGCATTTCTCTGGAAATATTCAGCGACAGATCCTCAGAATCGACCATGCCCTTCACAAAGCTGAAGTGGTCCGGAAGCAGATCTGCGCACTTATTCATGATCAGCACGCCATTGGAATACAGCTCCAAGCCTTTCTCATATTCCTTGGAATAGTAGTCGAACGGCATGTTTTCAGGGACGAATAGAATCGCATTGTAGCGAACGGCTCCATCCACACTGATATGAACGTGTGTGAGCGGTTTATCAAACCCGTAATGCTTTTCAGCATAGAATTTTTCATAATCCTCATCTGTCAGCTCGCTTTTGTTTTTTCTCCAGATCGGCACCATGCTGTTGACCGTTTGCTCTTCCTGCACCTCTTCAAATTCATTTTCGCTGCCTTCCTTCGGCTTATTAATGGTTGTATCCATTTTGATCGGGTAGCGAATGAAGTCGGAGTACTTCTTGATGATCGCTTTTAAACGATATTCCTCTAAAAACTCGTCATAGCTGTCATCTTCTGTGTTCTCTTTGATTTTCAGGATAATGTCTGTACCGACAGAATCCTTTTCACACGGTTCAATCGTATAGCCGTCTGCACCCGCAGACTCCCATTTATAAGCCTCTTCGCTGCCCAGCGCTTTACTGATGACTGTCACGACATCGGCAACCATAAATGCCGCGTAAAAACCGACACCGAACTGCCCGATAATGTCATGTCCGTCTTTCAACTCGTTTTCCTTTTTAAACGCGAGGGAACCGCTTTTTGCAATTGTTCCAAGATGCTGTTCAAGCTCATCCTTTGTCATTCCGATCCCCGTATCAGAGATGGTTAATGTTCTCGCATCTTTGTCAGCTGCGACCTTTATGTAGTAACTGTCTTTATCAAACGTAAGCGCATCGTCCGTAAGCGCTTTGTAATAGATTTTGTCAATCGCATCACTCGAATTGGAGATTAACTCGCGCAGGAAAATTTCTTTTTGGGTATAAATGGAGTTAATCATCATATCCAGCAAGCGTTTAGACTCTGCTTTAAACTCTTTTTTCGCCACTCTTGATCGCTCCTTTACCATTATGTAAACCCTTTTCAGCATCTATTTATCACATAAGATGACAATTGTCAATTAGATTGATAGATGCATATATATGTAAATTTAACATTAGTTGGATTTGTTTTCACTCTTTTTCTCACTCATTCTCATAAAAAAGAGAGGCTTCATCATCCTCTCTTTTTTTCTGTGTCATTCCAGCGGCCAAACTCCCGCTTCATCCATATATGCACCGGGTAGAAAAACAAACCGAACGGTATCAAAAACAAAAGATTATGCCATGAAGCATTCAGAAATGCGCTTGCAGTCACCGGAAACGTAATCTCTTGCAATAAAAAAGAGATGACAGTCAGCACAACAAATGCAGATGGAATGGTAATGAAGCAATAAAACTTGAGCTCCTTCTTATGCTGTACCTTCAAACATACAAACCTCCCAACAATTTCTAATTCATCTTAACATATGCTGGCCTTTCTTTTCTCGCATGTTTATCACTGCACATAGCGGGAAGACAAATAGAAAAAGGAGGTCTCGTATCATGGGAAGACTTGAAAACAAAACAGCAGTGATCACAGGCGCCGCGACAGGCATTGGGCAAGCGACGGCAGAGGTTTTTGCCAATGAAGGCGCGCGTGTGATCATCGGAGATATCAATAAAGATCAAATGGAAGAAACAGTTGACGCAATCAGAAAAAACGGAGGACAGGCCGAATCCTTTCACCTCGATGTGTCAGATGAAAACAGTGTGAAAGCATTTGCTGATCAAATCAAGGATGCATGCGGAACGATTGATATTCTGTTTAATAATGCCGGCGTTGATCAGGAAGGCGGAAAGGTGCACGAATATCCGGTTGACCTGTTTGACCGCATTATCGCCGTCGACCTGCGCGGCACGTTCCTTTGCAGCAAATATCTGATTCCGCTCATGCTCGAAAATGGAGGCTCCATCATCAACACCTCCTCCATGTCAGGCCGTGCCGCGGACCTTGACCGCTCCGGCTACAACGCAGCAAAAGGCGGCATCACCAACCTGACAAAAGCGATGGCGATCGACTACGCACGAAACGGCATCCGCGTCAATTCCATTTCACCGGGTACGATCGAAACCCCGCTGATTGACAAATTAGCAGGCACCAAAGAACAAGAAATGGGTGAAAAATTCCGCGAAGCCAACAAATGGGTCACGCCGCTCGGCCGTCTCGGCCAGCCGAAGGAAATGGCGACAGTGGCCCTGTTCCTCGCGTCAGACGACAGCTCATACGTCACAGGAGAGGACATCACCGCAGACGGCGGCATCATGGCATACACATGGCCAGGGAAAATGCTGATTGATGAGAAATGGAAGAAAGAAACGAAATAAGAGAGGGGATGTCCCTCTCTTTTTGTCTTTCAAAGCAATACAACCTTATACTTTTTCACATCCAAAAACTGCAAAAATTCCCTCGCCAGCACTTCAGGCGGATGCGCCTTTCCTTCATCCAGCCGATACAAAAGCAACCCGATAATCATTGCGGATACATAATGGGCATAAAGCTTTTTCTCTGCGTGAATATCAGTTTGCTGATGCAGATAAAACGATTCCAGCGCTTTGAACATATCAGGTATCACATGAGGAACACCCCATTCCCGATTGAGAAAATGGACAATGGGCATATTTGACAAAGCAGAAAGCAGACTGGCGAGCGCCTTCTCCGCTTCCTTTAAGGAAAATTCATTCAGGCTGGAGGCAATCGTCAGGTGATCAATGATCTCCGCACATGATCGCTGTATCATGGTTCGGAGCAATTCCTCCTTATTGGCATAGTGATCATAAAAGGTTGCACGGCGGATATTGCTTTTCCGGGTAATATCCGAAATTGTGATGGCTGCGTAGTCTTTTTTCTCCGCCAGCACGTCCAGAAATGCCTTCTGGAGCGCCTCTCTCGTTCGAACCACACGCCTGTCGATTTGCTTGTCCTTCTCTCGCTCTCCTGGCACAGCTTGTCCAAACAGCCAATAAAATCTCTTTTGAGAAACAAGCTCCCATACCTTTTGGCTGATAGCTTCCGGAGTCGCGGCCGCATCCTCATTCAGCCAATACAGGATAATCGCGTACGTGTACAAGGCCCGGTAATGTCCGTAAATTTCCCGTTCGATCGGCGTCAAATTCACATGGACCGGAGTCAGCAGAACATCCTGCTGAAACACACCCTTAAAAAAACGATGGAAATGCCCTCTGTTCATCATCACAGAAAAAAAGGATCGATGCTCATGAACAAAGGACAGCGTCGGATGCACCGTTTGCCGTTTTTTGTTCAAATGGAGGGTATCCATATGACTGAAGGCATCAAAAAGCGCTTTGCCCAGTCCTTCCTTCATATCTTCGATCACATCCTCAATGATTGAAAACTTATCCTCATAATAAAGGTAGAGCGATCCGCGGCTCACTTTGGCCTTCTCAGCGATTTCTTTCATTGTGATGTGTTGAATATCTCTTTCTTTCAATAAAGCCAGCAGCGCCTCTTTCACTTGAGCTTCGGCAGATTCCGGCACAAAAGACACCTCCAATCATTAGACAGATGGTCAATATATGTACGGTAACGTATAGATGGTTCACCGTTGTCTTTCTTACAGAAAAGGTACCACTTTATAATAGGTCCGAGATAAGAAGAAAGCAAATGAGGGGGATTTACAATGGAACAGCAAGTAAAGGACGACATCCAGCGTGTCTTTCAGCTTCAGAAAAAACAGCAAAAAGCCTTGCGCGCTTCAACAGCGGAACAGCGGAGAGAAAAGCTTCAGCGCTTTTTAGATTCCGTCATCGCCCATGAAGAAGAAATCATCGAAGCGATCCGTAAAGACGTCCGCAAACCATATCACGAAGTCAAAAAAGCGGAAATCGAAGGAACAAAAAAAGCGATCAGAGATAATATGAATAACCTGGAACAATGGATGGCGCCTAAAGAAGTCGGTTCATCGTTAAGCCCTGACGCAAACGGAATTCTTATGTACGAGCCTAAAGGCGTCACACTCATCCTCGGCCCGTGGAACTATCCGTTTATGCTGACGATGGCGCCGCTTGCCGCTTCTCTCGCAGCCGGAAACAGCGCGATTGTGAAGCTGTCCGATTTCACGATGAACACGAGCAACATTGCCGCTAAAGTGATAAGAGACGCTTTTGATGAAAAAGAAGTCGCGATTTTTGAAGGAGAGGTTGAGGTGGCAACCGAACTACTTGATCAGCCGTTCGACCATATTTTCTTCACTGGAAGCACAAATGTCGGGAAAATTGTCATGACAGCGGCTGCCAAACACTTGGCATCTGTCACACTTGAACTTGGCGGCAAGAGCCCGACGATCATTGACAGTGAATACGATCTGATGGACGCAGCGAAAAAGATCGCCGTCGGGAAATTCGTAAACGCCGGCCAAACCTGCATCGCACCTGATTACCTGTTCATTAAAAAAGACGTTCAGGACAGGTTCGCGGGGATTTTACAAACAGTCGTCAACGCTGGATTTATGGAGGATGATCATACCCCAGACCGCAGCAAATTTACGCAGATCGTCAATGACCGCAACTTCAACCGCGTCAAAGATCTGTTCGACGATGCCATCGAAAAAGGGGCGGAAGTGGTGTTCGGCGGCGTATTTGATGCCAGCGACCGCACGATCTCGCCAACCGTTTTGAAAAACGTCACGCCTGATATGAAAATCATGCAGGAGGAAATCTTCGCACCGATCCTGCCAATGATGAACTATGAAGACATCGACGAGGTCATCGATTACGTAAATGACCGCGATAAACCGCTTGCACTTTATGTGTTCAGCGGAAACCAAGACCTGATTGACAACGTCCTTCAGCACACGACATCAGGAAATGCGGCCATCAATGATGTCGTCGTCCATTTCAGTGACGTCAACCTGCCATTCGGCGGCGTCAACACAAGCGGAATCGGCTCCTATCATGGGGTATACGGATTCAAAGAGTTTTCTCATGAGAAGGGTGTATTTATTCAGGCCGCTGAATAATCGCATGATCAAAAGGCGCTTCCTTAGAGGAGCGCCTTTTATTGTAACTCCTTGACCAAAAGCAATTCATCACGGATAGGTATTTTATTATCTGCCAGTAAAGGAATTTCGGGCTTCATCTTTCTGGCCGTCTCGACTGCATTCACAAATAGTCGATCCAACCGGTACCCTCTCTTCTGATAAAACACTAATGCATGAATATTATCATTGGTTGTGATCAGTTTTATTTGTTTGATATTTCTCTCTCTGCATGCTTCCTCGGCTTTCTCTAGCAGAGCTGTTCCGTTCCCTTTATTCTCAATGACACTATCCAGCGAAATGATTTCACAGGCATCTTCTTCAAATATGTATGTAATAAGGCCAACAATCTGGTTATCATCGTTGAGCATTCCATAACCATCTAATTCATCGCAGTTATAAATACCGCTAGAAATAACCATTTGCGGACTGCCCCAGTGTTTTTGAAAAAACGCGGAAACAAGATCTTTAGGTATCTGGCATGTCGGAATAATATTCATATTTTCCTCCTTTTAGCTGAACAAAAATAAGAGAATTAACAACCTATTTTATGTCATTAATCCCCTTATCTAGTATTTACTAGAACTTATAACTTGTCAAAAGCTGTCTGAATACCAATTGCGTGGATTGATAAGGATCAAAATCTGAATCCTGAGATTGGAAGATTTGCTCTGGGGTCAATGTCTCTGCGTTCTCTGATAACGTTTGAATCAGACTTTCCAAATATCCATTTAACTCTGATTTGGACGATTCATGTAGGGATTGATGATTTACAGCGAGTTCTCTAAATCTGTTATCACTGATTAATTTTTTTCGAAGAGCTGCTAGCATCAAGTCAAGCCATGCAGGCTGGCCAAATGTAATATTTAAAGCTAACGTTGCTTGATCAGATTTGGTGGAGTGCCATAAACCTCTTGGCAAATACAGCATGGTTCCCGGTGTTAAATTAACGATTTCTGCATCTGGCAGATCCTCTTTTGGCGGATCTCCTTTCCAATATGACTGTAAATCATCAGGATAGTAAGGAGCCTCTGATAAATCATAGTGCTGCATTGGATTGCTCACATTTTCATTCTTGGCAAGCTTCCATGTTTTCTCACCTTGAATTTGAAAAATCAAGTTGGTGTAGGCGTCAAAATGGGCTTTGAATCCCCCGCCATTTTTCGCCGCGTAAACAATGGCTTTGGAAGAAGTACCCGCAGGCAGTCTTAATTCCGCTTTGAGTTTTTCTATCCACCTTCTGACTTGGGGAATAAATAGGTCGGTGAAATCAAACTCTAATGCAGCCCCTTTTTCATACCACTCTAAAGCCTCTGCAGGTGACACAAGAAATCTGTCTGTGATCCCTTCAGATTCTTCAATCACAGCATCACCAACGACCATGACTGGATTATTGTAGATAGCCAATACGTTTTCTAGCGTTCTAACCTTTTCAAACCCCGGTATGCTTGTAAATCTCTCCACTTCTCCTCTGGCTACCAAAGGTTTTACAGGCCAATATTCTTCTAAAAACTCACTCATCGTTACAGGACTGATGATAGACTCCAAAACCGATTCAGTTACAGCACTCATATTATCCCTCCCAAAAAAAGTAACTTCATCACAAAGATATAACATTTTTTTCTAAAAGTAAATATTGACAGAATTATCAGAGGATTATAATATTTAGTTGTGCGTGATAGCCTATTTTTTTACAAGGAAGGAGAGAAAAGGATGAAAAAGGCTTATAAGAAACCTCGTCTTTTTGAACTGCGCCGTGCTGTAGCAGCTGGCGGCCATTAATCTCATATAGCATTTGACATCTAGTACTCTATTTTAGGAGGGATGCTCAATGAAAAAAGCTTATAAGAAACCTCGCCTTTTTGAACTGCGCCGTGCTGTAGCAGCTGGCGGCCATTAATCTCATATAGCATTTGACATCTAGTACTCTATTTTAGGAGGGATGCTCAATGAAAAAAGCTTATAAGAAACCTCGCCTTTTTGAATTGCGCCGCGCTGTAGCAGCTGGCGGTCATTAATCTTATCCAAAACGATTAACGTTTGAGGCTATCACGCCAACTTGATAAGGAGGATGCTGAAGATGATTACGGCTGAAGAATGCAGAACGTACAAAGAATTTGTTGATCTTTACCAATCCTATCTTTACCCCTTGCTTGGCGCCAGACTGTCCCGGATGTATTCCCCCAAAAACAAAGTCATTATCGATATGGGCACAGGTCCAGGTTATTTAAGCATTCAGTTGGCTAAAAGAACAAATGCGCACGTGCATGCTGTCGATATTAACCCGGCCATGCATGAAATCGCTCAAGAAGAAGCTAAAAAAAGCGGAGTAAGCAGCCTGATTTCATTTGATTTGGAAGATGTCCACCATTTATCTTACGCTGACCAATATGCTGACTTCATCGTCTCCTACTCTTGCCTGCATCATTGGGAAGACGTTGTTAAAGGACTTAAAGAGTGCTATAGAGTTCTGGCTCCGAGCGGAAAAATTGTCATTTTGGATACATTTAATCCCCAAGGAAGCCATTTAGAGATTATGCGAAAACAAATCAAAGAACCGGAATACTTCAGGTTTGTAAGAGAGGCATTTGAAGAAAGTTATTCCTTTGAAGACATTCACCAGTTTGTTCAGGATGCCGGCATTCCCAATTATTCATTAGAAACCTTTCACTTTTTACCGGAGGATTTTATAGAAAGCTTAGATGAGCTGGAGGATGCTCCCCTGTGGGAACAAAATGATCAAAGTGCTGATCATGAAATTGAGTCTGTCACATGGATGTTAACGATAGAAAAAGAAAAGGAAGGTGCATTGAAATGATCAATGAATCAACTGTTTTATCCAAAAATCCAGAAATGCCATCAAGAAAATATTTGAAAAGCATTATTATAGAGCCGGGCATCACTTTAAATGAAATGGCATCAGATATTTATAACCATATCGACGGCAAGGTCAGCATACATGATATTTGCTCAAAAATCGTCAATGAATATGATGTTGATTATCAAACCTGCTTAGAAGATTGTATGGAGCTGTTTGAGTTGCTTATTGAACATGAAGCAATCAAAGTTAAGCAGGGGGCATGAGAATTGGAAAAACAAAAAGTGCTTGCTTTACCAGACGATGTACATGAGCTGAGTACACACCGTTCTAAATCAATCGTAAATTACATCATCACTCTGCTTGCCTTTGCCAAAAAACAAGGATTGACTCATCAAGATATTGTAAGCTGGATTCACGAGCAATATGAGGAAAGAGGATATTATGATGAGTGGAGACACATTAACAGCCAACAACCAGTTGGATCATTTGTGGAACTCTTTATAAAAGGAAGACGTTTACTTTATGACAAAATTGAATTGTTTGAAACAGAAGATAAATATGTCGTAAATACCCACACTTGGTATGAAAAAGAACCTAGTGAGGCCTTTTTTTATTTTGAAATTGATCCCGAAGAATTTTCTGCGTACGCTTCCATTCTCGCAATCGAAAACGCAAAACGTCTCGGAATTAAAATCGATATTGTAAAAGAAACAGATGTAGAGACAGCTTATATCTATAAACATCAATAACGCTATTGGGAGGGAGACATATGTGCGGGCTCGCGGGTATTATAAATCTGGCTGCTCCCCGTTCTCAGGAATGTACCTTTCATATATTGAAAGGCATGGCAGATGCCATCAGCTATAGGGGACCGGATGATGAACAATATCATATTGATTCCAAAGTCGGCTTTGCATTTCGGCGATTGTCCATTCTTGACCTTGTAAATGGACAGCAGCCCTTTTTAAATGAGGATGGATCAATCGTCGTTATGGTAAATGGAGAAATTTATAACTATAAAGAACTGAAGGCTTCTTTACACAATCATATGTTTAAAACGACATCTGATTGTGAAGTAATTGTTCATTTATATGAAGAAAAAGGGATTGGATTTGTAGACGACATCATCGGAATGTTTTCAATAGCCATTTGGGACAAAAATAAAAACAAAGTATTTTTAGTTCGTGACCGCTTTGGGATTAAACCGCTTTTTTACACAGAGCTAAAACACGAGCTTATATTTGCCTCTGAAATAAAATCCCTATTTTCTCATCCTCACTGTCCCCGCCAATTTAATTGGAAAGAAGCACTCTCAGACATTTGGCTAAGCGGGGAAGCAGCCAGTAATCATAAAGAAACCACTTCCTTTTTTGTAAACATCCAAAATCTCGATGCTGGCCATTATCTCGAAATTAATTTGACAACAAATGAACGAAAAACAGCAAGCTATTGGTCTTTACAGGATATTTTGCTCAGGCAAGGCTATCATGAGAATCTCCATCCCGATGACCTGATTGAAGGATATAGAGAACTGCTGGCAGATTCAGTCCATAGATGTTTACAAAGCGACGTTGAAGTCGGGTTGTTTCTTAGCGGTGGCATTGATTCAGCTGCAGTCGCACATTTTGCTGCAGAAAAACAGGATCTCCATACGTTTACAGTATTAAGCCAAAGTACATTTACAAATGAAGATGCAAAATATGCCCATTGGCTGGCTAAAGATTTACACCTTCCAAATCATCAGGTTCTCTATCAATTAGGGAACGATGAGTTATTACAACCAGAGTCATATAAACATTTGTTATGGATCTGTGAAACACCGTTTTGCGGACCGGAACAATTATATAAGTTTCATTTACATAAGTATGCCAAAGCGATAAGGCCAAACCTGAAAGTCATGCTGACCGGCCAGGGCAGCGACGAATTTAACGGCGGTTACAGCACGACACTTTCACCAGCCGAGAACCCAAGTTGGGAAGGATTTATTGAATCGGTCAATACGATGGAGATGAACCGGCTGCATCGGCTGCAGGGAAATATCTTTAGAGTGTGGGAGGAGCATTTTGGACTTTCTCCTATAAACCTTTCTTATTTAAAGAGCAATGATTCCAGCCAAGCAGATCCTTGGCAATCGTATGTCCTGACAAAATACCGTGATCTGCAAATGTATAATTGCTGGCATGAAGATCGGATCGCCGCGGCTAATCATATCGAAAACCGTGTACCGTTCTTGGACCATCGGCTTGTTGAATGGGTTTGCGGAATACCTGATGGACTCCGTAAAGACTTGTTATGGGATAAGTCGGTATTGCGAAAATCATTAACAAATGAGCTGCATACAAGCTATACCCACCGGCCAAAGGTTCCTTTTTTCTATGGTAAGGACGTGAGATATACACATAAAATGATGTTTCATCTTCTGAAGAAAAACAATTATCAGCTTATAGAGGAGGCCTTCTCTCACAGCGATGCCTCCAGCATAATACAGGTTGAACACATTCATGCCATCATGACATATTTGGAGGATGATCCTGAGTTTACAAATTTTGAATTTTTATTAAGACTGGTGAACATGGGACTTTTATCAAAAATGACTAAAGAAACCCCTTCTGTTCAATTAGACATAACCAGCCATTTAGAATCGATAACAATAAAAGACTGGCACTCACAGGAAGGTGATATTGCCAGTCGTTTAAATATCTCAGCCAATAAGTGTGAAGGACAAGATATTTTGGCGCTAAACCCTGGCGTCACTCTGTTAAGGCCGGAAAGCGATAGTGAGCATTGCATCTACATTGCGGAAGAAGGATTTATTCAGTTTATTGTTTCGGAGGAAGACGTCGGAGCTTGGCTGCATATTCTCTGCGATATTAATGGAAAAGACACACTTCATACGATTTTAGACAGACATGGTGTCAGCCTTGAAGAAGTGGCCAAATATATTCAAGAAGCCATCGAACACAATATCATTTTGATCAAACAAAAAAATCTGCCAGAAGGAGCATATAGATGAGCATCTTTTATTCGTTTTCCGCACTTAGGGGATTAGCAATGGGGATTTTTTCGCCTATTTGGATTCTTTATCTGATATCTAAAGATTATGATTTCCTTCAGATTGGATTAATGGGAGCGGTACTTGAAATTGCTAAGCTTATATTTGAAGTTCCTTCCGGCGTTTTTGCTGATCGTTATGGAATTAAAATTTCAATTGCCAGTTCATTCTTTTTCTCCATCCTTACATGGGCCTTCTTCCCTTTTATCGATTCAGCTGCTATTTGCATACTGGCTATGATCATATGGGCTTTATCAGATTCCTTAATTTCCGGTTCTTTTGAAACTTGGATGAGCCGTGTCGCAGGGGAAGATCGATTCGGCAAAGAAATGATGAAAAACACACAATTGCTAATCACTTTTTTAATTATTGGAAGTATTGCCAGCGGGTATTTGTATTCATTAAATATCTATTTTCCTTTCCTGCTCGTTATGGTGATCTACTTATTACTATTTATTTGGATGTCTGTATTTATTAAAGTCCCTTCTGTTTCCGAAACAAATCATGGGGATCAGAACCAACATGATTCGATAAAGATTATCAAAGAAAGTTTAAAAATTATCTTTAACAAAAAAAGGGTTCTTTTAATCGTCATAGCCGGTTTCTTTACAGCCACAGCCTATGACACAATTTCCCGTTACTGGCAGCCTTTTTTGAGTGATTTAGGCTTTTCAGAAAAGTCACTGGGATATATTTTTGCCCTAGGAGGGTTTACCGCTCTCGTTCTTTTGACATTAACCATCAGGTTCGAAAAGAAGATCGAAAAAAATCCATATCTCGCTTTAACCTCATTGGATTCCATGGGCATGGTCATGACTTTTCTATTGTCTAGAGCATTCAGGCCGCTGGGCATTCCATGTACAGCGTTTTTGCTTGCAATTGAAGATATTCATCATCCGATCGTAACAAGTTACTTAAATAAGTTTTTCCCCGATTCATACAAGAACACACTTTTCTCGTTAAACTCAGGGGTAGGAGCAATTGGAGAAATTCTTTCCGGTGTCATTTTCGGCATCATTTCCGCAGCCTTTGGGCTCTCTGCCATGTTTGTTGTTGTAGCTGTATTTCTATTAATCCCTATTATCCTTTATACGATAGTGCCTAAGATTAAAGACAATGATATGAAAGTTCAGATTGAAAAATCCCAGCAAGTGTAAATGTTTTGTATCACAGTAAGAAGACCTTCTTATTAAAAGAAGGTCTTCTGCTATTCTATTCAGTTATTTCCCAAAAGCCATCAGCTTCGTATAACTTCCAATATAAAGCGTTCCGTCCTCAGCGAGCTGAGGAGATGACACGACGTTGCTGTCGGTTTGATAGCTCCATAATTCATTGCCGTTTGCGTCTGCCGCATAAACCTTCATATCATCTGACCCGAAATACACCGTTCCCTTCGCGTCAATCAGCGGCGCCGTTCTGACAGGGCCGTCTGTATAGAATGACCAGTTCATATCTCCGTTTTTGCTGATGGAAAACAGCTCGCCGCTTCCTGAGCCGATGTAGATATTGCCATTATGATCAATCGCAGGAGATGAGCTGGAGAACCCTTTTAACGGGAATGTCCATTTCAAACTGCCTGTTGATGTATAAGCATACAGCTGTCCATCTTGGTTGCCGGCATAAATGTTTCCGTCCTTATCAATCACCGGATATCCTTTAAACGCATTTGACGTCGTTCTGGACCATTTCACCTGTCCGGTTCCGGAGTTGATCGCATAAAACACGTAATTATATGTGCCGACATACACGGTGCCGTTTTTGGCAAGCACCGGCACAGAGCTGACGACACCATTTGTTTTCAACTTCCAGCGCTCTGTCCAGGTTGATTTTGACGTCGGTTTGATCGCGTGAACATAATTATCAAGTGTTGAGAAATACAACGTCCCGTCTGAACCGATCACCGTTTCAGAGCTTGGCCCGCCGCTTAACGGAACCGTTGTTAAAATTTCTCCCGTTTCTTTGTCAATAAAATAAATCTTTTTGTCATAGGATGCCAAATAGATAACGCCGTTGGTCCCAAGTACAGGAGATTGCGTATATGTTTTTCCAAGATTGCCCGTCACCCATTTGACTGAGCCGTCTGGATTAAAGGCTTTCATTTCCCCGTCTCTGGAATGAAGATATACTGTGCCGTCTCCGTCAATCACAGCCCCCGCTCCATTTTGCGGAGTCGTTCTGATGTCGTTTTGCCATTTCAGCGTCCCATCTGTATTTCCGGCGAACCGGCTTTCGCGTGACCAGTTAAACATGGCAGGCGCCATCGCTTGTACATCATATCTTCCTGGCAAAAAGCCAGATGCTCCATTATTTTGAGAAAACACCGTTTCCGCCGCATAAGCAGCTGTCGGCTGAAGCACTTTGGCAGCGGGCACATCAGAAACAGCGCCGGCCGAAACAGCCGCCGCCACCGCAGCTCCCGCAATCAAAGCTTTCATACGAAATGACTTGACCATCATTGAGACCCCCATTATATGTAACTTCTAATTTGTGACCATCATAACATATTCATCCATTTTATAAATCTATTTCACAAAAACATCACAAACTAGAAAACTATGTAAGAGTATTCACGGACGTTTTTTCAGCACCCGGCCGAAATGCAGCCACAAACCAAATGACGTTGACAGCAGCCGCAGCGAGACTAATTCCGAAAACAAAGATCACCTCAGAAAGCAGATGGTCACTAAAGAAACTAAACATCAAGATAAAACCGGCCGAAGACAAATGAATCAAAAGCCCGAAGCCGCAAAGCACCGCCATGACATACCTCATTGCATCGACTCCGAGCATATAAACGAGAAATGGAATGAAATACAATACAAGGATCATACCGACAGCTGACCACATGCCAGCTGAATTAAACTGATTGGCCGCCGCTCCCGTTCCGGCCAGCGGCGTAAGTGAAGCCGCCACTATCACGGCGCAAAAAAGAAACGCAGAAATGGTTGTCATGATCGCCACGCTATTTTTTTTAGACATCAAACTCCTCCTTTAATAGAAATATTAACCTTTTTCATTATAAGTAAGTTGAATGTTATATTCATTATATTTTTTAAAAAAATCCAGATCGTACAAAAATGATATGATTCTTTCTAGTATATTTATATAGTAAAAAACAAAGGATAAAAGACTCATTTTTCTGTAATATCAGGATTTTATCACCATACCATATTGCATGTACTTGTTTTTCAAAGTATACTATTCCAGATTAATTCAGAGGAGAGAGAAAAATACATGGAAAAACCAGCAGGATTTTGGATTCGTTTTTTAGCTTATTTTATTGATGGCATTATTGTATCTGTTCCTAGTTATATTATTCTATTTGTGATCAATTCTGTTTTTGTAGCTGGGGCTGTGGCAACAAACCCTTACATGACGGAAGAAGAGTATTTAGTGAAATACATGACGCTTGCATTTTTGCCTACTATGCTGATCATGATCGTCATCAGTGTGTTATATTACGGGCTGCTCACAGCTTCTAAAATGCAAGGCACACTTGGCAAAAAAATTCTTGGCCTGAAAGTGGTCAATGAACAAGGTGAACGGGTTTCTGTCGGACAGGGAATTGGCCGTTACTTTGCCTATATCTTATCTGGAATCATCTTTTATATCGGGTTTATCATGATCGCCTTTGGAGAGAAAAAAGGCCTGCATGACATCATTTGCAAAACACGTGTCGTGTATAAATAATAGAAAAAAGTCTAGACGCCAATAGGCATCTAGACTTTTGTTTTCTTTACAATAGGCTGCCACGACAGATACGTAGCGCTTCTCCACAGCCACTCAAACGGCCCCATCCGAAAGACACGAAGCCAAAGGTGGCTGAAGACCATTTGAACGGCACAAACCGTAATTGTAATGAGCACACCGGCAGCAGGGTACACTTTTCCATACAGGCCCAAGCCGTAATGATAAAAAATCCAAGTACACACAATAGACTGCATCAAATAATTGGTAAATGCCATCCTCCCAACAGCGGAGAATGATTGCAGCACTGTTCTCACTCTTGTTTTATGATAAAGATAGACAACCGTTGTAACATAGAAAAACATGAGGAAAGGCGCGCCAATCAGCAGAAATAGTTCCTTTTCCGTTACACTGTACAGCACATGGGCGCCGATGCCGATGACAAGCCCAGCCATCCATAATCGTTTTAATCCTTTGCGATGCTTTTCCGGTTCATGCAAATACCGTGATTTTGCTGCCGCAGCTCCCAGCAAAAACATGCTGAAATAAGGAATGGATGCAAAGAAGAAGTTGAGCGGATTATACGTAAGCATGCCATTCGAAGACATGTAAACAAGACGGTCGTGGATCCGCTGTTCTGCAATATCCTTCAGGCTGCCGCTTCCATAAACATGAATCGCTTGTTTTGCCTGCTGTGTTACCGCTTGTACCCATTCCTGTCCGTTTGATTGATCAAAACTTGTCAACATGAACGGAATGGAAAACAGAAGATACAAAGAGACCGCCCATATCAGCAGTGTTTTCGGCTTTGCTTTTCGAAACAAGAGCAGGACAAATCCGAGCAGGGCATATTCTGTTAAAATATCCCCGTCCCATATCAAAAAGGCATGAATCGTTCCAAACAAGAGAAGCGCCATTAACCTTCTCACATATAACGGAACAAACCGTTTCCCTTTGTTTTCTGCTCTCTCCATCATGACAACCATGCCAAATCCAAATAAAAAGGAAAACAATAAAATACATTTTGTTTGAATGAAGAATTTCAGTATATCTGCGGCGGCAAAATCAGCTTCAGACCACTTATCCATGAAAAAATTCTCTTTTCCAAGCATAGACAAATACATATCCGGATAACTGAAATGTGCCAGATTGACAAATAAGATGCCGAAAATCGCCATTCCTCTCAGCACATCAAGCACACCGATCCGCTCATTTGTTAAAGTCGGCTGTAATGAAGACATAGCCATCACGCTCCTTTTTTCTGTACCTTAAGGGTATGAAAAAATGAAGCGCGGAAACATCGATTTAGGTGTCAGGCCGGCATGAAAACCTTACAATCTTGTCATCTTTATGGTTTCATCACCTTTAAATCTAATGCTTCGATATTCTGCAAAACGCGATCAAAACGCAAAGCCTGAGGCTCACATGGGAAGATGTGGCCTTCATACGGGTCGCCCAACGTCCGGAAAAACGGTTCAAATAAACCAGGAACCAATACGCCCACCATCTTAGTATAGTGAGAATCAAGGCGATAGGAGTGAACGGTATTTGCAGGGACATGCAGGAAATCTCCCGGATTCAGCTGAATTTCCTGGCCATCTGCCCACATCGTCATCTGGCCTTCAAGGCAATAAAATGTTTCTGTATGATGTTCATGGTAGTGATCAACGATTCGGTCACCTTTAGGGCCTTCAGAGGATACGACGATAAACTGGCCATCTGTATTTTTTTGTGCAGCCACAATGCGGTGAAGCTGATCTCCCGTCAACAGGCGATCTCCTTCTCCAGATTCAAGAACGTATGGAACGGCTCCATCTGGGAGCTCTGTAAGTTCCGCTAATTTGGCCGAACATGCAGGCTTTTCTTCATCTAGAAATACAATGTCCGCTACAGCGGCTGCTTCTGCAAACCGCTCGTTTGAGACTTCTTCGCTTGCGTACGGCGGATGTTCAGCGTGATCATACGGATTCCCAATAACGGAATACAAGTGCGCTACGTTTCCTTTCATCGTGTAAGACACCAGTCTTGTTCTGTGGCTCTGCATCCGGTAGCTGTGCGGTGTTCCCGCCGGAATGTTGGCATAATCACCTGATATTAATAAATAGCGTTCACCATCAAGTGTCAGTTCCAGTTTCCCGTCCAAAACGAGAATTCCTTCATGTGTGTCCTTGTGGACGTGAAGCGGAAAGGCATCTCCTTTTCCCCCGGAAAGAAGCACGATCTCAAACAAATCACCTGTGCTCCTCCCATTCGCCATCACCGTGGCAACCTGTCTGCCGAACAGATAGCGCTCGCCTTCTCCGCTCCGGAGCAAATAAGGCATTTTTTCTTTAGGCAATGAATGTGTACATAATGTTTTCATATTATCGCTTCCTCCAATTTAGACCAGTCTATATACTATAACTTTTTTTACTAGACCGTTCTATATAATTGTAGGAGAAAGGATAACAAAATGCTACCCTTTTTTTCTCACCAGCACTGGTATTTGTTCGGCAATAAGAAGAAGGGGCGTTTTGTCTTTATTCGTTAACGAAAGCATGATGCCGCCCTCAATCATCGAATTAATCAGCGTTCCAAGCTGATTTGCTTCTTCCTCTGCAAATCCGTTTTCCATTAATTTTCTGGCAAAAACCGCTTCCCAGCTTTTAAACACCTTCATGCAAACCGTCCGCAGCGGTTCACTGATTAACGCTGTCTCACTCGCCAGCAAACCGACTGGAATACCTTTAATGCTTTCTGTGTTATCAAATTGGCTGGCTGTTTTTTTGATAAAAAGCTGAATCGCTTCAACAGGATCAGAGGATTCATCCATGCTTTTCTGTATCAGATGTTCAACGATCTTACCTGTATATGTAACCGCTTCAATTGCTAGTTCTTCTTTGCCATTCGGAAAAAAGTGATAAAGCGATCCTTTTGGAGCACCGCTTTCTTTTACAATCTGGTTCAAACCTGTCGCGTGATATCCTTGCAGCTGGAACAGACGTGACGCCGTGTGAAGGATTTTTTCACGTGAATCTCCTCTGCTAGTCATTAAAACATTCCCTCCTAGGTATGGTAGAGCGACTTATATAATATAAAAAAGAACCCTGTGATTGTCAAAAGGGGTAAGACCCTCCCGGATGGGGTAAATGTACAAAAACAGCGTCTAGGAGGGATCTCTCAATGACAATCGATCATTCAGTCACGAATACAGAGCAGCTTGAACAACAGAACCCCGGCATGAAAACGAAGATCAAACTGAAAAAACTCAAGGATCAGGTGATCGTCATTACCGGCGCTTCAAGCGGTATCGGACTTGTCACGGCGAGAATGGCAGCTGAAAAAGGCGCAAAGGTCGTGGCAGCAGCGCGAAATGAAGAGGCGCTGAAGGAGCTCACTGATGAACTTAAGGAAAAAGGGCACGACGCCTTATGGGTAAAGGCGGATGTCGGAAAAGAAGAGGACGTCAACCGCATCGCAGAAACCGCGATCAGCACATTCGGCCGCTTTGACACATGGGTCAACAATGCGGCCGTCTCGACTTTCGGACATGCTATGGACGTCACCGTTGAAGACATGAAGCGCATGTTCGACACAAATTTCTGGGGACCTGTTTACGGAACAAGAGCGGCTGTCAAACACTACACTGGCAGAGGTGTGCCGGGCGCACTCATTAATGTAGGAAGCCTGTTCGGAGACAGGGGAACGGTCATTCAATCCACATATGCATCTGCCAAATTTGCGCTTCACGGCTGGACGGAAAGCATCCGAATGGAGCTCGAAAAGGAACAGGCGCCCGTCTCGGTAACGCTCATCCACCCGGGCAGAATTGACACACCTTATAACGAGCACGCGCACAGCTACCTCGACAAACAGCCGGCTCATTACCGCTCCATGATCTATCCGCCGGAAGCGGTCGCTGAAGCTATCCTGTTTGCCGCCGAACACCCTAAGCGCGACATGTACATCGGCTCACAGGCCAAAGCCATCGCCATGCTGGGCGCGCTTTTCCCTCGTCTGACCGACAGACTGATGGAAAAAATCATGTATCACAGCCAGCATGCCGAAAGACCGTCCAAACCGCGAGAAGAAAGTGCTCTTTATGATGCGGGCTGCGGTATGCATGACAGAGGCACAAATAAAGGATGGATGAGGTCAAGAAGCTACTACACAAAAGCGACGAAGCGCCCCATTGTATCGGCGGCTGTTGTTGCCGGACTAGTGGCTTGGGCTGCCGCCAAACGATGCAGATAATCTCTGACCATGATAGAAAAACCCATGCTGTTCCAGCGAACCATGGGTTTTTCAGCTGTTAATCGATAAAAGCCTTGTTCATACGCTGCAGCAGCTCGCCAAACATCTCTTTTTCCTGTGTTGACCATTCTTTCAGCATCTGTTCATAACGTTCAAGGCGCTTTTGCTGATCGGCTTTTAATAGTTGTTTGCCGAGTTTTGTAATGGTAAACAGGCTGACTCTCCCATCAGATGGGTCTGAGAAACGATAGATGAGCTCCTTTGCCTCTAATGCAGCTGCTTGTCTTGAAAGAGTAGAAATATCAAGCTTAAACGATTCTGCCAATTCCTTAACACGAGCAGGCCCAAACTCATCCAATTGTCTCAGTAATAAGTACGAAGATCTCTCCAAATTCCCTGTTCTTTTCTCTGATTGATCCAGATAAACAGCTCTCCTGATAAAAGTCGTCAGCTCATATTCAATTAATTCAACTGGATTTTGATTTTGCAATCGCTCTCGCTCCCTATTACAATCTCCGGCATTGACAACATCATATATACTTGTATAATACAAATGTACATTAACTGAATAAATACAAGTCGTTATATGACTAAATCAATTATTATACTTGTATAGTACAATCATATAAAAAGAAAGTAAAGCGATTCCTCAGAACCATCCTAGAAGCAAGCACCAGAAAGGAGGAAGCTGTTCTGATTGGAGAGCAGCCTTGATGTGAAAGTCATACGAATTATCTTGCAAGTGTTGATATTATATGTATTTTTTATGATCGGGGAAGCCATTCAGCATCTGTTTCATTTACCCGTGTCAGGAAGCATCGTTGGATTGGTATTGCTTCTGATCTGCTTGGGCCTCCGTATTGTTCCCGTCTCCATCATTGAAGACGGAGCAGGGTTTTTATTATCCTTCCTTCCATTGTTGTTCATCCCGGCAATGACAGGAGTGATAAACTACCCGTCTCTCATTTCATTCAATGGCCTGATGCTGCTGATTACAGTCGTTCTCAGCACCATCGTCACGATCATTGCGGCTGGATTCGCCAGCCAGCTATTAGAGAAAAAAGCAAAAAAACGGGAGGAGAAAGAGAAATGCAGCAAGCATGTATCGCGATCATTATAATTCTTTTAACAGTTGCCGCTTATTTAGCGATGGTCAAACTCTATAAGCGATTCCCGCTTCCATTTCTGATCCCCGTTCTGACAACGACCATTTTGATTGTAGCGGTTTTGATGATGTTCCATGTTTCCTATGAAGGCTATATGATCGGGGGGAAATGGATCAATTCTTTGCTTGGGCCGGCTGTCGTGGCACTGGCCTATTCGCTTTATAAACAATGGCATATCATTGTCAAACATTGTGTTCCCATTCTAGGCGGCGTCCTGGTCGGATTATGCATGGGAATGATCAGCGGGCTGATCTTCGCAGAAGCATTCGGGATTGATCATGATCTCTTATTATCCATTCTGCCAAAGTCGATCACAACCCCTGTCGCTATTCAGATCGCCGCCGGTCTTGGCGGCGTCCCTTCTATGACAGTCGTATTTGTCATGATTGCGGGCTTTTCAGGCGTCATCCTCGGGCCGCTTTTCCTAAAATGGCTTCGCATACGCAGTTCCCTAGGACAAGGCATTGCATTAGGCAGCGCCTCCCATGCACTGGGCACCTCCAAAGCATTGGAATATGGGGAATTGGCCGTATCCATGAGTTCCGTCTCCATGACGCTTTGTGCGGTGCTCGGCTCATTCTTCGGCCCGCTCGTCGTCTGGCTGTTTCATATTTAACAAAGAAAGACTGCCCCGGGGGAGGGCAGTCTTTTTCGTTTAAGAAGCAAAAAAATCAATCAGCGGCTGAAAGTCCTTAGATAAATCAACGTCATTCGGTTCTGCTTGAAGCAGGCGGTCAATCATACGCTCCAGCTCCTCAACATCATTCTTATCCGTATACTCAATGAAGTTTAAGCTTTCAAGCCAATCCCGGTATGAATGTTTGGCTTTGCCATAGCTGTTTCCAAAGACAAGGCAAGGTGTTTTGGTGATAATCGAGAAAATCATCGCGTGAAGGCGGTCGGTAATCACCAATTTACTGGAGCCGATGCGGTCCAGCATCTCCATAAAATGCTTTTCACGATCAGCGTAATCGATGGTGTCGACCGTATCCAGCACCGTATCGGTACGCTCTGTGTAAGTTGTTTTTTCTGCCCATTTCTTCATCTGTGAAATAAAATCTTCGTCAGTCACTTTCTCCTTATCCGCTCTTAAAATAAAGAGAACGCCGTCCCGCTCGAGCTCTCGCGGCACAATATCCAAGGAAAGCACCATGTCCGGTGTAAAGATCACATTGGAGTTGAAGGTCTCTTTCACAACATCCAGTGTTTGCGTCTCACGCGCAGCAATCGTTAAGTTTGTATTTTGATGGTACGCATCCTGTGTTTTTTTCTTTTCCTTCTGTCCTTCCTCTGTATCCTCAAAATAAACGGATTGTGGCAGAGAAATTGATTTGTAGTCTTTAAACGCCGAAAAGACCTTTCTTCTGTCTTCCTCAATATCGAGATAAAGGTTTCCTAAGTTCCCTCCGCCTGTAAAGCAGACAATATCGTCTTCACGAATGATCTCCTTCACCAGTTCAATGCCCTCATCCGTCGCATAATCCATAATCTCAATGTATTCATAATACGGAAAATGATTTTTGATAAATTTCTCTTCCGCATACGCAATCGCTTGGTCTCCAATGTTTGTGTAACTAGGGGAACCAAACAAAAATACTTTTCGTTTATCATTTAACAGAGCTTCCGGCTCCACATTTGGCGCAATGCCTTTTACTAGTTTTTTGCCTTTGATTTCTTGTACAGTCATATCTGCGTCCTCCTTCTGGGATGAATTCCTCATTGTGTGTTAACTGTCTCTACCCAAAAAGAAGGATGGCTATGCATTGGCGTGTGCATCGGCTATATCAGAAACATCGTTTTCGCCAATTTGATAGTCGCTGCAATGTCCCGCGCCGTTCTTTCCATATATTCCGCGGCATGTTCAAACGCATCTTCTAGCGGCACGGCTCCGGGAACGATGCTGAAAAGCGCATCGATTCCGTGTTGATAGACGGCATCACTGTCTCGTGATACTGATCCCGCAATACCGATGACGGGCACATCATATGATTTAGCCGCCTTGGCTACGCCGATCGGCGTTTTTCCATGAACCGTTTGGCTGTCGATCCTTCCCTCGCCGGTAATCACAAGATCTGCATCCTGAACGATATTTTCAAAATCAACCGCTTCAAGGACAATATCAATGCCTCTTTTCAGGTCAGCCTGAAGATAAGTCAGCAGGCTCCATCCAAGACCGCCCGCTGCACCGGCGCCCTCTGTATCTCGGAAGGTTGATCCGAGCTCTTTTTCTGTCATATCAGCGAAATGGCTTACGTTCTGGTCTAGTACATCCAGCATGTCGGCCGTCGCGCCTTTTTGCGGCCCGAAAACAGCCGTAGCGCCCTTTGGTCCTGTTAACGGATTGTCCACGTCACAGGCAACTTCCAGTTTGACATTCCGCAATCTGGAATCAAGCCCGCCAACATCTATTGATGCAAGCTGAGATAACGCGCCGCCCCCCGGGCCAATCTCGCGGCCTGAGTTATCAAGAAGCCTTCCGCCCAATGCCTGAATCATCCCGGCTCCCCCGTCGTTCGTGGCGCTTCCGCCGATTCCGATGATCAATCGCTCCGCTCCCGCATCAAGAGCTGCTCCGATTAATTCTCCCGTTCCCCTTGTTGTAGTGATGAGCGGATTTCGCTTATCTACAGGCACCAGATGCAGCCCTGAAGCAGCAGCCATTTCAATCACAGCTGTTCTCCCATCTCCCATCATGCCAAAGAAAGCTCTCACCGGTTCCCCCAGCGGCCCTGTGACAACTTGCTCTATGATCCTTCCATTGGTCGCATCGACTAGAGATTGAACGGTTCCCTCACCGCCGTCCGCCACCGGCAATTTTCTGTAATCAGCACCCGGAAAGACCGATTTGAAACCTCTTTCTATCGCTTCGGCTGCCTCCAGAGCTGATAAGCTTTCCTTAAAAGAATCAGGTGCAATGATGATTTTCATCCAAATCGCCTCTTTCAAAACATGATTCACTTACGCTAGTTATCTCCAATGTACCATATTCCATTTAGAAATAAATACCATAATGATTGGGAAAAATTTTATTAAAAATTAGAAATGAAAGTGTTTGCATAAAAGAAATATTCACGTTATCATACTTGTATACAAGTATACTTCTTGAGTGAGGAAGGTGAGTGTATGCTAGACTCCAAAGACCTGTTGTATCCCGCAAAATGGCTCTCAAAAGCGTCAACCGGAGTTCGTGTCGCATACGAGCTGAGAATGCGGATCGTTTCAGGCCTGATTGAAAGCGGTACCATTTTATCAGAAAATACAATCGCCGCCGAGTTTTCAGTAAGCCGTTCGCCGGTTCGCGAAGCGCTAAAAATACTCGCATCCGAAAAAATCATCCGCTTAGAACGAATGGGAGCGGTCGTAATTGGTTTAACTGAGAAGAAAATCGCGGAAATTTATGATGTGCGGTTACTATTAGAAACATTTGTCTTTGAACGGCTTGTCAAAATAGACATTGAGCCTTTAGTTAAGGATCTCAGCAAAATTCTTGAAATGATGAAAGTCTCAATCAAATATGAGGACGCTGACGAATTTTCATTTCAAGATGTGCTGTTCCATGAAACCATTATCCGAGCGATTGATCATTCATACATTCAGATGATCTGGAACAATCTAAAACCCGTCATGGAAAGCTTTATTCTTTTATCGATGCGGGTACGGTTAAAGGAAAAGTATGAAGACTTCACAAGGATCTTAGATAACCACGAGCTTTATATTCAAGCCATCAAAACAAAGGATAGGGCGCTGATGATTCAGTCTCTTCACCAAAACTTTGATGATGTGCAGGATAAGGTAGAAGACCTATGGCTCTCACAACAAATGCTGGCAAAAGGAGCTGAATACAACAATGACTAGTTATATGTTAGGAATCGATATCGGCACGACAAGCACAAAAGCTGTGCTGTTCAGTGAAAACGGAGATGTGGTACAGAAAGAAAGCATCGGCTACCCGCTCTATACACCGGACATCTCAACAGCAGAACAAAATCCGGAAGAGATTTTTCAGGCAGTCATCCATACAACAGCGAGAATTACAAAACAGCATCCCGAAAAACGGATCTCTTTCATTTCGTTCAGCAGCGCCATGCACAGCGTCATTGCAATCGACGAAAATGACAAGCCGCTGACGCCATGCATCACATGGGCCGACAACAGAAGTGAAGGCTGGGCGCATAAGATCAAGAAGGAATTGAACGGACATGAGGTGTACAAACGGACGGGAACACCGATTCATCCGATGGCACCGTTAAGTAAAATTGCCTGGATCACGAATGAAAGGAAAGAAATCGCTTCCAAGGCAAAAAAATATATCGGCATCAAAGAATACATTTTTAAACAGCTGTTCAATGAGTATGTCATCGATTACTCATTGGCATCAGCGACAGGCATGATGAACCTGAAAAGCTTGGCTTGGGACGAAGAGGCACTGCGCATCGCAGGCATCACGCCGGATCACTTATCCAAACTCGTGCCGACAACCGAGATCTTTCAGCACTGCAGCCCGGAAATAGCGATCCAAATGGGAATCGATCCGGAAACGCCTTTTGTCATCGGGGCCAGCGACGGCGTGCTGTCCAACCTCGGCGTCAACGCCATTAAAAAGGGAGAAATCGCCGTCACCATCGGTACAAGCGGTGCCATCCGGACGATTATTGACAAGCCGCAAACCGATGAAAAAGGGAGAATTTTTTGCTATGCCTTGACGGACAAGCATTGGGTTATTGGGGGGCCTGTGAACAATGGGGGCATCGTCCTTCGCTGGATCAGAGACGAGTTTGCCTCCTCCGAAATCGAAACAGCGACACGGCTGGGCATTGATCCATATGACGTGCTGACGAAAATTGCCCAACGCGTCAGACCCGGTTCTGACGGTCTGCTGTTCCACCCATATCTCGCCGGAGAACGCGCTCCGTTGTGGAATCCGGATGTACGGGGCTCATTTTTCGGCCTGACCATGTCGCATAAGAAAGAGCATATGATACGCGCGGCATTGGAAGGCGTCATTTACAACCTGTACACGGTGTTCTTGGCGTTAACTGAATGCATGGATGGCCCGGTAACCCGCATCCAAGCGACAGGGGGATTTGCAAGGTCGGAGGTTTGGCGCCAAATGATGTCTGATATCTTCGAATCAGAGGTTGTCGTTCCGGAAAGCTACGAAAGCTCATGTCTCGGCGCCTGCATTTTAGGCCTGTATGCAACAGGAAAAATTGACTCTTTCGACGCCGTGTCCGACATGATCGGCAGCACATACAGACATACGCCGATCGAAGACTCAGCCAAGGAATACAGAACATTAATGCCGATTTTCATCAATCTATCAAGATTATTAGAAAATCAATATACACAAATTGCAGATTATCAGAGGGGCTTAATCACACACAAATAGTACATGACATGAAGGGGAGGGCATTACCATGCCGTTAATCATCGTTGCACTTGGGATCTTAGCATTACTATTTCTGATTATGGGCTTAAAATTAAACACATTTATTTCCCTGCTGGTCGTATCGTTCGGCGTGGCACTGGCACTCGGGATGCCGTTCGATAAGGTTGTCAGCTCCATCGAAGCAGGGATAGGGGGGACTCTTGGCCACATCGCGCTCATCTTCGGACTCGGTGCGATGCTGGGCAAGCTGATCGCGGATTCAGGAGGCGCACAGCGCATTGCGATGACGCTCGTCAACAAATTCGGCGAGAAAAATATTCAATGGGCCGTTGTCATTGCCTCATTCATTATTGGGATTGCGTTATTTTTTGAAGTAGGACTGGTTCTATTAATTCCGATTGTCTTTGCGATTTCAAGAGAATTGAAGATTTCTATTTTATTTCTCGGAATCCCGATGGTCGCGGCACTATCCGTCACACACGGTTTCCTGCCGCCGCACCCGGGACCTACGGCGATCGCCGGTGAGTATGGCGCAAACATTGGAGAAGTGCTGCTGTACGGCTTTATTGTTGCTGTTCCGACAGTGCTCATCGCAGGGCCGTTATTTACAAAGTTCGCGAAAAAAATCGTTCCTGCATCATTTGCGAAAAACGGCAATATTGCATCACTCGGCACGCAAAAAACGTTTAACCTTGAAGAAACACCCGGCTTTGGAATCAGTGTCTTTACCGCAATGCTCCCGATTATTATCATGTCGGTCGCGACCATTATCGACCTGCTTCAAGAAACAATCGGGTTTGCAGATAACGGAGTTTTGGCTTTTATCAGATTGATTGGAAACGCATCGACTGCTATGATTATTTCGTTATTGGTCGCAGTCTATACAATGGGCATCAAGCGCAACATTCCAGTCAAAACCGTGATGGATTCTTGTTCAACTGCCATTTCACAAATCGGCATGATGCTTTTGATCATCGGAGGAGGCGGCGCCTTCAAACAAGTGCTGATCAACGGCGGTGTCGGCGATTACGTAGCAGACTTATTCAAAGGAACGGCATTATCGCCAATCATTCTGGCATGGCTCATCGCGGCGATCCTGCGCATTTCTCTAGGCTCAGCGACTGTTGCCGCACTAAGCACAACAGGTCTGGTCATTCCGTTATTGGGCCATTCTGATGTTAACCTGGCGTTAGTCGTACTCGCAACAGGCGCCGGAAGTGTCATCGCTTCACACGTCAATGACGCCGGCTTCTGGATGTTCAAGGAATACTTCGGATTAAGCATGAAAGAAACATTCGCCACATGGACATTGCTGGAAACCATTATTTCCGTTGCTGGACTGGGATTCATTTTATTGTTAAGTTTAGTTGTATGAAATTAAGAAGGAGCTGTAACACATGTTCAATTCGATTGGTGTCATAGGCTTAGGCGTAATGGGAAGCAACATCGCCTTAAACATGGCAAATAAAGGTGAAAACGTCGCTGTCTATAATTACACCAGAGATTTAACGGACCAGCTTATCCAAAAGCTGGATGGACAATCTCTCAGCCCGTATTACGAGCTTGAGGACTTTGTTCAATCGTTAGAAAAACCAAGAAAAATCTTTTTGATGGTCACAGCGGGAAAACCCGTAGATTCCGTCATCCAATCATTAAAGCCTTTGCTTGAAGAAGGCGACGTCATCATGGACGGAGGAAACTCCCACTATGAAGACACAGAAAGAAGATATGACGAGCTGAAGGAAAAAGGGATCGGCTACCTGGGAGTCGGCATTTCCGGCGGTGAAGTCGGTGCATTAACAGGGCCTTCCATCATGCCGGGCGGAGATCGCGACGTCTATGAGAAAGCCGCTCCTATCCTGACGAAAATCGCAGCTCAAGTCGGAGATGACCCTTGTTGTGTCTATATCGGACCAAAAGGGGCAGGGCACTTTACAAAGATGGTGCACAACGGCATTGAATATGCAGACATGCAGCTGATTGCAGAAGCGTATACGTTTCTAAGAGAAACGCTTCGTCTGCCGCTCGATGAAATTGCATCTATTTTTGAAACATGGAATCAAGGTGAGCTGAAAAGCTATTTAATAGAGATTACAGCTGAGATTTTACGCAAAAAAGACGAAAAAACAGGGCAGCCTCTGATCGATGTCATCCTTGATAAAACCGGACAAAAAGGCACTGGAAAATGGACGAGCATGCAGGCGATTGATAACGGCATCCCGTCCACGATCATCACAGAGTCCTTGTTCGCCCGCTACTTGTCATCCTTAAAAGAAGAACGGATGGCAGCTCAAGACGTATTAGCAGGCCCGGAAGCCGAAGAAAAACACTTGGATAAAGACACCTGGATTGAATACGTCAGACAGGCTCTTTACATGGGGAAAGTATGCGCCTATGCACAAGGCTTTGCCCAATATAAGATGTCATCTGAGCTTTACGGCTGGAATCTGCCGCTCAAAGACATCGCCTTGATTTTCCGAGGCGGCTGCATCATCCGCGCTGATTTCCTAAACGTGATCAGCGAAGCATTCAGTGAGCAGCCAAATCTGGCTAACCTGCTGATCGCGCCTTATTTCACAGATAAGCTCCATGCCTATCAAACAGGCCTGCGAAAAGTCGTTTGCGAGGGTATCAGCACCGGAATCTCTTTCCCATGCTTAACTACCGCGCTCTCTTATTACGACGGCTACCGCACAGGGCGTTCCAATGCGAACCTCTTGCAGGCGCAGCGCGATTACTTTGGCGCTCACACGTACGAACGGACTGATATGGACGGCGTTTTCCATACGAATTGGTCTGAATAACCTGTCATCAAAAACACGGTCAGTTTTCAACTGAACCGTGTTTTTTTCTTCTATGATTTCTTCTATCTCAAACAACAGAAGACATAAGTTATGTTTTAAATATCATAAACAGTGATACAATAATAGCTAGAAACAATCCCCAAGATCATCATGTGACAGCAGCTTGCTGTTCCGTTCTATTCTGCTTTTTGTCATTGTCCTTTGCCCCTTGCCCATGGTGTCATAAAATGTTCAAATGCCAAAACGGCCTGTCATTCTGATTTACAAAAGTTCCTGAAAACCTTGTCTAATTGAGAATCAGCCTCTCATTTGTTATAAAAGAAATGCATAAATCCTACCTGTCACACCTTTAGTAAGATGAAAAAAAGTAGGTTATGGCTTGACAAAAAATATATATTAATTAATAATTCATATATAATTAGAATTATTATTGAAAGCGAATATGCTTTCTAATACATTTTTAGGAGGAATATACATTATGTCTTTAATCGGTAAAGAAGTACTTCCATTCGAAGCAAAAGCATTCAAAAACGGTGAATTCATCGATGTAACAAACGAAGATTTGAAAGGCCAATGGAGCGTATTCTGCTTCTACCCAGCAGATTTCTCTTTCGTATGCCCAACTGAGCTTGAAGATCTTCAAGAACAATATGCTGCTCTTAAAGAATTAGGTGTTGAAGTCTACTCTGTTTCTACAGATACTCACTTCGTACACAAAGGCTGGCATGACAGCTCTGAAAAAATCAGCAAAATCACTTACGCAATGATCGGTGACCCATCTCAAACAATTTCTCGCAACTTCGATGTTCTTGACGAAGAAACTGGCCTTGCTGACCGCGGAACATTCATCATCGATCCAGACGGCGTTATCCAAACTGTTGAAATCAATGCAGGCGGTATCGGTCGTGACGCAAGCAACCTTGTAAACAAAGTAAAAGCAGCTCAATACGTTCGTCAAAACCCAGGTGAAGTTTGCCCGGCTAAATGGGAAGAAGGCGGCGAAACTCTTACACCTAGCCTTGATCTAGTAGGTAAAATCTAAGGAGTGCATTCAATTGGTACTTGATGCAAACATCAAAGCACAATTAAATCAATATATGCAGCTAATTGAGAATGATATTGTTCTCAAAGTTAGCGCAGGCGAAGATGACACTTCTAAGGACATGCTGGCTCTCGTTGATGAGCTGGCTTCCATGTCATCGAAAATTTCAGTTGAAAAAGCTGAATTAAACAGAACGCCAAGCTTCAGTGTCAATCGCGTCGGAGAAGACACTGGCGTGACTTTCGCCGGTATCCCTCTGGGCCACGAATTTACATCATTAGTGTTGGCGTTGCTCCAAGTGAGCGGCAGACCGCCTAAGGTGGACCAAAAAGTCATTGATCAGGTGAAGAAGATCAGCGGTGAATACCACTTCGAATCTTATATCAGCCTGACATGCCACAACTGTCCTGATGTTGTACAAGCTTTAAACATGATGAGCGTGCTGAACCCGAACATTACGCACACAATGATTGACGGCGCAGCATACAAAGCAGAAGTTGAGAGCAAAAACATCATGGCAGTGCCGACCGTTTACCTGAATGGCGAATCCTTCGGAAGCGGCCGTATGACGCTTGAAGAAATCCTTGCGAAAATGGGCAGCGGCGCAGATGCATCTGAGTTTGCTGACAAAGAGCCGTTTGACGTTCTTGTGGTCGGAGGCGGACCTGCTGGTGCAAGTGCAGCGATCTACACTGCACGTAAAGGCATCCGCACTGGGGTTGTCGCTGAACGCTTCGGCGGACAGGTTCTCGACACCATGAGCATCGAAAACTTCATCAGCGTCAAAGCGACGGAAGGACCGAAGCTTGCGGCAAGTCTTGAAGAGCATGTGAAGGAATATGATATTGATGTTATGAACCTTCAGCGTGCGAAACGCCTTGAGAAGAAAGATCTGTTCGAACTTGAACTCGAAAACGGCGCTGTTCTGAAAAGTAAAACAGTGATCCTTTCAACAGGTGCACGCTGGCGCAATGTCAACGTACCCGGTGAACAAGAGTTCAAAAACAAAGGTGTCGCATACTGCCCGCACTGTGATGGGCCATTGTTTGAAGGCAAAGACGTTGCGGTAATCGGCGGCGGAAACTCTGGTATCGAAGCAGCGATTGATCTAGCAGGTATTGTGAATCATGTTACTGTGCTAGAGTTCGCGCCGGAACTGAAAGCAGACGAAGTCCTGCAAAAACGTCTCTACAGCCTGCCTAACGTTACTGTCGTGAAAAACGCACAAACAAAAGAAATCACAGGTGATCAGAGCGTTAACGGCATCACATATGTAGACCGCGAAACAGGCGAAGAAAAACACGTTGAACTTCAAGGTGTATTCGTCCAAATCGGTCTCGTGCCAAACACAGAATGGTTAGAAGGAACGGTTGAACGCAACCGCATGGGCGAAATCATTGTCGACAAACACGGCGCAACAAGCGTACCAGGCTTATTTGCTGCCGGCGACTGCACAGACAGTGCGTACAACCAAATTATTATTTCTATGGGATCAGGTGCAACTGCCGCCCTCGGCGCGTTTGATTACCTAATCCGTAACTAATATAAGAAATCCGCTATATTGCCAGATTGGCAGGATAGCGGATTTTTCTTTTTCTACAGAAAAAACCCGAACCAGGCACTACGGTAAATTCGGGCCAGCTTCTTATAGTTCCTCGCCGTTCGTTTGAATGACATTTTTGTACCACTCAAAGGAATCTTTCTTATACCGCTTCATGGATCCGTTTCCTTCATTGTCACGATCAACATAGATCATGCCGTAGCGTTTTTTCATTTCGCCAGTTGTGAAGGAGACAATATCAATAATGCCCCACGGCGTGTAGCCAATTAAATCAACACCATCGTACGTGACCGCTTTTTTCAATGCTTCAATATGCGATTTTAAATATTGAATGCGTTCCGGATCATGAACCTTGCCGTCCTCCTCCAGCGTATCCACTGCGCCAAAGCCATTTTCAACGATGAATAACGGGATTTGGTATCGGTCATAAAAACGATTTAACGTATATCTCAGCCCGGTTGGATCAATCGCCCATCCCCAGTCACTCGAAGTGATGTACGGATTTTCGACACCATTCGGCAAGCCGCCATTGACAATATCGCCAGTGTTATCATTTTTCACATCGCTTTTCACAGTTGTTGACATGTAATAGCTGAAGCCTAAGTAATCGACGGTTCCGTTTCTTAAAATCTCATCATCGCCGTCTTCGAATGTGATGTTGTAGCCTTCGCGTTCAAATTCCTTCAACGCGTAGCTTGGATAATAACCGCGCACCTGCACATCAGGGAAGAAATAGCGCTGCCTCATTTCTTCTTCAGCCAGCATCACATCTTCAGGATTGGAGGAGAAAGGATAAATCGGCACGTGTGATACCATGGCCCCGATCTGGAACTCTGGATTGATGTCTTTTCCTTTTGCCACTGCTAATGCGCTCGCCACTAATTCGTGGTGCGCCGTTTGATACATGACTTCCTTGGCGTTTTCGTTTTCGCCAACCACAACACCTGAATTCGTCCATAGGAACAACGGATTGTTCACATCCATTTGGTTGTTGATCTCGTTAAATGTCATCCAGTACTTCACTTTCTCTTTGTAACGGGTAAAGCAAGCATCTGCAAAGTTGACGAAGAAGTCCACGACTTTCCGGTTTCTGAAGCCGCCATATTCTCTTGCCAGGTGCAGCGGCATTTCAAAGTGAGACAGGGTAATGACTGGCTCGATCCCATGCTTCAGCAATTCATCAAACACATCATCATAAAACTGCAAACCCGCTTCGTTCGGTTCAGTCTCATCGCCTTTCGGAAAAATCCGGCTCCAGCCGATGGACGTCCGCAGACATTTTAATCCCATTTCCGCAAACAAAGCGATATCTTCCTTGTATCTGTGATAGAAATCAATGGCTTCATGGTTTGGATAAAATTCGTTTTCTTCAATCGTGTCCGTGATTTTTCTCGGCACGCCGTGCGCACCCGCTGTCATCACATCGACGACACTCGGCCCTTTACCGCCTTGATTCCATCCGCCTTCAAATTGGTGGGCAGCTAAAGCACCGCCCCATAAAAAATCCTTTGGCATGTTTCCCATGTTTAATTCCTCCTCAGCTTACGACTGTAAATATTTTTTGATGTAATGCACTTTCCTCAATCTCTTCAATGAAAGCTTTATCAAACTCAACAAGCACTTCGCCTTTTTTGACGGTATCGCCTTCTTTTACCTTCAAGGAAAAAGGAGTGCCGCCTAATGTCACCGTATCCAGCCCGATGTGCGCAAGCAATTCGACGCCGGACGCTGAACGCAGGCCAATCGCATGCTTTGTAGGCGCAACCATGACAACCGTAATGACGCCGGGATGGTAGCATCGATTTCACGATATCCTTCGCTTTAGGGGTAGACCGCATCAGCACCAATCGAAGTCTGGTAGCGCAGCGAGAAGCCCCAATCACATTCTCTTCCCCGCCTACGGCCTCCAAAATGTCTTTTGCTAGTCTCGTATAATCTCGCACTTTCCCCGACATTTTCACCCATCCCTTTATTTTGGTTGCGCTTTCATTATAATTGTACCGGTATAACTTATCAATACCGAAACAAATATTTACGCACTAACTATCATTGTAAGCGGTTTATGCTATAATTTTGGCAGTGAAACTAAACGAATAAATGAGGAATGAGTATGTTAAAATACCAGCAAATCGCAGCGGAAATTGAAACATATATAGAAGAACACCAGCTTCAGCAGGGAGACAAACTGCCAGTCCTAGAAACCCTCATGGCCCAGTTTGAAGTCAGCAAAAGCACCATCACAAAGTCCCTGGAGCTATTAGAGCAAAAAGGCGCGATCTTTCAGGTCAGAGGAAGCGGCATTTTCGTCAGAAAACATAAACGAAAAGGCTATATCAGCCTTCTGTCGAATCAGGGATTTAAAAAAGACCTCGAGGATTTCAACGTCACCTCAAAAGTCATCGAACTGGACGTGAGAAAGCCAACACCGGAAGCGGCGGAAAATCTGAACATCGAAATAAACGAAGACATCTACTATGTCAAAAGGGTCCGCTACATCAACGGCCAGACCCTTTGCTACGAAGAGTCTTACTACAACAAATCGATCGTGACGTATTTAAACAACGAAATCGTCTCCCACTCCATCTTCCATTACATCCGGGAAGGACTGGGGTTGAAGATTGGTTTTTCTGATTTGTTTCTGCACGTGGGCCAGCTTAATGAGAAAGAAGCGGAATATTTGGGATTAGAGGCTGGACTGCCGAAGCTGTATATAGAAAGTATTTTTCACCTGACAAATGGGCAGCCGTTTGATTACTCGAAGATTTCGTATAATTATAAGCAGTCGCAGTTTGTGGTGCAGGCTAATAGTTTTTTATTATAGGGCTGCTTCACTATGGAAGGTGATCGACATGTACAAAATTATCATTCCTGCCATACTAGCCATCTTTGCGCTCTGGATACTCTTACAAATTTCACTAGAGATGAGTATCGTTAAGAATCCGATGAACTACTTTATCGTATTCATTATCTTTTTCCTCTTTGTAAAGATGGTGAAAGAAAAACAATAATAGTTTGGGCGATGCAAACAGAAAAACATCCTTCCCTTAACAAACTCAGCCAGTCACATGCATTAATCTTGATGTTAATGATATATAGGTGCACATAAAAAGCTACTTCATTGTGAAGTAGCTTCCTTTATTAAATGCCCATTTTGATCCATCTAGTTTTAGAAAAGCGAAGGATAATCGCATTTATGATAATAATTGAAACTAAATACAAAATAATAAATAAAACATCATTACTCCCAAGTGTCATGTTATCAGATTGCAGCACTCTTTCTATTCGGGGATACATAGTGTTACCTGCCTCAAAAGGAGCAATGAAACCAAACGTTTTATTGCTTATAGCTACTAAGATAACAGAAGTCATCCAATAAACGATACTGACACCTATACTAATTAATATATTAGGACATAACATGCTTATAGTTCCGATAATTAGAATATACTGCAGTATAACTGCAGAAAATAAAAAAAGTAATAATGCAAAATGCGAAAAATCATGGTACATCAACGATATGATTAGCAGGCCTAGCGCTATAAATGCAAAACATTCTAAAAATAAAACAGCTATCTTTTTATAAAAGAAAGTATAGATGTTCTCTCCAATTAACTTGTAAAAGAGAATATTTTTGTTTGAATACTCTCTATTAATAAAGAAAGCTATAACAAATGAAAATAACATCAAACCAAACTGGGTCGCAACAGTATAGGAGCTAAAGAAAAACATTTCAGGTGTAACATTACTGACTTTATCGATTCCAACAAGTAAAAAATAACCCAGCAAAAATAAAAATACAAACATTGCTCCTAAAATAATGATAACTTTGTTGCTAATACTCTTTTTAAACTCTAATTTCATCTCAAGCCCCCACTGTTTTATTACTCATTTATATACACTTCAATTAATTTATCCACTGAATGATATTGTTGAATTTCTTGGTGATTAAATATATAATAATCCCCTTCTATCGCCTTTAAATCAGACAAATCATGTGTAATGTTGATGATAATCTTCTCGGGGTTCTCCTGAATATACTTGTTTAAGAAGCCATGAATCTCTATAACCGTTTTTTTGTCTAATGAATTCGTTATTTCATCTAAAACAATAATATTTTTATCCTCTAATAAGAAACTGAGCAATTTTAATTTTTGCTTTTGTCCATCACTCAAATTTTTGATCAGAACTTTTCCATCAATATTATCCAGATTAAGTAAATGTGCGATTTTATCTATCATTTTTGCATCAAATTTTTTACTCAAAAAGTGTAATAAAAAGTCCTTAGAAACATCATTAGGTATATTCGACGAGCTGGATATTAAAGAAACATTTTGACGAATATCTCTGCCGATTCTTTTGCTATTATTCAACAAAAAGTCTTTAGCAAGCTGTGATTTACCGACTCCATTTTTTCCGACAACGTGATTAATTTTCCCGCTCGAAAAATGCAAGTCGGTGTCCTGAAGTAACGTTTTGCCTTTCACTTTTAAAGTGTAATTTGCTATATTCATATACATACTCCTAGGAAATATTTGCATAATAATAAAATGTTCTGCCTTGTGATTTGTTACTAATGTCTAAGCTTTTGAGGTACCTCTTTCGTTTCCGATCCGGAAGCGAAAGAAATGTTTTTAGATGGCTAATTTGGAGATCTTTTACTCTAGTTTACAATATATAATATCCAATGTACAACTGAATTCACTGCAAGGCCAATCCCTATAATTTGAATCGTAAGAACTAACCAATGATTTGTCTTAAAACGGCTATATTCATCTAAGCTCAGAAAAGCTAAAAGAATTTTGTAACCATCAGAATTCAGTATTGGAATTAAGTTCCACAATAAAGTAGACGAGAAAAGCATAAATGCCATAGTTAATGCTTCACTAGAAAATGTAAATTGATTTATTAATTCTAATGTGTTTATTAAAAAATAATTGATAAACAAGCCAAATAAATGAACGATTATCTTTTCATTTCTTGATAGCATGTAGGTTTCATTCAATTGGACATAAAAAGCAGGAAATACATAAAAATTCAGTTTGAATCCCACTTTATCAAAGTTTTTCCCGAAAAATTTTAAGGAATAAATATGTCCCAGTTCATGAAGCACTATATTCATTATAAAGTAAATAACTATAATTATCCACATTTTCCAGCCGTAAAATACTGAGGACAATCCATTTTGCAATTTTATTAAATGAATATAATTTAATATGAACATGAGAGCCGTAAAGGATAAGAACAGATAAAAAAACTTTGGTGATACTTTCTCTTTATACATTTTAAAACGTAATAATTGTTCATCTGACAGAGAACTTAAACTATTTTTATAGTATTCTCCGCTTTTTTTGTCTTTTATAAATACGTTGTTTTGCACAAGCACTTCATATTTTTCATCTTCATACTTTAAAATTTTCATTATAGTATTTTTCCATATAAGGATAGAAGTAGTTTATTTTTTCTGCAGAGTTGAATAAGGAACCACAAACTCCACAAATAGAGGAAAATTCATAAGGAATGTCAAATTCCTCTATCTTGTTATTCTCTTTTAAAATATTCAAAAACCATTTGAATCCTTCTTTTCTAAGAATAAATAATAGCAAATTGGAATTTAACTTTTCCACGGTTCTTTCGAAACTTTGGTTATATTCTTCCCTTAGGGTTATTTTCGTTTCAAAAATAGCAGGGGAACAACATGGATAAATTTCTCCATCATGATGATATACAATGTCATATCCGGGACAATGTAAGGAATCTTCATCTTCAAGACTGTAAAATTTATGTATGTTTTCTTGCTTAATTCTAGTTTTAGCAGCGCCAACTGATATCATTGGAAATTTTGTTATCTTTACACCTAAGATTGAATCCCCCAATTCCTCTAAAATATGGTTGGACATTTTGTCTTTGGTAACTGCCATATTAAGAGAAATATCGATATCAGGGTATTTCCTGCTATGTTCTAATATGTTTTTAATACTGGAAGACTTGACAAATGGAGCATGGTACTCATCATAACTTATAGTCAGTGCTATCACATTTAAAGAATTCATATCATGAAAGTACTCCTGGACCTTTTTCTTGCTCAAACCCCAAAATCCATTAGAGATCAACGTTATTTGTTTTTCATATGGTTTAATGATTTCCATTAGTTCTTTTAAAAATTTATAATCTAAAAAAACTTCCCCACCTGTAAAAGAAATCACTTGAATGGTTTTGTTTTTTGCAAATTCAGTTACTAACTCTCTTATGTATTCTTTTTCCATCCTGGTTGTTGAAGTTGGTGAACTAGAAAAACAACAATGGTCACAGGATGCATTACACCTTGAATCTAAATTGATTGATACTGTTTTATTATACATGAAATATCCCCCAACAAATGGTAAAGGAGAGTTAGACTCTCCTTTGTACCCCTCTAATTAATGACCACTTCCAAGAATCCAGCGATTTTCTTTTGATTTTACAAAATACCAAAGATCATTCACTTTTGCTAGCTTTTGTGATTCATCTAATAGACCCTTAAATTCTAAGTTTTTCACAGTCTCATTGTTAGTGTTTTCCTTTTTCATATTATCCCTCCTTCTTTTCTAATATAAACCAATTATTCTATATGATTCAATACATGTCAATATATTGTACCTAAAAAATCTGAAAAATGTCACTATTCTTGGTATATAAAGCCTATAGTCCTCTAGCCCCTCTAAGCTATACCGAATGAAAGGCCATAGTTTGATTTAAAGCTTCGTAATGAAAAGTAAAACATCAATATTGACTACACTAGTTAAGGGATATAAAGATTTTAAGTGGAAGAAATGAGGCAAACAATCTTACCCTAAACCAACCTGTACTGAAAAGCTGTTTTAAGCTCTTGCTTCCCCCATTTGGCACCTCTTTCTCTCGTTTTAATTGTCTCTAAAAGCAGTTATGCGGTACTATCATATAAAGGTCCAATGATGAAAAACAATGTCATACTTTTAAATTCACCTTATCATGCACATGCTCATAAATAGGGGTTTATTCTAAAAAGGGGATGGACGGTTTTGGAAAGCAAGTACCTAGATCTACTCGCACAAAAATACGATTGTGAAGAAAAAGTGGTAACAGAAATCATCAATTTGAAAGCGATATTGAACCTGCCAAAGGGCACCGAGCATTTTGTCAGTGATCTGCACGGAGAGTATCAGGCATTCCAGCACGTGCTGCGCAATGGTTCAGGACGAGTCAAAGAGAAGATACGCGACATTTTCAGCGGTGTCATTTACGATAGAGAAATCGATGAATTAGCAGCATTGGTCTACTATCCGGAAGACAAACTGAAGTTAATCAAACATGACTTTGATGCGAAAGAAGCGTTAAACGAGTGGTATAAAGAAACGATTCATCGAATGATTAAGCTCGTTTCATATTGCTCCTCCAAGTATACCCGCTCCAAATTGCGCAAAGCACTGCCTGCCCAATTTGCTTATATTACGGAGGAGCTGTTATACAAAACAGAACAAGCTGGCAACAAGGAGCAATATTACTCCGAAATCATTGATCAGATCATTGAGCTTGGCCAAGCCGATAAGCTGATCACCGGCCTTGCTTACAGCGTTCAGCGATTGGTGGTCGACCATCTGCATGTGGTCGGCGATATTTATGACCGCGGCCCGCAGCCGGATAGGATTATGGAAGAACTGATCAACTATCATTCTGTCGATATTCAGTGGGGAAATCACGATGTCCTTTGGATCGGCGCCTATGCCGGTTCCAAAGTGTGCCTGGCCAATATTATCCGCATCTGTGCCCGCTACGACAACCTGGATATTATTGAAGACGTGTACGGCATCAACCTGAGACCGCTGCTGAACCTGGCCGAAAAATATTACGATGATAATCCAGCGTTCCGTCCAAAAGCAGACGACAACAGGCCAGAGGATGAGATTAAACAAATCACAAAAATCCATCAAGCCATTGCGATGATTCAATTCAAGCTTGAGAGCCCGATTATCAAGAGACGGCCGAACTTTAATATGGAAGAGCGGCTGTTATTAGAGAAAATAGATTACGACAAAAACGAAATCACGCTAAACGGAAAAACATATCAACTGGAAAACACCTGCTTTGCGACGATAAATCCGGAGCAGCCAGACCAGCTATTAGAAGAAGAAGCAGAGGTCATAGACAAGCTGCTATTCTCTGTCCAGCATTCCGAAAAGCTGGGCCGCCATATGAATTTCATGATGAAAAAAGGCAGCCTTTATTTAAAATATAACGGCAACCTGTTAATTCATGGCTGTATTCCTGTCGATGAAAACGGCAATATGGAAACGATGATGATTGAGGATAAACCGTATGCGGGCCGTGAGCTGCTCGATGTATTTGAACGATTCTTACGGGAAGCCTTTGCCCACCCGGAAGAAACCGATGACCTGGCGACAGATATGGCCTGGTATTTATGGACAGGCGAATATTCCTCTCTCTTCGGAAAACGCGCCATGACAACATTTGAGCGCTATTTCATTAAAGAGAAGGAAACGCATAAAGAAAAGAAAAACCCGTATTATTATTTACGCGAAGACGAGGCAACCTGCCGAAACATCCTGGCAGAATTCGGCCTCAATCCAGATCATGGCCATATCATTAACGGCCATACACCTGTAAAAGAAATCGAAGGAGAAGACCCAATCAAAGCAAACGGAAAAATGATCGTCATCGACGGCGGCTTCTCCAAGGCTTACCAATCCACAACAGGCATCGCCGGCTACACGCTGCTATACAACTCCTACGGCATGCAGCTAGTCGCCCATAAACACTTCAACTCCAAGGCAGAAGTCCTAAGCACCGGAACCGACGTCTTAACGGTCAAACGATTAGTGGACAAAGAGCTCGAGCGGAAGAAAGTGAAGGAAACGAATGTGGGTGAGGAACTGTTGCAGGAAGTTGCGATTTTGGAGAGTTTGCGGGAGTATCGGTATATGAAGTGAGGGATGTGGGGTTCAGGGATATGATATGCTCTCCTTAAAGGTAAACAGATGGAATAAAAATCTGTTTGCCTTAGGGGAGTTCTTTTCATAACTGGAAAATTAGAGACTTCGCTAGAGAATTGTATCTATAAGAATCAATAAATTAATTTATCGTATTCATTATCTTCTTTCTCTTTATGAAGATGGCGAAAGAAAAAAACAATAGTTTACTTACAAGTAGAATTGTTTTTTTAGATTTGTTTCTTTAGGTAAGGCAGACTTAATTAGGAAGAAGCGGAATAATTGAAGCTGCAGGCTGGATTACCAGAACTTTAAACGAGAGTATTTCCAACCAAATAACGGGTTGCTATTTGATTACTCGGGATTTCTTTTCTTATAGGGAATCACAATTTATTATGACGGCTAATAAAACATCTTATAAACAACCTATATTTTGACTTATAAATTTATTACATTGATGAAATTGACTTAAAAAAAGTAGTTCTGTATTTTTATTTCCTTCTCCATACATTCTGTCAGCTTTCAAATTGAAATCATTGGGATGATGCTTAGAGTATTGTCCTTTTCACGCGATAAAACATCCCCTTCAAAGTATAGTGTAAAAGCCACTTGTGAAAAGTGGGCTTTTTACACAACTACTAAGAGAGAATAATATCAATAATAATTCCTTGATCTTTCATTTAAACAATTTATAAATTCGTTATATTATTCTAAAAATAATGAAACTTTTAAGAGGTTTTCATAATTAACGAGTATAAATTTTCAACTGGTTTACAATATCGCTATTTATCTTTTCAACTAACTTATATATTTCTTTTGAGTTAGTTGAAGATGCATTATAATTTGGATCTTCTAAAAACGAATCAGTAAGATTATTCTTTAAAATGTTTAAAAACGTATCCCCTTTTTCTTTTTCTAGAGACATTTTCTTATAAATCTCTTCATTCTGGATTAATTTATTAAATACTCCTGCCAATATCATAGCTATTGATATTTGAAACTTATAGTTTCTACTTGAGATACCATATATCTCTTTAGAAAATGGATATTCACATTTGTTTTGTATATCTAGGATAAAATTATTAAAATTCATAAAGATCTGTTTAACACTATTAAAATTATTTAATAATTCATGATTATTATTTACTTCAAGCTCAGCCTTTTCCTTCATGTAATTCTCTGCATACACAAAAGATTTTTGATAATTGGTGTTAATTCCTCTTTCTAGAATACTAAAAATAACAAATAGTCCTTCTTGAACTTTCTTTTTCTGAATACGATCCTTACTAACATTATATGCAATTTTTAATTTTTCCTTTTGTGGATCTTTCTCCCTGTTCTTATATATATCAACTGTGAATGAATTGATGAATCTATTGAATTCAGAATTATAAACCGCATGCCTAATTTCTTGAGGAGAAAGAGGCTTGGTTCCTTTATTATATCTATTGAAAATCTCTAACTCGAATTCTTTTCCTGGGAAGTCTTTGAATATAGTTATTAATAATGTTTGCTCAATAAACTCTGATTTTATATCAATATCTAATTCTTTAAATGTTCTTCCGTCAAAGCCATCTAAAAGAGTTAATTTATTCAATGAAAATTGATTATTGTAAAACCTATGTAACGCTCTTAATCTATGTTGTCCATCGACAACATTTGTTACCCGTGCTTCATTAAATTTATCGGTTGCTAAAAATATTGGAGGAACTGGTATACCAATTAATACTGATTCAATTAGTTTTACTTCATCATCTAAAGTAAATCTATATTCTCGTTGATAATCTGGTGTTAGAATAATCGCACCATTATATTTTAACATTTCATCTTCAGTTAGCTCTCTATTTATATCTTGAAGTTCATAGCCTCTATCAATTCTTTCAAGAATAACTTTAATTGACAAATTTTCGTTTTCAGGATTTATTTTGTAATAATTCATTCTTCATCCTCCATTCCAGCCTGGTATCTTTTATACTCATTTATTTTTTCTAGTAATAATATATCCTTACTAACTGATGATAGTTCTGGGTATATCTGAGCGAAACCAAAGCCCATGGAGAATAGAGCTACTAAAATATCTTTTTTTGATTTACCATCAATTACGATCTTCTTCATAATATTTTCAAAAGAATTAGTACCTAACACATTTTTATTTATTATTTCAACTAAATCTCTATCAGAATCTTGAAAATATAAAAACACACCATTTTGAGCATTTACTCTAGTATTAGATTTTCTCCCCTGTACTACAACAGGTCCGTTACAATCATCTAACTTAGAATGCAGTTCAGATAATACAAAAATATCTGTTCTTGTACTATGTAAACTATTAAGTGCCGTTGGGTTTAAAAACCAAACTACACCATCCTTCGGGTTTTTAGGATCTTCTTCAAATGCTCTTTCCACAGCAAACATTAAAGCTACAATATGTGATCTAGAAAAGTCTAATAGTCTAGTTGGGATACCATAATGCTGAGCATGAATCATCCATTCATAATCATTCTTTATATCCCAGGGAGTGTCCATATAAAAATGGCTATTTAACTTAAACTGATTTATAAAATGTGATACTGACTGACGTGAGTATTTTCTATTTCCCTTCTCATCTTTCCTTAAAGCCCCTGGTAATAATAAAAAATCCTCTGTTTGCCCCCTCGATAAGTTAAATGTATCAGGTAATCTTTCAACGTACGACATATATTCACTCAATTTCTTTATTACAGGGAAAGTACTTTGTTCCGCAGCCTCTAATAATTCCATTGTATCTTCCATAAAAATCTCCTAATCAGTTTTTGAATTATCATACCATTTTTTAACTAAATTACAAAATGAATGGTCTCACTTATGATAAGGCTCCCCACGATTAATCCGAAAAGCCCGATAAATCTGCTCCACCAAAATCAACCGCATTAACTGATGAGGAAACGTCATTTTCGAGAACGACAGCTTGTCATCCGCTCGCTTCATCACTGCGTCGCTCAATCCGAGTGATCCGCCGATGACGAAGGTGACTTTGCTTTTTCCATATGTAGCCAGATTATCTATTGTATCGGCTAGTTCTTCGGATGTTTTCATTTTTCCTTCGATGGCGAGGGCGATGACGTGGGCGTCGGGGCTGATTTTTGATAGGATGCGGTCGCCTTCTTTGTCTTTTATGATTTTCATGTCCTGGTCGCTTAGGTTTTCCGGTGCTTTTTCGTCCGGGAGTTCGATGATGTCGATTTTTGCGTAGGCCGAAAGTCGTTTCGTGTATTCTTCAATGCCTTGCTTGAGGTATTTTTCTTTTAGTTTTCCGATTGTCACAATATTGATATTCACAGGTCATCCCCACTTTAAAAACAAGTTATTCATATATGTTGTCCACAATTGTGGATATCTTTTCTGTATTTTGTGTAAGATCATTCGTTCCCCACTATATATACTGCGGGGTCTCCACATAATTCACAGGCTGTGGATAAACTGTTAGTATGTTCGATTTTTCTGATTTCGGGCGGCAGCTCGTGGTCGTCTATGTACATATCCAGCACCGTTTCGATGTGTTCTTCACAGGAATAATACGCTTGTTTCATGTTCAAATCCTCCGATGTTTTCTTCCATTTTTACAAATGTTCTCTTCTCAATATAACCTATTTATTCACATGTTAGTAGTGCTTCGGGCTGAGTTTTATCCACAATTCGACAAACAAGCTGTTGATGACTCTATTTCGCTCGTGTGTTAGTTTGGATGTAACCGATGTGTGGGGAGGTTTGCATTTGCGCTTTAGATGGGTTTGGCTTTTTGTGATCATGTTGCTGCTTGCTGGGTGTCGGCCGTCTTATTGGGTGTTGGAGAAGGATCGAATCGGTGAAGGCAGTCCAGACTTAGAAATATACGCTAATTACCTTCAAATGCATGATGATGTAAAAGGATATCAAGTCTTCACCATTTTAGAAGGGAGAAAGATGGTTATTGTGTCTCTCGGAAGCAGCGAGAAAGATAAGAAGCTTGAAGTGTCAGACGTCAAATTCTCGCCTAAAGAAACGATTGTAACTGTGAAACGAAAACCTGCTCCTACGGCAAATGAAAAAAACCCTTATATTTTGATTGGACTGGACAAAATCGAAGGGGAATTCATTGTACAGGATGAAAAGGGAAACCGCTTTGAAGAAACGGATTACCAGCAATAAAGCCGGCGTTCTGAGAACGTCCGGCTTTTTCTTTTACTTCAGTGTTCCATGCGGGTCGATGACGAATTTTTTGGCTGCGCCTTTGTCGAAGTCGCTGTAGCCTTTTGGCGCGTCGTCCAGAGAAATGACAGTGGCGTTGACGGCTTTTGCGATCTGCGCTCTGCCGCTCAGGATCGCTTTCATCAAATTGCGGTTGTATGTCATGGCGGGTGTTTGTCCGGTGACGAAGGTGTGGGCTTTAGCCCAGCCGAGTCCGAAGCGGATTTTTAGTGAGCCTGTTTTGGCGTCCGCATCCTTTGCACCGGGATCTTCGGTCACGTATAAGCCTGGAATGCCAAGGCTGCCTCCGACCTGGGTGACGTCCATGATTGAGTTCAGCACGGCGGCAGGCGCTTCTCCTTGATTGCCGTGTCCGGATGCTTCAAAGCCGACACAGTCCACTGCGGCATCAACGGTTGGTTCACCTAGTATTTGTTCAATTTGCTCGCCGAGGCGGTCGTGTTTTTGTACGTTGACCGTTTCACAGCCGAAGCTTCTCGCCTGTGCCAGTCTGTCTTCGTTCAGATCGCCGACAATCACGGTGGAGGCGCCTAGGAGCTGAGCGGAGTGTGCAGCTGCCAAGCCAACAGGCCCCGCTCCCGCGATATAAACGGTTGAACCTGTTTGCACGCCCGCTGTGTAAGCTCCGTGGAAGCCGGTCGGGAAAATGTCGGACAGCATGGTCAAATCGAGAATCTTTTCTAACGCCTGTTCTTTATCAGGGAATACCAAAAGCTGAAAATCAGCGTATGGCACCATGACATATTCAGACTGGCCGCCGACCCAGCCGCCCATATCGACGTAGCCGTAAGCCGATCCCGGACGGTCCGGATTGACATTCAGGCACACATGCGTTTTCTGCGTTTTGCACATCACACAGCGTCCGCAGGCAATATTGAAAGGAACGGATACGATATCTCCTTTTTTGATAAATTCGACATCACGCCCCGTTTCAATGACTTCTCCGGTGATTTCATGTCCGAGCACCAAGCCTTCAGGCGCCGTTGTGCGGCCTCTGACCATATGCTGGTCGCTTCCGCAAATGTTGGTTGTAATGACTTTGAGAATAACCCCATGCTCACATTTTCGATTCACATTCGCCTTCGGAACGCCGGGCCCGTCCCTTAAGATTAACTCCGGATAACCGATATCCTCCACCGCCACGTTTCCTTTGCCTTTGTACACAACCGCTTTGTTTCCTGTCAACGCCATTCCTCCCATTCATGTTTTTGGACTCTTGGTCCTTGAACATGACTTCGGTTCGGCATGACTCTTTCCCTTTTTCACGACTGTTTTTTCTGTATTCTTATAACAACAAATATGCCAAGAAAGCAGCCAATAATGGTTCCGCCGATGTCTAAGAAGTCGACTTTACATCCATTTAACAGGAACACAGTAATGGCCGAAACCAGGCTGATCATTACTGCCAGAAGAATAACCCGTTTGGTGCGCATGTAATCCCTCCTTTAGATTCGTTTCTAAAACATACCCAAAATCTCTGCAAACTTCGGTTCAACAAAAAAAGAGACTTCACACCAGTCTCTTTATAATTAGAGATCAATTAAAAAATTTCCTGAGAAATAATGTGACAATACTGGTTACTAACGCAATCGCCGTATATATAACAACCCAAAACATGAATGAGCTATTGCCCGAAGCTAACGTAACTAACAATATCAAGCTCGCGATAAGGACGATGAGCGGTGCCACCCAAAATCTCTTAAATAAAAAATGACCCGCTATACCAAATACACCTGCGATGATCGGAAAACCAAAAACGATAAATAAAACGGCGATGGCTCCCATACTACCCTCCTTGCCTTAAAACCTCTTCATTACCTCAACATCATACAGCTTCAAATGACTCTTCGGCGTCACGACATCCTTTACCTTCCTAATCTCTTTTTCTTTCATTTTCTTTCCGGTTTTCAAACTGTACTGTTCAATGTAGGCAGGCTTGTTATACGTGTATGTGAAGAAATAGAGGCTGCTGCCTTTTTGGGTGATTTCTTTGAAATCGGCTTTCATTTTGTCCTGGGAAAGGGTGAAGGCGATGTTTGTTTTTCCTGTCTTGGCATCGATTTTGTGTACCTTTCCGAAGCCGTCAATGAAATACAGGTTCCCGTCATAAGGGAAAAAGCTGTTTTTAAAGCTGAAGGGCATGGAGCTGTATATTGTTTGTTCGTCGTTTTTGTATTCGGCGATGTCATGCAGCTCTACTTTGCCGCTTTTTTTGTTGATCTTGACCATTTGATAGAGATTGCGGGCTTTTTGGCCGCGAACCATAACATAAACAGCTTGGTCGTCCACTGCAAGCTGGGATTCGACTGAGGCTCCTTCCCGGTACTGCCATTCCGTTATCTTGTGATAAGTGAGCTTCCTTTGATCTGCTTGAATCTGAAGGAGCTGATAGCCTTTTTCGTCAGCTGTCGGGACAAGTGCGTAAATGGCGCCGTCATGGAAACCGGAGGCTCGGATGTAGTAGGGGATGACGTCTTTTTTCCACTCACCGTCCATCTGCCGGTACAGCTCTGAGCGGTATCCGTCTTTCTTTTTGTCGTAGCCGGAGTTGTATAAGGTGTAAAAGCCGTCCGTGTTTTGCAGAAAGCCTGCGCTGTCGCCTGTGTGCTGATAGGCTCTTTTATGGGAGCGCAGGCCGTTTTTGATCGTATAAATCGTGTTTTTGTCCTCCAGCATCACACTGTCGCCGTGAACCTTGGCTGAGCCCAGCTCAAGGCCCTTCATCTTAAAGGAAGACAGCGTACCGTCCTGGCTGATAAACAGAGCGTAGCTTTTCCCGCCGCCAAATGCATCTTGATCTGCAGAGGATGAGAAATACAGCATGACTTCTTTGTCATCTAGGAAATCGGGGTTTCTGAGATCCTGCTGACTCACGGTTTTATGGTTTTTGAGAGGAGAAATGAAGACAAATAGTGCGATTCCTGCGAGAATCAGCATGGCGATGGTAATCATCCACTTTTTCATATCCTTCTCCTTAGTAAATGGTCATGATGGTTGTCGTATACGAAGAACTTGTGATGTCGCGCGGATACACGCCTAAGCCTCCGTTGCTGTCTATATCAATCCCTGCTTTCAGCAAAAAGGCAGACCATAGGAGCTTTGAACAGTTTTTGGCGCCGTCATGGCCGGTATTTCTGTTATTGACGAAGTTAAATGAGTATGGGTCGCCTACTTTTGATACCGCCCAGTCGGCAGCAGCTGTTTTTTGAGATGAGGATACGCTGACGGTTTGCACAATGGAGTTGTCTTCCACGTCTCTGGCATTATAAGCAATCTGCCTGACGCCGTCGCTCGGGACAGATTCAACAATTTTGTCAGCGGCGGAGTACATGCCGACGTGGCCATGATTGTAGTAGGCTGTGTAGGAGTTCGTGTAATAGATATTGCCTTTCGCGCTTGTCGGGAGTTTTTTCGTGCCGGACGAGCCGCCCATGATAGACATGCCGTTTTCCTTGGCGAGTATGTCTCCCTCTGCTTTATCAGCCGTGATTTCCTTATAGAACTGTTTTAGGATAACGTCCTGCTTTACGTGCTGCTGTTTGGCAATCTGGCTGGCAGATTTCATGATTTCTTCCGGTGTCGTGCCTGGCTGCAGTGCGGCGATTTCTTCAGCATAATTTGTGGTCTTTACGGCTTTGGCGGGAGAAACAAACAGGCCGCCACACATTGTAAGCGCTACCAAAAACATCGACACTCGTTTCTTCAACTTCATTACATCTCCTCTTTTCTTGTGAGTGTAGGAAAGGTAATTTCCTCACCCACATTATATTAGGAAAATAAGGAAAGTAACTAGGTTATTTACAGAATTTTTAGAAATCGTTTGCAGAAAAAGGCCTTTATCAGGCCCTTTTCGTTAAATCTTCTTGCTCATCACTACGTCTGTTTCTTGAAATCCGGTTTGCTCATATAGCTTTCGCGCCGTCTGATTATGGGCAAAGACATGAAGGGACAGCTTGCGGATTCCCATGCTGCGTGCCGTTTGATCTAATGCCGCCAATGCTTGCTTTGCGTAGCCCTTTCCCCGATACGGTTCATATAACCCGAAATCATAAATAAACGCTTCCTGCTGCGGATGCTCCGGTTCAGCATGTATCCAGAGCCAGCCAACGATATCCTTTTCATTCAGCTTGAGGCTCCACAAATGGTGATGGGGTGTTTCCAGCCCTCTCGGAAGCAGATCAGTAAACGCCTGCTTAGACAAAAGCTGTGCATCTTCAGGCAGCCATGTTCCCGCTTTTACCTTTTCTTTCGCGTAATGCTTTGTTGTGTATGTGAAATAAGACCGAAATTCTTCTGTCTGCATAGGGGTCAGCATGATTGTCATATCATCTCTCCTTCATATATTGACTAGAGGATTTTACATAAAATAGAAAGAGGTGTTACTATCAGAATAAGCAACTGAGATTGATAAGTCACTAGAGAAAGGAGTTTCACATGAATAAGATCGCACCCGCAGAAATCGCTAGCATGCTCAACGATTGGTACCTTGCCATCAAGAAACATGAAGTTGAAGAATCCTCCCGTTTATTTGAAGAAGTGAAGCCTTTATTGGATGACATGGAAGAGGATCAGGAGGTGCTTGCCTACTTCTCCTTATTGGAACTGCGCCACAAGGTTTTGCTTCACGAGGCGAGAGGACAGGGCTTTCAGCATGAGGAGCCTTCTCATATGAATGCTACGTCTGACATGCTGAAATATTACTTTTTTCTGTTTGAAGGCATGTATGAGGCCTATAAAAATAATTATGACATTGCCATTGGGCTGTATAAAGATGCAGAGCAATATCTCGACAACATTCCCGATCCGATTGAAAAAGCCGAATTTCACCTGAAGGTCGGAAAGCTCTATTATAAGCTGGGACAAAATATTGTATCCCTCAATCATACACGGCAAGCAGTCAAAACATTCAGAGAAGAGACAGATTATAAAAAGAAGCTGGCTTCAGCCCTGATTACCATGTCAGGCAATTTTACAGAGATGAGCCAGTTTGAAGAAGCTGAGGCTTATTTGGACGAAGCAATTCGGATCACGAGTGAATTAGAGGATCATTTTTTTGAAGCCCAGCTTTTGCATAACTTCGGCCTTCTTCATGCGCAAAGCGGCAAATCAGAAGAAGCGGTTTCGAAATTAGAGGAGGCTCTACGGAACGATGAGTATGCCCGCTCCGCCTATTATTATCATTCTGCCTACTTGCTGATACGAGAGCTGTTTAAGATCAAAAAGAAAGAACAGGCCTTATCTTATTACCAAGACGTGAAGGAAAAATTGACTGCTGAGCCGAATAGAATATGTGAGGCAAAAATAGACATTTTATATGCCATTTATGCAGAAGGGGGTCATGCGGAAACGTTTCACTTATGCAAACAACATATGGATGATTTGTTGTCCGAGAAAGAGTATGACAGTGTAAGAGAACTTTCCATTTTGGCTGGCGAACGGTATAGGGAACTTGAGCTTTACAAAGAAGCTGCCCACTTTTTTTATGAAGCATTACAAATTGAAGAACTGATTAAACGGACGGAGGTTATATAATGAAAAGATTTCTGATTGGCGCAGGCGTCGCAGCGGTGATTTTATCAGGTTGGTTTATTGCGGACCATCAAACCCATTCGCAGGAGATGAAAGTCGCTGAGAAAATGATTGGATAAATGAAAAACCCCCGCGGTGCGGGGGTTCAATTTAACGAAAGAATCCTAAAACGGTTTGTAGTTTTAGGATTCTTTCATCTTTTCAGCGTGATTGAAAACCCTTGAAGTCTAGGAAGAACGAGCATTGGAGCGCAGCGAATGTTTGGAATTCGTGAGCACCGAAGCGCAGGCCTGACAACGAATGCGAGGGTTTGTCGACACGCTGAAACCCCCGCGGGATGCGGGGGTTTTCTTATTACAGCAGCTTCTTCCCTAACAGGGATTCTACGAGCTCTACTGCTGTTTTGCCCGTTTTGTTTTTGTGATCAAGGATCGGGTTAACCTCAACGAATTCGGCTGAGGTAATGATGCCTGCGTCATACAGCATTTCCATAGCCAAATGGCTCTCCCGGTAGCTGATGCCGCCGACGACAGGGGTTCCGACACCCGGTGCGTCGTTCGGATCAAGTCCGTCCAGATCAAGGCTCAGATGGACGCCATCACATGCTGATAAATAATCAAGGGTTTCTTCAATGACCTTTGTCATGCCAAGACGGTCGATTTCGTGCATTGTGTACACCTTCATGCCGCTTTCCTTAATGTACTTGCGCTCCCCTTCATCAAGTGACCGGGCGCCAATGATGACGACGTTTTCCGGTTTGATTTTAGGCGCGTAGCCTTCAAGGTTAACCAGTGACTCGTGACCAATGCCGAGGCTGACCGCGAGCGGCATGCCGTGAATATTGCCCGATGGTGAAGTTTCAAGTGTATTCAAATCGCCGTGCGCGTCATACCAGATGACGCCGAGATTATCGTAATGCTTCGCTGTGCCTGCAAGCGTGCCGATCGCAATACTGTGGTCACCGCCCAGGACAAGCGGGAATTTTTTCTCTTCAATGACTTTGTTGACCTTTTGCGCGAGTTTTTCATTTCCCGCCAAAACGGAATTCAGGTTTTTCAGTTCCTCGTCATTTTTGATTTTTTCGCGATTGATCGGAATGTCACCGAGATCTTCAACCGTATACCCCATGTCTGACAGCCTCTCGATCAGATGAGCGTACCGGATGGCACTCGGGCCCATATCCACTCCGCGTCGTGCTTGTCCTAAATCCATTGGCATTCCAATAACCGAAATCGTTTTATCCATCTGTGATTCCACCTCAACATTTAAGATAATGTCCTATGCGGGTTCTAACAAAGATGACTTACGGACAACGTTTTAAAGCTCTAGCTGACGATTCGCCTGCTGGCGTTTTTTAATGACGACATGATAAATGATGTAGCAAATGATCATAAACGGTACGCCGCAATACAGCGCGATACGCTGCTCCGGATCAAATGCAAGACTGATGAGCACGACCGTATTTAACGTTAGGCCGATCAGCGGAAGCACCGGGTACAGCGGTGTTTTAAATTTCAAATCTTCTATCTTCCCGCCCTCACGGATATATTTGCGTCTGAACATGATTTGGGAAAGCGAAATTGTAATCCAGCCGACCTGCGCGCTCATGCCCGCCAAAGATAACAGTACCATATATACGGTTTCAGCCTGCGCAAACTTTGTCAGAAGTGATAGGCAGGCCACAGCCATCGTTACGATTAACGAGTACATCGGCACACCGCGCTGATTTGTTTTTCCGAGCGCTTTGAAAGCTTGTCCTTCATTCGCCATCGCGTACAGAATACGTGTCGATGCGTATAAACCTGAATTCGCAACAGATAACAGCGCGATTAAAATAACAAAGTTCATGATATCAGCTGCATATGGGATTCCGATTTGCTCAAATACGGCAACAAATGGACTTTCCACGACTCCAGCCTGTTTCCACGGAATCATGCCGGCAATGACAATGATGGAAAGCACAAAGAACACAAGCGTTCTCCATACTGTCTGTTTGATTGACCGTGGAATCGTTTTTTCAGGGTCTTCACTTTCTCCTGCTGCAACCCCGATCAGCTCAGTCCCCTGAAACGCAAAGTTCACGGTAATCATCGTAATCAGCATTGCCTTTATGCCGTTCGGAAATAACCCGTCTTCATAAAAATGTGTCAAAAACGGCGCCTGCTCTCCACCCTTCAGATCAATCAGGCCAAACATGGCAGCTCCGCCGAGAATAATAAATAAAAGGATAATCAAAATTTTAATGCCTGAGAACCAGAATTCAGATTCCGCAAAGGCTTTTGTGGTGATCGCATTTAAAATAAACATCAGTGCCGCAAAGACCAGACACCAGATCCACACGTCTATATGCGGAAACCAGCGTTGCATCAGCTGCCCCGCTGATAAAAATTCAATGGCGCATGTAACCGCCCAGCCGAGCCAGTACAGCCAGCCGAACGCAAATCCGAAGGCCGGGCTGATAAATTTTGTCGCATAGGTCTGGAAGGACCCCGACACAGGAAAGGCGACTGCCAGCTCTCCTAAGCAGAGCATCGTCAAAAACATGATAAAGCCGCCCACTAAATAGGACAGAACCGCGCCGAGCGGTCCCGCTTGGTTAATGGTAAACCCGGTTCCAAGGAAGAAACCGGTTCCGATCACTCCGCCCAATGAAATCATGAACAAGTGGCGCGATTTCATTGTCCGCTGGAGCTGATTTCCGTTATCTTGGTTTGTATTCACATTCTGCACCCCTTCAGCAACTTGTATTGGATCTAAGCTGGAACATCTGCATGGTGCTATCCCAGTTTGCTGTCCAAAGAGTCTCTATCTATTTAATATAAAATTCACTTCTTCTCATAAAGATACATTATACTAAAATACTGTAGCTGAGCAAATAGGGAGTGCTGATTTTTCTGTTGTAAATTTATACAAACGAAGTGAATATCCCGCCATGGTGCAGATTTATGCGTTTTGCAGCACGTGCTTAATTTTCTCTATTGCCCAATCCAAATCCTCTTTGGAAATGATTAATGGCGGTGCAAAACGAATGACTGTATCATGCGTTTCCTTGCATAAAAGCCCTTCTTCCTTCAAACGCTCACAATACGGACGTGCGGCTTCCGTCAATTCCACACCGATAAACAGCCCTCTGCCGCGGACTTCTTTAATAACCGGGTTGTCAATGCTCTCAAGCTCGCTTTTAAAGTATTCGCCAAGCTCAAGAGAACGATCCGCCAGCTTTTCATCCTCCAGCACTTCTAATGAAGCGATAGACACTGCACATGCAAGCGGGTTTCCGCCAAATGTTGAGCCGTGTGAGCCAGGGTTAAACACGCCTAGGATCTCGCGGTCCGCCGCAATGCATGAGATCGGGAACACACCGCCGCCAAGCGCTTTGCCCAAAATATACATATCAGGGACAATGCCGTCCCAGTCACAGGCAAACGTCTTGCCTGTACGTCCGAGACCCGTTTGAATTTCATCCGCAATAAACAAGACATTCTCTTCCTTACAAATCGCCGCCGCTTCCTGTAAAAATCCTTCAGGCGGAATCACAATGCCCGCTTCGCCTTGAATCGGTTCAAACAAGAATGCCGCTGTATTCGGCGTAATGGCCTGTCGAAGCGCTTCCACATCGCCGTAAGGAATGAGTTTGATTCCCGGAAGCATCGGGCCGAATCCTCGTTTATATTCCTCTTCAGAAGAGAGAGATACCGCCAGCATCGTGCGGCCGTGGAAGTTCCCGACACATGCGATAATTTCCGCTTGATTGTCAGCTACGCCCTTCACTTCATACGCCCAGCGTCTCGCCGCTTTCACCGCGGATTCAACCGCTTCGGCTCCTGTATTCATCGGCAGAATCATCTCTTTGCCTGTCAGTTTAGCTGTTTTTTCGTAAAACGGCCCAAGCTGATCGTTATGAAACGCGCGTGACGTGAGCGTGATTTTATCAGCCTGATCCTTTAATGCCTGAATGATTTTCGGGTGTCTGTGCCCCTGGTTTACCGCAGAATAAGCACTCAGCATATCCATATATTCATTGCCTTCCGGGTCCTTTACCCAAGAACCCAGCGCTTCAGAAATAACAATCGGGAGCGGATGATAATTGTTGGCTCCGTAATGAGACGTCTGATCAATAATTTCTTTGGATTTAGATAAAGCTGGCATATTTGAATTCCCCCTTGTTTTCTGTTTCAACATGTTATCCTGCTTTCCCTTTATATAAATGCAAGTTCTGTGCCAAATCAAGAATTCGTGTGTTTTCTACAATTTTCGAGGACAAGGTGCAAAAACATTCTGATATTTCGAGCAAAAATTCCAGCAAGTGCAAAATTCTTTTGCATATCCTCTCCATTTTTTTATAAAATAGAAGCAATATTAAGAAAACTGAGGGAGGTTCATACAGTGGTCAAAGACAGCGAATTCCTCACATTGGTTTTTCAGAGCATTTTAGATGAAATCGATGTTGGCCTGCACGTGGTAGACGAGCATGGAAACACAATCGTTTATAACAATAAAATGATGCAGATTGAAGATATGGAGAAGCATGACGTCTTGAATAAAAACCTGATGGATGTGTTTATGTTTTCAAAGCAGCAGGACAGTACACTGGTACAGGCTCTTCAGGAAGGCAAGACGATTAAAAACGTCAAACAGAGCTATTTCAATAATAAAGGCCAGGAAATTACGACGATCAATCATACATATCCCATCGTCCAAGACGGCAAAATCAGGGGCGCCGTTGAAATTGCCAAGGATGTGACAAAGCTTGAACGGCTGATCAGGGAGAATATGAACAAAAAAGGCAGCACAACCTATACGTTTGACAGTATTCTCGGCACCAGTCCGGCCATTCAAGACGTCATCGAAAACGCCAAGCGGGCAACCCGTACGTCATCATCTGTCCTTCTCGCAGGCGAAACCGGCACAGGAAAAGAACTGTTCGCGCAAAGTATCCATAATGGAAGCGATCGTTCTGGCGGCCCGTTTATTTCGCAAAACTGTGCGGCATTGCCAGACAGCCTTGTGGAAAGCATTTTGTTTGGGACGAAAAAAGGCGCGTTTACCGGCGCTGTCGACCAGCCCGGCCTGTTTGAACAAGCCCACGGCGGGACGCTGCTGTTAGATGAAATCAACTCGCTGAATCTCAGCCTTCAGGCGAAGCTGCTGCGCGCCCTTCAAGAACGGAAAATCAGGCGCATCGGTTCGACAAAGGATACACCGATTGACGTACGTATTATTGCCACGATGAATGAAGACCCAATTGATGCAATTGCAGGCGAACGAATGCGGAAGGACTTGTATTACAGGCTGAGTGTCGTCACACTGATCATCCCGCCGCTACGGGAGCGAAAAGAAGACATTTTGCTTCTCGCGTCGGAGTTCATCCAGAAAAACAACCATCTGTTCCAAATGAATGTTGAACACATCAGCGATGACGTGAAGCAATTTTTCCTTTCTTATGACTGGCCGGGAAATATTCGCGAGCTTGAGCATATGATCGAAGGCGCAATGAATTTCATGACGGACGAGCAAACGATTACGGCTTCCCATCTGCCCTATCAATACCGAATGAAAATCAAGCCGGCTGACATCCCAGAGCCTGAAACACCAAGACACCAGCCGGCCGCAGACTTAAAAGAAAAAATGGAAAGCTTCGAAAAATATGTGATAGAGAACGTGTTAAGAAAACACGGCCATAACATCTCGAAAGCTGCTCAGGAGCTTGGCATCAGCAGACAAAGCCTCCAATATCGGCTGAAGAAATTTTCTCACTCGTCTAACGAATAATCCGGAGCAGGAAGCCTGATCAGAAAAACAGTGCCTCTGCCGATTTCACTTTTCACTTCAATCATCCCATTGTGATTGTCGATAATCGATTTCGTTATGGCAAGGCCTAATCCCGAACCTCCATATTTTCGGGAGAATGCTGAGAATGGAGGTATTTGCAGTTAACAGCCATTTGCTGCTGTTTCACGTGTAACATCCATCTTGTATTTTTCTTCATATTCGATATATCCTTTTCAACTGAACGGGCGTGACCCCCGTTCAGTTTTTTTGCATATCAAAACAGCCTGGCAAATGATGCCAGACTGTATTGATTAACTTCCTAATTGGTCTGCGGAGGACAGCTTGATGTCTACAGATTTTTCTTTTCCGCCGCGGTAAAACTTCACCTTCACCCGGTCACCGACTTTTTTCTGATAAAGCCGTTTTCGCAGGTCAACAATATCATTTACTTTGTATCCGTCAAATTCCGTGATGACATCCAGTTCCTTCAGCCCCGCTTTTCCGGCAGGTGAAAAGGCGTCTACACCCATCACAACCGCTCCATTGGTGACGTTCTTAGGAAGCTTTAATGTTTCATCCCAATGATAGCTTGCGATGTCGCTTAGGGATTTCATCTCAATGCCAAGGAACGGGCGTTTGACCTTTCCGTATCTCTCTAAATCCTCTATCACAGGGATCACGAGCTTAGATGGAATCGACAGGCCAATCCCTTCAACCGCCGACTCGGCAATTTTCATTGAATTGATGCCAATGACCTTCCCATCCATATTTAACAAAGCACCGCCGCTGTTCCCAGGGTTAATGGCCGCATCTGTTTGCAGGACTTCTGCGTTCCAGTCAGGCTGTCCATCACCGTTTGAATCCACTGGGATCGCCCTCTCCGTACCTGAGATGACGCCTTGTGTGACAGAGCCTGCAAACTCAAGGCCTAACGGGTTCCCGATCGCGATAACCGGCTCCCCAGACTTCACTTTATCTGAATTTCCGAAATCGGCGACTGCTTTAATCTTATCGCTTTTCACCCGTAAAACGGCAAGGTCCATCAGCTGGTCGCTGCCGACAAGATCAGCTGATACACGTGAGCCGTCTTTCAAGCTGATTTCAATTTGGGAAGCGCCTTCGATGACATGATGGTTGGTCACGACATAAGCGGAATGGTCATTTTTCTTATAGATGACGCCAGAGCCGCTCCCAGCCTCGCCGCTCTCTCCCCGTATATCTGATTTTTGGATGTTCACAACACCCACAACGGCGGGCGACACATTGCTGACAATCTTGGTGACCGTATTGTTGACACTGACATTCACCGTCCTGATTGATTCCCGGCCGTTATTGTTCTGCTGCTGATCTAAAGCGCCCGTATCTAGCCCTTCATTTGAAAGGTACGGCATGATAAACGCCATTAATACGGCACCGACAATCACACCAATCAGGCTTGAAAGAAAATATCCTTTTTTGCTTCTCTTTGGCTGTTCAGGAGTAGTATGTTCTTCCTCACGTTCGTAATCCACCATATTCCATCCTTTCCAAGAACGTTAATATGGTTATATTGTGGGTTAGAAGCTCCTAGAATAGTCATGATTTACATAGAAAAATTATACAGCGCAAAGCGGAGTGGCCTTCTTCGGATCAGTGTCGTATAAGTCAAATGTCTCACCCGTCACAAATCCTTTAGAAGCCAATGTCTGCTGCACGGACATTCTTGCCAGCTCCTTCATGTTGTTGTCCTGGCTCAAATGCGCCAGGTAAATACGAGACGTCTCATCGCCAATGACATCCGTCATCGCCAAGGCAGCATCTTCATTTGACACGTGCCCGACGTCACTTAAAATCCGCCGCTTAATGCTCCATGGGTATCTCCCCATTTGCAGCATACCGACATCGTGATTGCTTTCAAACACAAACACATTCGCTGAACGGATAATGCCTTTCATTCGGTCGCTGACATATCCCGTATCTGTCATTAATGCGAGCTTTCGGCCGTTATAATGGAACACATAAAACATCGGTTCGGCCGCATCGTGGGAGACGCCAAACGATTCAACATCAAGTCCGCCAAACGACTTCACCGTCTCCATCGGAAATACAAACTTTTGATCGGTGTCAATTTTGCCGATTTGATTCTCCATCGCTTTCCAAGTCTTCTCGTTCGCATAGATCGGAAGCTTGTACTTTCTGGCGACGACACCAAGGCCCTTAATATGGTCACTATGCTCATGCGTCACAAAAATGCCGTCTACATCATCCAGCTTACGCCCGATCTGCGCCATCAGCCCATCCATGGCTTTCCCGCTCAAACCGGCGTCCACTAAAAATGCGTGATCCTCTGTTTCGAGGTAAAACGCATTTCCCGTACTCCCGCTCGCAAGTACGCTAAATTGCAAGCTCATGTTTGTCTCACTCCATTATTTTCATTGATCTGTATCTAAAATCGTACTCTCCAAAGCATTCACAGTAAAATACTCTTGTACTGTCTTTTTCTCACCGTTCACTTTTTTCTCGTACTCGACCGTAATTCTCCATACCGGCGCCAGCACCTGCGTACTTGTCAGCGGATATTGTGCTACATAGCCGAATTTACAGCTCTTCACAGTGCTGTATTCTTTTAATTGATTTTGATAGTACAATAGCTCAACCGCATCCATTTCAGTAATTAAGCTTTCTTTCTGGATTTGCTTGAAGGTCTCAAGCGTTGTCTGGTCGTACGACACAACCTCGTTTTTACCGTTTAAGTGCAATACCACTTGCCCGATCATATTAGCGGGATTATCGGTCTTTTGGTAAATATAATGGCCCTCGTACGTTTGGAAGAAAATAATTTCTTTCTTCGATTTATTAACCTTCCAAAGCTTATATTTTTCGCCATCTTGAATCTTTGAAGAAACAAGTGCCTGGGCATCGTCCTCGATATCCTTCTTAGATAGGGCGGTGGGATTTGCAAACTTCATTTTCAGGCTCGTTACTTTATGATCATCACTAGGCATGTCCATCAAAGGCTTTTGATCCTTCAGCGCCTCAATTTCCTCCTTGGTGAAGGATTTTTGATTTGCTGTGATCCGATAACCTTCTGTCGCTTCCTTATTCAAACCTTCATACGTGATATGATCGGCCTTCATGTCATGCTCGACATCATTTTTAATGACTTCATATTCTTTGCCGGTAGCCTGCCATTTTTGAAAAAACTGATAGCCTAAGAAAATATCTAAAATGAGGAAGGCAACGATGAAGATTGATTTTGTCTTATTCCACTCCACTGTTAGCCCCCTCCTTCCTCAATAAATCCTTTGTAATCGGCACAATTTTTCCATTTACTTTCATCGCCCAAACCGGTTCCAGTTCAACGAGAGGATCATCGTTGGTTGATGTTGATACCAATTGATAAGCAAGGAAGATCTGATCAATTTTGTCCGTATCATAAGCGGTTTGTTTCGAAAGCAGCATCTTCACTTCGCTGCCGCTCATGAGCTCTGTTTCACTTGTTTTAATCGGATTCGTTCCGAGACTGTAATTCGGCCGCTTATAGCTGAGAATATCATCATTCGCCCATTGCACCGTAATCGCCGATGTCGCTCCGAAAGGTTTGGCGGTGCTGTTAATGACCGGGATCTGATCCATAAAGATATAGAAGCTCAACTGCTGGCTGTCATTGATATTGAAAAATTGATAGTGATCCGTCCAGCTTCCGGTATCCTCAAGGTATTTTTGGCTCTTTTTGATTAATTCACCTGTTTGATAGGATGTGCTCTGCACCAAATTGCGCTGCTGAAATTGCACCTGTCTCTGGCTTAGATTCACATCTAACCGGCTGATCCCATCTGTCAGCACATTTCTGTTGTTGTAATTCGAATCTTCTCTTACAATGCTCGGATCACTAAACAAAGCCTGCTTAAAGGTATTTGTTTTAATCGATTCTGTGACAAATTCTTTTTTGTCCATCGTAAGCGGTTTGTTCGGCAGCAAGAACTCTTTCTTTGAGCCAATGGAGAACAAACTGAACGCCGGCATATTTGATTGCCTGTTTTTCAAGTCGTTCATAATGTTCCGGTAGTTTGCTGATTCAACCGTCACTTCAAGAATGAGCTGCTTGCTGTATGACACCAAATAGATTTTCTTGTTCGCTTTTGTTTCATTGAACGGGATCAGAATATGGTCAAACGAACTGTATTCAAACGACTGATTAGACCATTTAAACAGCGTTTGGAAAATATCAATCGGGATCGTATCGCTGAATTGCAAGTCAAGCTTGGCTTCAGAACCGCCTATTCCATAAAACCAGCTTTTGAATCCAGCCTTGTCATACTGATCCGAAATATCTTTAATTCCTTTCACATCCCAATGCGGCAAGTCAGACCAAATTTCTTCATAGAGGGCATTGTCATCCACTTTGTAATGAGCGCCGTCATCATGGATAAACATGTCCCTTGGCCTTACCGTTTCAGACAGCTTTTGGGTGGTTTTTTCGATTTTATGTTTCACACGAACAGTAGACTCTGTTGAGGATGAGCCTTCAGAAAAGTTTGGCTGGAACGTCCATATCCCCCATGTAAAAACAAGACTGATGACGACGAGTACCGTAAGTAATATCGTTTTTATATTTTCACGCTTCATCCCAATCATCCTCTTGTTCCTCTTTATATGGAAGAGTAAATGTAATCGTCGTGCCTTTTCCTTCTATGCTGTCCGCCCAAATATCTCCGCCGTGCGCCTGTACCATTTCCTTGGCAATCGCCAATCCCAGACCGGTGCCGCCAAGCTTTCTCGTTCTCGCTTTATCCACCCTGTAGAAGCGGTCAAAGACTTTTTCGACATCTTTTTTCGGAATACCAATCCCTTCATCCTTCACGCTGATATAGAGAAGTTCTTCCCCTTCATTGACATCAATCGAGAACGTGACATGTCCGCCTTCCGGTGAATATTTTAAAGCGTTAGAAATAATATTATCGAGCACCTGCGTTATTTTATCCTGGTCAATCTCGACGTACAGATCTCTGTCCGGCAGATTGCGGATAAACTCCACATGCTGCTCTTTTGTCATTTCAAAACGGTCAATAATAAGCGACATAAACCGGACAATCTGAATCCATTCCCGGTTAAATTGATAATCCTTACTGTCAAATTTCGACAGCTGAAGCAGATCATTGACAAGCCGGATCATACGCTCTGTTTCATTTTGCGTCACCATTAAGAAGCGCGGAGCAATGTCTTTATTTTCCCACGCGCCTTCGGCTAACGCTTCTAAATAGCTGCGCATTGTCGTAAGCGGCGTCCGCAGCTCATGTGATACATTCGCAACGAATTCTCTGCGTTCCTGATCCATTTTCTCTTGTTCGGTTACATCGTAAATGACAGCGATTAAACCATCAATTTTGCCGTGTTCCCTTTGAATCACAGAGAAATTCACGCGAAGCACCGTTAATTCATCATCGCGCTCAATTTCAAGCAGCATAGAATCCTGCTGCTCCACTAAATCTTCAAAAGTATAATTCTCTTGAAGCCCCAGCAAACTCGTAATCGGCATTTCTAAGGCTGTTTCACGTGAAACGTTCAACAGTTCCAGCGCCGGGCTGTTTAAGAGAATAATCGCTCCGTTTCGGTTTGTGGCGATAACGCCGTCTGTCATATAAGCAATGACAGAGGCTAGCTTTCTGCGTTCTCCTTCAGTCATCGCCTGGGCATCTTCAAGCTCTCTCGTTAAGTGGTTAAACGTTGTGGCCAGCTGCCCAATTTCATCATGCCCGTACTTTTTAACCTTCCTCGAGAAATTCCCTTTCGCAAGCTCCATCGCCTGCTTTCGCATATCTGAAAGCGGGTGGGTAATGGTTCTTGCCAGAAAAATACCGAGAAGAGCCGTCAAAACAAGTGCCAAACCTGTGCCGGACGCCAGTATCGTGTTGATCGTCTTCATTTGATTAAAGACATCTTCCATACTCGCGACAACATAGATCGCGCCCACAACCTCTTGGTTTTCAGTCATGACGGGCTTCGCGGAAATAAGAACTCTGATTTTGCTTTTCGGGTCATAATATTTTCTTAAATACGACTGTTTGGTAGAAAAAATTCTTTTGAAAATCAGATCGGTCGTTTGTTTCCCTGCCACTTCCTCACCATACGGCTTTGAAGAACCGACCACTTCATAGCTTTTATCTACAAAGCTAATTTCCCGAACCTCATCACTTTTCGTGAAGTCATTCAAAATACGGCTGACGTCATCCTTTATGACGGTGCTGTCGTTATCGCTCTTATATTCTTGTTCGATATAATAAGAAAGGTTGTCGATTCGCTGATTCAGCGATTGTTCATAAGAGCTGATCAGCGACTTCTCTACCTGATTGACAAAATACACACCAATGATTTGCATGGCAATGATAATCAAAAGCACATAAATCAAGGTAATCTTAAATTGGATCGACCGAAAAAAACCAACCTTATTCATATGGGCATTAGTCCTGTTCTGGGTTTCTCAAGTAATAACCTACACCACGGCGTGTGACGATCCAATTTGGATGGCTCGGGTTGTCCTCGATTTTTTCACGAAGCCGACGGACTGTTACGTCAACCGTTCTGACATCGCCGAAGTAATCATAGCCCCAAACGGTTTGAAGCAAATGTTCACGGGTCATCACTTGTCCGATATGTTTTGCTAAATAATGAAGCAATTCGAACTCACGATGAGTCAATTCGATTGTTTCGTCTCGTTTTGATACAACGTACGCGTCAGGGAAGATGACGAGAGAGCCGATATGAATCTCGTTAGAGGAAGGCTCTTCCTCCGCAGGCGCTGTTGTCAGCTGGCGGCGCAGGTTCGCTTTTACACGCGCCAAGAGCTCGCGTGTGCTGAATGGTTTTGTGACATAATCATCAGCACCGATTTCAAGCCCGATAACCTTGTCAATTTCTGAATCCTTAGCCGTCAGCATAATGATTGGCATATCGTATTTCTTTCTGACTTCACGGCATACTTCAACGCCGTCTTTATTCGGGAGCATAATATCTAAAAGAATTAAATCAGGCTGAAGCTCTTCTACCATTTCAACGGCTTCGTTTCCGTCGTGGGCACAGTGCACTTCATAGCCTTCTTTTCTTAAGTTAAATTCCAATATATCTGCAATCGGTTTTTCATCATCTACTACAAGGATCTTTTTATCCATCATTTTGATTTTCCTCCTGCCGAATGACTTTATTTCATCTATATAACATTCGTTTCATCACTTATGGCCCATGTAAAGAATGGGTCCTTGTCTATTATAACGGTTTAAGGTCAAAAGATAAAAAAAATAAAGGTTTAGAAAAAAAACACATGTTTCACCTTTATCGCCAGTTGTTTATCTATTGTCATGCTGGTCAACTTTTTTTAAAAAAGATAACTTTATTGAAACCTCCCCTCACCGGAGTGCGTCTTTATCAATGACGTCTTCTTCTTTGAACCGGCCGCAGGGCCGGTTCTCCCTTTTTCTTCTATTATAACACTCCTCATGTTTGCCTTTTTCCTAAAAGAAAAAACGCACCTACGATTGCAGATGCGTTTGGTAAGTGGCTCGGGACGGAATCGAACCGCCGACACACGGATTTTCAGTCCGTTGCTCTACCAACTGAGCTACCGAGCCAAATGTTTTATTTTTCTCTACTAAGTAAAGTAAAATGGCGGTCCGGACGGGACTCGAACCCGCGACCTCCTGCGTGACAGGCAGGCATTCTAACCAACTGAACTACCGGACCTTACAGTAATTGCCCGGAGAGCTGTCGTGTCAGCTCTCACAGACAAATAAGGAATTTAGCAATAACGCTAAAGTAAATCAATGACCCGTACGGGATTCGAACCCGTGTTACCGCCGTGAAAGGGCGGTGTCTTAACCGCTTGACCAACGGGCCTTCACGAAATGGTGAGCCATGAAGGACTCGAACCTTCGACCCTCTGATTAAAAGTCAGATGCTCTACCAACTGAGCTAATGGCTCTTAAAGATGTCGGAATTTCTATAGAGCAAACGACTTAAATCTAGTTCTCATCTTGTACTCTATTGAAGCAGTTTCCGTAACAACGAGATTTATAATATCACGAACAAATAGAAGTGGCAATAACTTTTTTGGTTTTTTTTCATATTTTTTTCTCAGACCAACTTATATGCGGCTTTCAAACAAAAAACAAGCCCCTGATATAGGGGCTTGCAGACATATTCTATTTAGTTCGCACGGTACACACTGCGAAGGACATTTGTTTGTGAGCGGTCTGGACCGACAGAGAAAATAGAAAGCGGAATGCCTGTCAGCTGAGACACACGCTCAAGATAATGGCGCGCATTTTCCGGAAGCTCGCTCAAGCTCTTCGCACCTGTAATATCCTCAGTCCAGCCTGGCATTTCTTCATATACCGGCTCACATTCAGCAAGTGCCTTAAGACTTGCTGGGAATTCTTCAATGATTTCGCCTTTGTAGCGGTATGCCACACAGATTTTCAACGTTTCAATTCCTGTTAGGACGTCAATTGAGTTCAGAGAAAGATCTGTAATTCCGCTCACACGGCGGGCGTGGCGGACAACAACGCTGTCAAACCAGCCGACACGGCGCGGGCGGCCTGTTGTTGTTCCATATTCGCGTCCGACTTCACGGATTTGATCGCCGATTTCATCTTTCAGCTCAGTCGGGAAAGGACCGTCGCCGACACGAGTCGTATATGCTTTTGATACACCGACAACGTGCTTGATTTTGGTCGGGCCGACACCAGAACCGATCGTGACACCGCCGGCAACCGGGTTAGATGACGTAACAAACGGGTATGTTCCTTGGTCGATATCGAGCATAACCCCTTGTGCGCCTTCAAATAATACACGGCGCCCTTCATCAAGAGCATCGTTTAAGACAACAGATGTATCGCAAACATATTTTTTAATCTGCTGGCCGTACTCATAATATTCGTCTAAGATATCCTCAAGTTTAAACCCTTCTGTCTCGTACATTTTCTCGAGAAGACGGTTTTTTTCTTCAAGATTGCGCTCAAGCTTTTCCGCAAACGCGTCACGGTCTAACAGATCCGCGATGCGAATTCCGATGCGGGCTGCTTTATCCATGTAAGCAGGGCCGATTCCTTTTTTCGTTGTGCCGATCTTGTTAGCCCCTTTACGCTCTTCTTCCACTTCATCCAATTTCAAATGATACGGCAGAATGACGTGAGCTCTGTTGCTGATTCTCAGGTTATCTGTACTGACGTTGCGCTCATGAAGATACGCAAGCTCTGTGACTAATGCTTTCGGATCTACAACCATTCCGTTTCCGATTACACACGTTTTATCCTTATAGAAAATTCCAGACGGGATTAAGTGAAGCTTATATGTGATTCCGTCAAACTTGATTGTATGCCCTGCGTTATTTCCGCCTTGATAACGGGCGATCACTTCTGCATTTTCTGATAGGAAATCTGTAATTTTACCTTTTCCTTCATCGCCCCATTGCGTACCTACTACAACTACTGAAGACATGTCCGTGCACCTCCGTTAACCTTTCAAAACGATTCTATTCAAACAAATCAAGTTTATCAGTGAAGAAACAGAAAGTCAATTGTAAATCCGAACATTAAATTATTGTAAATCTATATTCGTTCGCTTCCATTCGTTTTATAAGCGTTTTCTCACGGTTTTGTCATAAAAATCTTGCGAAACTTTCATCCTTTAGCATAAGAAAGAATCACTTGCCTGATATCCCTTTTGAATTCATAAAAACGACCCGCCAGCCGTCCGGGTCCTCTATCGTCACTCCCCCATTGCTCCAGTACGGGTTCTCTGATTCGACCTCTTGATAGCCCATGTGCTTTAGCTTTGAAGTGATCGCTGCCAGTTCATCTGCATTCGGCACATAAAAAACAAGAAGGCTGTCGGGATGGGGAACGGGGTCAGTGCTTCCACCTTCATACTGGGTGAATTCCAAATGATAATCGGCATGAGGAAGGCCGAACATGACACCGTCATACCCGTTATGCTGTGAAAATTCTCCTATTCGTTTCAAACACAGTCCCTCTTCGTAAAAACGAATAATCTCATCAAGCTGGCCCGTAGGACGCGCAATTCGGATTTGTGCTGCTTGAAAAGACGAAAAACGTTTTCCCATATTGTTACCATCTCCTTTTTGCACCATTTTATTAAAACGCTTTCAAATTTTCATCCGCTGAGCGAACGGTATTTCTTCCATCTTTCGAATGAAAAAAAAACCCCAAGAGCAGCTCTTGGGGCTTATGCGCCGGGCGGAACGCCTGCGTCATCAAAACGCCGTTCCAGGTTGACGAATTTGTTGTATTCTTTTACGAACGCAAGAGACACGGTTCCTACCGGGCCGTTACGCTGTTTGGCGATAATAATTTCGATAATATTTTTATTCTCGGTTTCTTTGTCATAGTAGTCATCACGATAAAGGAACGCGACAATATCCGCGTCCTGCTCGATACTTCCTGATTCCCGGATATCAGACATCATCGGACGTTTATCCTGACGCTGCTCAACACCCCTGGAAAGCTGAGAAAGGGCGATAACAGGGACTTGCAGCTCCCTGGCAATCGACTTCAGTTCACGGGAAATTTCAGATACTTCCTGCTGACGGTTGTCCTTTGAACGACCGCTTCCCTGAATCAATTGCAGGTAATCGATCAAAATCATGCCCAGCCCGCTTTCCTGCTTCAAGCGGCGGCACTTGGCACGGATTTCACTCACCCGAATACCCGGTGTATCATCGATGTAAATCCCGCTGTTCGACAGGCTTCCCATTGCCATCGTCAGCTTGCCCCAATCCTCTTCGGTCAGGTTACCTGTACGGAGATTCTGGGCATTGATATTTCCCTCGGCACAGAGCATACGCATAACGAGCTGCTCGGCACCCATCTCAAGACTGAAAATCGCTACGCTCTCATCGGTCTTCGTCGCCACGTTTTGTGCGATGTTCAGGGCAAAGGCTGTTTTCCCTACTGACGGACGGGCAGCCACAATGATCAAGTCGTTGCGCTGGAAACCCGCAGTCATCCGGTCAAGCTCCGTAAACCCTGTTGGAATCCCCGTGATATCACCTTTTCGATTGTGAAGCTGTTCGATATTATCATAGGTCTGGACAAGGACGTCCTTAATATTTTGGAAGGCACTCGTGTTTTTGCGCTGTGCCACTTCCATAATCGTTTTTTCCGCTTCACTTAGTAAATCCTCGACCTCATCCTCACGGGTATACCCGTCTTGAGCAATCGTTGTCGCAGTTCTGATTAATCGGCGAAGAATCGATTTTTCCTCAACGATTTTCGCGTAATATTCTATGTTAGCCGCTGTCGGCACCGAGTTTGCGATATCTGTCAAATATGAAATGCCGCCTACTTCTTCCAGCAGGTCTGTGTTCGCAAGCTCTGATGTTACTGTCACCAGATCAACCGGTTCACCTCGGTCACCGAGCACCAGCATCGCATTATAGATTTTTTGGTGGGACATTCTATAGAAATCATCTGGAATCAATACTTCTGAAGCCAGTGTTAAAGCAGACGGCTGTAAAAAAATAGCGCCTAACACGGCTTGTTCGGCTTCTATATTTTGCGGAGGAAGCCGGTCATTCAGAAGGTCTGTCATGCTAAGCACCGTCCTCTCATTAAAAAATCTCCAACCTCCATTCTACCATTTCTACAGAAAAAAAATAGAAAAATTGTCTGTTTCCTGTTTTTTTCAGTTAGCAGATTGGATCGTTTCGGACAGTAACAAGGCGGGAAAAATGCAATAAAACATGAGGGAGGAATGAAAGATGATAAAGAAATATGCGATTACACCTAATGTTGATGCGGACGGCTGGTTTATTGAGGTGGAGAATGTAGCGCCGACAGCTTTGTATACGTCTAAAGACGCCGCTATTGAAAAAGCCAAACAGGTGGCTAAGGAAAACAGTCCGTCTAAGCTTGTAATTTATGACCAGTTTAAAAATGTGGAAGAAGAACACTCATTTTAATGAATGAAAGCCTTCGCTGCAGCGAGGGTTTTTTAGCGGTTATCGGTTTATTTCATCCATTGGATGCCTATGTGCATCATCAAATCTGCCGCTTTTTGATACAGATCCCACTCTCCGATCGAAGCAAATTTCCCCATCAGCTCCTGAAGCTTTAGCCTCACTGCTATATATTCTTCGAAAGTGACAGCTTTTTCAGTGTCTATTTGGTGTTCCTTCAGCATTTGTTTTAATAAAGACAACGGTGCGTGCATAAGAACCCTCCTTACCTCTTTTATAACGGTCATTTTCCGATTGCTCTATTCCTTTGTGACATCTTCTTACATTTCACATCTGATTCTTGTACAATGGACAGAAGAGAGGAGGGATCTTTTGTGAGACCTTTGCAAATTTCTGCTGAAACTGCACAAAAGCTTGCAGAGTCCTTGAATCTGCCGCTTGAACAGATCATGCATATGCCTCAGCATATTCTGCTTGCCAAAATGGCTGAACTGCAAAAAGAGGACAAATCATAGCCTTCATTCACATACTTGCTTACTTGTTTCGGGATAATATCATGTATATGTTAGAAAAGAGGAGTAACTGCTTTGCCACATCCACATAATAAAAAAATCCAATCATTTTGGCTGATCACCGGCATTATCTTTATCGCCTTTAACTTACGGCCCGCGATCACTTCAGTCGGTCCGGTCATCAGCTCTATCCGGGCAGAGCTGCACATGTCCAATGGGGCAGCCGGTTTTTTGACCGCACTGCCGCTGCTTTCGTTTGCAGTTCTTTCTCCGCTTGCACCTAAGCTTGGACAGCGCCTCGGAAATGAGCGAACTTTATGGCTAGGTCTCGTGATACTGCTTATCGGTGTTTTGACTCGTTCTACCGGTTATACTGCCGCTTTGTTTTTCGGAACGGCACTTATCGGCGTCGGGATTGCGATTGGTAACGTACTTTTGCCAAGCTTAATCAAACATAAATACCCTGAAAAGCCAGGGATCATGATCAGCCTGTATACGACATCAATGAATATATTCGCAGCTTTAGCATCGGGTGTCAGCGTTCCTTTAGCGACCCAGATGAATGGCGGATGGAAACAAGCCTTTCTCTTATGGGGCGGGCTGGCTTTGCTTGCATTGCTGATCTGGATACCTCAGCTGCGCCATCGAGATACGGCAAACCAGACAATGAAGCTGCAATCCAGTTCCATTTGGGCTTCCAAAATGGCATGGTATGTCACCATCTTTATGGGCCTGCAATCGTTTTTATTTTACAGCAGCATCGCTTGGTTTCCTGAAATCCTCCGTTCACACGGGATTGACACGGCAACAGCCGGATGGATGGTATCACTCATGCAATTTGCGAGTCTGCCTTCCACTTTTCTGACACCAGTTTTAGCTGACCGTGTGAAACAGCAGCGCGGTATCGTTGCGGCGCTGGCCTCAGTTTATCTGATCGGCCTTTGCGGATTATTAGCGGGCGGAAGCCATACATTGCTTGCCATCTGGATGATCATTATCGGTATCGGACAAGGCTCCAGCATTAGTCTGGCGCTCACTTTGATTGGTCTCCGCAGTGAAAATGCCCAACAGGCCGCTGCGCTGTCAGGCATGTCTCAGTCATTCGGCTACCTGCTGGCAGCAGTCGGGCCAATCTTTGTCGGCTATCTCTTTGACCAGACGCATTCTTGGACGATGCCGATTGTGCTTCTCATTGCTGCCCTGATCGTAATGGGAGCAGCCGGACAGGGAGCCGGACGAGATCGATACATTTTTCAGTCAGAAAAAAAAAGAAATTCAGCATAAAAGCGGGGTAAATATCTCCGCTTTTTTCTTTGAATATTTATGGTTTATTCATAAGTTTTTCATATTTGTTTTTTACAATGAGACACCATAAAGAGGTGAAAAACGATGAAAACCAAACGATTCGACGCAGCCCTTATTCTTATTTTGCTGGCAGCAGCTTTTTTGAATACGTATCACGTTTGGCAGGATGATACAGCGAACCAGTACTATTTGGCGGCTGTAAAAAGCATGACGCAAAGCTTCCATAATTTCTTTTATGCGTCATTTGACCCTTCTGGATTTGTGACAGTAGATAAGCCTCCTGTCGTGTTATGGATTCAAACGATTTTCGCACTGATTTTCGGTGTTCACACGTGGAGTGTCATCATTCCCCAGGCTCTTGCCGGAGTTGGGTCTGTATTCCTTCTCTACAGAATGATTAAGCCGACTTTTGGAATTGGGGCGGCCCGCATTGCCGCACTTGTCATGGCACTGACCCCTATCGCAGTAGCTGTCAGCCGGACAAACAATATCGACAGCATGCTTGTTTTTACCTTATTGCTCGGTTCAACTTGTCTGCTTAGGGCAGTAAAACAAGGCAAGCTGGTTTGGCTGCTGACGGCATTTGCCCTGATTGGGCTCGCCTTTAATATGAAGATGATGCAAGCGTTTATGGTATTGCCTGCATTTGTGTTATTCTACCTGATTGCATCTCGGGTTTCTCTGAAGAAAAAAATCGGTTCCCTGCTTCTGTCTCTTGTCCTTCTGACAGGCCTTTCACTCTCATGGGCGATTGCAGTGGATTCAGCCTCTACCTCAAGCCGGCCTTATGTAGGAAGCAGCCAGACTAACTCAGTGCTAGAACTGGCCTTTGGCTACAACGGCACAGAGCGTCTGCTTGGGCAAACTACGGGCCTTGCAAAGGGTGATATGAATGCTGCTGGCGGAGGGAACATGCAGAATCAAGACAACATGCAAGCGCCAAAATCATCTTTTTCTCAGAACGGAAATCAATCATTCGGAAACCATTCACAGGCGCCTCAGCCGCCTAACGGACAAACCGGCGCTCTCAATGGAGGCGGAGGCACACCTCCCACAGGTGGCAACGGACCTGGAAATGGAGGGCCTGGCGGCGGAAAAAGCATGAATATGTTCGGCACCGGTGATCCTGGCCCGCTTCGTCTTTTCCAATCAGCACTTTCCGGCCAAATCAGCTGGATGCTTCCATTCTCATTGATCGGATTACTGGGCGCAATCGTCAGCTGGTACCGTGATCGCCGCGGACATGCTGCTAAAATGAAAGAAACGCTATTCTGGGCGGCTTGGCTTGTTCCCGTGGCTGGTTTCTTCAGCATCGCAGGATTCTTCCACCAGTATTATTTGATTATGCTGGCACCGCCAATTGCCGCCCTTTCTGGTATCGGATGGTATACGATGCACCGCTTATACAAAAATAATAAAGACTGGTCCAGCTATCTTCTGCCGGCAGCCGTCTTGATCACAGCCGTGTTTCAGATGTATATTCTGAGCGCTTATACAAGCCAAATCGGCAGTGTATGGATGTATGTCCTGGGGCTCTTAGGACTGGGCATCACCCTTGCACTTCTGATGCTTAAACGCAGCCATCCGTTCAGTAAGCTGCTGACCATCATCAGCTTGTGCGTTCTGCTTCTCACACCAGTTTACTGGTCAGCAACGCCGCTTCTATACGGTGGTAACAGCGTCCTTCCTGAATCTGGCCCGCAGCTCAAAGGCTCAGCAAACGGCGGGAACATGTTCTCTTCAGAGGTCGACAGCGGGCTCCTGTCCTATCTGAGAAAACACAATACCGGCGAAGAGTATTTATTTGCTACTTTGACAACCGTAACAGCTGCGCCATACATCATTTACGAAAATGAATCTGTTATGGCAATGGGCGGATTTAACGGCACGGATCCCATTCTGACTGTGTCGGAACTGAAAAAACTAATCAAAGAAGGCAAAGTGAAATACTTCCTTCTGTCAGAAAACAACTCAGGCAACAGCGAACTTGTTTCCTGGATTAAGAAAAACGGAAAAGAAATAACATCTGGCGAGTACAGCGGTTCCTCCAGCAGCACAAACAGCGTGCAGGGAATGCGAAGAGGACCTGGTGGAGAAAGCCAGCAAACTCTTTATCTCGTGGAATAAAAAAAGAGGCTTGGATTCATCCAAGCCTCTTTTCTATTAAGCTTCTTCTTTTACATGTACCTTTAACACAGCCTGCACTTCAGGATGCAGTTTCACAGGCACGTTTGTATATCCTAATGCACGAATGCCGTCCGGCAGTTCAAGCTTCCGCTTATCTACTTTAATGTTATGATCTTTTTGGAGCTGTTCAGTAATTTGCTTGCTTGTCACTGAACCAAATAAACGGCCGCCCTCACCTGATTTTGCGCTAAGCTCAACAGTCAGTTTTTCTAATGTCTCTTTCAAGCTCTTAGCCTGCTCAAGCTCAGCAATGGCTTCTTTTTTCTCTTTCTGCTTTTGTCCGTTTAGCGCGCTGATGTTTGACGCGTTCGCTTCAACCGCGAGGCCTTTTTTAATTAGAAAGTTATGCGCATAACCGTCTGCTACGTTTTTGACTTCGCCTTTTTTTCCTTTTCCTTTTACATCTTGTAAGAAAATAACCTTCATCTCTGTACGCCTCCCTCAAAATACTCATCTATGGCGTGCTTCAGCCGTTCCAGCGCTTCAGAAACTGAAATGCCGGACAACTGAGTCGCCGCATTTGTTAAATGCCCTCCGCCTTCTAGGGCCTCCATGATGATCTGAACATTTACCTCGCCAAGCGACCGTGCACTGATACAAACCGTTTGTTCATCCCGTCTCGCCACCGCAAATGAAGCCTCAACCTCACTCATCGACAGCAGCGAATCGGCAGCCTGCGCAATCAGCACTTGATCGAAGTATTCCTCTTCATTTTCAGGAAGAGAAGCAATCGCAATGTTATCTTTATAGAGGACCGTATGCTGGATCAGCTTCGCCCGTTTAATATAGGAATCAACGGTTTCTTTCAGGAACTTCTGCACCAGCACCGTGTCGGCGCCTTTTGCCCTTAAATAAGAAGCCGCATCGAAAGTCCGCGAGCCCGTGCGGAGAGAAAAGCTCTTTGTATCCACTATTATACCAGCTAATAGGGCTGTTGCTTCAATCATATTGATTTTTAAGCGCTTCGGCTGATATTCAAGCAGCTCTGTCACCAATTCCGCTGTGGAAGAAGCGTATGGTTCCATATAAACAAGCAGCGGATCTCTGATAAACTCCTCACCTCTGCGGTGATGGTCGATGACCACGATATGTTCAATTTTATTGACCAGCCGTTCCTCCATGACGAGTGACGGCTTATGTGTATCAACGATCACAAGCAGTGTGTCATCATTGGAAATTTCAATTGCTTCTTCAGGCGTAATAAATCTTGACCACAGTTCTTCATATTTTTTGATTTCCCCAATCAAACGCTGCACACTTGATCCGATTTGATTTGGGTCAATCACGATAAAACCATCTTTGTTATTTGCCTGAGCCACCTTTAAAATCCCGATCGCTGCGCCGATAGAATCCATGTCGGGGAATTTATGCCCCATGATAATCACATTGCTGCTTTCGGTGACGATTTCCTTTAAGGCGTGAGAAATCACGCGGGCCCGCACCCTTGTTCGTTTCTCCATTGGGTTTGTTTTACCGCCGTAAAACTTCACCTTGCCGTTTGGCAGCTTAATGGCTACCTGGTCCCCACCGCGTCCCAGTGCTAAGTCCAAGCTGGATTGCGCCAAATCGCCAAGTTCTTTCAGGGAAGAGACTGAAGCCCCGACACCGACACTTAACGTCAGCGCTACACCGTCAAATGAGGTTTTTTCCCGCACTTCATCAAGAATCGAAAACTTCGAATTTTCGAGTTCAGTTAAGATGTGTTCATTAAGTACAGCGATAAAGCGTTCTGAAGACGTCCTTTTCAAGAAGATCCCGTACTCCTGCGCCCAAGCGTTCAGCAAAGATGTCACCTGGCTGTTCATCGTGCTTCTCGTCTGGTCATCCAATCCTTGTGTCACATCATCATAGTTATCAAGGAAAATATATGCCAGGACGGTTCTTTCGTTTTCATATAGCTTTTCAATCTGAATTTGTTCTGTTACATCAAAGAAATATAAGAGACGCTCATCCCGTTTGATGACAACCCTAAACTTGCGGTCATTCAATGTAACCGTTTCCGATTCCACCTCTTGTTTGATAAGCGGCACTACCGATTCACAAGTATCGTAAAGTGATCTCCCCACTAAAGTGCTTTCATTAAAGCAAGAGGAAAGAAACGGATTTGCCCATTCTATATAATATTGGTCATTAAAAAGCATGATTCCAATCGGCATTTCCATCAATGCCTCTTCACCGACTTTTTTCAACCTGTAGGACAACGTAGAAATATAAGCATCAATCTCTTTTCGAATAAGAGAATCAGCACGCTTAATAAAAAACAAAATAACTGCCAGCAGCAGCACTTCGACGGTTCCTAATATCCAGTTAAAATAAAAGCTGATGAGGATTGTAATAATTGACAGAGCAATCAATGCATAGATGGGATACCGAAACAGCGGTTTTTCATAAAAGCTTGGCATTTCTATCACTCCCCACCATGTGAGTAAAACTCATGTTCACTTCACCTTATTCCTTATATGAAAGCCCAAATCTAAAACGCCTAAAATGCGAATGGCCGCCATGAAGACCGGATGAACAAACCCAAGTATGACAGCAATCACAGCCGCAGCCTTTGGATATTGTTTCTTATGGCAATAGAAAAAGATAAATGATAAACCTTGGATGAAAATCAGAAACCCGAGTATAAACTCCCCATTTAAAGCGATAGAGTACAGCATTTGGCCTTTTTCTAAAGGCAAAAATGAAAGCATGACAATAATCAAATACAGTACTACAACACTTTGCGGAAACTTCAACTCTCTAAAAGGCTTTAGATTAGGAATATCGGGGGAGAATCGCCTTAAGAGCGGCTTAGCGATAAGGTAACTGAGGAAAGAAAAAATAACTCCTACCATCACAATAGCTGTTGGAAAAAGATATTGAACGATACCCAATTGTTCTTCCATCAGTTTTAATTGCTTCTCAAACTGTCCAGCATTGCCCGACTGCTTCGCTACAGTTTCTACAATATCAAGAGATTGCCGGTATTGTGTCATCGCCTCATCAATGATATTGATACCCAAAAACTGAATGCTTATCACAAAATAGAAGACAATACTAAGCATATAAATAAGAGCGCCCGAAATAATGGCGTGCCCGGGCTCTTTCCTTTTGAAAAAATGTCCCATGGCAATGCCGGCGCAAGCTGACATAAAAGCTACAATAAGCCCGTTAAAGGACCCGACAATAAAAACAACCGGAAGACTGACAGCGCCCATCCATATCCCTAGCTTCAATCCATGTCTGATCGTGTACAAGATCATTGGCAGCGGCAGTGCAAATAACAGAATTGTTCCAATCACAGGAACATAAACAACCAGAAGCGTAATGATCGCAAACAGACTGATTAAAATAGCACCTTCCATTAAAGCTCTCGTTTGTTTCACTTAGTCACCTCGTATCATCCTGAACATACGAATAGAAAAGAGCAGCATAAACGACTGCTCTTTTTCATCGCTGCAACATACGTTGCACCGAATGTTTTTATATCATCTCTAAATTTTACTTTTATATTTTAACATAAGTCCAAATCGCAAGTAAAATAACGCTAATGTTTCATGTGAAACATGAAAAATGAAAAGACATTCTTTGAAAAGAATGCCCATCACAATTAATGTTTATCATCCATAAAGCCAGAAGATTCCTTGTTTTTCTTTTTCGTTTTTCTGACATACATAAAAATTAAGATCACCAGTAAAAGGGTTGTTGCTTGCAGAACGCCGCTGCTAAACAAGAAAAAGTTCTTTATCATGTCCCACATTGTGTTTCACCTCTTTGTGCATGTTCTCAACCCGTATCCTATATAAGGTGAATTTCCCTTTTTAAAAACTTCAAAACATCATGAACAACATTGAGCATTGGGCATATGCTGATATGGAATCTGATCGATAAAGGAGAATTTTCACATGGATGAACGCAGAACATTGGCTTGGCATGAAACATTAGAAATGCACGAGCTGGTTGCTTTTCAATCAAACGGACTCATTAAACTGAAGAAAATGATAAGAGAAGTAAAAGACCCTCAGCTCAGACAGCTTTATAACGTGTCTATTCAGGGTGTTGAGCAAAATTTGAGAGAGCTTCTTCCGTTCTTTCCACAGGCTCCGCACAGAGAAGATGAGGAAGAAGAACGCGCAGATAACCCATTTTACAGCGGTGACCTGCTCGGTTTTGCCAAAACATCTGTCCGCAGCTATGCCATCGCAATTACAGAAACAGCAACACCTCAATTAAGAAACGTACTGGTCAAACAGCTGAATGCTGCCATCCAGCTGCACGCCCAAGTTTATCGATACATGTATCAGCATGGATATTATCTCTCTTACAACCTTTCTGAACTGTTGAAAAACGATGTCAGAAACGCCAACAGAGCCATTTCAATGAAATAAAACAAGCAGCAAAGGAGTTCCCTTTGCTGCTATTTCTGCTGATCCTTCACTAAGCCGTTCGAACGATAAGATTCCAGCACGTCTCTGTTGGATTCTCCCCATTCTTTCATTTGCAAAACAATCGGTTCAAGCGTTCGCCCGAATTCTGTCAGAGAGTACTCTACCTTGGGCGGCACCTGGTGATAAACCTCACGGTGCACGATGCCGTCCGCTTCCAGCTCCCTCAGCTGAAGAGTAAGCATTCTTTGAGTAATACTCGGGCAGATTCGCCGAAATTCATTAAATCGTTTCTTGCCATCTATCATGTGATAAAAAAGAATTCCTTTCCACTTTCCGCCAATGACATCTAGAGTAAATTCAACTGGACAGCCTTCTTTGTTCGGGTATATATTCTTTTTTCCACTCATTCTTGACCCTCCAATAGTACCTTTTTTGATACTACATTACATTTTGCAACTAAGCTACCCAGTATTTTACACACCTTTTCTCCTTAGCTCAAAGAAAATGCTTCTTATTCACATCAATTTTTAAGGGTTTGCATGATTACACCTGCAGCAAGACGTGTTAAACTATATAAAGATTACACTACTTAAAAAAGGATAGGAGCTATCATGGAAAAGATACTTATTTTCGGACACCAAAACCCAGATACAGATACGATTTGTTCTGCGATTGCTTATGCTGATTTGAAAAACAAACTCGGCTTCAATGCTGAGCCTGTCCGCCTCGGACAAGTCAACGGCGAAACACAATACGCGCTTGACTATTTCAAACAAGAAAGCCCGCGTCTTGTTGAAACAGCTGCAAACGAAGTAAACGGCGTTATCCTGGTTGACCATAACGAACGCCAGCAAAGCATCAAAGACATTGAAGAGGTTCAGGTTTTAGAGGTTATCGACCATCACCGCATCGCTAACTTTGAAACAGCTGAGCCGCTTTACTATCGTGCTGAGCCTGTAGGCTGTACGGCTACCATCTTAAACAAAATGTACAAAGAGAATAACGTGAAAATCGAGAAAGAAATTGCCGGCCTTATGCTGTCTGCGATCATTTCTGATTCCCTGTTATTTAAATCTCCAACTTGCACGGACCAAGACGTAGCAGCAGCAAAAGAGCTTGCGGAGATCGCTGGCGTAGATGCTGAAGAATACGGCTTGAACATGTTGAAAGCAGGCGCTGATCTAAGCAAAAAAACAGTGGAAGAGCTCATTTCTCTTGATGCGAAAGAATTTACGCTCGGCAGCAAGAAAGTCGAAATCGCACAAGTAAATACAGTGGACATTGAAGATGTGAAAAAACGCCAAGCTGAATTAGAAGCTGTGATCTCAAAAGTTGTGGCTGAGAAGAATCTTGATCTCTTCCTTCTCGTTATCACAGATATCTTAGAAAATGATTCACTTGCTCTTGCAATCGGTAACGAAGCAGCAAAAGTGGAAAAAGCGTTCAACGTTACATTAGAAAACAACACAGCCCTCTTAAAAGGCGTTGTTTCCCGTAAAAAACAAGTCGTTCCTGTCTTAACAGACGCAATGGCTGAATAAGCAAAAAGCATCCCGCGTCGGGATGCTTTTTCTTATTCACCCAACTTCTCAATTTGTCCCATCACATCAGTAATTTGCTTTGCGTTTTGGACCAGGTCTGACTGCTCCAATTCTTTAAGCGATACCTTGCCTTCCTCGGCTTGTTTCAACACATCTTCAGCGCTTTTCTGCAAGGTTTCGTTATGTTCCTGAATGGTTTGATGAATCTCCGCTGCGGCATCAGGCGGCGTTAATTCATTAAAATCAGCGGCAGCCTTCTGAATCGACTCAAGCTGCGCTTCAAGTTTTTCTTTCGCCTCGGTGTCATTTACAGCTTTCTCAGCCAATTCAGGCGCTTCCTCTGCAAATGTCTTCACCTTCTCCACATAACCAGCTGCTTCACTCGTATAGTTCAATCCGTCGTTCACCTGATCAAGCATGCCACATCCGCCTGCACTCAAAAGTCCCACTCCGGCAAGTACTGTCAAAATGATCTTCATCTTCAGCCCCCTTATTGTTTCTTTTTCATTTTTTCTTTTAAGATCGGAATCAATTTCTCTTTCGCTAACGGCAGCCCTTTCCTCACCAATTCACGCTTCAGCCACTTTTTCAGCTTAGACATTCTGATGCTCCTCTCCCTTTTTGGTAAAAATGAAAAAACTCCACCAATTTGGTGAAGTTCCTGAAACAAAAAGACCTTCACCAAATCAGATTTGGCAAAGGTCTCGCTAACAATGAGATTGCCAGCAAAGCCGAGGACACCTTGTCCCGTAATGACGACTTTACTGTGAAAGCTACTCCCCTTTGGAGTGTTCATTTTTATTACTTTCATTCTAAAGCACCGATCTGTTCCAGTCAAATTCCTGCCGTTTATATAAAAGCGCGCTGTGGTATTTAAAATTTGAATGGTTTTTCCATCAGGAGATCATGCTATGACAGAGGAGGTTTTCATCATGAGTCAAGAGCGCGTGAAACGGCCTGGGCATACCAGATGGTACATATCTTCGTTACTTAGCGGCATTATTATTCTTAATTATTTTGACCGAGTGGCCATCTCGGTAGCGGCCCCTGCGATACAAGATTCGTTTCACCTTACTGCAACTGAACTCGGCATCGTGTTTTCCATTTACACCTATTCCTATACACTGATGCAGCTGCCTGTCGGAAGTTTGCTGGACCGTTTTGGGGTCGCATGGGTCACGAGGGTTGGAATGACAATATGGAGCTTTTTAACGATCCTTCTTGCTTTTTTGCAAGGAAAATTGCTGTTGTATCTGTTCCGGTTTCTCATTGGGCTGACGAGCGCCTCTGCGTTCCCTGCTGCCTCTAAAGCAACCGCTCTCTGGTTTCCTCCAAGTGAGCGGGGATTGGCAAACTCACTGTTCGATTCGGCCGCCAAGTTTTCAAATGTAATCGGCGCGCCATTGGTCGCCTTTCTTGTCACAACATTTGACTGGCGTGTCGCTTTTTTGACGATTGGATGCATCAATGTGCTGTTTACGATCTTTTTCTGGCAGTATTATGAACAGCCTGAACGGCACAAACGTATTTCTAAAAGTGAACTAAACTATATTCAAAAACACAATGCCATTACAACAGAGCAAATCCCTTACAAAACGGGCCCGCTTTTAAAAAAGCTTTTCACCAATCGGAAAGTATGGGGCTTAATGATCGGATTTACAGGGTACGGGTATACATTCAACCTGCTGCTCACCTGGCTTCCGACTTTCTTTAAACATACATACGGTATGGATCTCATGTCGTCCGGTTTATTTACGGCAGTGCCGTGGCTGATCTCAACCATTTCCGGAATTGCCGTCGGCGGCTGGCTCGTCGATTATTTTATTAAGAAAGGCTATCCTAACACCAAGGTGTACCGAACCGTAATCATAGTCGGAATGAGCTTTGGCTTTTTCTTTTTAGGCTCCATTCTGACGAACAATATTACCGTAGCCATTATTTGCATTTCCATCGGACTCGCCGGAATTTCAGCAACCGCTCCGGTCGGCTGGTCCATCTCCGCAGAACTCGCGCCGATCGGTTCCGTATCCATGCTGAGCTCCATGGTGAATCTCGCAAACAACCTGTTCGGAGGCATTATTGCTGCGTCACTGACAGGGTATTTGTTTGATGTGACAGGCTCCTTTACACTCAGCTTTCTGGTAGCTGGTTTTGTGCTGTTGCTGGGATTGGTTTTTTATGTGTTTGTTTTAGGGGATGTAAAACGAATTAAACTGGAATGAAGAGTGCTTGCTGAAAAGCACTCTTTTCTTTGAATCCGCCAGGTGTTATTTTCTTTCTCCCACATTCACTAGTCTGTCTTCGGACGAAAACACCACCATTTTATCCTTGACTCCAACCAAAGGTAAGGCCTCATAGTGAAAGAAGAAAGGAGGAGTCGGATGGAGAAATTAACAGTAAAAGAACTATCCAATATTGCGAATGTCACAATCAAAACGCTTTATCATTACCACAAAATCGGCTTGCTAGCCCCAAAGGAAATAAGCGAAGCCGGATATCGGTACTATGGTGCTGACGAACTAAAAAGACTGCAGGAAATCCTTTTTTACAAAGAATTAGATATTCCTTTGTCAGAAATCAAAACATTACTAAATGAGGATGCTAAAAGAACAAGTACATTAGAAAAACAAAAAAAGCTGTTTGAAAAGAAAATTGAAAAGTATCAGCGTCTCATTCAAACAGTCAACACATCTTTAGAATACACGAGAAAAGGTGAAAACATGGATCATAAGGTAATGTTTAAAGGATTTGAAAGCGCTGAAGAATGGAAACAATCTTTAGCAGAACAAAATGGGTATTTAAAAGAGCGTTACGATTTTGAATTGGATACACATACAATCAATGTCGATGAAATGAACAAAATGGCAATAGAGGCTAAACATTTTCTTGATAGGATGGCTGATTTTTTAAGAAATGGTGTAACGTATCATGACCCTTCCGTGCAAGAGCATGTCATGAATCATCTTAAGTTCCTAAATCAGAACGGGCATCCGACAAGTAAAGAAGATTACGTAAAACAAACACGTTTTTTTATGCAAGATGATTTCCATAGAGGAATGTTAGAAGAGCAGCAAACCGGTTTATCTTATTATTTGGTTGTCGTTGCAGAACACCTGTAGTGTTTTGTCACCCTTTATAGGGTGACAGCCATCAGGATTACGAGACAGCCCCGCCAACAATCGAAACATTCTGCCGGTCCACGGCAAAACGCCGTCCGTTCCATTTCAATACGGTTTGAACATATCCCAATGAGTCGGCGTTATACCTTCCCGCTATCCGCTGGTACGCCAATAATTCGTATACGCCGTCTCTGTCAAAATCAACCGGATACAAGCCCGATAAAGGATTCACCCATCCTTCTATCGGCATTTTTAACACACCTTGGCTGTTATAAATCTCATTCAAATATTCCCTGCCTTTGTAAGTAAGGTCGAGGATATACGTTTCGTTTTGCTGATGACTGATGACGCTCGCTTTATATTGATTTTGATACCTCACACTGTACTTTAATTCATCATTCAATACATCTGAATTGAAAATTCGCCGGAACTGCCTGTTTAGATAGGCAAACACATATGCATAAATAGCACCGCCACTTCCCCCTGTATCCATTACCACTGCCACATCCTCAATCTTGTCGCCTGTCATATCCCCCAGAAAAAGTGACGGATTGTATCCCATATTGTTTTGAAGCTGAATCTGCTGCTCCTGATGGGTTCTGCCATCACGGATCACCAATGTGATATCTCTCCATAACGGGCTGCCGGGCATTTGATTTCCAGTTAGAAAGACCTCGTCAATAACGCCGTCTCCCGTTACATCGCCGCGGGTAGATGCAATGATTGCACGTGAGGAGACGGGCTGCCGAAATACGTATGGATGTTGAACAAATCCTCTGCTTTCATAAAACCAATAAGGAGCCATTCTGATGTCATACACATTCAATTGTGTCACCTTCCCTAATCAGCTGAATGAATCATTATATGCAGGAATGGCACATCAAAGACATATCTTACACACCAATTAAATCCGTACCATAAGAGTTATCGATTACACAAAGCCACTCGCCTTGCGCATTCTTCTTAAATACATAGGTCGCCCTTCTTTCCATCGCATACTCGGAGTCCTTTTTATCCGAATCAAGCAGTGTCTGAGAAAGGATGAGTACCGTGTCACCTGCTTCCAACAGGATCATTTCCCCTTGTGTCGGGACAATATGATGATTGAAATAGTTTGCAATCGTGATAAACGCTTTTTTGATTTCTTCTTTGCCTCGCGCGATCATGCCCGGCTTCACAACTAAAATGGCATCTTCCGAATAATAATTCATCAGTGTATCAAAATCTTCATTTTGGATTGCCAAATCACACGCAGAGATGATGTCTTTCAATTGCTGTTCCAAATGAATTCCCCCAATCATCATGATTGGATATATTATACATCGTTAGTTCACTGAAACCGTGAAAACAAAATGAAAAGTATCCTATTTTCCTATATAATCAAATAGATATATTTAACAAAGTACCCAAGTGAAGGGGTGGACATTATTGTCTGCGGAAGTAACGTTACATGACAATATACATCATGATTTAAGTGCGGATTGCCAGCACTGTTTTGGCCTGTGCTGTGTCGCCTTGCCTTATGCGAAGTCGGCAGATTTTGCTTTTGATAAAGACGGGGGCACACCTTGCCGCAACTTACAATCAAACTATCAATGTTCTATACATAAAGATCTCAGAGAAAAAGGATTTCGAGGCTGCTCTGCATATGAATGCTTTGGCGCCGGCCAAAAAGTATCCCAAATCACTTATGAGGGAAAGGATTGGCGAAACAGCCCCGAAACGGCCAACCAGATGTTTGACGTTTTTCCTATCATGCAGCAGCTGCACGAAATGCTCTGGTATTTACATGAAGCTCTTTCTATAGATATAGCCAAGCCGATTCATCCTGAACTGAGAACCAGTTTCGAAAAAATAGAAAGGCTCACCAGGCTCAGCAAAGAACGCTTGCTGACACTGCAGGTGGACGAGCATCGAGCTGAGGTCAATGAATGGCTGTTAAAAACGAGTGAGCTGGTGCGTGCCCAAGCCCGCCATCCAAAACTCCCGAAAAAAGTCAGCCGGGGAAGTGTCCTGATCGGCGCGAAACTGAAAGGGCTTGATCTGCGAGGAGCAAATCTAAGAGGGGCGCTGCTCATAGCCGCCGATCTGAGAAATGCCGATTTGAGAATGACAGACTTTATCGGTGCAGATATGAGAGACGCTGATCTCAGCGGCGCCGACCTGACCGGGAGCATCTTTCTGACACAGGCACAGGTGAACGCCGCCAACGGCGATTCGAACACAAAGCTGCCGCTGTCTTTACGAATCCCTGCCCATTGGAAATAAAAAAGGACCCGCTAACGGTCCTTTTTTACTGATCAATTCAATCCTTTTTCGTTCCTTTTATCCGGCACTTTCGCACTTCTTGCCAAGTATCCCGACAGCCATAACGCAACCAGCAGCATGAAGGTGATCATACCGACGACGCCCAGCCAGTGAAAAGCAGACCAGAATAGCCCTCCGACTGTTCCGCAAACACTTGAACCGGCGTAATAAAAGAACAAATACAGCGATGAAGCCTGTGCTTTGTTATGAAGGGCTCTCCTGCCCACCCAGCTGCTGGCAACTGAATGTCCGCCGAAAAAACCGAATGTAAAGAGGGCAATCCCCAGAATTTTCACTGCCAGCATACTGTTTATCGTGAATAAAGCACCTGCAATGACGATGAAAATATTCATCACCAGTATTTTTGGATAGCCATATCGATCAACCATTCTTCCAATGAAAGACGAGCTGAAAATGCCTACAATCATCACAATAAATATCCAGCTGGCAAATGCTTTATTAAGCGAATACGGCGGGCCCAACAGCACATACACAATGTAATTAAACAATGCAACATTGCTTCCGAGCAGCAAAAAACCAATGAGAAACAAGCTGAATAGTTTACGGTCCCTCAAGTGGCCGATCAGAGACATTCCCAATTTCCCGAGCTTCAATTTTCTTGGCGTAAAATGCCTGGATGGCGGCAAATTTATAAAAAATATAATACTAGCAATCAAACTAATGACACCAATTGCCCCCATCGCCATATGCCAATTCAAGTACTCGCTCAGGAGCCCGGAAACGATCCTTCCGAAAACGGCGCCGATTGCATTTCCGCTGATATATAGCCCCATCGCTGATCCAAGACTTCCGGGTTCAATTTCTTCCCCAAGATAAGCCATCGCAATCGACGGAAGGCCTGCGAGCGCAACGCCTTGAACAGTTCTCAATACGAGCAGTGTATGAAAGCTCGGACTGAAGGCCGATGCCAGACAGAGAACCGATGCGGCCAGCATGGAAATACCCATAATCGGCTTGCGCCCCCACACCTCGGATAATGAACCAAAGACAAGCATGCTCACAGCTAACAGCATTGTGGTAACAGATAAAGAAAGACTCGCCGCAGTAGGCGTTACATGAAATTCCCGCGTGAATTCCTCCATGAGCGGCTGTACGCAATATAGAATCGCAAATGTATTGAAACCCGCAGCGAAGAAAGCAAACGTAATTTTTCGAAAAACCGGTGTGCCTTTTTGAATGTATGTCATCGGGACTTTATTGGTCCCTCATCATGTTGTGGAGCACTGCCATTCATAAACAATCATCCTTTATTTCTTCCGAATTCAAACATCCTCGAGTCTGTTTATATTACTATCTTAGCACCGTTGATATATGTTGTATAATGCATATAAAATATTATTTTCATGCTTATATGTAATAAAGGAGGGATGATAATTGGAATGGGAACAACTTGAATATTTTCAAACACTGGCCCGAATGCAGCACGTCACGAAAGCCGCAAAAAGCCTCTCCATCACACAGCCTGCGCTTTCACGCTCTATCGCCAGGCTGGAAAATCATTTGGGCGTGCCGCTATTTGACAGGCAAGGACGATCCATTAGCTTAAATCAATACGGACACATTTTTTTGCGGCGGGTTCAGGCGATGATGAAGGAGTACACCGAAGGAAAAGAAGAAATCCAAGCCTTATTAAAGCCAGACCAAGGCGTAGTCTCTCTCGGTTTTTTACATACATTAGGCACCACGCTCGTGCCCGATCTCATCGGCTCCTTTCAGCAGGAATACTCCAACATTTCCTTCCAGCTGAAGCAAAACCACTCTTATTGGCTGCTTGAACGATTAAAATCCGGGGATCTGGACCTCTGTCTCCTCGCTTCGATTAAGCCTGAAAATCCGATCCAATGGATCAAGCTGTGGAGTGAAGAACTCTTTGTATTTGTGCCAAATGATCACCCATTAGCCAGTCGCGAAAGCATTACCCTGAATGAGATTGCCGGGGAGCGTTTTATTTTATTGAAAAAGGGCTATGCGCTTCGGATGACGGTCGATGAGCTGTTTGAGAAGGCCGATATACAGCCGAACATTATGTTTGAAGGAGAAGAAGCAGCTACTGCCGCAGGTTTTGTGGCAGCCGGACTGGGCATATCTATTCTCCCAGACCTGAAAGGCTTAGACCAAAGCAAAATCACCAAAATCCGCGTCAGCTGGCCGGAATGTCAGCGTGTCATAGGAATTGCCTGGATAAAAGGCAGGTTTTTATCACCGGTTGCTGAGACCTTTAAACAATATGTGATCAGCCATTTTTCTGAGTAGGGAGGATTCAAGCATGAATGTCAAAAAAATCACGTCAGAACAGGATTTACATACAGCGTTTGAAATCAGAAAGGCAGTATTTGTAGAGGAACAAGGCTGTCCCATTTCGGATGAATTCGATGAGTTCGATACACTCCACGGTGATTGCCAGCACATCCTGGCTTATCATCAGAATGTACCTGTTGGCACTGCACGTGTCCGTATCGTTGGCCACACGGGGAAACTGGAACGAATCTGCATTCTGAAGTCTTACCGCAAATTCGGTTTGGGAAAAGTGATCGTCGATGCATTAGAACGTATTGTGAAAGAACAAGGCATTTCTGCCTTCAAACTGCACGGCCAGACACAGGCGGCAGGCTTTTATGAAAAGCTCGGCTATCAGACTGCATCAGATGAATTTATGCTGGACGGCATTCCGCATGTGCTGATGACAAAACAAGACGATTCTGCTAGATTGTTCACAAATTTGTCACTTATGAGCATGAACGGTTCATTGGTATACTAATCACCGATTATGGAGAGAAGGAATGATTGTATGCCAGCAAATAAAAAAGAGGGTCTTATATTTGGCGTGATGATGTGTTTTGGAATGGTCTGCGTCATGTCGATTTACAATGCCATCATCAACGGAGCCATTCAGGATTTTTCACTGATGACAGTTTTTGAAATGGTCATCGGTTTTATGGTCGCCCTCCTGTTAGATTTACTGTTAGTGGGCCCCCTCGCCAAGAAGATTGCATTCCGCATGCCGTTCGACAAGACTAAAAAAATTTATGTCATCCTTGCCATGTCAACTTGTATGGTGATTGGCATGGTACTTTGTATGTCTGTGTTCGGTTTAGTGACAGCGGTTCTAGCAAATGGGCTGAACGGGGACAGCCTCTTCAGTGCTTATCTTATGATTGTGTTGAAAAATTTCATCCTGGCCTATCCATTGCAATTACTGATTATGGGCCCATTAGTCAGAGGGATTTTCATGAAATTTGTAAAACCAAAGCTCACAGCCGCAATTTAAATAGAATAGGAGTGAGCCTGACACTCACTCCTTTTGCTCATGAATCGAATGTAAAACAAGCTCCGCAAAAGCCTCTGCGGCAGGCAGCTGCCATTTTTTCTTTTTGGGTGTGAGTAAATCGGATCGAGAGCTGCACCATGCTGAAGAATTTTCAGCTTATGTTTTTCACTTCCATTAATCCCTATACCTTACCACATTGTTTTTATACAATTCTTCGTTATAAAGTATTTCTTCGCCATGTGAAGAGCAAATGAGCGTTGGTTTGATTTGATCTATGATTGAGCCGCTATCGATGTTCTCATTTATATCAACACTGAATCTTCTTATAGGTGGGTGTAAATCCTCCTTACTTGTGATAAAAAGGTCGCCCGTTAATAGCGTACGATCGATTTTATGATCATACACGACATGCCCCGGCGAATGGCCAGGTGTTAAATAGTATTTCAGAGGCAGGTGAGCAAGCGTTTGCTCCGTCAGCGGCGGGATAATATGGGCTACCCCTGTGTTCTCCACTTCATTTTTGTTCGGATATGGCTCTTCCCCATTGATGTACTTTAGTTCTTTCTGGTGCGCAAAAATCGGAATATCAAATCTCTCTAACCATTTTGATGCACCTCCGATATGATCACTGTGGCCATGGGTAAGCAAAATGGCTTTTGGATTGCCGATCGCTAACGCTGCCCTAATTTGAGCATCAGCAAAACGTTCTATTCCCGTATCAACAATATATACATCATCACCATCTTTGATAAACCAGGTATGAACCGGAATCCGAAGAGGCACATCAAGCTCAAATTCACATTGATAGACATGCTCTGATAATTGTCTCAAGTTCACGCAAACCATCTCCTGTGGAAATTTTTTGATAGTTTTAAAGAAAACAGAAGTGAACTAGATTCTTGAGAAGGAGGCGTCGATTTTCGCCAGCATCAGCTCGACTTGTTAACATTGTCCATTAATAATCCCTTTTGTTCCCCTTCTTCACATATTCCCAATCACGTTCTATATTCTTCCTCACTCTATGAAGGAGTGCAGAAATGGTTTCCTTTTCCTCTGAAGTAAAACCGGACAAGGCCACTTCCGTGGAATGTTCTCCTTCTCTTCTTAACAATGGATATACCTTTTTCCCTTTCTCAGTCGGGAACAGTTTTTTTATTTTTTTATTTTGCTCATCCGGCAGTTTTTGAATAAATCCCTGCATTTCCAGCTTCTTAATGGCCCGCGCGGCCGTTGTCCGGTCCACTTTTATCATTTCCGCCAATTTTTCTTGAATAATTCCCGGATTTTCGTATATACGTACGAGATAGAGATACTGCCCTCTTGTTAAGTCCAAATCTTTAAATTCGATGTTGCTTATGGAATCCAACGCTCTTGCTATCATGCCGATCTCACGCAAAATATCATTCATTCCTAAAACCCCTCACGTATTTTTTTGTTGCAATTACAACAAAAATGTTTTAACCTTACTATTATAAGACCACATGCATACTGTACAGTCCAGACTAATATCAGAAAAGGATTGATTCATAATGAATATAAAAAGAATAACAACTGAAGCTGATTTACATGCAGCTTTGAATATTAGAAAGACGGTTTTCATTGAGGAGCAACATGTATCGGAATCCGAAGAGTTTGATGAATTTGATACGCTCCAGGAACAATGCCAGCATGTCTTGGTATATCATGAGAATCAGCCTGTCGGCACGGGCCGTGTGCGCATCGTTGACCATACAGCAAAGCTGGAAAGAATCTGCATCCTAAAACCTTACCGTAAGTATGGATTGGGGAAAGTCATCGTAAGCGGGTTAGAAGAAATCATAAAAGAAAAAGGACTGACTGCATGTAAGCTGCATGGTCAAACACAAGCAGCAGGCTTTTATCAAAAACTGGGCTACCAGATTTCTTCACAGGCATTTATGGAAGACGGCATCCCTCATGTCTTGATGACAAAAGACATATCGCGGATTTAACATGAAATATATTTTTTACGGATTAGGCATACTCATATTAAGTTTGGGCATTTCCTTAACCATACAATCAGGACTGGGCACATCACCCTTCGATGCCCTTTTGGTTGGTCTGTCAAAAGAAATCGGTCTTACCGTAGGGAGCTGGGAGGTCCTTATTTCTGTGATCCTCTTAATCTGCAACGCTATATTAACGAGAAAAAAACCTATTTTGCTAGGCTTAATTACAGCATTCATTACTGGAATAGGCATTGACCTATGGTTGTTTGTTGTAAAAAACACCATCTATCTAAATGCGTTGTTAAGCAAACTGATTTGTTTCGGAATTGGATTGGTGCTCATCGGTCTTGGAACAGCCATCTATCTTCAGACGAAATTCGCATCAACACCCATCGATCATTTAACACTTATTATCCGAGATCTCTCCAAAAGAACAATCTTGTTTTCAAGAACATTGGTATACGCTCTTTTCTTAGTATTAGCCATCATCTTTAAAGGCCCTATCGGCATCGGAACCCTATTAACCGTCTGTTTAGGAGGAATGATCCTTCACGTTTTTATGCCTATTGTGGAAAAACAATTCTTATCAAAAAAAAGAAGGGGTTAAAAAACCTCTTCTTTGAAAAAACGAAACGCAAAACAAGCTACGTTTCGTTCAATAATTTTATGATAAATTAAAATTTATAGTACCAAAAAATCGCAATTTCATTTGCTGTTGGAAGGTTGGAATAAAGCATCGTATCAACTGCACCTATTATAAAGTGATGTTTGGCATAAAAACGACAAGCTGAAACATTAATATCTTGTGTTTCAAGCATAAGACCACAAAAGCGATTCTCCTTTGCCCACTCAATCGCTTTATGTAATAATGCTGTTCCAACGCCTTTTTGTCTATAGTCTTTTGCAACGGCAATGTCCTCTATTAGTGCATACCCATTCCAGTTAGAACGAATCTTAATCCGGCCGATGCAGTTGTTTTCAACATAATATAAAAAGACAACCTTCCCTTCATCTTCAATATAACTAACATCCATTTCATCATCTTCATATTGTTTAAAATAAGGTTTAGAAAATCGTTCCTCAGTATATGTCCAAACACCGTTTTCAAAAGTAGGTATCATTCTCCCAAAAACAACGAAAGGTTCGTTTGGTTTATTGAAATCTTTCAAATTCATTTGAGTCATTTTCTTGATCATATCAATCCCCTCCTAAACGAGATTATATTAGCATACTCGTTTCGATCAAGAACAGCATCCATCACCTTTTATATATAGCGATTTTTCTATTTCACTGTCTTAATGGGGTATTTCAACAGAGGCTTGTGGTACAGTAAAAAGGAATAGATGATCCCGTGCCTACTAACAATAATAGATTCATCAATATGAAAAAGCATACTTCCTTCAACCCGCCATTGAATGGTACCCGTGGGGATTAGAAGCATTAGATATAACTCTGCCATTGGTGACATGTCCAAAAGACTACCAAAAATCCGTTGACCTTTGTTTTTTCTATGAAAGAATGAGAGTGAATAAAGGAGTGATTGAGTATGTTAACAAGAGAAGATATCTTTAAACACTTCAAAGAAAAATACGGTACATCGCCTGATTACCCGTGGGAGAAATACCCAAACTATGCTTCTTTGAGACATACATCAAACAAAAAATGGTACGGTCTTATCATGAATGTTCTCCCAGAAAAATTAGGCTTGGATGGTCATGGCGAAATAGATATTCTAAATCTAAAATGTCCCCCTGAAATAAGTGATAGCTTAAGAAATGGGGAAAATGTCTTACCCGGATATCATATGGATAAGGAACATTGGATTTCAATTGTTTTAGAACGGACAGATCCAGAAGGCGAAATCTATAACTTAATCGAGCAGAGCTTTCATTTAACCAAGTGAAGATAAAGAGTGTTCCGGCTAATCAAGCTGCGAAGAGTAGTGGGCACTTTCATTTTAGGATACTGTTCTTCACTCAGTCCATAAACGCAACTTAGTCTATCTGGTGCGAGAGTGGGAGAAGAATTTCTACCAACTTCTTATGGAAAAGGATGAATAGTTATGACAAATAACTTAAAACAGAGAAGAATCATTTTAGATTTAGCAGTTACTTTAGATGGTTTTATTGAAGGGAAAAATGGAGAAGTTGATTGGTGCATTATGGACCCTGATATGGGGTTTACTGATTTCTTAAATCAAATTGATACTATTTTATATGGCAGAAAAAGCTACGATTTATGGGGACAATATATTCCAAAAGATGAAGACCCTGATACAGAAAAGGAAATTTGGAAATTGGTTCATAGTAAAAAGAAATATGTTTTTTCCAGAACACAAAATGAGATTGATAATCAAGCCATATTTATAAATGATAATATTCTTGAAGAAGTAAATAAATTGAAGAAAAAGTCTGGCAAAGACATCTGGCTATATGGTGGAGCGAGTCTCATTACAACTTTTATAAATTTGGGGCTTGTTGATGAATTTAGATTATCTATTCACCCTGTTGTTTTGGGAGAAGGAAAACCGTTGTTTATTGATGTAAAACAGAGGATAAATTTAAAAATGGTGAATACAAGAACATTTTCCTCTGGCGTTGTGCAAATCGTTTATCATTGGAATGGCTAAAAAAATCTTTCCCTCCAAAATATACATTGTAAGGTAACACTCGACAGTTATTTTTCTTATTGAACTAAAGGGGACTCCAATGGGTTCCCCTTAATACTATTGAATTATCAACTTTAACAGAGCTAAAAATATCCATTCTCTTGTATTAAAAGAAAAGAAGACTGGAAAGGACGCATTAACATAATTAAACATTATAGTATATTTCATTCTCCCTCTTTTAAGTAAATCGGCTAAGAGGTGATCCTATGCCCACTAACCATAAACCCAATAGAATTAATCGCTGAGAAGTCTACTTATTTTACTTCAACATGCTCATAACCCTGTGGACTGGTTCCCTTGGGGAGAAGAAGCATATGAAAAAGCGAAACGCGAAAACAAGCCTGTTCTCGTATCTATGGGGTATAGCTAACGATGGCTAATCTAAAGAACATGCTATTGATGCCATGTTTATTCATTTTACAAAAAAGGATCAACCTTGGATTACTTTCACAAGATTGACCCTTTCACTCATTTAGCGATGCCTCCGCGAACGTTTATATACATTCAAGATTACTAGCCAACAAATAACAATGGTCCCTGCAAAAAGTATGAGCATATTGCTATACAAATAGGTAGAGTGATCAACGTCAATAGGCAGCAGCCTATGGTCTAAGAAGCCGATAGATAATAAACCGCCTACAATCGCAATACCCGTTCCCTCTGATAAAAAGCTCGTGAAATTAAGCAAACTCATTCCAGCGCCCGCTTCCTTTTCTTTCAAACTGCTAGACACAACTGTAGATATAACTGTTTTTGTGAAAGATAGCCCCCCAAAAACAAAAATTACTATAATTGTCATGATCCATGGTGCTGCATCTATAAAAAAGGCAGCGATTAAAAAGCCGGAAGAAAGCAAGGCACTTCCAATAGTTAGTACATACAAGGAACCTTTCCGATCAACAAGCAATCCCCCAATGTAACCGAAGATGATGACACTCATTGTTCCGGGGAAAATAATGCCGCTTCCAATTGCTGCAGTACTTAAATGGTGAACATCTTTCATCATGTAAGGAACCATAGAGACAAATCCTGCTGCTGTACCAAATATTAGTCCTCCGTAAAGGGTTCCAATCACAAAAAAGACGTTTTTCCCTAATTCAGGGTCAACAAAAGGGTCCTGAGCTTTCCTAATGTGTTTTACAAATATGAAGAAAGCAAGAATACTGATGATCAGAAAAGAAAATCTATAAGATGTTGTAAACAGCATAAAAAATAAGATACCTGCAGACATCAATATAATCCCTGCCATATCAATGTGTCCTCTTATTCTCTCTTCCTTTTTCAACAATTTTATAAGGAATGGAACGGTGATAATTGTTGCAGTTGGAATAAGCAGCAAATACGACCAATGGATATAATGAGCAACCATTCCGCCAATAGCTGGCCCAACACCTTCTCCCATTGCTACCAGGGACCCGATCAGGCCAAATGCTTTCCCCCTGTTCTCTTTTGGAATATAGCGCGCAACGACAACCATCACAAGAGCTGGGAATGCGGCTGCACCAATCCCTTGAATAAATCGGGCTAGAATGAGAATAGGAAAGAAAGAGTGTCCAACAAATCCAATGATCGACCCTAAGCCATTTACCATAATCCCAAATAGAAGCAGATTTTTGATGCCCATCTGGTCTGATAGCTTTCCATATAGAGCTGTTCCAATGGAGAAGGTTAACATAAAGGCAGTATTCACCCAGTTTGCACTTGCTGGCAGTTTATTAAACTCGTTGGCAATATCAGGTAATGAGACGTTCAGAACCATTTCATTTAATACGCTGAAAAATGATAGAACACAAAGCCAAATCAAAACTTGATTGTGCCGTAAAGTTGATTGTGAATAAGACGTATTCACAATTTCCCCTCCATTAATGAGGGCAGACGCAGTTTATAGGGTCATTGATACGCTTCCCTCTTTTAATTGTACCCTGTTCATTTTATTGCACTTCATAATAACTCCCCCTACATTTAATTGATATGATCTTATTATATATAGACTAAGGTTTAAACTTTTACTTTTTTTATAAAAATTTGACCAGATTGCGAAACAAGGAAAAACGTTATTCGCATTTATCTCAAGTGGCAAAATGAAACATTAGTTTATATTTTCACATCACAATTATCGATAAGCAGTCAGTTATTGTATTTGTTTAGGATAACTGTGGTAACCTGAATATAACCAACTTAGGAAGAAGGTGATCCCATGCCAAACAAAAATAAACCCAATAGATTAATCAATGAGAAATCACCATACTTACTCCAACACGCCCACAACCCTGTGGACTGGTTCCCTTGGGGAGATGAAGCATTTGAAAAAGCGAAACGCGAAAACAAGCCGGTTCTGGTCAGCATCGGTTATTCGACTTGTCATTGGTGCCACGTGATGGCTCACGAAAGCTTTGAAGACGAAGAAATCGCGCGTCTTCTCAATGAACGGTTTGTGGCGATTAAAGTCGACCGGGAAGAGCGGCCTGATGTGGATTCTGTTTATATGAGAATCTGCCAGCTGATGACCGGGCAGGGCGGCTGGCCGCTGAATGTATTTATTACGCCTGATCAAAAGCCGTTTTACGCGGGTACATATTTGCCAAAGACGAGCAAATTCAATCGTCCCGGTTTTGTTGATGTGCTTGAGCATCTGTCTGAGACGTTTGCGAACGACCGTGAGCATGTCGAGGATATTGCGGAGAACGCCGCTAAACATTTGCAGACCAAAACAGCCGCCAAATCAGGCGAAGGCCTTAGCGAGTCAGCGATTCACCGGACATTCCAGCAGCTTGCCAGCGGGTTTGATACGATCTACGGCGGTTTCGGGCAGGCACCAAAATTTCCGATGCCCCATATGCTGATGTATTTGCTTCGTTATCATCACAATACGGGGCAGGAGAACGCTTTATACAACGTGACGAAAACGCTGGACAGCATGGCGAATGGCGGCATTTACGATCATATCGGCTATGGGTTCGCCCGCTATTCGACCGATGACGAGTGGCTCGTTCCCCACTTTGAAAAAATGCTGTACGACAATGCGCTGCTGCTGACCGCTTATACAGAAGCCTATCAGGTCACGCAAAACAGCCGCTATAAAGAGATTTGTGAGCAGATCATTACGTTCATTCAGAGGGAAATGACTCATGAAGACGGAAGCTTTTTCTCTGCTTTAGACGCGGATACAGAAGGAGAAGAAGGAAAGTACTACGTGTGGTCAAAGGAAGAAATTCTGAAAACGCTCGGGGACGATCTCGGAACGCTGTATTGCCAAGTGTATGACATCACTGAAGAAGGAAACTTTGAAGGCAAAAATATTCCTAACCTCATTCACACAAAGCGAGAACAAATCCAAGCGGATGCCGGGTTAACCGAAAAAGAGCTCAGTCTCAAACTCGAAGACGCAAGACAGCAGCTCTTGAAGGCACGCGAGGAAAGAACCTATCCGCATGTCGATGATAAAGTGCTGACCTCATGGAACGCGCTGATGATCGCGGGTCTTGCGAAAGCGGCAAAGGTATACCAGGAGCCGAAATATCTCAGCCTAGCGAAAGACGCCATCACATTTATTGAAAACAAATTAATCATCGACGGCCGTGTGATGGTCCGATATCGTGATGGCGAAGTGAAAAACAAAGGCTTTATCGACGATTACGCTTTTCTCCTATGGGCCTATCTCGATCTCTATGAAGCTTCATTTGATCTTTCTTATTTACAAAAAGCGAAGAAACTGACAGACGATATGATCAGCTTATTTTGGGATGAGGAGCATGGCGGATTCTACTTCACCGGACACGATGCAGAAGCCTTAATCGTACGGGAAAAAGAAGTGTACGACGGCGCCGTGCCTTCCGGAAACAGTGTGGCAGCTGTTCAGCTGCTGCGTCTCGGACAAGTCACAGGCGACTTATCACTGATCGAAAAAGCGGAAACGATGTTTTCCGTGTTCAAGCCAGACATCGACGCGTATCCGAGCGGCCATGCTTTCTTTATGCAAAGTGTGTTAAGGCATCTGATGCCTAAGAAAGAAATCGTGATTTTTGGAAGTGCAGACGATCCAGCCAGAAAACAAATCATAACGGAGCTTCAAAAAGCCTTTAAGCCTAACGACTCCATTCTGGTGGCAGAGCAGCCCGAGCAATGCAAAGACATTGCGCCATTCGCGGCAGACTACCGCATCATAGACGGCAAAACAACTGTGTATATTTGTGAAAACTTCGCCTGCCAGCAGCCGACAACAAATATCGAAGAAGCGATCCACACGTTAATAAGCAGCAGGGATTAAGACCCTTGCTGCTTACTTTTTGATTTCTTATGGTACCATAAAGCGATCCCCGCAAACACAAGATTGACCGCTATCGTAAAGAAAGCCTCCCACATCGGGTTCCCCCGCGTAACCGTAAAGAGAGAAGGAATTCCTCCATACACACTGTTTTTTTCTGTAATAAACATACACAAAAACATATTATTCGCGGCATGGGCGCCAAGTGATATTTCGATGCTTCCAGTTTTAATCGTGTAATAGGTCCACACAAAACCAAATGTTAAATACTCAATTCCTGCCCAGACAGCGCCATTGTTCATTTCTGGATTTGCAAAATGCAATACGCCAAACAATCCTCCGACAATCAGTGTCAAAAATAGAGGATTTTTCGTCAATCTCCCGAAAGCTTGAAGCAAAAATCCCCTGAAAAACAGTTCCTCAGCTGATGTCTGAATCGGAACCAAAATGAGGGCAGCCGCTAGCAGCCAGATAAAGCGTGAGGCATTAAACTCTTGCATTGAATAGCTATCAGGATGCATCGCAAAATCAATCAATTGTACGGCGATCATCAGCAAGAAATAAGCAATAAAACCAAAGGAAATTCTCCGCCAATTCATCTTTGAATTTGGTGTAATCATCGTTCGGAAAGGCCGCTTCAAAATAAAGCGCACAGCCAGCCAAACTCCCGGAATGGCGAATAAATAAATCACATGGGACAAATAAAGATCTACGAGGGGATCACTCAGTACAGCTTCATCCAAATCAAACGTGATATTGGGATTCACAATAACGGTGAACAGTATAGCGAAAAGGTAAGCTATATTCCCGAATACATATAACCCTACCATCACCAAAAAAGCCAAAAAATATCTCGTCAACGTATTGTTTCCTTCTATAGGACGGATAAATGAATTCATTCCTTCTATGTCTCTTCCTTTCAATGAGAATATCACTATATATTTGCATAAATTGGTCTATGAATCTACTGTTTTGGAAATCTTTTAAGCAAAATTAAAATATAAAGTGTGAATTTAGTTCTTCCATCTAGTGATTTGAACTCTGTTGCCAATGAACCAAGATACTTATAATAGTCCCAAGAGGGGAATTTTCAGTCTTTTCTTACTACTAAAAGGGGGTTTTTTATGAATACGATCTTCAAACAAAAGAATACACATCCTTTCTCAAACGCAGCGAATCGTTTAGACCGCCTTCCGATTTCACGCGTTCATTTCCAAGTGTTAACCGCTCTCGGCATTGTTTATTTCTTTGATCTCGCAGATTTATTTACCCTCAGCAACGTAGCGCCGGCACTGATCGAGCATTGGGGCATCCCGCTTTCAACTATTGCTAACGTAACGGCTGCTTCGTTTTTAGGCATGTTTTTAGGCGCTTCACTGGGCGGACGGCTGTCCGATCGAATTGGCCGCAAAAAAGCCTTAAATCTATTTGTCTTTGTTTTCTCAATCGCATCGCTATGCAATGCTGCGGCATGGGACATTCCATCTTTAATGACATTCCGTTTTCTCACCGGATTTGGCGTTGCAGCCGCCATGGTCATTACGAATAGCTATTTGGCGGAATTTTTCCCTTCAAGTGTACGTGGAAAATATATTTCTTTTTGTGCCATGATTGGATTGATCGGGGTTCCGATCACCAACATTGTGTCTGCCTTTGTCATTCCTCTTGGTTCATGGGGATGGAGGCTAGTATTTGTATGGGGTGCCGTCGGCCTTATTTATTTTTTCTTTATTCGACGGCTGGAAGAGTCGCCTCGCTGGCACGAAAATCGCGGGGAATATGCGAAAGCCGATGCGATCCTCAACCGAATTGAGGCACAGGTTGAAAAGGAGAAAGGCCCGCTTCCGGCAGCATCCCAGCCTAAAGTAAGCGAAACTGTTAAGCAGAATGCAGGTTATGCCGGCTTATTGAAAGGCAGAAACCTCAAAATCACCATCGTATTATCTGCTGTATGGATTTTTGAAACGTTTGGGTTTTACGGATTTGCCTCATGGGTTCCAAGCCTGCTAAAAAGCAATGGCGTCACCATGGAAAATACATTGTGGTATAACGTATTGCATTCCGTCGGCGCTCCGCTTGGTGCACTGCTCGGCTCCATGATTTCCGAAAGATTTCAAAGAAAATGGATTTTAGCTGCGAGTGCGTTTCTGACGGCCATCGCCGGGCTCTTATATGGTATGACTTTTATTCCCATCATGATCATTGTATTTGGTTTTATCGTGAATATCACAGAACGGGTCTTTACCTCGAACTTATACGCCTATACATCTGAACCTTATCCGACTGAATACCGCTCGTCTGGCAGCGGTTTAGCCTATGGTCTTGGCCGTTTTTCAAACATTTTTGGCTCATTGCTTGTCGGATTTATTGCCGTTCAGCTCGGCTATATCAGCGTCTTCTTATTTATTGGGGGCTGCTGGCTCGCATGCTCCTTGCTGTTAATCTTCTTCGGTCCTAATACGAATGCGAAACAGATTTAAAAAAGTCAGTGCGGATCTGCCGCACTGATCTCATTACAATTGCTTCAAAATCCTCGCGGGGTTTCCGCCTACAACAGTATTAGCGGGTACATCCTTAGTGACAACAGATCCAGAAGCAATCACTGCGTTATCACCGATTGTCACTCCCGGGTTAATCACCGCCCGGCCTCCAATCCAAACTTGATCTCCAATTGTCACAGGCTTACCGAACTCCTTCCCGGATTTCCTTTCGATCGGATCAAGAGGATGACCGGCCGTGTAGATATGTACACCTGGCGCAATCAAACAATGACGGCCGATACGCACCTCACACACATCTAAAATGACACAGTCAAAATTAACAAATGTATGATCTCCGATATGAATGTGATAGCCATAATCACAGCGGAATGTCGGCAAAATCGTGACTTGATCCCCAACCGAACCGAGCAGCTCCTTCAAAAGCTTCGTCCGCACTGCATCATCTTCCGGTGTTTCGTTGTATTGTCTAATCAGCTGTCTCGCATGTTTGCGTTCTAGTAATAGTTGTTGATCTTCCGAATTGTATAATTCTCCGGCTGCCATTTTTTCTTTTTCTGTCCTCAGCATGTAAGTCACTCCAGATGTCAGATTGTAATCTCGATCAAATTTCCTTCATCATCCTCAATCACGCTTTCATAGTAGCCGTCTCCTGTTGTCCTCGGGCCGTTTACTACTGCGAAACCATCCGCCTTCAATCGATCAGTCAGTTCGTCAACTTTCTCCCGGCTCCCAACGGAAAAGGCAATATGTGCCCAGCCTGTCATTGTTTGTGAGGGCGGATCGGTCACATTCCCTTTTTTCATAATCTCCAGCCTTGCTCCGGAATCAAACGTAATAAAATAAGACTTAAAATCTTTTTTCTCATTATGATACAAATCATTCGCTTCGCCATTAAAATACGATTCATAAAAAGACTTCATTCGCTCTAAATCATTGACCCAGACCGCTGTATGTTCAATCTGCATTTCTTCCTCCTCCTTCGCCTTCAATGAAGTTATAAGGTATGAAATGCATTTCAGTTCAAGCTTTTTTCTTAAATTTATGCTGAATTTTGATATCAGCGGGTTCATCCTGCAAAAATAGAGAAAATGCTGCGATGCCGAGCTGCTCAAGATTCAAATCAAGCGACGGAAAACCAAGAACACGGCTGATAGAAGTATTTCCCTCGCCTATGATTTCAACATCCCAATTATTCTTTTTGGCAAATAGATGAATTCCAGCTGCCACTTCATCACTATTTGCATAAATAGCAGTCGGAACCCGCCCGCTCATATAAAAATGTTCAGCTGCCAGCTCACCATCATTCATATCGTTGCATCCGGACAGCATATGGTGGTCTTCCAACCTTCCGCAGACAGCTTTATAGGCCGCAGCTTTATCAGCCGTGCTCGGGCTCCTATCAGCTTCTCTGACACACGTAAAAGCAATATTCTCATGTCCGCGGCTCTTTAAATAGCGAAAGCTCTCTGCATAAGCAGCTTTTCTGTCATTAAAAGCACAAGGGACATCAATGTATCCGGTATCCTCACAAGCGATGATCGGCCCATATTCCTGATAAGCTAAAATGCTGTCCCAATGATTGGCGCGGGAAGTAATGATGAGACCGTCTATTTTCTTCGTTCTTAACAGCTCTAAATATTTGATTTCAATAGCGGGGTTATAATTGGTGGGGAGGAGGGTCGTTGCATACTCATGCTGAAAAGCCGCCTTGGTGATTCCGTTAACGATTTTATCAAAGCAGGGATGATCGCTATAAGGCAGAATCACACCGACCGTATGGGTTTTCCCGCGAATGAGATCGATTGCGGTTCGATTTGGCGTATAATCCAATTCCTTCATGACTTGATGAACAAGCTTTCTCTTTTCTTCAGACACATAAGGATGATGATTCAATACACGCGAGACAGTCGAAACAGATACATTTGCCAGTCTTGCGATCTCTTTTATATTTGCCATCTCTTTCTCCTTTTCATATAAAAAAAGCAGTAAGTGTAAAATCCTTACTGCTATCTCATCATATATTGATGATAAGTTCAACAGGACAATGGTCGGAACCCATGACGTCCGCTGATATGCTGGCATCTTCAATCTGTTCCTTAAGTCTTTCAGAAACAACAAAATAATCAATCCGCCATCCGATATTTCTGTCCCGGGCGCCGGCACGATACGACCACCAGGAATAAGCGCCTTCAAGATCAGGATAAACATGACGGAAAGAATCAACAAAGCCAGCTTCTAAGAAACGAGTGAATGCCCCTCTTTCTTGATCTGAAAATCCAGCGTTATTCCGGTTCACCTTTGGATTTTTCAAATCAATCTCCTGATGGGCTACATTCAAATCACCGCATAAAATCACTGGTTTTTTCTGATCCAATTCAAGAATATAAGACAATAAAGCCTCTTCCCATTGCATGCGGTAATCAATCCGCTCTAATCCCCTTCTGGAATTGGGCGTGTAAACAGTCATCACATACACGTTTTCAAATTCCAGCGTAATCACTCTGCCTTCTTGGTCATGCTCTTCTACTCCGATACCGTAGATGACCTGCAGCGGTTCTTGCTTAGAAAAAACAGCTGTGCCGGAATATCCTTTTTTCACTGCATAATTCCAGTACACATGATAGCCTTCAGGCTGGAGATCAACCTGGCCGTCCTGTATCTTCGTTTCCTGAAGACATATAATATCTGCATCCTCTTCTTTCAAATAAGAGAGGAAATCCATTTTTCTCATCACAGCCCGCAGGCCGTTTACATTCCATGAAATCAACTTCATGTTTCATCCTCCCCCCTATAAAAAAGAGCAAGAACCCGAAGGTTCTTGCTCTTTACGCATCAGCTTACTCACCACTTACGTATGGAAGTAAAGCCATTTGACGTGCGCGTTTGATCGCTGCAGTCAATTTACGTTGGTATTTAGCGTTTGTTCCAGTTACACGACGTGGTAAAATTTTACCGCGCTCAGAAACAAACTTTTTAAGAAGATCTACATCTTTGTAGTCGATGTGCGTGATACCGTTAGAAGTGAAATAACACACTTTACGGCGTTTCGCACGACCGCCTCTGCGTCCTCCTGCCATTGTCATTTCCCTCCTTTCTTTTTCATTTTAGGTGATAATCACATTAGAATGGAAGATCATCATCCGAGATGTCAATCGGTTTGCCGTCGTTGGCAAATGGGTCATCATTAAAGCTGTTCCCCTGATTGCGTCTCTGGTTGTTTTGATTTCCCCCAAATGGATTATCATTTTGGCCTCCGCCAAAGTACTGGCCTCCGCCGCTGTTTCCTTCGTTGTATCCACCTGAACCAGAACCGCCGCCGTTTTTCGGCTCAAGAAATTGAACACTTTCAGCTTGGACCTCTGTCACGAAGACACGCTGTCCTTGCTGGTTTTCATAGTTTCTTGTTTGTAAACGGCCATCTACGCCTGCAAGGCTTCCTTTTTTCAAGAAGTTTGCAACGTTTTCGGCTTGTCTTCTCCAAGTGACACAATTAATGAAATCGGCCTCACGTTCTCCGGACTGGTTCGTAAATGTACGATTCACAGCAAGAGTAAACGTAGCAACAGCCGCACCGTTTGGCGTATAACGAAGCTCTGGGTCTTTTGTCAGTCTTCCGACTAATACAACTCGGTTAAGCATAAGAAAGACCACCTTTTACCATTATATATTTCAAAATTGCTTATTCTTCTTCTTTAACAACAATGTGGCGAATGATATCGTCACTGATCTTAGCTAGACGGTCAAATTCTTGAACTGCCGCAGCGTCAGATTGAACGTTTACGATTTGGTAGAAACCGTCGCGGAAATCGTTGATTTCGTAAGCAAGACGACGTTTACCCCAATCCTTTGTTCCAGTGATCTCCGCACCGTTAGAAGTCAGAACGTTGTTGAAACGCTCGATAACTGCTTTTTTAGACTCTTCGTCAATGTTTGGGCGGATAATGTACATAACTTCGTACTTTCTCATCTGTTTGCACCTCCTTTTGGACTAAGCGGCCCATAATGGGCAAGGAGCAATAATTCTATTACTCACAATTTTATATTATACCAAAGCTCTTGTCCCTTTACAACTGCATCCTATACATTAAATCGGAAATGAATAACATCTCCGTCTTGAACCACATATTCTTTCCCTTCAAGGCGGACTTTTCCTGCCTCTTTAGCTCCTGCCATACCGCCGCCCGCAAGAAGATCCTCATAAGCAACTGTCTCAGCACGAATGAAGCCCCGCTCAAAGTCACTATGAATAATTCCTGCACACTCAGGGGCTTTCATGCCTTTTTTGAATGTCCAAGCTCTGACTTCCTGTTCTCCGGCTGTGAAATATGTTGCGAGGCCGAGAAGAGAGTAAGACGCTTTGATCAGCTGATCAAGACCTGATTCTTGAATGCCCAGCTCTTCCAAGAACATTTGCTTTTCTTCGCCTTCAAGCTCAGCGATTTCAGATTCGATTTTTGCACACACAACGATAACTTCTGCGTTTTCGCCGGCAGCGTACTCGCGAATCTTCGCTACATTTTCATTGCCAGATGGATCAGCAACTTCATCTTCACTTACGTTGGCCACGTACAAAATAGGCTTCGAAGTCAGTAAATGGAGCTGCTTCACAAGCTTTTGCTGCTCCTCAGTGAATTCTACAGATCGAGCAGGCTTTTCACTCTCAAACGCTTCTTTCAGTTTAGATAAAATCTCAAACTCAAATACAGCGTCTTTATCTTTTTGCTTCGCAAGCTTGCTGACGCGTGTAATCCGCTTTTCAACCGTTTCCATATCAGCGAGGATCAGCTCAAGGTTGATCGTTTCAATGTCATCAATCGGATCAACCTTTCCGGAAACGTGTGTAATGTTGTCATCGGAAAAAGCACGGACAACGTGGCAAATCGCGTCAACTTGGCGAATATGAGATAGGAACTTGTTGCCGAGTCCTTCTCCTTTAGATGCGCCCTTTACAATCCCTGCAATATCAGTGAATTCAAAAGCAGTCGGCACAGTCTTCTTCGGGTTGACCAGCTCAGTCAGCTTTTGCAGACGATCATCCGGCACCTCTACAATTCCCACGTTCGGATCAATTGTACAGAACGGGTAGTTGGCTGATTCGGCACCGGCCTGTGTAATTGCGTTAAATAGTGTTGATTTTCCGACGTTCGGCAAACCAACAATTCCAGCTGTTAAAGCCATTCTTTCATCTCCTCTATATAAAACCGTCATTGTATGAACGTATTTTGAACCTAGAGCAATTATAAGGAGGTTCACTGGAAAAGACAAGCTGACAAAAAAGCATTTTCAGCCTGCCAATCCCTTTGATTATGCTTTTTTCAAGCCTACTAAACAGTCAAAAAGCGTACTTCCCAGTCCATTATCAGAATTTGTATCATTTGTCAGTGCATTTACTGACCCTCCAAAAGCCGCCCACATGCCTTCATCTATATTAATCGTCTTCGCATGAGCCTGCTTCATCACTTTCACCTTGCCCTTCAAGCTTCCGCGGTCATTAAAGATGACAACTTCGTCTCCATCCTGAAGATCCTGCTCAGCCGCTATATCTGGAGAAATATCGACCTGAACGTGCTGAAGCTTTTCAATAAACGGCACATGCTGTGAATGGTTGGAACGCTGCGGATGAATGGATAACAGCGTATAAGGGTACTTTTCAGCTAACTCCTCATTATGGAAAACAGATTCTTCGGGCACATTTAATTGAAGCGAGCCGCTAAATCCTTTTTGCTCAGCTAGCGACGAAGTAAATTCAAATTTTCCACTCGGCGTCAAAAACTGATAATCATCCCACGGCACCTGTTTTACTGGAAGAGGGAGGTGGCCTTTTTCTTTTAAACGCTCAAGTGTCACATCCTCTGCTTCCAATGAAGAAAGCCCCATCTCTAAAAATTCTTGAGTGCTGTATTCAAACAGCTCGCCAAACCCAAGACGTTTTGCAAGCTCTGACCAGATCCAGCTGTCCGACTTCGCTTCACCCTGCGGCTCCACAAGCTTCTTCCCGTACTGAACATAATGATGATACATACTGGAATAGTAGATATCTTCTTCTTCAAAAACAGTGGCAGTCGGCAAAACATAATCACACAGCTTTGCGGTATCTGTCATAATGGAATCAATCGCAACCGTCATGGGAACCTTTTCAAAAGCTTGTCTCACCTTATTTGTATTCGGCACCTGAGTCAGCGGATTTCCGCACGTCACAATAATCATCTCAATCGCAGGATCAGCAGCGGTCAACACTTCTTCAGCCTGCGTCATCATTGAAAAAGAACGTGATGTTGTTTTTAATTCCGGCAACGTCAGCTTTGTTTTTGCAAAGCTCTCGCCAATCTGGACATTTCCGAAATTCGCGCCGCCGCCCTTAATTCCGACATTTCCGCTTGCCGCAACGAGTGCGTCAATCCAACGAATCGTTCCGCCGCCGTTTTTATATCGCTGCATGCCAAGCCCCATAAAAGTAGACACCGGACCATCAGCATACAAACCGGCCAGATACTCCAGCTCCTCCATAGAAGTTTCTGTTTTCACAATAAACTCTTCTAGAGAAACAGTTTTCAAAAGCTCTTTCACATCATCAAAACCGACAGAATGCTCAGAAATAAACGTTTCATCCGTTCTTCCCGTCTCAATCAGAACCTTCAAAACGGCTGCCGCAAGCCAGCCGTCCATTCCAGGCTTTACAGAGATATAGCGGTCAGCAAGCTTAGCAGTCGGGTTGAAGATCGGATCAATCACCGTAATCGTGGCGCCCTTCTTTTTCACCTGCTGCAAGTGATGGTATAAGTGCATATTTGTTCTGGATACATTTCTTCCCCACACAACAACATGCTTGCTGTTGTAAATATCAAGCGGGCCGTGACCGTACGAACGGCCAAAATCCCAGCTTTGCGCCTCGATGCCGGAGCCCCAGCATATGCTTCCGACGATTTCAGTCACGCCTCCATATCCATTAAAAAAACGCTGATCAAGCGCTTTTAACAGACCGTTATTCGCATAATCATGGCTGTGCAAAACAGCAGTCGTCTCCGACATTTCCTTGATTTCCCGAAGTTTATCGGCAATTTCATCAAGTGCCTGCTCCCAAGAAATCCGCACAAACTCGCCATTTTGTTTTTTCATTGGATAGCGAAGCCGATCAGGAGAATTTGTTTTTGTCTCAAGCATTCTGCCGCGGCCGCAGATTTTACCTTCCGTAATCGGATGGTTTGGATCTCCGTCCACTTTTGTTACCTTTCCATCATCAACAGTCACCAAAAAGCCGCAGCTGTCCCAACAATTCAGCGGACATGCCGACTGATGCACTTTGCTCATCGCCGTCTTCTCCTTACCTTCTATATGAAAAAGCATGAGTGTCGGCCTATTTATGAAGTAGGCTCCTCATGCTTGACTAGTACTTTTTTTAGTTTTCTTTCAAATTCTCTTCTCGGAATCATAACACTGTGAGAGCATCCCTCACACTTAATTCGAATATCCATTCCCATGCGTATAATTTTCCAGCTGTTCGCTCCGCATGGATGCGGTTTTTTCATTTCTACGATATCATTCAGGCCAAAGTCTTTATCCGCCAAGACCCTTCACCTCTTTTCCTAAACTGCTGTATCTATTGTACAAAAAAACTGATCATAAGAGCAATCAAGATACCCGAAAAGAAATCCATCCTCTTATTTCCATTTACTCAAAATAGGATATAAGAGCAGACAAACTAACAAATACAAATTGAGCATCCCATATATCGGATACAAGAACGCGATCAAATCAGAAAATCCGAAAGAAGTAAAAGGTACCATTAACACTAACAAAATCAACACAATCATCCATCTAGGCATATGAATAAACGCCATCAGCCGGCTGGACAGCCCCAGCAAACCAGCTACCGTCGTTGTGTAAATCGCCAGGCACAGCACCGCCGTCATACATAAAAAAAGGAAATAAGGCGCACCCTCCAGAACGGCAAACAGCGGTATTTCAAACTGAGAAAGGGAGCCCGCCAGCTCCACCAACGTTTCATTATAAACAAATGAGATCACGCCAAAAATAAGACCGCTTGCCACACTTGCGATTTTTGCTTCTCCGAGCCCTTTCATCTCTTTCCCAACAGAGGATAAAATCGCAACAACTGAAAGGATGTTTAAAGAGGTAAACGTAATGCTCGCAGGCCAGTTATACTGCTGGGACAAATCAATCGTCCACGTATGGTGATGTGTGCTCTGAAAGGAGATCAGCGCATATAAAAGCCCCGCTACTAACACAGGAATCAAAATACTATTTATAGATAATATTCCTTTCACATCCCACAAAAACAAACACACTGTCACGATGCAAATCAGCGTGATTCCCCACCAGAAAGGAAGCTTGTACATTTGCAGGGTCACACCGCCTCCGGCAATCATCACCATAGTCGTCGAAAACAAATAAAAAATGATGAGGACATCATAAATTTTCGCCAGCCATGGCCCCATTAAATGCTCCAGAACCGGCAGAAAATGAGTGGATTGAACCTTAAAACTGATTTTCATCACAATATAAGACGAGAAAATGAACATAATTGTAAACAGCACAATAGCAAGTCCGCTTTCCGCCCCAAAAAACTGCCATATCTCCTGACCGCTCGCATATCCGGCCCCGATCAGGCTCCCTAATATGAGCAGCATCCACTTCATTCCGGCTCTCCACAACACTATCACCTCATAGACAAAGTTCAGCTTGTTCCCGTTATTGTTACTATATAAATAAAGGAAAGCAAACATGCCATATTTTCATAGACATTTGAACACAAGGTGAAATTATCATACGAAATACACATAAAAAAAAGACTGCTAATGGAGGCAGTCTAAAAATATATCATTTTGCAGTGGAATGAAGGAATGAACCTCATTAACCATTCCTATCTATAAAGTGTTTCATAAGCAGACAATTGCTTGATCATGATCGAGGCAATGAGGGACAATACTTGTAATCGCCCACTAACCATTCATATCATGCCCTCTACTTTTTTAAAATCTCCGGTGCCATACACAAAGCATAAAAAACCGTACTGCTGGATATACTGTAAACAACCTTACATAACGAAACACACACCATAGCAATTCTGTTACCTACTATAACAAGGAAGTGAAACCCATGAATCGAAAAGGCGGGCTTTTTTCCTCTCAGGAACGAGTAAAGCAATATGTTTCACATACAGATGCTGCAGCGGCAAAACAAATCCAAACCATCCTTTCTTCATCCTTACGTAAAGCTGCCGGCAAACCAATTGTTGTGGTTTGTATCGGAACAGACCGTTCAACCGGTGATTCATTGGGCCCGCTCGTAGGAATGAAACTCAAACAGATGCAGCTCACCAGATTCCATGTCTACGGAACCTTATCTGACCCCGTCCATGCTGTGAACATGAAGGATAAAATCAATGACATTCATAAATTACATAAAAACCCATTTGTTATAGCAGTCGATGCATGCTTAGGCCGCGTTAAGAGTGTGGGTTCATTTCAAATCGGGGACGGGCCATTAAAGCCCGGAGCCGGTGTACAAAAAGACCTTCCTGAAGTGGGAGATCTTCATATTAACGGAATCGTGAATGTTAGCGGTTTCATGGAATATTTTGTATTGCAAAATACAAGACTCAACTTGGTCATGAATATGGCCAATGTTCTCGCGGAAGGATTGAGTTTAACAGATCGGACAGAGTGGAGGCAAGAACGCCTTAACCCGTTGCAAAGGCTCACTGGGCGCATATAAAACAAAAACCATCTTCGCTTGAAAGATGGTTTCTTCATTTACGATTCTCGTTCAGACAAAAGCTCTAAAATCCGGTCAAGGTCTTCATTAGAGAAAAATTCAATTTCGATTTTGCCTTTTTTCTTCTGTCTTTTAATATTAACTGTTGTTCCAAAATAATTTTGGAGATAGGATTCCCGTTCTTTTAGAACCGCGTCTTTCACAGGTTCTTTTTTCTTTGTTTCACGTGGAACATTCTGATTCAACTGCTGAACCAGCTGCTCAAGCTGGCGAACATTGAGCTGCTCCGCAATCACTTTTTGTACCAGCGGTTCAAGCTTATTTTTGTTTTTTAAGCCAAGAAGCGTGCGTCCATGTCCCATAGAAAGCGTACCTTCGGCAATAAGCTGCTGAATATTTTCTGGCAGTGTCAGCAGTCTTAAATGATTCGCAATATGCGGTCTGCTTTTCCCAAGACGTTTGGCAAGCTGCTCTTGTGTGAGATCTAAGTGTTTCAACAAGGAATCATATGCCTGAGCCTCTTCAAGCGGAGATAAATCTTCACGCTGAAGGTTTTCTAATAAAGCAATTTCCCTCATTAACGCCTCTGATAATTCACGGACAATGGCCGGAACTGTATCTAAACCTGCCAGCTTTGCCGCTCGAAAACGCCGTTCACCTGCAACAATATCATAGCCTTTTAAAGATTTTCTGACGATAAGCGGCTGAAGAATGCCATGCTGCAACACAGATTCTTTTAGTTCAGCTAATGCCTCGTCATCAAAGTGTTTTCTTGGCTGATAAGGATTAGGGCGTAAATCGGCAATTTTAATTTCTTCAACTGTCTCTTCAGACAAATCTACCTGATTAAATAACGCATTAATCCCTTTTCCAAGGCCTTTAGCCATTCGCAGCCACTTCCTTTGCTAAATCTAAATATACTTCCGCACCTCTTGACCGCGGATCGTATAAAATGATGGGTTTTCCGTGACTCGGTGCCTCACTCAGACGGACATTACGCGGAATAACTGTCTTATATACTTTATCCCTAAAATACTTTTTAACCTCTTCAATCACTTGAATGCCAAGGTTTGTCCGGGCATCAAGCATTGTCAGCAATACACCTTCAATCATTAAATCAGTATTCAAATGCTTTTGCACAAGACGTACTGTATTTAATAACTGGCTGAGACCCTCCAAGGCATAATATTCGCACTGTACAGGAATCACAACGGAATCCGAGGCAGTAAGGGCATTAATCGTCAGCAAGCCCAATGACGGCGGACAATCAATGATAATATAATCATAATTTTGCTTTACTGCTTCAAGCGCTCTCTTCAATCTCACTTCTCTTGATATTGTAGGAACCAGCTCGATTTCAGCCCCTGCAAGCTGAATCGTCGCAGGAATCACATCCAAGTTCTCTACTGTCGTTGCTTTAATAATATCTATTACATCTGCATCATCTACTAAAATATCGTACACACACTGCTCTACATCGGCTTTTTCAATCCCTAATCCGCTTGTCGCATTTCCCTGCGGATCAATATCTACCAGCAGAACCCTTTTCCCTATGTAAGCCAAACATGCCCCAAGGTTGACAGACGTCGTTGTTTTGCCGACCCCGCCTTTTTGGTTCGTAATTGCTATGATTTTTCCCACGATGTCACCTACTTTCACATGAACATGTACTATCTTGCTTCTATTCTATCAAAAAAAGATTAAAGCGTTTCATTTTTTTCATCATTTTGTTCCGAATCAGAAGGGAAATAATTGAAAATTCAAGCACGCTTTATGCTTTCTCTTATAAATTCTGCAATTTCTATGTTTTTTTGACTTAAAAAAAGAATTTCTTAAAGAAAAAAAGAAGAAGTCACAGTACAGAACGTGGAAACAGGATGGTGAGAAAATGGTTTATCAAACGAAGAGAGATGTACCCGTTACGCTGATGATTGTGTTTCTCATATTACTGATACAAGCAGATGCCATTGTTCCTTTTGTGCTGGGAAATATGAGAGTTTCCGGCTGGATCATTTTTATTCTGCTGACTCTTTTAAATGGACTCATCATTTGGAGCTTTATTGACCTGAAATATGTATTGAAGGAACACCACCTGATCATTAAAGCCGGACTGATCAAACATCAAATTCCTTACAAAAACATCGATAAAGTCGTTCAAAAAAAGAAACTGTGGTCCGGTTTTCGTCTGATCGGCTCTCGCCATGCCATCACGATATATTATCAGGGGGGATGGGGACATGCAGTGATTTCACCGCAAAAATCTGAAGAATTTATCCACAAGCTCAAAGAAAAGAATTCTAATATAATAATATTCACTAAAAGTAAGTAATTACCTTTTGATTAGTAATTACCTTTTATGCAAAATATAAAAAGCTCTCCTGCTTTTCAGGAGAGCTTCTATTTTGGTATGCGAATCGTTAATTGAATATATTCTTCAAATTCTTCTTCTTCTGTATTCAATTTTACACCGCTGTCTTCCACCATTGATAGTGACTGGCGAATCGTGTTCATCGCAATTCTTGTATCTCTGCTGAATGCTTTGCGTCTCGGCTTTGGCTTTCTCTTGCCTTGCTCCAGCATTTTCACCACGCGGTCTTCCGTCTGCTTTACATTTAAACTTTTCTCAATAATCTCTGTGAGCAGTGTGACTTGGAGCTCAGGCTGTTTCAGCGGAATCAGCGCTCTGGCATGGCGCTCGGTGATTTTCTTCTCCATAATCGCCTCTTGGACCGGCTGAGGCAGCTTTAATAACCGAAGCTTATTCGCGATTGTAGACTGCCCTTTTCCTAAGCGCTGTGCGAGTGCCTCCTGTGTTAAATCATGCAGCTCAAGCAGCCTAGCATAAGCATGCGCTTCCTCAATAGAAGACAGTTCTTCCCGCTGCAAGTTTTCGATTAACGCCACAGAAGCGGTTTCCGTGTCGGAAAAATCCTTAATAATTGCCGGAATCTTTTCCCACTCAAGCGATTGCACCGCTCTCCAGCGTCTTTCACCTGCAATGAGTTCGTATTGGCCTTCTTCTTCTGTATGCCTAACAACAATCGGCTGAATAATGCCGTGTGTATGAATGGTCATTGCTAACTCTTTGATTTTTTCATCTGAGAAAATGGTGCGTGGCTGAAAACGGTTGGGAACGATAGCATTTACCGGTATTTCCAGAATCTCTTCTTTATTTGTATCATGTTCAGCAATCTCCGGCTCCTGTTCCTTCTCACCAAGCCCGAAGAAACGAGAGAATGAATGCTTCATGTACCTACACCACCTTTAAAAACTGCCATTTTTATAATTCTATTTTCTCATGGTTTTTCCTGCTGTACATCCATCAATTTTGATGAAAATATGATGGTATTGTCATATCAGGCTGTCTAAATTACCCTTCAATTGGCGATTTATTAGGAGTTCCCGGTTTTCTTGGATACTTCTTAGGTGTATTTTTTATTTTGCGTATCACCATAATATTACGATCGCTTTCTTCAATAGGCAGCTTAAAAGAATGGATATTCTCAAGTTCTCCTCCAAGCGTCGTGATTGCTTTTTTGCCTGCATTCAGTTCTTCTTCTGCTGATGCGGCTTTTAAAGCAACAAATAAACCGTTTTTCTTCACCAGAGGCAAGCAAAGCTCACTCAAAACAGATAATCTCGCAACTGCTCGCGCTGTCACAATATCATAGCTTTCACGCACGTCTTTCCGTTGCCCGAACGTTTCAGCTCTGTCATGGCAGAATGTTGTATTCTCCAATTGCAAAGCCTCAGATAACTTTTCTAAAAACGTGATCCGTTTGTTCAGTGAATCCACGATTGTGACATTGAGGTGCGGAAAGCATATTTTTATCGGCAGACTTGGAAAACCCGCTCCCGCTCCGACATCACAAATCGTGTTCACCTGATTGAATTCGACATAAAAAGCAGCTGTAATGGAATCATAAAAATGCTTTAAATACACTTCTTTTTTCTCTGTTATTGAAGTCAGATTGATTTTTTCGTTCCATTCAACCAGCATGTCGTAATACAGCTCAAATTGCTCTAGCTGACGGGGAGAAAGGGAGATCCCTTTTTCCGCCAAACCAGAAGTAAATTCTTCAATATTCATGCCGTCATCCTTTCTATTCGGCTATCTTCGCAATGCGTCCCTGCTCTAAATACACCAATAGAATTGAAATGTCCGCCGGGTTTACACCGGAAATGCGGGAAGCTTGGGCAACAGACAAAGGCCGTACATTTTTCAGTTTTTGACGCGCCTCGGTCGCAATCCCCTTAATTGCGTCATAATCAATTCGGTCTGGAATTTTTTTATTTTCCATCTTCTTCAGTTTTTCCACTTGCTGAAGAGATTTTTCAATATATCCTTCATATTTCACTTGGATTTCTACTTGTTCTGCCACGTCTTGAGGAACCGGCACTTCTGGCGGCGCCAGTTTTGTGACTGTTTCATAGTTCATTTCAGGACGTTTCATCAAGTCTGTGCCGCGAACTCCATCTTTCAATTCGCTTCCGCCAAGAGAACGGATATATTCTTGATTTTCCGGAGACGGCTTGATAATTACAGAATGAAGACGTTTTTTCTCCGCCTCGATCGCCGCTTTTTTCTTCTCAAAAGCCGCATAGCGCTCATCAGAAATCAATCCAATGCGGTGTCCGATTTCTGTCAGACGCAAATCAGCATTGTCATGGCGAAGCAGCAATCTGTATTCAGCACGTGATGTCAAAAGACGATATGGCTCATTGGTACCTTTTGTCACAAGGTCATCAATCAGAACACCAATATAGGCGTCAGAACGGCTTAGAATTACTTCTTCTTTTCCAAGCGCTTTTCGTCCTGCATTGATTCCCGCCATAATCCCTTGTCCCGCAGCTTCTTCATAACCGGATGTTCCGTTAATTTGGCCTGCAGTGTAAAGGTTTGTGATTTTTTTTGTTTCAAGTGTCGGCCAGAGCTGTGTCGGTACGATTGCATCATACTCGATCGCATAGCCGGCTCTCATCATTTGCACGTTTTCAAGTCCAGGAATCGTTGCAAGCATTCTTTGCTGTACGTCTTCTGGAAGACTTGTAGATAAACCTTGGACATAGACTTCCTGTGTATTTCTGCCTTCCGGCTCAAGGAAGATTTGGTGACGCGGTTTATCATTAAAACGGACAACTTTGTCTTCAATGGATGGGCAGTATCTTGGGCCCGTACCTTTGATCATACCGGAATACATCGGTGAACGGTGCAGGTTGCTGTCAATAATCTCATGTGTCTCAGGGCTTGTATATGTCAGCCAGCAAGGGAGCTGATCTGTGATATATTCCACTGTTTCATATGAGAAAGCGCGAGGCACATCGTCACCAGGCTGAATTTCCGTTTTACTGTAATCAATCGTGTCGCTTTTAACGCGAGGCGGCGTACCTGTTTTAAAACGAACAAGGTCAAAACCGAGTTCCTCCAAATGCTCAGAAAGCTTAATAGAAGGCTGCTGGTTATTCGGGCCGCTTGAGTAAGACAGATCGCCAAGAATGATACGTCCTCTTAAATATGTCCCTGTCGTCATGACAACTGCTTTCGCACGATAATGTGCGCCGGTTTGTGTAATAACGCCTCGGCATTCGCCGTCTTCAACGATCAGCCGCTCCACAATTCCTTGCAGCAATGTTAAGTTTGGTTCTTTTTCAAGCGTATTTTTCATTTCGTGCTGATATTGGAATTTGTCTGCTTGCGCACGCAATGCACGAACCGCAGGACCTTTTCCTGTATTCAGCATTCTCATTTGAATATGCGTTTTATCGATGTTTCTTCCCATTTCTCCGCCGAGCGCGTCAATTTCGCGGACGACAATCCCTTTTGCGGGGCCGCCGACAGACGGATTACATGGCATAAATGCAACCATATCTAGGTTGATGGTCAAGACAAGCGTTTTGGCGCCTTGGCGTGCAGATGCGAGGGCAGCCTCAACACCGGCATGCCCGGCGCCAATCACAATCACATCGTATTGGCCTGCTTCATACCCCATGATTCTAGTTCCTCCTTTAATTATTTTCCTAAACAGAATTGAGAAAAGAGCTGATCAATTAAGCTTTCGTGGACAGAATCTCCAATGATTTCCCCTAAAAGCTCCCAGCATCTTGTAAGGTCAATTTGCACCATATCGATCGGGACATCCTGTTCGATGCCGCTAAGCGCATCTTCAATGGCGCGTTTTGCTTGCTGTAAAATAGAGATGTGACGTGTGTTGCTGACATAAGTCAGATCACCGCTTTCAATGGCACCCGTGTAGAACAGTGATTGAATCGCTTCTTCCAGATCATTGATGCCTTCCTCTTTTAAAAGAGATGTCGTAACAACTGGACGTCCATTGGCAAGCTCACGGACACGTTCAGTGTCAATCTTCGCCTCAAGGTCAGTCTTATTCAAAATCACGATAACATCCATGCCCTCAACGGCTTCAAAAAGCTTCACGTCTTCTTCAGAAAGCTCTTCACTATAATTAAGCACAAGTAAAATCAGGTCCGCTTCCTTTAGAACCTGGCGAGAACGTTCAACACCGATTCGCTCAACAATATCCTCTGTTTCACGAATACCTGCTGTATCAACCAGACGAAGCGGGACGCCCCTTACATTCACGTATTCCTCAATCACATCCCGTGTCGTTCCGGGAATATCGGTTACAATGGCTTTTGCCTCATGAACGAGGCTGTTCAGAAGAGATGATTTTCCTACGTTTGGCCGGCCGATAATGACGGTAGAAAGACCTTCACGTAAGATTTTTCCTTGCTCAGAAGTCCTCAGCAACGCCTCAATTTCCTTTTTCACGGCGGTTGCCTTTTCGACTAAAATCTGATGCGTCATTTCCTCTACATCATCATACTCCGGATAATCGATATTCACCTCAACATGGGCCAGTGTTTCTAAAATCTCACTGCGCAAACGGCGCACCAAAGCAGAAAGACGCCCTTCCATTTGATTCATAGCAACGTTCATTGCCCGGTCCGTTTTCGCTCTGATTAAGTCCATAACCGCTTCCGCCTGTGAAAGATCGATACGCCCGTTTAAAAACGCACGTTTCGTAAATTCGCCAGGCTCTGCCAGTCTCGCTCCCTCTCTCAATGCGAGCTGAAGCACTTGGTTCACAGTCACAATTCCCCCGTGACAGTTTATCTCGATAACATCTTCCCGTGTAAAAGTTCTCGGCGCTTTTAACACTGATACCATTACTTCCTCAACGACACGATCCGAAGGTCTGTCTACGATATGACCATAATGAATCGTATGTGATTCGACCGAGCTGAGTGTTTTCCCCTTCGGTCCCTTATAAATTTTATCTGCGATTTGAATGGCTTCTGGTCCGCTCAACCGTACAATCGCAATCGCGCCTTCTCCCATCGGTGTGGAAATTGCCGCAATTGTATCCATGTTGTTCACCTCTCTTTACTTATACTTCATCTATATAAAAAAATTTTTATTATGCCAAAACTAAAAGATAACATAGTTTAGTTCGAAGTGGAAGATTTGTTATCCACAGAAATAGAAATTCGTCCCTTATTACTTTAACTTATCCACATGTGAATAACAATTAATTTTATTTCCTGAACTTCCTTTTTATCAACAGGATACACCTAAAAAGAAAAAACTTAAACGGCAAAACCTTGATATTACTAGGAAAAGTAGATTTTTCGGATACAAAAAAACCGAAATCCGATTTTTATCGGACTTCGGTTTTATGCTATCTTTTATGGGAAATAACGAGATGACGATTTTCGCCTTCACCCATTGAATATGTTTTGATCTGGTGGTTTGCATATCCAGAAAGAGTATCGTGAATAATTTTTCTTTCGCTGGACGGCATGGGCTCAAGCTGGATGGATTTTTTCGTTTTCAAAACCTGGTCAGCAAGCTTGATGGCCAGCTGGCTCAGTGTTTCTTTTCTTTTCAAACGATAGTTTTCTGCATCCACCGTCACATTTTTATATTGGCCTGGATAACGGTTAAGGGCAAGCTGTGTCAAAGTTTCAAGGGCGTTTAAGGTTTGTCCTCTTTTCCCAATCAACAATGCTGCCTTTTCACCTGTTATATGATATCTCACTGTCTTTTTGCTTTCTTGAACAGTCACATCAGACTTCCCGGCAATGGCTTCGGCAATCGTTTGAAGATATAACTTCGCTTGCTGAATCGGATCAATCTTTTCAACCAGCTTTACGATCGCAGGCTTTTTACCGAAAATACCGAGAAACCCTTTGTTTCCCTCTTCAATAACAGTAATTTCTACCTTATCCTTCGTTAATCCCAACTCTTGCAATCCGGACTGTACTGCTTCATCGACATTTCGCCCTGCAGCAGTCACATTCCTCACTTTTTCTTTCCTCCGGCTTTTTGCGGCTCAGGATTTTTTTTAATATCAGGTCCTTTAATGAGGAAAGTTTGCGCAATCATAAACAAGTTACCAACTACCCAATAAAGAGAAAGAGCCGCCGGGAAGTTGATCGCAAATACGATAATCATAATTGGCATAATCCAAAGCATCATCGCCATTTGCGGATTTTGCTGCGCATTGCCCGCCATCATCAGTTTTTGCTGAACAAATGTAGCAACACCAGCAACGATAGGAAGAATATAGTAAGGATCTTTTTCTCCTAAGTCAAACCATAAGAAGCTGTGCTCTGAAATCGCCTGTGTTCTCATGATCGCGTGATAGAATCCAATTAAAATCGGCATCTGGATCAAAATCGGGAAACATCCCGCCAATGGATTGACACCATGCTTTTGGAATAAAGCCATTGTTTCCTGCTGAAGCTTTTGCTGCGTTTTTTGATCCTTTGAGCTGTATTTTTCTTTAAGCTTTTGCATTTCCGGCTGTAAAGCCTGCATCGCTTTCGAACTTCTCAGCTGCTTAATCATCAGCGGTAAAATTAATAAACGAATTAAAATGGTAACTAGAATAATTGAAAGCCCGTAGTTATCTCCCGTCAATTTCGCTACATAAGTAATGAGCTCAGACAATGGATATACTACGTACTTGTCCCAGAAATGCGGACTATCTGCAGTGATCGGCTCTTTCACACTCGAGCATCCAGCCAAAAGCATGAATACGCCAACCATACTTAATAGCAACCCTATTCTCCTTTTCAACAACATTTCCTCCTATAATTAATCTTTACACTCTTTTATTGCAAAGCATACTTGTATGTATTTTAGCATCTTTCAGTTTTAAATGGTGTCTTTTTCTGATCAACCAGAAAGGAAGCGCTTTTAAAAGTTGTAAGAAAGCAGTGGTGATGCCTACTTTGACGAAGATTTCTTATATAATGAAGACTTTCTGAATAGATGCTGCAGACTTTTTTTCGTTTCCTCATATGTCAGCTGGCTCGCCGGTTTTCTGGCAATAATGATGTAATCCTTTTCCTTCAGTCTCTCTTTCTCTTCAAGAAAGGCCTGCCGAATCAAACGTTTGATCCGATTTCGCATCACAGCATTGCCAATTTTTTTGCTGACGGAAAGCCCGACACGCAGTTCATCATTTTCAGGCTGATCAAGCGTATATAAGACAAACTGGCGGTTTGCAACTGATGTCCCATGTTTAAACACTTTTTGAAAATCTTCATTTTTCTTTAAACGATTTCGCTTCTTCAAATGACTCACTCCGATACTGGCTGGCAGAAACTTTTAAAATTTATTATGAACATGAGATGCATCTGAACCAGGAAGCATGCCCCGGTTCATTACGCATCACATCTATCTTTTCCCATAACGTGAAAAAAGACCACTGACATTATTCAGTGGCCTAAGCTGATAATACTTTTCTGCCTTTGCGGCGACGGCGTGCTAAAACTAGACGACCGTTTTTTGAACTCATACGGCTTCTGAAGCCATGAACTTTGCTGCGTTTACGGTTATTCGGTTGGAATGTTCTTTTCATTTATGACACCTCCCTCGAGGAATAGCTGTTAAAGACAGTCTTACTTATTATATTTGCGTTACCTATTCATTGTCAACTTCACTAGTGCTTTTATTTCTTGCAACCATAATAGGATACCATACCTTTTCAACTTTCGAAACCTTATTTTTTAGATTCCTTAATTTTACGGAAAAAAGACAAATCCAAACAATTTGCCCCTAAAATCACGCATGTGGATATCTTTTTCGGCTTTTTTTAGTATCCACAGAGGTTATCGACAACATTTTCACATTACCAACCCCTGTGGACAAGGTTTTTTCAACAGGTTGTCCGCTTTGTGGATAAGATTGTGACAACCATTGCAAGCTCTCGTTTATTTTGGTATTATATTTGTGTTTTAACTCTTGATTACTAATCCTACCTTTCCTCTTTATCCACAAAGTGTGGATAAGTTGTGGATTGATTTCACACAGCTTGTGTAGAAGGTTGTCCACAAGTTGTGAAATTTGTCGAAAAGCTATTTATCTACTATATTATATGTTTTCAACATTTAATGTGTACGAATGGTAAGCGCCATTTGCTCTTTTTTTGTGTTCTATAACAGAGAAAGACGCCATTTTCTAAGAAAAGGAGGGACGTGCCGGAAG